>CBIHOT010000011.1:0-120107 GCA_966211495.1 uncultured Roseateles sp. | reverse complement strand
AATGTTGACTCTGGACCTCGTCAGAGGTGTTGCACTTGAAGCTTGAAACCGCCCTGATCTCGCGCGGCTCAGTGATCGTGTGGCGGTGAAATTCGGTGATCCGCAGCCTTATGGAGCGCTGCAGAACTGGGTCCAGGGGGGAGTGGAGAAGCAGACGATCCCCCGCCTCGCGGAGATTGAGGCTCGCCGCGCCCAATTGGGCATCATGTCCCTGGCGGACTATGGCTGCATGATGCATGCGATCCGCGGGCCTGCGGCAGACTGAGAAGGACAACAGCGGCCGCGCATGTCCGAGCGACAGACTTCACATTGCCCTCACCCGCCTCGTCGATCATTCGATCATGCGGGCACTGCTATTGATCGGAATGTTCTTCTTCGCGCTCCCGTGGGGCGCCAGCTGGGCGATATGGGAGTACAGAGCGGATCCGATTGGGGCCGGGCTTTTCCTCGCATTCATCGGCGTCCCACTGCTGTGGCTCTCCGCCGCTTTCCTGGTGCCGACGGCCCTGATCCTCGTGAGTCGCAAGCAGCGAACTCAACACGGCATTACCGGATGGTGGCAGCTGCCCTGGGCCCTCGGTACGGTGCTTGGCGCACTCTTCATCATCCTCGGGCTCTTCTGGGTCGGCCCACAGCTGGTCTGACTACGCTGACCCAACCGGAAGCCGCCCACTCAGCGCACGGTTCGGGTCGCCGCTCCCGCGGCGGTCACTGTCTTGCCGCCAGCATCCGGCGCCGACGAGGCGTCGATCCATTGCCGCATCAACGCCAACGCGCGCGGATGCTTGCCGTCGATCTTCAGGCACTTCTGCAGCCAGTTGATGCCGCCAGCACGGTCCGTCATCGCCACGCGCTCGGCTTTGCGGACGTAAAGGTCGGCCAACAGACGACGGGCGGAAGGATCGCGGCGATCCTGTGCGGAGCGGCGCTCCAGCAGCGCAATCGCTTCATCCACTTCGCCCTGCGCTGACAGCATCGCGATGTGCTCCAGCTCGTTGCGGTCGCTGCCACCAGAAGCTTCGGCGCGCGCTGCCTTGTTCGAGGCGGCCGCCGTGTTCGCGGTAGCTGCAGCCGCAGTCGCCGCCACTGCGGACTCCTTCCCCGCCTCCGCCGCAACATCCTTGCCCCCGGCCGCCTTCGCGGCGACCTTCGCATCCGCCGCCTTCACAGCTTCCTTGCCCGCGGCCTTGGCTCCGGTCGAGTCCACCGTACTGCCAGACACTGAAGCCTTCGCCTCCGCCCTTGATGCGTCCTTGGAAGCATCCTTCGCCGCCAACCGCGCCGCTTCCTTCGCTTCCCTGGCCTCCCGCGCCGCAGTCTCCTTGCCCTCCCGCGCTTCACGTGCCGCCGCTTCCTTGGCTTCACGCGCTTCCTTCGCCGCAGCAGCCTTGGCCTGCGCCGGGGTCATCGGCTTGCCTTCGGCCCCACGCCGCAAGGTGATGCGCGACGGCGTGCCGAGATAGCCACGACGGTTGCGCTCCTTCTCAATGACGCGCAGCGCATCGGCCGCTTTGGCATTGTCCGGCTGCAGGCTGAGCGCGGTCAGATACTGCTGGGTGGCCCCCTCCAGATCGCCCTTGGCCTGCGCCTGCTGGGCCTTCTGCATGCGCTCGGCCACGCCGGCGTCAATCTGCCCCTGCACCGCCATCAACCGCTCGCGATACGACGGCTCCTGCGGACGCAAGACCGTCAGCACTTCCCAGGCCCAGGCGGCTTCCGCCAGTTGGCCCTTCTGCTCCAGGTCCTTCGCCCGCTGATACTGCGCCAGCTCGAACTCACCCACCGGCCCGCGCGCCACCGGCGGCGGCGCATCCGGAGAACGCTCCCCCAGGGGCGCGGTGGTGGTGCAGGCGGACAGCAGCGTCGCCCCCACCAGCAGCAGCGGCCATGCCGCCCGCTTGATCTGCGCCACGGCGGTCATGGCGCACCTCCGATCTTGCGGCTGGTCTGCAGCCGGGCCTTGAAGGCCTCCAGATCATGGTCGCCAAAAATCATGGTCCGGCGCAGCATCAAGGGCTGCGCAAAAAAGGCATTGCCGCCCGGATTGACCGTCACCGCCAGATTGAACTTCTGCCGCGTCAATTGATCCAGCACCAGTTCATTCGCATCACCATACGGATACGCGAACTGCCGCACCGGGCTGTTCAGCCGCTTTTCCAGCAGGTCGCGCGGGAACACCACTTCCTGCTCGATGTTGCGGGCATAGCGCTCGTCGTTCTCACCGGCAGTCCGCTCGATCAAATTGCGGTGGGTCTTGGAATGCGACTGGATGTCCATGAAGCCGGACGTCGACATCTCCTGCAACTGCGGCCAGGTCAGCGCGTCACCCGCACCGAGGAAGTCGGTGTAGACAAACATGGTGGCCGGCAGTCCCAGCTTCTTGAGCACCGGAAACGCATGGCGGTAGACCGACTCATACCCATCGTCGAAGGTGATGACCACCGACTTGGCCGGCAGCGGCTGCTTGCCCTCCAGGTACGGGCCGAGTTGACCCAGCCGCAGCACCCGGTAGTTGTTCTTCACCAGCCATTCCATCTGGGCGCTGAAGTTGGCGGGAGAGACCGCCATCTTGCCGCCCACCGTGCCAATGCGGTGATAACACAGCACCGGCACCGTCTGATAGTTGCCGGGCCACACCCCGAGCGGGTTTTGCGGCTTGAGCGGCACCACGATCGGCTGGCCGGCTTCCAGCCGGGTCAGGCCGCCATTGGCGTCGCTGATCTGCCAGTCGTTGTCTTCACCGCCCAGCAGTCGGGCAGCCAGACCCCGCAGCGAATCACCGCTGGCGGGCACATAGATCATCAATCGGTCGTTGCGGGCCAGCACCTGGCCGGACAGCGTGGGCTGGTCCGGCGTGCTGGGGGTCACGGGCGGCTGGGCCGGCGGTGTGGACGTGCATCCACACAGCACAAGAACCACCGCCGCGCATGCACCCTGCAGGGAGGTCAGTTTCATTGCGGCGGTGTTCAGCGTTGGCGACTGTTGGAAGGCGACTTGTTCTTGGCCGCCGCCGCGGCCAGCGCGGCCGTGGTGCGGATGGTCTCGGGCTTGCTCTGGCCGGCCGTCAGTGCCTGACGGTCCTGCAGCGCCTGGGCCATCTGGTCGAAAGCGGCATACAGCAGACCGAATTCGTCCTTGCGCTGTTCGCGGATGCGGAAGCCATAACGGCCCCGGGCGATTTCTCCCAGCGCCTCGTTCATCAGCTTGATCGGACGCGAGAACCAGTTGCCCACCACATACATCGCAATGGCCACCGCCAGCACCGTCACCAGGGCCAGAATGGCCATCAGGGTGCGGGACAGTCGCGCCACGCTCTCCAGCGGACGCTCCGGCAGGCCCAGGGCCACGTGACCCACCACCTTGTCGTTGTAGGTGATGGCAGTCTCGAAGCCGAGCACCGGTTCACGACCCACCATGTAGCGCGTGCGCTTGACGCCGCCGAGTTCGCCGAGCACCTCGCCGGTGGGCGTCTGGTAGGCCTTGCCGACCGTCTCCGCATTGCTGGAGGCGCGCACGATGTTGTCCTTGTCGGACAGCGTGAGACTTTGGAAGTCTCGCGTCTTCATCATTTCCGCCAGCAGCACGTCGACCGTCACCCAGTCTTCGGCCAGCGCCGGCGTCGCGTTCTGCACGGCGATGAAGCGGCTCAGTGCGGCACCGGAATCGGCCACCTGCTGCATCATGGCGCCGTACTGACGGTCCAGGATGATGGTGCAGGTGATGGCCATCACGATGGCAACGATGCCGGCCATCATGGCCGTCCACTTCACCCGCAGCGGAATGATGCGCGGACGGTCGACCGCCTGGGATTCCTCGTCGATCTCCGCCAGCACGCGGGTCAGCGCGTCGGCCAGCTCGGCGCCGCTGGGGAAGCGGTCGTCCGGCGCCTTGGCCAGGCACCGGTCCACCACCCGGCGCAGCGAGGCAGGAATGTTCGGACGCAGCTTGTTCAGCGGCGTCGGCTCTTCCTTGGCGATCTTCAGCGCCAGGTTCACCACGCTGTCGCCGGTGAACGGACGCTGGCCGGTGAGCATCTGGTACATGACGATGCCGACCGAGAACAGGTCTGCCCGTCCGTCGATCTTCTCGCCGTTGATCTGCTCCGGCGACATGTATTGCGGCGTGCCCAGCACATCGCCCACACGGGTGCGCTGCTCCCCCTTGGTGGACTCCATGTGGGCAATGCCGAAGTCCATCACCTTGATGTCCAGCGTGCCCTTGGAGCGGGCGATGTTGCCCGGCTTGATGTCCCGGTGGACGATGCCGCGCTTGTGCGAATAGTCCAGGGCGCGTGCCAGCTGGATGCTCATCACCACCACGTCGCGGATCGGCAGCGGCTTGCCGGGTTCGAGCACATCGGCCAGCGATTCGCCGTCCAGCAGCTCCATGGCCATGTAGGGACGACCGTCGATCTCGCCCACATCGTGCACCGTGACGATGTTGGGATGCGACAGGCCGCCGGAGGCGCGGGCTTCGCGCAGGAAACGCGCGCGGTATTCCTCGTCCTCGCACAACGAGGCATGCAGGAACTTGATGGCCACGTCACGGCCGATGCCGGGATCGTGCGCCTTGAACACGCTGGCCATGCCGCCGCGGCCCAGGCGTTCACGGATCTCGTAGCGGCCGACCTGACGGACCGGCATGTCGGCCTGCGGACTCGGGGCGCCGCTGCGGGCGACCGGCACCGGAGGGGTCAGCGGACCGCCAGGCAGCGTGGCCGCGCGGAAGGCGGCTTCGGCTTCGGCTTGCAGCGACGGATCGAAGTGGGTGGCGGCGAATTCGGAGTCGTCGTCATCATCGTCCGCCGGCTCATTGATGATCGGCGACTGGAAACGACGGGTGACGGGTTTGGCTGGCGGCGGCACCGGCGCGGGCGGCGCAGAGGCCGCGGGCGGCGCCACGGGGGCGGCCGCAGCGATGGGAGCCGCCACCGGAGCTGCCATTGGGGCTGCAACCGGGGCTGCCACCGGGGCTGCGGTCGGCGCAGGCGTGGTGCTCGTGGCTGCAGCCGCAGGCGCGGGTGCATGCGTCGCGGCGGCAGCCGTGGCTGCTGGGTTGACTGCAGACCCCATCGGCGCGGCAGCAGGCTGCACCGGCGCAGCGACCGGCTGCACCGGCGCGGAGGCAGACGGCTGGCCCGGCTGAGCGCCCGTCGGCGCCCCGCCCTGCGAAGCAGCGGCACCCGTGCGGGCAGCCGCCGCGGCGGCAGCCATCGCCTTGAAGGTCGCGCCCGGCACCAGCACCGTGGCGTCGTCGCTCGCGGCGCTGTCCGGCAGCGCCTCGCCAGGCGTCAGATCGAGGCGGGTTGCGGCGTCCGCGGAGGCTGGGGAGGAATTGGAGGACGTCGTCACAGGCAGCGGGTCGGCCATTGGCGAGCCCGCCGTGCCGGAATCAGGGGTGGAGGAAGACTCCGCATGAGGCGTGACACGATTGGCCGCGGTGATGGGCGGCATGCGGTCCAGCGGCATCGCAGCCGTGGTGATCCGGGTCGCGTCCGGATCCATCATCGGATCGTCCGGGACCGCCGGGTCGTTGCCCTTGTCGGGCCGTGGATAAGCTTCAGATCGTGACATCAAAACGCCTCGCCGCGGCCAAGCGCCGCCTCATGCGTATGGTCATTGTCTCTCTGTGCCAAAGCAATGAACCAAAGTCATCTGGGCATTCCAGATCGTCTTGCGGCTTTGTAACAACGAACGCTGACCGGGCCTTACCCGGCACCACGACAGGTCACGATGGCTTACCTTTGGTCACGTGCACACGTTTCCAGTGGTGTCGCGCGGGTGACGGGCTGCGCGGTATTTCTTCACGGCGCCGCGGGTGCGGCCTTGTCTGATCAGTTCTGATTGACCTTCGATCCCTTGAGCGTGATGTCACTGCTGGCCTTGACATTGACCTTGCCACTGCCGATGACGGTGATGTCGGCACCCTTGAGCTGGATGTCGCCATTGCTCTTGAGGGTCAGCGAGGCTGAGCCGCATTTCAGCACCAGCTGGTCCTTGGCGTTGATGACGGCGCTGGCGTCCGAACTCACGGTGTAGTTGGCGCCGGCCTGAAACGCCATCGCGGCGCCCGACGTCACCGAATACTTGGCCCCGGCGCTGCGGCTCATGTTGGCGCCCGCGCTGTGGGAGATGTTGGTGCCGGCGCTGACGGACTTGCTGACGCCGATGGTTTCGCTGCTCAAGCCGCCCACACCGACGATCTTCGCGCCCCCGACTTCCTGCATCAGCGCCGCACCCACCAGGTGATTCATGGCCGCGCCGACCGTCAGGGCATAGGCCGCACCAATCGTCTCAGCCTTGGCCAGTGACACGGTGACGGTCTGGGTGGAACCGAAACTCTGACTGTCCGCGCCCCCGACGCTGAGCGTATGGGTGCCGACCACATCTTCCTTCTGGTTGCCGCCCACGGTCAGCGACTCGTTGGCGCCGACCGTCACCGTCCGGTTCGATCCCACCGCCATGTCCTGATTCACGCCGATGCTGATCGACTGGTTCTTGCCGACGGTCTGCTTCTGGTTGTTGCCCACCGATTCGGTGTCGTCCACATCGATGGTGTCGGTGCGGTTGTTGTGCACCACCAGCGTCTGGTCATGTTCGATGGTGGACTGCATGTCGAACTGGCCATGCACCGTGATCATTTCCTTGCCGGCGGTGTCGTCCATCGAGAACTCGTTGTAGCCGGTGGCCTTGTGGCTCTTGGACTTGATGCCGCTCACCACGCCGCCCGCTGGCAGGTCAAAGGGCGGCATCTGCTCGCCGTTGTAGACCCGGCCGGTGATGAGGGGCTGGTCGGGATCCCCTTCCACGAAGTCGACCACCACTTCCTGCCCGATGCGCGGAATGGAGATGCCGCCCCAGCCCTTGCCGGCCCAGGGCTGGGACACACGGATCCAGCAGGAGCTTTTTTCATTGCGCTGGCCGCGCCGGTCCCAGTGGAACTGCACCTTCACCCGGCCGTATCTGTCGGTGAAGATCTCCTCGCCCGACGGCCCGGTCACGATGGCGGTCTGCGGCCCGGGCGCCGCCGGTTTGGGCGTGCGGCGCGGAGGGCGGAACTGCTGCTGCGCCGGGATGGCGGTGAAGCTGCAGCTCAGCGACGATTCACCGGAGCCCGATTCGCTGGTGGCCTGCTGCAGCAGCAGCGTGGTGCCGGTGATCAGGTAGTCGGCATTCTGATCTTCGCGCGGATGCCGGGTGAGCGACAGGCGGTGGCCGGTGCACACGCCCTGCGCATTGCAGCTGGCTTCGAAATACGCATGCGAAGCCTGCAATTCGTCCAAACGGTCCTCCGCATACTGCGACCCGTCGGACGACTGGAGGTAGCCACCGGGAAAGTCGAAGATCTCGCTGTCGGAGAGGTCGTAGTCGCGGGAACGGGTCTGGCTGGTTTCCAGCGCGCCGGACGGCCGCTCGAAATCGAAGTCGGTGATGACGACCTTGCCCGGGGTCATGCTCCGCACGGCGCTCCAGTGGTCCACATATTCCTGCGCGGGCGGCGACTGGGAGTTGCCGCCATAAAACGGCAGCATCTCGCAATTGGGCGCGCAGTCATGCGCGGTGGCCGAATCGGTCAGCACCAGCTTGTGGCCGCTCTCGTCGTGGGTGAAGTACCAGTAGATGCCTTCATGCTCCAGCAGCCGGGCCACGAAGTTGTAATCGGTCTCCCGGTACTGCACGCAGTAGTTCCAGGTCCGATACGGGCGATTCAGCTGGAATTCGAACTTCGCGACCGGGTGGTCATCAAAGACGGCCTTGACGATGTCCGGCACCGTCAGTTCCTGGAAGATGCGGCAGTCGGCCGTGCGGGTCAGCAGCCAGAGCCAGGGCCGCAGCGTCATCTCGTAGACCGCGAAACGGCCCTCGAAACCGCGCAAGGCGAAGCGGGTGACGAAGCCGGACAGATGACGGGGCGCGTCATCCCGCTGGGCGATGGTGACCTGCACCGTCTTGCCCAGAAGATCCCCGGCGTGGACGTCCTTCTGCTCGCTGAGCACGGTCAGGACCGTGTCGCCCAGCTCGCTCAGCTGCTCCCGAGCGACACAGCGGTGGAGCCGCAGCAAGTCATCGGACAGCGGGGTCTTCAGTCGGAAGGGGACGGCCATGGCAGATCCAGGGTGGGCGATCTGCGGACACTAACCCTCCCGGGAGCGGCGCGAAAGCGACCAAAGTCATGGCGCCCTGAATCAGGGACGGAGATCGCCGGGCGATCCACCCGTCCCGCGGACCTCTCACTGCATGGGCAATGCCGCAGTCAGGCACAGCACGTCGCCGTCCTCGTCGTAATCCGCAGAGAGTTCCACGGCCGGCACCGCCGACACGGCCCCCGGCTCCGCAGCCGCCAGGATCCACTGCTCCCATTCCACCGCATCGTCCTCGCCGTCCGAGGCTTCCGGCTCACCATAGACGGCCAGGGCCTCTTCGCGGGTCTCCACCGTCCCCTCCCCCAGCGGCGCGATGCCCTCGTACGGCTCCACTTCTTCGCTGCCCTGGGGGTAGTAGAAGATGCCGCTGAGCACCCGCGGGCCCTCGCCTCGGGGGGCGCCGTACTCGCGCTGGAACGCCTCGCGACTGGAGAACGAGAACACGACGCCAAGCTCGGTCAGCATCAGGAAGTCGGACTTGAGTTTCTGGATGCGCGTCGGCGTCAGGGCGGCGTCACCGTGGGCGTGTGCGGCCACCGCTTGGTGAAGCGCCTCGTCCAGGTTGGTCAGGCCAAGCAGATGGGGGAAGAGTTCCGGGTTCATGCTGCGGATTGGAGCACACCGTCGCTCAGGCGTCGGTGCCCTTCACGGCCTTGCGTGCTGCCTGCGCCGCCTGCAAGGTGTGGCGGCTCGGGGCCACCATCATCCAGAGCTCCCACGACATATCGCCGTCACTGGAGGCCAGGTGTTCGATCAGTCCCACCCACAGCTGGCGAGTCTCTGAGGGGCCGTCGGCCATCCCCGGGAGGGGCTGCTGGAGCGTCACCACCCAGGCGTGCGTCTTCTCATCCAGCCGGATGTCGGGGAACGCCCATGCAGGGTCCGGCCGGGCGGGTCCGAAACGCTCCGTCAGCAGCGCCAGCATCCGGTCCCGCAGAACGCCGACCGCATGCTCTCGATCCTTGTACGGAAATCCATAGGCGCCCACGGCGATCTCATCGAGAAACGCTCGGGCCACGCGTCGAAGGATGCCGCAGTGCCGACGGTCCAGCTCGTTCTGGCCCAGCTCGGTCCAGTCGACTTCTTCCTCATAGTCGTGGTCCCCTTCCGCCTCCACCGGGTAGCTCAAGGTTTCATCGTCCACGAGCGGCATCTCGCCGCGGGCCAGTTCGTGCAGGCGCTTTTCCGCGCTGCCGACCATCCGATCCACCAGGGGCAGAATGTCACTGGTGCTGGACATCTGCGGGTCGAGGTGCTGCTCGGGGGTGGACTGGAAGAGGAGTTCGGGCGCCCTGCAGTCGCCGGGATTGGCCTGAAGGCCGCTCTGCCAGAGCCGCTCACCCTGTTCGCTGTACAGCGCCACACGACCGCCTTCATAACGGGCGCGGCAGACGATCTGCTGATCAAGATTGACCCAGGCGATTTCGCCCCGATCGGTCAGGAACCGCAGGAGCGGAACGTCCTCGAACGTGGCCTCGCCCATGACGTTGATGCGGTTCAGCAGCGGCTGAACCAGATCCGCGGGGAAGGGATGAAATTCCCCGGTGGGCTTCAGCAGCCCCCATTCATGGCGCCCTCCCGGCTTGAAGGATTTCAATGACACTGCGGCACCGAGGCTGGTCCTGAAGCCCTCGCTGTAGCACAGGTCGGTCGTCTTCAGTTGTTCACCCTGTTGGTTGATGAACGGAATTCCCCAGTCGTCCGCGGAGATCCAGCCACAGCGCATGGCGTCGGACAGGTGGCGCTTCTTTTCAAGCAGCAGCTCTCCCCGCGTGTTGATGAGGCCGTAACCATCGGAGTAGTTGCTGGCGCCCGTTCGCGCCACCCCTTCATGGAAGCTCTCAATGGATCGAAAGGCAGGCTCAACGACCCATTCGCCTCGTGTGTTGATGAGGCCCCAGAGATTCCCATCTCGCTGAGCGTCGGTCACATCGTAGTCACCGAACCATCCTGCGGAGGTCAGCGTCGGGGGAATCACCCACTCGCCCTGTCGGTTGATGAAACCACAGAAGTCTTGGCCGCGCCCGCTACTCAGCTTCCAGGCGCGTGCCAGCCCGCTGGCATCGAACTGCGAGGGACGGGCAAAGCGGGATTCACCGATGAACCGCTCCTGAGCGTCCATGAGGCGCCACTTCCCGTTGGCCTCCTCAATCGCGGTCAAACCCTCATACATCGGCAGGACGCCTTCGTATTTGGCCTCGATCACCACTCGCAGATTACGATCCAGGAAGCCCCACTGGCCTCCCTGACGGAATCGGGCAAAGCCATCGTCGGAGAAGCCGCGGACATCCTCCAGCGTCGGCGGAAGCCGCCAGGTGGCGTCGGCATTGATGTAGCCCCATCGTCCGTTGGCAGCCTTGGCCGGCGCGTACCAGCCGCCCTTCCCATCGGGCACAAAGGCGCGGCATTTGCTCAGGCCTTCGGCTGGCACCTGGGCCTTGCCCTCATGCAGGAGGACGACGGCTGTTTCCGTGTTGGTCACGCCCAGGGGAATGGTGATGACCCAAGGAGCAGAGGAATCGGGCGTGGACGATCCCGACGCATGCGCGTTGGGTGGAGAGGACGACTGCGACATGACTGAACTGAACACTGAAGCAAACCGCAGTCTAAGGAACAGCGCCTCCATGCCCTTGGCCGAAAGTCACTCGCTGCCGAAGGTCCGGCCACCGCGCGCACGTGCTCAATGCCCCTCGCGGCAACCCGTTGTGATGGCGCGCCTACGTCAGCGGCCGCATTGCCCGCCGGTCAGCGCGCTCTCCTGGTCACAGGGAATGGTCGACTTCAGCTTGCCCAGCTGGCTATGGACAGGTCCCTGGCAAGCCACATCGACTTCCCTGCCGTCCTGCGTGGTGACCCGCACCCCGGCGGAGCGTTGATCCCCTTCCTGATACTCGTAGACGGCATAACCCGCCCCGTCCCGTTCGAAGCTCACTTCCACGCGGGTCACCTGCGCCCGGAAATAGTCGGCGTAACGGAAATGGCTCGGTCCGTCGGAAGCCCGGTCGGGAAACGTCAGCTCCACCTTGGTCGTCCGACCGAATCGATACTGCAGGGCCCCGGGTGCCCCGCAAAGACTGATCCAGCGCGATTTCGTCGCCGGACAGGCGAAGTAGACCGTCTCATCCGCCTTGCAGAGGCCACGGTCGCCAGACGGGGCCGCAACTCCTGCCAATGAATCGGCGGCGGCTCCAGCGGCTTGCGCTGGAACGCTCACCCAGGCCAGGCACCCCATGGCCGCACAAGATGCAAGGAGGGACTTCATGGCCGTCGGACCGCAGGACGCGGATTGCAGGACGATGCCCTTCAATCAAACCCGTACTCGAAGTCCCCGTCCTTCACCGTCAAGGCCACCTTCTCAATGCTGTGGCCCTGCGTCAGACGCGTCAGGTATTCCCGGCTGATGCGCGGCAGCACGGTGTTGGTGAGGATCGCGTCGATGACCCGTCCGCCGCTCTCCACTTCATTGCAGCGGCTGATCACCAGCTTCACCACCTCTTCGCCATAGCTGAACGGCACGCCCAGGTTCTCCGAGACCCGGCGCTGAATGCGGCCCAGCTGCAGACGGATGATCTGTCCCAGCATCTCTTCATTCAACGGGTAGTACGGAATCGTCACCAGCCGCCCCAGCAGCGCCGCCGGGAACACCTTCAGCAGCGGCTCACGCAGCGCCTTGGCAATGCCGTCCGGTTCCGGCATCAGCTCCGGATCGGCGCAGAGCTTCATGATCAGGTCGCTGCCCGCATTGCTGGTCAGCAGGATGATGGTGTTCTTGAAGTCGATATAGCGCCCTTCCCCGTCTTCCATCCAGCCCTTATCGAAGACCTGGAAGAACAGCTCATGCACGTCCGGATGGGCCTTTTCCACCTCATCCAGCAGCACCACGCTGTAGGGACGACGGCGCACCGCCTCGGTCAGCACACCGCCTTCGCCGTAGCCCACATAGCCCGGGGGCGAACCCTTCAGCGTGGAGACGGTATGCGCCTCCTGGAACTCGCTCATGTTGATGGTGATGACATTCTGCTCACCGCCATACAGCGCCTCGGCCAGGGCCAGCGCGGTCTCGGTCTTGCCGACGCCCGAGGTGCCGGCCAGCAGGAACACACCGATCGGTTTGTTGGGATTGTCCAGACGGGCCCGGCTGACTTCAATCCGCTTGGCGATCATCTCCAGCGCATGGCGCTGACCGATCACCCGCTGGTTCAGCGTGTCCGCCAGTTGCAGCACCGCCTGCAGTTCATTGCGCACCATGCGGCCGACGGGGATGCCGGTCCAGTCCTGCACCACGCTGGCCACGGCCTGCTCGTCCACGGTCGGCAGGATCAGCGGCGCATCGCCCTGCAGCTCCGAGAGTTCGGCGCGCAGCGTCTTCAATTCGGCCAGCAGCTTCTCCCGCTCCGCCTCGGCGGGAGCGTCTTCGCCTTCCTTGCGTAGCAGCGCATGCAGTTCCAGCACCCGGTCCACCAGGCCCTTTTCGCGGGCGTGGCGGGCCTCCAGCTCGGTGCGGCGGGTCTGCGCCTGATCCAGTTCCGCAGCGACGCGGTCACGACGCTCGGTCACGTCCATGCCGATGGCAGCTTCGCGCTGGATGATCTCCTGCTCTACCTCCAAGGCCTGGATGCGGCGCAGCGTGTCTTCCAGCTCTGCTGGCGTGGCGTGCTGGCTCACCGCGACGCGGGCGCAGGCGGTGTCCAGCAGGCTGACGGCCTTGTCCGGCAGCTGACGCGCCGGGATGTAGCGGTGGGAGAGCCGCACCGCCGCTTCAATGCCCTCGTCCAGCAGCGCCACCCGGTGATGCTTTTCCAGCACCGACGCCACGCCGCGCAGCATCAGCACCGCCTTGGCTTCGTCCGGCTCCGGCACCTGCACCACCTGGAAGCGGCGGGTCAGTGCCGGGTCCTTCTCGATGTGCTTCTTGTATTCGGCCCAGGTGGTGGCGGCAATCGTGCGCAGCTTGCCGCGCGCCAAGGCGGGCTTGAGCAGGTTGGCCGCGTCGCCGGTCCCGGCCGCGCCGCCCGCACCGATTAGCGTGTGCGCTTCGTCGATGAACAGGATGATTGGCTTGGGCGAGGCCTGCACCTCGTCGATCACCGCCCGCAGGCGATTCTCGAATTCACCCTTCATGCTGGCGCCGGCCTGCAAGAGGCCGATGTCCAGCATGTAGAGCGACACGTCCTTGAGCTGCGGCGGCACGTCGCCCTGCGCCAGACGCAGCGCGAAGCCTTCCACTACCGCCGTCTTGCCGACACCCGCCTCGCCGGTGAGGATCGGGTTGTTCTGGCGACGGCGCATCAGGATGTCGACGATCTGGCGGATCTCTTCATCACGACCAGCCACCGGGTCGATCTCGCCCTGGCGGGCCCGTTCGGTCAGATCGACCGCAAAGCGCTTGAGCGCCTCCTGCTTGCCCAGGGCCGCGGGGGCGATGGCACCGCTGGCGTCACCAGGCGCCGCGCCGGGCTCGGCCGCGCGCATGGCCTGCTCCGGCGATCCTTCCAGGATCTTGGCGAAGTTCTCGCTCAGGTCTTCCACCGGAATGCGTTCGAACTGGCGAGACAGGGACAGCAGCGCATTGCGCATCGACGGCGTCTTGAGCAGCCCCACCACCAGGTGCCCGGTGCGGACCTGACCGTCGCCATACAGCAGAGAGCCATACACCCACCCGCGCTCCACCGCGTTCTCCACCCAGCTCGACAGGTCGGTCACCGACGACGCACCGCGCGGCAGCCGGTCCAGTGAGGCCATCAGGTCCGCCGAGAGCTGCGCTGCATCCAGCTGATAGTGCTTGATGATGCGATGCAGATCGGAGTCCGGCGTGTTGAGGATCTGATAGATCCAGTGCTGCAGCTCCACGAAGGGATTGCCGCGCAGCTTGCAGAAGACGGTCGCGCCTTCAATGGCCTTGTAGGCCAGCGGATTCAGTTTGCCGAACAGGCTGGTGCGAGAAATTTCGCTCATGAGGTCTCTCCCTGTGGGGGTCGCATTGTTGTGGTGTCGGTGCGGCGGCCGGCGTGGCCCAGCGCGACCGACCAGGGGCGCAGTCGCAGATCGCCGCGGTCTTGATCCGGCATGGCGCGGCCGATGCGGCCCGCCCAGCTGGTGTAGCCCAGGCGCAATTGATGGCCGAGGGTGGCCTGCGGCACGGCCTGACGTTCCAGCACCGGCTGGATCTCCCAGCGCAGGCTGTGGCCCACGTACTGGCGGATCCAGTCATTCAGGGGACGCCAGGCGCTGCCATCCGGCAGGAAGCGTTCGTACTGGGCCCGTGTCAGCGGGCCGATGACGACGCGGAAGCGGTACTGCCGGTCCCAGGTCTTGCTGCCGATGGTGGTGCTGCGCCCCAGCGCCGCGGGCGGCACGCCGATGCGTTCACGCCGGTTGCGGGCAAAGCCCAGCCGGGTGCGTTCGTCCGTTTCCAGCGGCAGCCATTGCGGCACATGGGCCTCGATGCGCACCGCCACCTGGAAGTGCTGCGACAAGATCTTGGCCAGGCCTTCCGGATGGCGGCTGCGTGAGCCCATCAGGCCGGCATTGAAGAGGCGGGCCGTCTGCGGCAGCGAATCCTTGGGCTGCCAGCCAGCGGGCAGGCCGGTGGCGGCCCCGAGCCAGGCCGCATAGCGGTCGGCCAGCGGCCGATCGTGCTGCACCGCAGGCTGGGACTGCGCCCAGGCGCGGTAGAACAGGGTCAGCAGCCGGTGGTGAAAGATGTCGAGGAAGCGCGCCAGCGTCGGATCATTGCGCTGGTACTGGCGTTCGCGGGCGTATTCCGTCAGATGCAGCGGCAGCGGCCCTTGCGGACCGAGCAGGCCGAAGAAGCGCACGCCCAGACGCGGCACGCCGGCGCCAGTGGGTTCCAGTTTGGCCAGCGCGGCCGGAGCGAAATCCAGCTCCGCCTCTTCGCCCAGACGGATCGGCTCCAGGCTCGGTCGGGCGGCACGCCCGAGCCGCGGCAGGTGCGGCGACAAGCCCTCGATGCGCCGCAGCAGCGCAAAGAAGTCGTGCGACCAGGGCCGTTTCTCCACATCGGCAAACAGCGCCTGCAGCGCCGCCGCATGCTCGGAAGCCGGCGTGGCGCCCTCCCTCACGTCGTCCAGGAAAGCCTCGAAAGCGGTGTCGCTCACACGAGGCTCCCGCCGGGTTCGTGCAGCAACTCACCGCCCAGGCGCACCGGCCAGCGGCGCAGCTCGCCCCGCTGCATCGAGCGCAGGCGCAACTGGGTGAAGCTGTTGATGGCCGCGTACCGCGCGAAGTAGTACTCCAGCACGCTGCCGAAGAGGAAGGCGCTGTGTCCCTGGAATGCCAGTTCGTCCAGTTCCAGATCGATCTCGGCGCCGCAGCCGTGGCTCAGCGGGCCGGTGAAGGGCAGCCGCCGCACCACCGACTTCACCGTCACATGCCGCACGCCATCCACCAGACGTTGCCAGGACGGATCCCCCGGCGGCCCATAGAGCGCCAGCAATCGGCGCAGCGTCGATGCCGCCTGCGACGGGGTCTCGTCGGCAAACGGCAGTTGCTGCATGGTCAGGAGGCCCACCAGGCTCCAGCCGGCGTCACCGACCGGGAGGCGGCTCACCGGTCGCGTCGGGCCATGCATCGCATCGACCCGCAGCACCGGACCGGCCGCATCCAGTCGCCACGCGCCGGGCGTTGCGCTGGCGCTGCCGTTGTGCGGCAGCAGCGTCGGCAGGTCGCGATTGCTCACCAGGGCCGAGACCGACAACTGGCGGATGTCTTCGCGATACGGTGCATGCTTGGGATCCACCAGCGACAGGAACATCTCCTCGCCGATGTAGCCGGTGCGAGGCCCCTGCTCCTTCTGACGCGAGGACAGCAGCCGCGGCTCGCGCCGGGCGGTGTAGTAGCCGGCGCCCTCACCGGCGGGCTCGTGATAGGTGGCGTAGAGCGGCCGGAAGGTCTGCTGACCGACCTGCCCCGCGCCGTAGCCAATCACCGATTGCAGGCTGTGCACCTCGAAGTCCATCGGCCGCGTGCGGTCCGGGACGACGTGATATTCCCAGCTGCCCGGGCCCAGCTGGATGCGGTCCAGCCGCTTGGGGAACAGGTTGATCGCCGGGGTGCAGTGCAGCGCCAGGCTGTTCACGTCGACCAGCGCTTCCAGCCCCGCATCCGGGCGGCTGAAGAAGATGACGAGGTCGGCCTCCTGCCCATCCACGCGGGCCAGCCGGTCGGCCAGATCCTGGATGTCGAAGAACAGGAAGCGCCGCGGCATGGCGGCTGCTTCCTGGATCAGGCGGCAGCCGGAGAAATTGCGGTGCGTATCCGGCAGCAGCGCCTCATTCGGCTCGTAGCCGACCGGGGTGATGCTGGTGCCATCCCGCCACTGCGCGCCGGCCGTCAGGCCGTCCACCCCGGCGCCGGTGACGAAGCTGCCGACCGATGCGCCCAGCACCAGCTCATGCAGACGGAAGGCGACATCATCGGGCGCGCTGATGTAGAGCTGCAGCCGGTCCATCCGCAACTGGCGCAGCGGAATGCCCCCGCCGCTGCGGATGCGCAGACGCAGCCCGCCGCGATAACCGGCTGCGCCGGGCAGCCGGTTCATCGGCAGGTCCGGCGCATGGGTGAAGTATTGCGCCTGCACCAGCTCGATGGGCCAGAGCATGACGTCATGAGCGGTGCGGAACTCGCAGCGGGTGTCCTGGCCGCGCGGCAGGCCCGATTGCAGCACGCTGTTGCGCGGCACCGGATAGCCCTTGCCCAGGTTGGGGTCGGTGATGTCGACCGAGAAACGCGCCACCATCATCGATGGCACCGGCGCGAGAAAATTGGGATAAATCGATTCGAGCAGATGCGAGATCAGGCGCGGATGCTCGGCATCGAGCTTGAGCTGCACCCGCGCCGACAGGAAGGCAAAGCCTTCCAGCAGCCGCTCCACATACGGGTCGGCGACCTCCGTGCCTTCCATGCCCAGGCGGCCGGCGATCTTGGGAAACTCGCGGGCGAATTCGCCGCCCACTTCCCGCAGGTGGGTCAGTTCGTCGTTGTAGAGGCGAAGCAGGCGCGGGTCCATGCTCAGGCCTCCCGCACCTGCACCTGACCGGCTTCCAGGTCCATCTGCGTGCGCAGCAGAATTTCCAGGGGCACCGGCTGCGACCACAGATGGCCGCGGATTTCGAATTCGATCACGTTGTGGGTGTCCAGCACGCTGTCGGCCTCCAGGGCGCGCACTTCGAGCGTGCTTTCCAGAATACGGGGTTCAAATCGGAGAATGGCCTGCCGGATGGCGCGCTCCACATGGCTGACGTCGACCTTGGACGCCAGCTGACCCGAGAGCGCCGGCAGGCCAAAGTTCAGCACGCTCGCCGCCACCTGCGGATGCGGCTCCAGGGCCTTGCCCACCGGCTGTACCGCATTGAACAGCCAGCCCAGGTCGCGCAGCACCGCCTGGCGCAGCTGCGACTTGGACATCATGCGACGCTCCTCGGCCTCGACACGGCTGGTCGGGTCGTCGTCCGTCAGCCGGTCCAGGAGGGCCGGCTGCAGGCGGTCGCGGGTGGGCTGCTGGTTCATGCGGGCGTGGCGCCGAATTCGATCAGACGGGCATCCAGCAGACCGGCTTCGGCCACGTCGGTCATCAGCACTCGCTGGCCGATGCCGGCGTATTGGTCGCTGGCGCCATCGGCAGCGTCGCCCGTGCCGCCCAGCGGCTGCCATTCGGTCAGGCGGGACATCACCGCACGCGGATCCGCGCTGGTGTGGGTGCCGGGATAGCGCGTCGGAATCAGCGCCACCGAGCCCCCGCCGTTCGGGAATTCAAGGAAGGCCGGGGCCCAGACGAGGTCGCGCAGGTCCTCCGGCGCCTCGATCTGGATCTTGGCCAGCGCCGACAGCGGCACCCAGCAGTAGCGCCCGTTGATGATGGCTTCCAGGATCGGACCCAGTCGCGAATCGCCGTCGCAGATCCATTCGAAGGCCTGGCCGTCGATCGTGCCGGGCGTGGCCGGCGCCTGCTCCAGCGCCTGCGCCCGCATGCGCCGGGCCGCGCCATGGTCGCCGTCGGCATCCAGTTTGAGCGCCTGCACCATCGAGGCCACCCATTCGGCGGGCTCGCCCATCACCAGCGGTGTGGTCTTGCCGTCGAACACCGCCTCGCGCACCAGCTCGCACTTGAGCGCTTCGCGGTAGGTGTTCACCATGGCCAGGGTGGCCGCGTCCAGTTCGCCGCAGACTTCCAGCTGGGCAGCGGCCCGGGCCCACTGGCCGTTCACCGCCAGCAGCTGGAACAGCAGCACCCGCAACTTGGCGTCCGCCGGCTGCTGGCGCACCAGCTGCTGCACCGCGGCCAGGGCGTCGGCCGGCTTACCGGCGGCGATCAGGTCTTGCACTGCGCTCATGAGAAAACTTTCTGCGGCCTCAGGTGAGGTCGTCGGTGAAGGTGCAGGTGCCGCCCATCTGGCCGGTGGCGCTCTGGTTGCGGTATTCCACCGCCACCTTCTGGAAACTCAGGGTGATGCGTTCCACGGGCTGACCCTCGTGATCCACATCGATGTCGTAGGTCGCGACGCGGGCCTTTTCCAGCGTGATGCTGAAGAAATCCTGCTGCTCGCCGCCGGCCTTGCGCAGGCTCAGTTTGGCGCTGCGCACTTCGTCATTGGTCGCCACCGCGCTCATCAGGGCCGTGCTGGCGCTGTCGAGCTGCTTGGTGATGGTGAGCTGACGGTAGCTGCGACGGCCGGTGCTCTGGCCTGCCACCGCATCGCCGCCCGCACCCACGCCCCAGGCGAAGCCGGAGACGGTGATGTCGTTCTGGTGACCCGGCGAGACGGATTCGCCTTTGACCTTGCCCGCGCGCTTGAGGGTCAGGTCCAGGTACATGTCGGCGCTGCCGCCGCTGTTCGAGAGAGACATGTGAAGCTCCATGAGACACGGGCCACCGCAGTGGCCCGTTGCTGGTCAGCGCAACGAGGCGCGGATCAACGGGTTTCGGTGGTCGCGACGTTCCAGCCGAACTTCACAGCACCGCCCAGGGCGCCCTTCTCGTTCTGAGCCTTGTACTCGAACTCGATGTCGGCGTAGCTCAGGGCCACGCTTTCCGAGATGTCACCACCGGCGCTGGCCGACGGCGACACCGAGGTCACCAGAACTTGCTTCAGGGTGATCTTCAGGAAGTCCTGCTGGCCTTCACCGGCCTTGCGGCAGGTGATGACGGCGCTGTCGAAGTGCTTGCCGCTGGCGCAGGCCTTGGCCAGCACCGGGGAAGCCTTGTCGTAGTAGTGCGCGAACACCAGCTGGCCCGGGATGCCCTTGCCCTTGCCCGAGCCGCCGCCGGCAGCAGCGGTGCTTTCCTGGCGAGCGTCCCACGACCATGCGAGCAGGTCGATCTCGCCCTTGTGGTCCTTGTGGGTGGATTCGCCTTCAACACCGGCGAGTTTCAGATTGGCGTCAATCGACATGATGGTTCTCTCCTTGATGGACTCGTGATAACCGGTCCCACTTCAAAAGCGGGTGGGACCGCAAAAACGGGCCGGTGGCCCGGAACTGTTGACCGATGGACCGGCGAACCGGCCCTCCCTCGGTGACGGGATGGAACACGCGGACTTACTGGCCCTTTTGCGACGGCAGCTTGGACACCAGTCGCAGCGACACGGTCAGCCCTTCGAGCTGATAGTGAGGACGCAGGAAGAACTTGGAGGTGTAGTAGCCGGGGTTGCCCGGGATCTCTTCCACCAGCACTTCCGCAGCGGCCAGCGGCTTTTGCGACTTGGTGACTTCCGACGAGTTCGCCGGGTCGCCATCGACGTAATTCATGATCCACTTGTTCAGCCAGCGCTCCATTTCGCCGCGCTCCTTGAAGGAGCCGACCTTGTCGCGCACGATGCACTTCAGGTAGTGGGCGAAGCGGGTGCAGGCAAACAGGTAAGGCAGGCGCGCGGCCAGATTGGCGTTGGCGGTGGCGTCCGGATCGTCGTATTCCGCAGGCTTTTGCAGCGACTGGGCGCCGATGAAGGCGGCGAAGTCGGAGTTCTTGCGGTGCACCAGCGGCATGAAGCCGTTCTGGGCCAGCTCCGCTTCACGGCGGTCGCTGATGGCGATTTCGGTCGGGCACTTCATGGCCACGCCGCCCTCGTCGGTGGGGAAGCTGTGCGTCGGCAGGTTCTCCACCGCGCCGCCGGACTCCACACCGCGGATGCGGGTGCACCAGCCGTAGTTCTTGAACGAACGGTTGATGTTGGTGGCCATCGCATAGGCCGAGTTGGCCCAGGTGTAGGCGTTGTGATTGCCGCCGCCGGTGTCTTCCTCGAAGTTGAATTCCTCGACCGGATTGGTGCGGGCGCCATACGGCAGACGCGCCAGGAAACGCGGCATCGTCAGACCGATGTAGCGGGCATCGTCCGACTCGCGCAGCGAACGCCAGGCGGCGTATTCCGGCGTGCCGAAAATCTTGGTCAGGTCGCGCGGGTTGGCCAGTTCCTGCCAGGAGCTCATCTGCATGGCCGACGGATTGGCCGCTGCAATGAACGGGGCATGGGCGGCGGCGGCCACCTTGGCCATTTCGCCGAGCAGCTCGACGTCCGGCGGGCTGTGGTCGAAGTAGTAGTCGCCGACCATCGCGCCGAAGGGCTCGCCGCCGAACTGGCCGTATTCCTCTTCATACACGCGCTTGAACAGCGGGCTCTGATCCCAGGCCGTGCCCTTGTAGCGCTTGAGCGTCTTGCCCAGCTCCTGCTTGGAGATGCTCATCACGCGGATCTTGAGCTGCTCATCGGTCTCGGTGTTGCTGACCAGATAGTGCAGACCGCGCCAGGCGCTTTCCAGCTGCTGGAACTCGGGGTTGTGCAGGATCAGGTTCAGCTGCTCGGACAGCTTCTTGTCCAGCTCGGCGATCATGGCCTCGATGGACACGATCACATCGCTGCCGATCAGCGAAGTCTGGGACAGCGCCTGCTGGGCCAGGGTCAGCACCGCCTGCTCGACGGCGGACTTGGCCTCGTCGGTCTTGGGTTTGAATTCCTTGTTCAGCAGCTGGGCGAACTCGTTGCCTTCGTACGAGATGCCCTGCAGCGCGGCGGAGGATTGGGCGAGCGTTTCTTCTGCCATGGTGGGATGCTCCGGAGTCTGGTTTCAGTGGGCGACGGATGACCGCGCGATCACTGTGCGTCGCCGCCGTCGGCGGGCTTCTGGGCGGATGCCAGGGACTTGAGCAGGGCCTCGTCCTTGACCACCTTGGCGATCAGCTGTTCCGCGCCGACCTTGCCATCCATGTAGGTGATCAGGTTGGCCAGTTGCTGACGCGCTTCGAGCAACTGCTTCAGGCCGTCCACCTTGCGGGCCACGGCGGCCGGCGAGAAGTCGTCCATGCTCTCGAAGGTGATGTCGACCATCAGGTTGCCTTCACCGGTCAGGGTGTTGGGCACGTTGAAGGCCACGCGCGGCTTCATCGCCTTCATGCGGGCGTCGAAGTTGTCGACGTCGAAGTCGAGGAACTTGCGGTCCGCCACCGGCGCCAGGGGCTCGGTGGGTTTGCCCGACAGGTCCGACAGCACGCCCATCACGAACGGGAGCTGGACCTTCTTTTCGGCGCCGTAGAGCTCGACGTCGTATTCGATCTGGACGCGCGGGGCGCGGTTCCTGGCGATGAACTTCTGGCTGCTGGTGGCCATGTGCTACTCCTGAATGAAGACGTCGTCGTGGGCGTCGGTTTGGTTCTTGTGAAGGGAGGGACTCGGGGTGGGCATCGGATCAGTCATCGGTCCGGCCGGCCAGGCGTTCGATTTCGCTCAGGCCGTCCGGGACCAGGTCGCGGATGATGTCCATGAAGTTCTTGCTCATCAGCCGCTGTGCGCGACGGATCAGCAGCGGCGCGGGATTGCTCGGTTCGTTCAGCTCGATCCACTCGCACACGCGCTGCAGGGCCCGCATGGCGTCGTCACGGCTGGCGATGACACCGGCCGGCACGGCGATCCGGGCCACCGGCGCCGTCCCCATGGCGCCGGCAGCGCCGTCCAGGGACTCAGCAGCGGCGCCGATGTCATCGGCCGCGGCGGAGGTGCCGCCGCCCAGCTGGGCAGCGACCTGGGCCAGCGGCTTCAGGACACGGATCAAGGGGGCGAAGTCCGGTCCCTGGGCGGCACCCAGATGCTGCTCGATGAGCGACGAGATGGCCTGGACATGCGTCAGACCGGCCTGCAGGCGGTCCACCAGGTCCGGGTCGTTGGCGGACAGCGCGCCCAGTCCATCGAGCAGGCCCTGGGGGGACGGGACTGATTCGTTGGGAGCGGGGTCGACGTTGCCAAAGGCCAGTTCCACGTCACGCAAGCGGGGGCCGCCGCGCTGGCCGGTCAGGCTGGCCGCGCGCAGGTCGGCCAGACCGGCCTCTGCGCTGGACAGGGGCAGCAGCGCGTTCATGCGCATCGTGGGGTCGTTGTTGTCGCTGGCGTCCAGTTGGGGGTGAACATGGTCCCAGTGACGTTCCAGGAGACCCTGGATCAGGGCCAGGCCCTGCAGTGCGGCCTGGTAGCCCTTGAGGCGGGCACCGCTGCGCACCAGCCAGACGGCCAGGCGCAGATCGCGGCTGCGCTCAGCCAGGGCCAGGGCCTGTTCCCAGACTTTGATCCAGTCCGGCTCTTCGGCGGGGATGACCGTGTCGCCGTACTGCTGTTCGGGTTTGCCTTCGCCGGCGGTCTGCAGGGCGAGAAAGGCTGCGTCATATTCCAGGTCCGGGCCGCAGGGGGCGTCGTCCTGAAGAGGGGTCAGCAGATGATCGAGATCGATATCAGACATTGTGTCCGGCGTTTTCTTGACGTCCGGACTCTAGAGATTCTCAAGTGACTTCGCAGTGGTCGAAAGTCATATTGACCTGGACTGGTCCCCCCCTACCGACTTCGTCGGCCCCAGGCTTGGCCCCCCCCTACCGACTTCGTCGGCCCCAGGCTTGGTCCCCCCCCTACCGACTTCGTCGGCCCCCCAGGGGGCGAGCTGGGGACCGGCAGAGCCGGATCTCCCGAGCTCCGCTGGAGGGGGGCGAGGCTGCGCCCGCCCGGGCGAGGCGGGAGACTGGGGATTGGCGGGGGGATTGGAGAGGACGCCGTCAGGCGTGAGGCGTGAGGCGTCAGGCGTCAGGCGTCAGGCGTCAGGCGTCAGGCGACCATGCCGCGCAGGGCGTTGAAGAGTTTGCGGGGTTGCAAGGGCTTGAAAAGCACCGTATGGCCACTTTCGTTGGCGCGGCGGATTTCTTCCTTGCTGGTGTCGCCGGTGATGAGAATCGCCGGGACATCGTGGCCGTACACCACACGCACGGCACGGATGGCGTCCAGGCCGTCCGGGCCTTCGCCCAGGTGCAGGTCGGAGAGGATCAGGTCCGGCGGCTCCGGGCGCTCCCGCGCCACCCGCTCGGCATCCGCCGCATGCGCCGCCACCTGCACCTCATAGCCCCACTCTTCCAGCAGGACCTTCAGACCCTCACGGATCGGCTCTTCGTCGTCAATCACCAACACCGAACGCGGCTCGATGACCGACATCGGAATGGTGTCCGCCGCGCCAATCACATCCTGCACCGCATGCAACTGTTTGACAGGGATGCTGAGCCGGAACATGGTGCCGCGCCCGGGGCGGGACTGCACCACCAGCCGATATCCCAGCAGAGCCGCCAGGCGCTTGACGATGGCCAGCCCCATGCCCAGGCCCTGCGTGCGGCTGCGCTCGCCGTGCCCGACCTGATAGAACTCGGCAAAGATGCGGGGCAGGTCATTGGGCTTGATGCCAATGCCGGTATCCCACACTTCCAGGTTGATGTAGTCCGCCGTACTGCGGGCCACCACCACCACCCCACCCTTTTCGGTGTACTTCAGGGCGTTCTGGACCAGGTTGCCCAGAATGCGCTCCAGCAGTTGCGGATCGCTGCTGACCGATTTGCCGCCCGGTGCCAGCCGCAATCCCAGTCCGGAAGCCTCGGCCTGGCCGGCATAGTGCATGTGCAAGCGCTTGAACAGGTCGCGCAGGGCAAAGTGCTGGATGTTGGGCTCGACCGTCCCCGCATCCAGGCGGGAGATGTCCAGCATCGCATTGAAGGACCGCTCCAGCCCCTCGATCGACCGCATGATGTTGCGCACCAGCGGCTCTTCCGCCCGCCCCTGCAGCCGACGCTCCAGAGTCGCGGCAAACAGGCCCAGTGCATGCACCGGCTGGCGCAAATCGTGACTGGCAATGGCCAGGAAGCGGCTCTTTTCCTGGTCGGCCCGCATGGCTTCGTCCCGCTCCTGCTCCAGCAGGCTCACCCGGTCGTCCCGCTGCATCACCCACAGCTGGTTGCGATGCCAGCGGTGCTGCTCCAGCAGCGCCAGACCAGCCACCGCCATCGCGGCAGCAAACCAGGCCGCCCCTTGCCACGGACGCTCCAAAGCGCCGTCCAGCACCAGCCGGGCCAAGCCTTCCGAGGCCGGCAGCAGGGCGACGGCCGCCGCGCCACGCCCCATCGGCGCCAACAGCACGGCAAGGACGGTGGAAGCTGCAGCGAGCAAAGGCCCGGCCAGCGGCGCCCGCGCGCCCGGCGCTTCGGCGATCCAGGGGTGGAGACTCAGCAGCAGCAGGCAACCAATGCCCTGCAGCAGCAGGATGCGTCGACCCTTGCGGGGGTCCAGGGAGTGACGGGCGGACGGCCGCGACAGTCGGTGCGACATGCGTCGCGCCGTCCAGACACAGCCGCTGGCCAGCGCGGCCACGCCCACCAGCCAGATGATCAGACCGGAGGTCAGCTCCCGCCGGTTGAGCGACACCAGCAGCGGCAAGGCCACCGCCGCCAGCAGCCAGGGCCAGTGCGCCCAGGCTTCATCAAACGCCGCATCTTCAAGACGGCGAACAATGGCACGACGCTCGCGGCGCCGGCCTTCCTGTTGATTCTCATCGGCATCGGCCGCACGGCCGGCCACGGCCACGAAACGGCCGGACCCGCCGGATTCAGACGATCGTCTGCGCTTTCGCTCGGTCAAGGGATCAGTGCTCAGGGATCAAGGCTCAGGGCTCAGCGGAACAGACTGATCATGTGGGAGCGCGACTTCACATCCAGCGCCAGCAGCAGCGAAGACACATAGTTCTTCACCGTCCCCAGCGACAGCTGGGTGGAATTGCTGATCTCCTGATTGCTGCAGCCGGACAACACCAGCTCCAGAATCTCCAGATGCCGCGGGCCCAGTTCGGCCACACGGTCATACATGGCCGAGGTGGGGAAGCGGGGGAACATCGAGCCGGTGGCCGACGAACGCCGCTGCTCGGACAGCAGCGAACGCAGCGTGCTGCGCATCTCCGCCATCATCGCGCCCTTGGGCAGATAACCCACCGCCCCCAGGGCTCGGGCCTGACGGACCACGAATTCATCCTGAGTGCCACTGAAAACCACGACCCGCGCCTGGGGATAGGCCTCCATGAATTGGCGGAGCCCTTGCAAACCCTTGCAGTCGCCCAGATTCAAATCCAGCAGCACCGCATCGAATCCCTGGCCTTCAGACGCATCGGCATAGTGAGAAAGGCCTTCCTGCAGTGAAGACGCCTCGACCCAGTCGATCTGAATTTCATCCAGCGATTGATAAAGCGTACGGATACCCGCTCGGACCAGTTCGTGGTCATCTACAAGCAGCACGCGACGCGTGACAGTCATGGTCGACATGGCAAAGCCACCATTCACAGAACCCGCAAAATGACGGAGATCAGAAACACCTTCCATAGGGCCCCCTCTTGCGCGATGTACCCAACTCCGGTTTGCACATCGCAACCCCTCTTGCACCGGAGACGGGCGCATCTTAGGCCTGCATGGGGGGAAAACACCCCCTAAGAAGGGGGAACCCGGAGGGGGGAGTGGCGCAACAGTTGTTACCGCAAGTTGTTACCAACCGAGACTCGCACAGTTTCCCCTCCCCAGGGGGACTTGACCGCGTCGAATACGCCCGAACGCGATGGATTCACGAGGGCAGGCTTCGTCGTCTTCGAATGGGCAAACAGGCGATACAGCCACCAGACGCCGCAATGCAAGCGACGGCCACCGGAGACAAGCCCAAAGCCTGACACACATTTCGCACCGTCTGCAAAAGACGGCGACAGGTCAGGCATGAAAACGCACGCAATCTTCGGATTTGCGCCTGCGGCGATTCCGCGTCTGCTTCTCCACCGTGAACTTGATCTCTGAACGCCCTGCCCTATCGGAGGGCCACGGCGGTGCATCGCCACGACCCGCCGCCCCAATGTGGCTTTCCGGCCATGGGGGAAACCCCTCAATGGTGCCTCGGCGCAAATCGAGGACACTAGTCACAGGTTAATCGATTAACCTATGATGGTGCCCAAGAACGAGACAGCACGCCCCCGCTGCGGGACCTGCGCGGAGTGAGACAACCTTGAGCGATCGCATCCAGACCACTGAGCCCTCCCCGATGGACCCCACCGACGGTTCCGGCGCCTCGCTGACCCGGCGGCGCCTGATGCTGGCCGGCGGCGCCTGGCTGGCCAGCCCTGCGCTGGTGGCGCATGCCGCCGAACCTGCCAGCGCCGCGGCGACAGCACAAGTGCGCGACCGCGTCTCGGACGCCAGTTCCAAAGCCACCGCAGCGACCTGTCTGGCTCAGCCCGTCACCAAGTACGCCAAGTCCTTCATTCTCGGCGCCGACGTGTCCACTCTGGATGTGGTGGAACGCGGCGGCGCGCGGTTTTCCACTGCGGACGGCCGCCCGGGCACCGCCCTTCAGATCCTGCGCGTGGCGGGCATCAACTGGGCCCGGCTGCGCCTGTGGCACACCCCTATCAATGCGACCGACGTGGTGGAAGGTGACCGCATCATCTCCCGCCACGGCGAGCCGGTGGGCGGCGGCAACAACGGTCTGGAGGTCACACTGGCCCTGGCCCGCCGCATCCGCAAGCAAGGCCTGAAGCTGCTGCTGGACATCCACTATTCCGACTTCTGGACCGACCCCGGCAAGCAGGCCAAACCTGCTGCCTGGGCGAAGCTCCACGGCGAGGCGCTGCAGCAGGAGGTTGAACGATATACCTCCCAGGTGCTCCAGGCCCTGCACGACCAGGGCACCGATCCCGACATGATCCAGGTCGGCAACGAGATCAACGGCGGCATGCTCTGGCCGGACGGCAAGACCTGGCGGGAGACGCCCGACGAAAAGATCGGCGGCGACACCGCCTTCAACGAGCTGCTGCGGGCCGGCATCCGGGGCGTGCGCGCGACCGATGCACTGCGCGGGGGGCGTCTGCCTGTGATGCTGCACCTGGCCCACCAGGGCGACGGCAAGAGCGGTGAGATGTTCCGCCGCGTCTACGACCAGTTCGAAGCCGCCCGGCTGGATTACGACATCATCGGCCTGAGCTGGTATCCCTATCACCACGACAATTTCGATGCGCTGCGCGCCAACCTGCGCGACCTGTCGGACCGCTATCACAAGCCGCTGGTGGTGGTCGAGACCGCCTACGGCTGGCGCGCCGATCATCCGGGCAGCGGCCCCGCCGTCTTCAATGAGGAAGGGGCCCGCCGCGGAGGCTATCCGGCCACGCCCGAAGGTCAGGCGACGATGCTCAAGGAGCTGGTGCAAGCCGTTGCATCGGTGCCGGAAGGCCTGGGCGTCTTCTGGTGGGAGCCCGCCTGGCTGGATGTACCGGGCGCCGGCTGGCGCACCGGGGAAGGCAATGCCTGGGCCAACCAGACGCTGTTTGACGACAAGGGTCGCGCCCTTCCCGCGCTGAAAGCGTTCCGCGATGCGGCGCCCTGCCCGTCCCCCGGGCCAACGCCCCCCTGACCATCGCCCCCCCTTACCGGGTCCACGATCAGGACCCCTTCCCCAACAAGAACGAGTTCCCTCAAGTTTCGGAGACAACACCATGACCGCTTCCCTGCCCCGTCCCAGCCCCCGGCCCACCCTGGCGCCGGTCGCGCTGGCCTGTGCCGCCCTGCTGAGCCCGCTGGCCCTGCATGCGCAGGAGGCCGCGCCCGCGAATGGCGACAGCAGCAAGCTCGACACCGTGGTGGTGCAGGGCCAGCGTTCCAGCCTGATCCGTGCGCAGGACATCAAGCGCAATGCCGAACAGGTGGTCGACTCCATCGTCGCGGACGACATTGGCAAGCTGCCGGACGCCAATGTGGCGGAAGCGCTGCAGCGCATCACTGGTGTGCAGATCTCCCGCAACCGCGGTGAAGGCGACCGGGTCCAGGTGCGTGGTCTGCAGCAGACGCAAACGCTGCTGAACGGCCGCGTGATCTTCACCGCCGGCAAGGAACGCGGCCTGTCCTTCCAGGACGTGCCGTCCGAACTGCTGGCCGGCGCCGATGTCTACAAGACCCCGACCGCCGACCTGATCGAGGGCGGCATCGGCGGTGTCATCGACCTGCGCACCCGTCGCCCCTTCGACTTCGCCGGCTTCAAGCTGGCTGGATCGGTCAAGGGCACCCGTGCCCAACTGGCGGACAAGAACAATGCCGAAGGCTCGCTGCTGGTGTCCAACCGCTGGAAGCTGGACGCCGGTGAGTTCGGTGCGCTGGTCAGCGTGTCGACCCAGAAGCGCGAGTACCGCTCGGACACCCAGGAACTGGACAATCCCGCCGCGCTGGCCAACGGCTCCGGCACCGTGGCGCCGCTGGGCAACTGGCTGGCTTACGAATTTGGTGAGCGCGACCGCAAGGCCGTCAACGGCGCGCTGCAATGGCGTCCCGACGCCCGAAGCGAATACACGCTGGACTACACCCACACCCAGCTCAAGAGCCGCACCGACGTCTACGGTCTCTACGCGTCGCCGTTCTGGGCCAATTTCAGCAGCACCGCCAACCAGGGCCAGTTGTGGCCGAACGGCGAGGTCAAGACCGACACCAACGGCCGCTTCGTCTCGGGCACCTTCTGGGGCGCGAGCATGAGCACCTCCAGCTCGGTGGCGGACGAGAACACCCGCATCGATCAGCTGTCGCTGGCCGGCAAGTGGAAGGTGTCCGACGCCGTCGTGCGCAGCGACATCAGCCACACCCGCAGCAAGTTCGACCGCTTCTATCAGGAAGTGCGCCTGGGCACCTTCTCCAACGACCCGGCCACCTACACCTTCGACCTCAGCTCCAAGCTGCCGTCCGCCTATTCCCAGACCTCGGCGCTGGACAACCCGGCCAACTACTGGACCGACAAGGCCCTGTACTTCCGCATCAAGAACACCGGCCGTGAGACCGCATGGCGCGCCGACGTGGACAAGCCGGTGGACGCCGGCTTCATCACCAAGCTGCGCGGTGGTGTGCGGATCAACGATCGCCGTGCCGAAAGCGCCGAGATCAACACGATCAACGACATCTGGATGTTCAAGCTGGGCGACATTCCCAGCGTTGGCCTGCTGCCCAACAACGACCTGCTCAAGGACGCCGGCGCCGGCCAGATTCCGCGCCAATGGCTGGGCGTGACGGACACCAACTGGCTGCGCAATGCCTCGGCGGTGCGCGACACCTTTGACCTGTCGGTCCCGACCTTCGACCCGGCCCAGACCTTCAACTACCGCGAGCGCGGCGGTGCCCTGTATGGCGCCGGTGATCTGGACACGAGCCTGGCCGGCCTGCCGCTGACCGGCAATGTGGGCCTGCGGGTGGTGCGGACCAAGGTCGAGCGCGACTTCACCAATCTGAATGCGGAACGGGTGAATCTCTCCAAGAGCGACACCGACTGGCTGCCCAGCCTGAACCTGCGCCTGGAACTGCGTCCTGACCTGCAGGCGCGCCTGGGTCTGTCCCGGGTGGTGACCCGTCCCAACTTCGACCAGCTGACGCCCAGCCTGAGCCTGAATGTCAACGACAAGACCGGCTACCAGGGCAATCCGGAACTGGAGCGCCTGCGCGCCAACCAGGTCGACACGACGCTGGAGTACTACCTCAGCAAGAGCGACAGCATCTATGGTGCGGCGTTCTACAAGGAGGTGCAGGGCTTCATCCAGAACAGTGTGTCGCAGGTGACGATCGGCGGCACCACCTATTCGATGAGCACGCCGACCAATGGCAACGACGGACGCATCCGCGGTCTGGAAGTGGGCTATCAAGGCTTCTTCAACCAGCTGCCCGGCTTCCTGAAGGGCCTGGGTCTGCAGGCCAACTTCACCTACGTGGACAGCGCCGCACCGAGCTCCATCAATGGCCGCACCGCGCCGCTGGAAGGTCTGTCCAAGCGCAGTGCCAATCTGGTGGGCATGTATGACTACGGTGACTTCTCCGCCCGCCTCGCCTACAACTGGCGCAGTGAATATGCGGTCGGCTCGCGCCTGAGCTACCCCACCAACGACGGTGTGACCGCCCTCACCCCGGTGACCGTCAAGGGGTACGGCATGGTGGATGCGTACATCAGCTACTCGCTGACCGACAAAATCAAGATCGCGCTGGAAGGCAATAACCTGACCAACACCGTGCGCCGCAGCTACTTCAGCGATTACAACCTGCCGCGCGGCACCTACGCCGATGGCCGCCGGTTCGCCATCAGCCTGCGTGCAGAGCTGTAATCCTGCACGCTTGAAGGCACGTTCAAGTTAGCGGCGCCTCCCCGGCCCGGCCGGCCTCTCCAGACATGGAGGGCCGGCTTTTTTTCGTCCAGCAAAACCTGATCAGTCCCCAGCAACGGAGAGGAAGCTTTCACGAGCCAGCCGCACATTGAAGCAATCGCGCAGGGACCCGAGGAGACCGAGCATGACGAGCCGCTGCCGTGCGACGGCAGGCGCAGTCATTCCTCCCTTTTCATTCCTCCCTCAGCGAAGTTTCATGTCCAAGTCCACATCCAGTTCGCCCTGGTGCGGTGCGATGGTGCCCCTGCCGTCGGCCGCCCGATCCGAATCTCTCCGAACCCGCCCGTCCCCCGCAAACGCCTTCTCGCGGTTTCCATCCCTCTGCAGCATCGTTCTCGGTGCCACCGCACTGATCGGAACTGCCCTGCTGTCCGCCTGTGGCGGCGGGGGTGGTTCGACCCCGGAGGTCCCGGGCACACCCGCCCCGTCCGCAGGCATCGCCGAAGCGCCCCGTACCGCACCCGCCATCCCGGTGGTGCCGCAAGCCCGTTATGCGGCGAGCGGCCCGGGCTCCTACCAGGAAGCTCTGACGCAATACAACCAGGTCGGGGAGGCTCTCCATGGCCAATAAGCCGCACATCGACCCGCGTGGGCAGCGTCTGCGCCAGGGTTCCCCGCAGGTGACAACGCCTTCCGTGCGCTGGCATCGTCAGGCGCTCGCCTTGGCAGCGGCCGTGCTTCTCCAGGGCGCCGTCGGCCTGGGCATGACACTGGCGACAGCCGCTCCCACCGTCGCCGGCAGTTCCGCTTCCACGGCGCAGCCCTGGTCTGCCAGTACCACCTACGCCACCGCTGGCACGTATGTCACCTACCGCGCCACCGTCAACGGCCAACTTAAACAGGCCACCTTCATCAACGCCTGGTGGACCCAGGGCGACGTACCCAGTTTCGTCAGCAGCGACGGCCCGTGGAAGCAGGTCGGCGCCGTCCAGTTGATCCAGGCGGACGGCACAGCGACGGTGGAAGCCGCCCCGCCCTGGTTCGCCACCGCCGCCTACGTCGGCGGCAGCGTCGTGACGGTCGATGCGCCGTCGGGCCGCCAGTGCTACAAAGCCAAGTACTGGACGCAAGGATTTGATCCGACCACGGCAGTCAGTCAGACGTGGGAGACGCCGTGGGAGGCGCTCGCGGCATGTCCGTCAGCGCCCACCCGTCCCGTCAGCGGCGACACCCCGGCCGGTGACACGAGCGGCAACGGCTCTGGCAACAACACTGCGAACGACCCAGGGAATGGCGCTGGCGCTGGCTCCGGCAACGGGGGCGGAACGGGCACCCCCAACTCGACGCCCGCCCCAGCCGCCTCGGCGGCTTCTTCCCCCACCCCACCGCCGCGCACCGACAAACTACCGCCGCAAACCGGCAACCAGGGTCCGACCCTGCCCGCAGGCACACCCATCGTGCCGCCGGTCACCACAGACATCCCGCCGGCCAGCCCGGTCAAGGCGCCGGCCCTGAGCGCGGGCGCCGACCTGCCCGCGCAGGGCTACGCCTTCCTGCGCCGCGTGACCGTGGAAGACTGGGACTGGCTGTTCCCGCTCCGTTCCGGCCGGTATGACGTGAATGGCGGCACCCGCAACACGGCACCGTTCGCCCAGCCCGACGGCAGCACCGACACCTTCCAGCTGGCGGCCTTCCGTCGCGCGGTGCTGGAGTACAACGCCTGGGCCAAGGCCAACGGCTACAAGCAGTTCCTCAATGAGGGCACGCTCAAGCAGCAGGCGCAGGAGTTCCTGGTGTTCTGGGCCAAGTCGTCACGCGAGACCTCCGGGTCCTGGTCCAATGCGCCGGCCCCGTGGATCACTTCCCTGAAGGACGACAACGGCACGACGATGAGCGTCTGGAAGGGGGGACTCTACTGGGTGGAAGAAGTCGGCTACAGCAGCCGTCCGGACGGTACCAGCCCGGCCATCGGTTATGTGGACACCGGCTCGGCCGCGTTCCCGCCGGTGCCCGGCCGCTCGTATCATGGCCGTGGTGTCATCCAGCTGTCCTGGAACTACAACTATGGCGCCTTCTCCCGCTGGCTCTACGACAGCGGTCTGATGCGCGACGTGATCACCGCACCGGACACGCTGCTCAAGCGCCCGGACCTGGTGGCCAGCAATGGCGCCCTGTCCATCCTCTCCGGCATCTGGTTCTGGATGACGCCGCAAGGGCAAAAGCCCTCGTCGCATGACGTGCTGTATGGCGACATGACCCACATCTCGACCAGCGGCGCCGACACCGGCCTGCCTCAGTTGCGCACCGGCCTGACCGTCCTGGGCGCGCCCACCGGTCCGGTGGCCACCGGCGACACGACCGACGAGCAGGTGATGGCCTTCCGCATCGGCAGCATCATCAACATCGTCAACGGCGGTCTGGAATGCAATGGGGCGGCGTCCTGGCATAACGGTCCGCCGCAGCGTGTGAGCTACTACAACGCCTACACGTCCTACTTCAACCAGAAGATGCCGGACCTGAACGCCACCCGCGTGCGCGCCGCCACCAACGTGTGGGACGCCAAGGTGTCGACGTCGTCGCCGGAGGCGCTGCAAAGCGCCACCTGCTTCAATCAGAAGTCCTACTACGGCTGGTGATGCGTGCGAGGGCCCCAGGCGCCCTTCGGCCCTGGGGGCTTTTTGCTTCAGGGCCTGAAGCGATACCGGATGCGATGGGCCCACACCGCACCGGGACGCAGCCAGCAATCCGGCTGCGGCCATTCGGGATGGTGCGGGCTGTCGGGCAGGTATTGCGGCTCCAGCGCAATGCCGCTGAAGGCCGGCCATTCCGGATGGCAGCCGCGAGTACCACTGCTCAGGAACTCACCGGTGTAGACCTGCAGCGCAGGCAGCGTGGTGAACAGGTCCATCGCCAGCAGGCCATCGGCGGACTTGAGCGTCGCTGCGGCACGGGCCATGCTGGCAATGCCTTCCTCCAGCAGGAAGGCGTTGTCCAGCGCCTGTCCGATGGTGCGTCCGCCGCGATAGTCCCAGCGACCGACCTCAAGGCGCTCCACCGCTTCCGGTGCGCCTGTGGGCAGACCCTGGCGGTCGACCGGCAGCACGCGGGAGGCGGTGACCTGCAGCCGCTGCTGGCGCACGTCACGGTCGCTGTGTCCGTCGAGCTGGAAGTAAGCATGATTGGTCAGCCCGACCGGGGACGGACGATGGCCCCCCAGGCGCGCGCGGTAATCGATCTCCACCACGAACCCCGGCAGGAGCCGATACAGCACCTCCACCGACAGATCGCCCGGAAAGCCCTGATCACCGTCTTCGGAATGCAGACCCAGCCGCAGGCGGTCATTTGCAACTTCCAGTAGCGTCCATTCACGCTGATGGAAACCGCCCGGTCCGCCATGCAACTGGTGGTTCGCGCCCGGCTCGGTGGCCAGCGCCCAGCTGCGATCGCCGCTTCTCAGCCGCTGGCCGGCAATGCGATTGGCCCAGCGTCCGACCGTGGCGCCGATGTAGGCACGGTTGCGGCGGTGGGAATCCAGATCGTCAAAGCCCAGCAGCACCTCCCGGCTGGCACCGTCCCGCAGCGGGACCCGGCACCCCACCCAGCTCGCCCCCAGCCCCAGCACCCGGATCTGCAGGCCTTCCGGGCCGGTCAGCGTCCACGCTTCAGGCGCATCCGCGCAGCGCACCTGCGGCTTGTCCCGGCGATCCGCCGGGAGCAGGAAATCACCAACGCTCTGATCCCACGGGCTCATTCCTTCACGCCCCCCGCCGTCAGACCTGCCACCAGCCAGCGCTGCATCAGCAGGAACATCAGCGTCAGCGGCAGGCCCGCCAACAGCGCGGTCGCGGCGAAGTCGCCCCACAGGTAACGCTGGTTGAACAGGAACAGGCGCGAGCCCACGGCCAGGGTCAGTTGCTGCTCGTCATGCAGCAGCACCGAAGCCACCGGGTATTCGATCATCGCGCCCAGGAAGGCCAGCACAAACACCACCGCCAGCACCGGCTTGGCCAGCGGCAGCAGCACCATCACGAAGGATTGCCAGCGGCTGGCGCCGTCCACCGCGGCCGCTTCTTCCAGGTCCGGCGGAATGCTCTCGAAGTAGCCCTTCACGAGCCAGATGTGCTGCGCCACCGCGCCGGTGTAGGCCAGCGCCAGGCTCCAGTGGCTGTTGAGGCCCAGCCACGGCACCCAGTCGCCGAGCCGGTCAAAGATGGCATAGATGGCCACCAGCGCCAGCACCGACGGGAACATCTGCAGCAGCAGCATGGCGGTGAGCGTCCCGTCCCGACCGGCAAAGCGCATCCGGGCAAAGGCATAGGCGCTGGTCACCGACAGCACCAGACACACCGCCGCACTCACCAGGGCCACCTTCAGGGAATTGAAGATCCACTGCAGCACCGGAAACGGCGGCTGGGTGACGTTGCCCTGGGCATCCGTCACCGGCAGGCCCAGCGCCAGGCGCCAGTGCTCGAAGCTGATCTCGCTGGGAATCAGGCTGCCGCCGGCGAAGTTGCCGGGCCGCAGCGAGATCGAGACGATCATCACCAGCGGCAGCAGGCTCAGCACGATGAACACCAGCAAAAAGGCATGCAGCGCCAGCACCCGCCAGCGCTGCGAAGAGGTCATCACCATCGGCATGTCGGTTTCCTCAGACGCGGGCCGCTCGCGCGCCCGATTTGGCGCCGCCGAAGAAGCGCAGATTCACATAGGCCAGCAACGCCACGATCACGAACACGATCGACGAGATGGCGCAGGCCAGCGCGTAGTTCTGGCCACCGTCATTGAAGGCGATGCGGTAGGTGTAGGACGCAAGCAGGTCGGTGGCCCCCACCGGCACCACGGTGTCGAGGTAGTCCGGCGCGCCTTCGGTCAGCAGCGCGATCAGTGTGAGGTTGTTGAAGTTCGCCGCGAAGGACGCCACCAGCAGCGGCGCCATCGGTCGCATCACCAGCGGCAGCGTGATGCGGAACAGGTTGGTCAGCGGCCCGGCGCCGGCCAGGGCGGAGGCTTCATACAGGTCTTCCGGGATCGCCTTGAGCAAGCCCATCGCCAGGATCATCATGTACGGGTAGCCCAGCCAGGTGTTGACCGTCAGCACCATCGCGCGGGCGAGTGTGGCGTCGCTGAACCAGCCGGGGCGCACGCCGAAGAACAGGTCCAGCACCAGGTTGATCTCGCCCAGGTTCTCGTTGAAGAGACCGCGGAAGACGGGAATGGAAATGAAGGCCGGCACCGCATACGGCAGGAACAGCGCGATGCGATAGGCCGACCGGCCCTTGAGCGCCGGCCAGCTCAGGGCCACCGCGAAGAACAGGCCGAGCGCGAAGGTCAGCAAGGTGTTGAGCGTCGCAAAGCTCACCGTCCAGGCGAAGACCCGGCCGAACGGCTCCAGGAACTGGCGGTCGCCGAAGATGCGGGCGTAGTTGGCCCAGCCCACCGTTGTGCGGAAGCCCGGCTCCAGCGCATGACCCTGGGCGTCGCGCCAGACGCCGGCGGCATGGTCGGCGGTGAGCATGCTGCCGTCCCGCAGGTCGATGAGGTGATCGACGTCCGGCGACGCGGTGCTGCCCTCACCCTTCACCGCATAACGCGGCTTCTGGTCGGTGATGCGGTGCAGGCTGGACAGGCGCCAGGTGCGACCATCCGGGGTGCGCAGCACCAGCGAGCGCAGTTGCGGCAGCAGCGCAACGACGTCGCGGCTGTCCAGCTTCTGGCCGGTCGAAACAGCCGCGGTCGATGAGCTGGCGTCGGCGGCACCCTCGGTCGCTGTGGGTTTCAGCGCCACACCCTTGGCGACGTCGGCCAGCATGAACGCCTCGCTGCGCCACGGTTTCCCATCGTCGTCGACGAGCGTCGCGGTGTAGACGGCACTGCCGCCCACGCCGCCAATGCTGCCAATGCCGCCCCTGGGAGCACCGCCCTTGTCATCAGGGCTCGCGTCCGCGGTTCGCTTCCACAGCGTCAGGTCCATGCCGCGACCTTCACTGTCCGTCTGCTGCAGCAGCACCTCGGTCGCGCGGGTGAAGGAGAGCAGATGGGCGGAGCTGTAGTTGGTGAAGCCGATGCCCAGTGTGAAGCCCATCGGCAGCACGATGAACACCGCCACTGCCAGCACGCCCGGCGTGACATAGCGCCACGCCTGCAGCCGCTTGGAGAACTGCAGCATCACCAACAGCCCGGCCAGACCCAGCACCGCCATGGCCCAGGCGGCTTCATGACCGCGCAGCAGTTGTTGACAGAGAAACAGCAGTCCCAGGACCACCAGCAGATTCAGGGCGTGCAGACCCCAGCTCAGCGCGCGCATCAGCAGACCTCCCCGCCGGTGGACGCGAATGCCGACGCAGTCGATGTCGGCGGCGCGCTGTCGCCCTGCCCGGCCACGCGGCGGGCCGCACGGGTCAGTCCCTCGTCCACGCCTTCACGGCCTTGGGTGATGCTCTGCACCGCCGCATTCATCGCGGTCCAGAAACGGGCCATCTCGGGAATGTTGGGCATGGGCTCCCCCTGCTCCGCCGCAGCGGCCGTCCCGGCGGCCAGCGCGTCATTCCGCAGTTCGGCCAGCAGCGCCTGATTGGCCGGGACCCCGAGCGGCACATGCGCCTGCATGGCCCGCAGCCCGTCCAGACTCAGCAGATAGTTTTCGATGAATTCGGTCGCCAGCAGCGGCTGGTGGCTGGCCGCGCAGACCATCGCGCCCAGCACGCCCACCATCGGTCGGCCCGGCCGCCCCTGCAGCGACGGCAGCGGCGCGGCGGCCACCCGCAGGCCACTCTTCTTGAGGTTGTTCCAGCCCCAGGGGCCATTGATCGTCATGGCCACACGGCCCTCGTTGATGGCCGCTTCGCTTTCCGCATAGGTGGCCGTGCGCGGCACCACACCGTCGTCGACCAGCCGCTTGAGCAGCGCCATGCCCTGGCGTGTGCCGGGGGTATCAATGCCATTGCGGCGAGCGTCCCAGCTGCCGTCGTCACGACGGGCAAAGGCAAAGCCGCCACCGGCCGACATCAGCGGATAGGTGTAGTAGAACTCGTTGTACGGCCACATGATGGCCCGACGGCCAGACGGGCGCAGGCGCCGGTCCAGCTCGAACACCTCGTCCCAGGTGCGCGGAATGCGCTCGACCAGGTCCAGGTTGCAGATCAGCGCCACCGTCTCGATGGCGATCGGATAGCCCCAGGTCCGCCCGCCGATGCGCCAGGGCGACCAGGCCAGCGGATTGATCGCCTCCCGCAGACGCCGCGAAGGCGCCACCGGCCGGATCAGCCCTGAAGCGGCCCAGCCGCCCGCGCGGTCATGCGGCCAGATCCACACATCGGGACCCTTGCCGGCGGCAGCGGCCTGCTCGAACTTGGAGACGCCGTTTTCCGGATGCTCCACCCGCACAGCGATGCCGGTGTCACGGGTGAAGACCTCGGCGATCTTGCTGATGCCCTCATAGCCCTTGTCACCGTTGATCCAGATGCGCAGCGGCTCCTGCCCGGCCAGCAGCCCCGCTGTGGCCGGACCGGCGAAGCTCGTCAGCGCGCCGCCCAGCCCCGCCTGCAGGCCCAGCCCGGCGCCGGCACGCAGCCACATGCGGCGGCCAGGCATCAGCCGGTCGTCGTGCATCGGCGCGTCGATGCCGCCCTGCTGCTCTTCGGCCTTCAAGCGCATGAAGCGGCCTCCTCATGCAGACGCGGCACCGCATCTCCACGGGTGTCGAACAGATGCACCTCGTCCCGCAGCGCCGCCACCGGCAGCGCATCGCCGACCTGCGGCGTTGATGCGCCTTCCGGCAGACGCAGCACCAGCGCTCCGCCGGGGCCCGTCAGGTAGGCCAGGCTCTGGTCACCCAGATGCTCCATCCATTGCACCTGGCTGGAAAGCGTTTCGGTCAGGCGAGGGTCGCTGCCGGTCGCCGGCCGCAGATGCTCGGCGCGCACGCCCAGGGTCACCGCATCGCCGACGGACACCGCCTCCGGCCGCATCGGCAGCGAGAGCACCGCGCCGTCCTGCAAGGCCACATGCACGCCATCCTCGCCGCGGGCACGCACCGTGGCGGGCAGGAAATTCATCCGGGGCGAGCCGAGGAATCCGGCCACGAAGAGATTGCGCGGCCGGTGATACAGCGCCAGCGGCGCCCCGCATTGCGCGACGCTCGCCTGCGGCTCGGTGGCTCCCGGGGGCGGCGGCTGCAGCAGCACCATGCGATCGGCCAGCGTCATGGCTTCGACCTGATCGTGCGTCACGTAGATTGAGCAGGCGCGGCCCTGGCTGCGATGGAGCCTGGCGATCTCCAGACGGGTCTGCTGACGCAGCGCCGCATCCAGATTCGACAGCGGCTCGTCAAACAGAAACACGCCGGGCTGACGGACCAGCGCACGCCCGATCGCCACCCGCTGCCGCTGACCGCCGGAGAGTTCGCGCGGCTTGCGCTGCAAGAGATGCTCGATCTGCAGCAGGCGCGCCACTTCCTCGATGCGCTTGCGGGCTTCCAGCTTGGGCACCCGCGCCAGGCGCAGGCCAAAGCCCAGGTTGTCCGCCACATCCAGATGCGGATAGAGGGCATAACTCTGGAACACCATGGCGACGTCACGCTCGCCCGGCGCCAGTTCATTCACCCGGCGACCGCCGATGCGCAGCTCACCGCTGGTGATCGTGTCCAAGCCGGCGATCATCCGCAGCAGGGTCGACTTGCCGCAGCCCGACGGGCCGACAAACACGCAGAACTCCCCTTCGGCAATGTCCAGGGACACTTCATGCACCGTGGGCACACCGCCTTCGACATAGGTCTTGCCGATGCGGTCGAGTTGAACCGATGCCATGTCTTCAGCTCCCCGCCAGCGGCGATACCCGGTCGGTGCGCGACAGGCTCAGTTGCGCCGAGCGCAGCACCGCGCCCCCACCTGCCGCGCGTGCGGCAGGTTCGAGGAACACCGGCAGGTCCGCGGCGATGGGCAGCAGGTCGATTTCCAGCGTGGGCGCGTCGCCAGCCCCCAGCCAGCGGTCCAGCGCGATCCACCAGCGGCTGCCGTCGCAGAAGCGGTCGTCGACGATCTGGCCGTCCACCCGCAGGCGGGCGACGTCGCCGACGAGGTCCAGCGTCAGCCAGAGGCGTTGCTCCCTGGCACTGCGCCAGGCGTCCAGCGCAGCCGGCGGCAGGGTCAGGGTCCAGCGGGCCTCGGCGGCATGGGCCGCTTCGTCCGGCACCAGAGGCACCGGGCCATCGCGCCAGCTGATGTGCGGGCCCCACTGGACCTGAGGCGGCTGTCCTGGCGCCTGGGCCAGCGAGGGCTGCAGGGTCCAGGTCCGGGCCGGTTCTGCCGACCACGTCCATGCCGCCCAGGTGACCCCGGCGGTATGACGCGCGCCGCCGAGACCGTCAGCGGGATAGATCCACAAGGCACCGGCTTCGCTGGCCGGACGCTGGAGTCTCAACAACGGCGTCGCATCTGTCGCTGCAGATTCGTCCACCGCGGCGCGCGCCTTGTCTTGCTGTGCCGTGAGCGCTGCTGTTTGCGCTGCTTCGGCAAACGCAGCATGGGTGCTTCGAACCAGGCGCGAGCGGCCGCCCAGCGTCATCACCTGCGTTTCCGCGGCCATCGCCTGCGACAGCACCAGGACGCGATGCACAAGGCCGTCCTCAGCCGTCAGCTCGACCCGTTGAGGCGCCTCCATCGCGACCAGACGGACGCGCGTCGCGCCATCGCCCAGCGTGTCCACCTTCGCGCCAAAGGCCTTCACTGTGGACAGGCCGGCCGCATCGACCACCACTTCGGCCGCCACGCCCTCAATGGCGAAGCCTACCCAGGTGACCGAGCCATCGGCGTCGGTCCAGCGCGTCAACGGCTGCACCGTCGCCTGCCGCATGCGCAGCGACCCGAGCCGCTGACCCACCGGCCAGATGAAGGCCATGCCCGGCTTCAGATCCACGCCGCCGCTGGAGGGCATGCGCAGACCGTCACCGCCGGTCGTTTGCAGCATCCAGTGTCGGCCCGGCATGGCGGGCAGCGGATGGTGACGCACATGGTGGTTCACAAACACAAAACCTTCCAGCGCCCCCGCCTGCTCGCCGACCGCCCGCACGGACACCCGCGGCTGGCTGCGGTCCGCCGGATCAAACGGACCCGTCTCCGGCAGCACCGCCACCAGCGGCGCCAATGTGTCGCCAAAGGCCTGCATGAACTGATGCAGCAGACGCAGACGGCCCCACGACGGACGCACCTGTCCGTACTGGCCGAGCGGGGCATGGAAGTCGTAGCCCCATTGCGGTACATCGTTCGGATAACCGCTGGCCTGGGTCTCGTTCAGCGGCCCGGTCTCGCAGACCGGATTGGTGCCGCCGTGGTACATGTAGTAGCCGTAGAGATTGGCGCCGGAGCCCAGTTGCACCAGCGTCGTCGCATAGACGTCTTCGGTGCTGATCACCGGGCGGCGGTGGTAGCTCTGATGCATGCCGCCACCCGCTTCCGCCAGGCAGAACGGATAGTGTTCGGTGTCGATCAGGCCGGCGGCCGGCGTGCCGTCCACATTGCCCATTTCGCCGATGACGCGTCGGGTGTTGAACAGGAACACACCGGACGGCGGCAGCGCCTCCCGCGAACCCTGCCAGAAGCCGTCGGCATAAGCGCCGGAGACCGGCAGCACCTCGGTGGGCGGGATGTCCAGCGTCGGCCAGCCGGTGACGGTGTAGATCGGCACCGTCATGCCGGCTTCGATGGCCAGGCGCTTGAGCTCGGCGATGTGCTCCTTGCCGGCGCCGGGCCCGGTCGAGCCGTATTCGTTCTCCAGCTGCAGGCCCACGATCGGCCCGCCGTCACACCACAACTGACCCCGGATCTGTGCGCCGATCTGGTCGTAGAAGCGCTTCACATGGCCAAGGTAGACCGGGTCATTGCAGCGCAGCGGCCCCGTGGCGGGCAGCCAGTCGGGGAAGCCGCCCAGCCGCACTTCGGCATGCACCCAGGGACCGGGTCGCAGATACACCAGCAGGCCCGCGGCCGCGGCCAGCGAGATGAAGCGGGAGAGATCACGCTGCCCCTGCCAGAGCCACTGCCCTTGCACAGGCTCATGGTGATTCCAGATCACGTAGCTGGCGACGATGTCCACGCCGCCCGCCTTCATCTTGGCCAGCTCGGCGGCCCATTCCGTTTCCGGGAAGCGGCTGTAATGGAATTCGCCCATCACCGGCATCCAGGGCCGGCCGTCCAGGCTCAGATAACGGCTGTTCACCTCCAGCCGGCGGCTGGGATGCTGATGATGGCCGAGGTTCAGGAAACCGGTTTCGGGCGCAGCCAGGGTGGCCGGCACAGGCACGACCACCGAAAGAGATGTCTCACTCACGTGTTTTGAGCTGCCCCCAAAGCTTGGGTCTGGCAGGTTAAGCGATTAATTCGAAGAAGTAGACCAAGCGGACCGACCCGGGGCAATGAGGGTTAGCACCAAGACGCGACGGAAACCACTGGATACGAAAGCGCTGCCAAACCTCACGGGAACCCCGCGCAAGCCCCGTGGCTGCGGCGCTTGCGATTGTACGCGGCCCGGCGCGGGCGATTCCCGCCGCCTCCACGGGGGTGCGAAGTCTGTACCCCGCTTGTCGTTGACATTGCACCGGCCGCTTGCTCCAATCGAGTTAATCGCTTAACTCACCCTTTTCACTCAGCTTCGCGTTGAGCCACACATGCCTTCCAGCCCTTCTGCGAATCCGACACATGCGCCCCTGCGCCTGGGCGTCTGCTACTACCCCGAGCAATGGCCGCGCGAACGCTGGGCCGACGACGCCCGCGCCATGCGTGAGATGGGTCTGTCGACCGTCCGTATCGCCGAATTCGCCTGGTCGCGCATGGAGCCGTCCGAAGGCCAATTCGACTGGGAATGGCTGGACGCCGCCATCGAGACGCTGGCCTCCGCTGGCCTGCAGATCGTCCTGGGCACGCCGACAGCCGCGCCGCCGCAATGGCTGGTGGACGCCCATCCGGACGTCCTGCCGGTGGATGCTCACGGACGCATCAAGCCCTTCGGCGCGCGTCGCCACTACTGCTTCTCCAGCCCCTCGATGTGGACGGCCAGCGAGCGCATCGTCACCGCGATGGCACAGCGGTATGGCCAGCATCCGGCGGTCGTGGCCTGGCAGACCGACAACGAATACGGTTGCCACGACACCACCCTCTCCTACAGCCCCGCCGCACTGAGCGCCTTCCGACGCTGGCTGGCCGAGCGCTACGGCAGCATCGAGGCGATGAATGAAGCCTGGGGCACCGCCTTCTGGGGCGTGCAGTTCCTGAGCTTCGAGCATGTGGGCTTTCCGGTGGGTCAGCCGACGAGCGCCCTGCCAACCCATGCGATGGACTTCCGCCGCTTCACCTCCGACCAGGTCGTGCGCTACAACCGCATGCAGGTGGAGGTGTTGCGCCGTCATGCGCCGGGCCGCCCGGTGCTGCACAACTTCATGGGGCTGTTTGGCGAGTTCGACCAGCATGAGATGGGCCAGGACCTGGACATTGCCGCCTGGGACAGCTATCCGCTGGGCCATGTCGACACCGCCGCGACCTTCCTGACCGAAGCCGAGCGCCAGCAGTGGGCGCGGACCGGCCATCCCGACATCAGCGCCTTCCATCACGACCTGTACCGCGGCATCGGCCACGGCCGCCTGTGGGTGATGGAGCAGCAGGCCGGCCCGGTGAACTGGGCCGACTGGAATGCCCTGCCGCTGCCGGGCATGGTCCGCGCATGGACCTGGGAGGCCTTTGCACACGGGGCGGAACTGGTGTCGTACTTCCGCTGGCGCCAGTTGCCGTACGGCCAGGAGCAGATGCATTCGGGCCTGCATCGGCCGGATGGGGTGCGGGACGTGGGCGGCGAGGAAGCCGCGCAGGTCGCGAAGGAGATCGACCAGCTCACGGCGGCGCTGTCCGCCGGCGGACTCGACACGGACCGCGCCGACGTCGCTCTGGTGCTGGACTATCCGTCGCTATGGATGGCCCAGATCCAGCCGCAAGGCAAGGATATGGCCGGCTTCGGCGTCGCCATCCGCTATTACAGCGCGCTGCGCCGGCTGGGGCTGAATGTCGACGTGGTGGGCCCGGACGCCGACCTGTCGGCTTATGCACTGGTCGTGCTGCCGCAGTCGCTCCATGTCTGCGACAGGCTGGCCGCGCGACTGCAGGACTGCCGCGGTGTGATCGTCGCCGGCCCCCGGACCGGCAGCAAAACCGCGGATCTGGCCATTGCCACCCCGTTGCCCCCCGGCCCGCTGCGCGAGCACCTGCCGGTGCGGGTCCGCGCGGTGGAATCGATGCGACCGGGACGGGCGTACGCCGTCCGGACGGACGCCGGCGTGACCGTGGGCCGCAGCCAGCAATGGCGCGACCTGATCGATCTGGATCCGACCCCGCAAGGCCAGGAGGTGCAAGTGCTCGAGCGCTGCGAGGACGGCTGGCCCGCCCGCGTCACGCTGGGCCGCATCGATCTGCATGCCACGCTGGTCAATGAGGACCTGCTGCTGCAGTGGATGCAGGACGCCGCCCACCGGGCCGGCCTGCAGACGGTGGCGATCTCCGCACACACCCCGGGCCTGCGCCTGCGCCGCCGCGGCGCCTTGCAATTCGCCACCAATCATGGCCCCGGTGATGCGAAGGTTCCTGTGCCGGTGGGTGTGCCACTGGTACTGGGCAGTGCGACACTCCCGCCGGGCGGCGTGGCTGCCTGGGTGGTGTCGCCCTGATCTCCTGGCTCTCCGCAGCGTTGAGGCCGCACCGCCCCTTAACGCCGATCCGACCTTTCTTCTGATCACGATGTCCTTCGACCGCAACCAACATTCGCACCGCCGCTACAACCCGCTCGCCGGACGTTGGGTGCTGGTATCCCCCCAGCGCAGCCAGCGGCCCTGGCAGGGTCAGACCGAAAGCCCGGACACGGCGGTGCGCCCGTCGCATGACCCGTCCTGCTATCTGTGCGCCGGCAACACCCGCATCAACGGCGAGAAGAATCCGGACTACACCGGCACCTTCGTTTTCGAGAATGACTTCGCCGCGCTGATGGCCGATGTGCCGGCACCGGACGGTCTTGGCGCCGATGCGGACGGAGGCCTGTTCCAGGCGATGCCCGCCCGTGGCACCAGCCGCGTGATCTGCTTCTCGCCCGACCACAGCCGCAGCCTGCCGGAGCTGGACGATGCCGCCCTGCGCGGCGTGGTGGACATGTGGTGCGAGCAGACCGAGGAACTGGGCCAGCGCTGGCGCTGGGTGCAGGTCTTCGAGAACAAGGGCGCGATGATGGGATGCTCCAACCCGCATCCCCACGGCCAGATCTGGGCCTGTGACTTCATGCCTGAGCTGCCGAACCGGGAAGACCAGCAGCAGCGCGACTGGCTGCAGCAGCGCGGCGAGCCGATGCTGCTGGCCCTGGCTCACGCGGAAGCGCAGCACGGCGAGCGGGTGGTCGTGCAGAACGACGACTGGCTGGCCATCGTCCCCTACTGGGCCGAATGGCCCTTCGAAACCCTGCTGCTGCCGCGCTTTGCGGTGCAGCGCCTGCCGCAGCTGACCGTGCAGCAACGCCAGAACCTGGCGCTGGCGGTGCGTGAGCTCACCACCCGCTACGACAATCTCTTCCAGTGCAGCTTCCCGTATTCGATGGGCTGGCATGGCGCGCCTACCGGCACCGAGGCCCTGCAGGGCGCCGGCACGGCAGGCGACCCGAATGCCCACTGGCAGCTGCATGCCCATTTCCACCCGCCGCTGCTGCGCAGCGCCACGGTGCGCAAGTTCATGGTTGGCTTCGAGCTGCTGGCCGAATCGCAACGTGACCTTACCCCCGAGCAGGCCGCCGCACGGCTGCGCGAGCAATCCACCGTCCACTATCGTCAGCGCTGATTCCCGATGGTCACCTCTGCCTCCCCTTCCGCAATGTCCTCGCCTGCCCTGCCCTCCCCGTTGCCACCCACGGCTGAAGCGGTCGTTCGCGCCTATACCGAACGTCACGGCGTGGCGCCCACCGTCCTGGCACGCGCGCCGGGCCGGGTCAACCTGATCGGCGAGCACACCGACTACAACGATGGGTTCGTGCTGCCCGCCGCGATTGATCGCGACACCTGGATCGCCGCCGGCCCGCGCAGCGATCGCGATGTCGACGCCCTGGCCCTGGACGAATCCGGCGCCGAAGACCGCTTCACCCTGAGCGCCACCCCGCCGCATTTCGAAGGCGGCGGCTGGCGTGACCATGTACGCGGCACGCTGGCACAACTGGTGCCGCTGATGGCGCAGCCGGTGGGCCTGAACCTGGTGATCTCGGGGGACGTGCCGATGGGTGCGGGTCTGAGTTCGTCGGCGTCGCTGGCGCTGGGACTGCTGCGGGCAGCCCAGCAGATCACCGGCGATTCGGCCCTGACGGGCAAGCAACTGGCGCGACTGGCCCAGCAGGCCGAGAACCGCTTTGTCGGCTGCCAGTGCGGCATCATGGACCAATTGGCCAGCGCTGAAGGCCGTCCGGGCCATGCCTTGCTGATCGACTGCCGCTCGCTGGACACCCGCCCCGTCTCGCTGCCGGAAGGCACAACGCTGCTGATTGCGCATTCACGGGTCAAGCGGGGTCTGGTCGATTCGGCCTACAACGAACGCCGCGCGCAATGCGAGCAGGCGGCCCGCGCGCTGGGTGTGCCGGCGCTGCGCGATGCGACGCTGGAGATGCTGGCCGGTGTGCAACTGGAGGACAAGGTCTTCCGCCGCGCCCGCCACATCATCACCGAGAACACGCGTGTGCTGGAGGCCACCGAGGCCCTGCAGGCCGGTGATCTGGTGCGGCTGGGCACGCTGATGAAGCAGTCCCACGAATCGATGCGGGATGACTTCGAAATCACCGTGCCCGCGGTGGATCAACTCGCCGCTCTGCTGCAGCAGGTGGCCGGCGACCAGGGCGGCGCCCGCATGACCGGCGGCGGCTTCGGCGGCTGCTGCATTGCGCTGCTGAAAAAGGAACTGGTCCCGCAGGCACTGGAAGCCCTGGAGCGCGGATACCGCTCGCCGGAAGGTCTGCCGGCGCTGGTCTACCTCTGTGAAGCCGGCCCCGGCGCCCAGGCGCAGGCTTGGCCGTTGGGCGCTGCGGCAGCAGGTACGATCACGGCATGACAACACTGGTTGAGGTTGCGCGGGCCGCTGGGGTGACCGCGGCCACGGTTTCCAATGTGCTCCGCAATCGCGGCAAGGTCGGCGAGGAGACCCGCCGCCGGGTGCTGGCGGCCGTGGAGAGCATGGGCTACCGGCCCAACCTCATGGCCCGGGCGCTGGTGGAGGGCAAGCCCCACACCATGGCCCTGGTGGTGAGCAGCATTGCCAACCCGTTTTATCCGGAGTTCGCGCTGGAGGTGGAACGAGCGGCCCGCAAGCTCGGCTACTTTCTGCTCGTCTGCAATACCAACGACGATCCGGCGCAGGAGCGCGCCTATCTGGATGCGGTGGGTGGCGCTCTGGCCCAGGGCGTGATCGTGATGAATGCCGACTTCGTGCAGCTCGATGCTTTGCAGGACCTGCGACGCCGCGGCGTGCCGGTGGTGCTGTGCATGTGGGAGCGTCCACAGGAGCCGCCGCCTCTGCCCTGCGTGGCGGTGGACCTGTACCAGGCCGGCGTACTCGCGGCGGAGCATCTGCTGCGACTGGGGCACCGGCAACTGGGCGCGGTCTGCGGCAGCGAGCCCACCGGCAACCATCAATGGCGGCTGCGCGGCTTCATCGACACGGTGCAGAAAGCGGGCCTGGACCTGCCGGCCAGCCACCTGCGTTATGGCCACGACACCATCGACGAAGGCCGCAATGCGGCGCACAGCCTGCTGGCGGGCGTGCCGGGGCTGACCGCGGTGTTTGCGACCAACGACCTGCCAGCGCTCGGCGTGCTGCAGGCCGCAGCGGAACTGGGGCTGGAAGTGCCGCGGGACCTGTCGGTCATCGGCGTGACCGACATTCAGCTGGCGCATCAGATGCGGCCAGCGCTCAGCACCGTGGCCATGCCCACCGCAGAAGCGGCCATGCTGGCAGTGCAGATGCTGCAATCGGAAATCACCGCGCAGCCGGATCATCCGCTGCCGATCTCCATCACCGAGCCGCCGCGGCTGGTGGTGCGCGCGTCCACGGGCAAGCCGCGGGCGTGAACCCGCGGCCTCCGCGCTGAGCTTAGTAGTAGCGCGGGATCGGGCCCTTCTGCGGCGTGGTGTCGCCTTCCAGATCCACCATCACCTTGTCGGCGAAGCACCAGCCCCAGCCTTCAGGCGGGTCATAGCCTTCGATGATCGGATGCTGGGTCTCGTGGAAATGCGCACGCGCATGCCGGTGCGGCGACTCGTCGCAGCAACCGACATGGCCGCAGGTGCGGCAGATGCGCAGATGCACCCATTCACTGCCCAGCTTCAGGCATTCCTCACAGCCTTTGGCGCTGGGCTCGACCTGCCGGATACCGGCCGCATGTGCACAGCGGTATCCCATGATCAGCCCTGGTGAGAGACCCGGCTGGCCTCGAAGAGGAACCAAGTGCGGCGCTCGGATTCGTCGATCCAGTTCTCCAGCAGGCTGGAGGATGCGATGTCGCGATGCTCGTCCGTCACGTTGTGGGCTTCCCGCAGGCGGGCGGCCAGTTGCTGGTTGTCCTCGCGCAGTTCGGCCAGCATGTCCAGCGGGTCGACGTAGTCGGCATCGTTGTCCTGGATGCGCTGCAGACGGCTGATGTGGCCGATGGAACGCAGCGTCGTTCCGCCCACCTTGCGGATGCGCTCGGCCAGCGGATCGGTCATGGCGTAGAGCTGGTCGCCCTGCTCGTCCAGCAGCAGGTGGTAGTCCCGGAAGTGCGGACCACTCATGTGCCAGTGGAAATTCTTGGTCTTGAGGTAGAGCGCAAACACGTCCGCCAGGATGCCGTTCAGGGCGGCGCCGATGTCGGCAGTGGCGTCGGAAGGCAGGTCGCTCGGCGTGGCGAGCGGCGCCTTGCGGCGGGTTTTCAGATCGGACTTCTTGCTGTCGCTGAGTTTGGCCATGACGGACTTTCGGGTTGAGGCACCGGTCCCCGCCCACGCAGACCGCGTGGCGGATGCCAGTTCCAGAGGGTCTTGAAAATCGGGCGTGCCGACGGTCTGGCGGATGTTGCCGCCGCCAGACCTCCGCCAACACTCCCATTCGGAGGATGGGCAGATCGACGGCGGCAGGCAGGCGATGGCAAGTGGCGCTCCAGGGGACACGACAAGCGAGCGGCCCAAAAACAATGCCGCCGCCCGGCATTGCACCGGGCGGCGGCTGTCATTGCCTCTTCAGCGGGAGGTCATCACTTCCAGGGCGCGGTCTGCAGCGCAGGGTCGTCCACCAGACCCAGCGAGCCCGACACCTTCTTGCCGATGCTGCCCGGCGAGGCCAGCGGCGCACTGCCGCAGTTGCCGGAAGCCGTCTTCAGCGCCTGCCAGAGCATCGCGCCGTCACGGGCATTGCGGTTGGAGAGCGTGCTGCCGGTCACCGCGTTCAGGTAACGCTCCACCGAATACGGCTGGTTGATGTTGGCACCGTAGCTGTTTTGCAGAATGACCGAGCCGGTGCATTGCGCGTCCGCATTGTTGACCACCAGCTGACCACCCGCCCAGCCTTCCGGCGCCGTCTCGAAGCCGATCGACACGATGGTGCTGCTCGGGAACAGCTTGCGGTATTGCTGCCACGCGGTCACGCCGTCGTAGTGCTCATAACGAGCGTCGTAGCTCATGATGTTCACCAGATTGAAGGCATTGGCCAGCGCCGGATAGCTGTTGACCAGTTGCCGTTCCAGGCCGGCCTTGCCGCCCCAGTAGCTCACGCCGACGCCAGCGCACTGCGCGTCATTGGCGGTGGCGGCGGTGCAGTCGGCACCCGTCGACCAGGCCGCGACGCTCAGGATGCGATTGCCGCCGGCCAGGTCCACCGCCTTGCGCATGGCTTTCACCGCACCGGCGTAACCGTCCAGCCCTTCAATCTCATAGTCCACATCCAGGCCGTCGAAACCGACGTCCTTCAGGATGTTGGCCAGCGCCGTGATGGTCGGCCCGCTGCCCGCATGACCTTCCGCCGACAAGGTGCCCCAGCTGTTGTAGGTGGCACCGCCCACCGCCAGCAGCACCTTGATGTTGCGGGCATGCAGGACGTCGATGGCGGCCTTGATGTCCGACGGACGGCCATTGAAGTTGATGCCGGTGCCCGACCAGTTGTTGGCGCTCATGCCGCCCCAGCTGAAATTGGGCTGCGCAAATGCCGCCACCACATGGGTGTAGTTCGCCGGAATGCGGGCGAAGTTGCTGGCCTTGAAGACCTGGTTCTTGTTCATGCCGGTGGCATCGAACCAGTTGTCACTCCACGAGGGGTAGTAGACGGTGTAGACACGGCCCGTTTGCGTCGCGGACTTGGCGGCCGGGTCGGTCAGGTCGGGGGATGGCGACGGGGCCGGGCTCGGCGAAGGACTCGGGCTTGGCGAGGGGCTCGGCGAGGGGCTGGGGGACGGACTCGGGCTCGGCGACGGCGACCCCGAGCAGCTCCCCACCACGGTCCACGGCTGGCCGGAACCGGCAGCGCCGCTGCTGGTGGTCGGGTTGTTGTTCTGGGTCCACCAGTTGGCCTTGTAGTTGGTGGTGGCCACGCTGGCCAGGTCACCGCCGTTGTACGTCTTGCTGCTGGACCAGACCGGCGCGCAGCTGCCCGACGGAGACGGGCTGGGGGTCGGCGACGGGGTCGGACTGGGCGTGGGGCTCGGCGTTGGACTGGGGGTTGGCGATGGCGACGGTCCGGCCGTGGCGCCGATATCGGTCCACAGGGCGGCATTGGTCGGGTTCCAGCCGGTGCTGGCGTAGTCGGTCTGGTTGACCAGTGCCCGATACAGCTTGCCGTTGTAGCTCACCACCGTGCCGGCGGCGTAATACACGTCCGGCGCCCACGCGGCATAGGACTGCGCGGCCGCATGCAGCGCAAAGGCCGCCGCGCTCAGCACGGCCAGCTTGCGCAGCTCACGCAGCGGAATGCCGTGGCGGCTGGATTTCGAAGGGGAAGGCTTCATTCAAGTGCTCCTGGTAAACGACGTCAGCGGCCGTGCTCCGCGCCCTCGCGGAAGACAGCCTGCTGGGCGTCGCTGCCCGACGCGCGCCCAGATGGCTCAAAGGCCCGAAGGGCCTGAATGGCCCAGTGGTATGTTGTTGGTCTTTTGAATGCCCCAGAAAGGCAATACCACTTTGCTCCCAGTCGTCAGCACTGTGATGAGGGAAATCCCGGATTCGTGTCAGCAATCGTTGCCAGAACCGGCTGGGCGCCCCGCCTTCGCCATGCTTTGCATCACCTGTTACGGACCCAAAAAAGAACGGGGCCCCCGAAGGGACCCCGTTCGTCCGAGCTGAAACCGTCCGCCCGCGCGGCTGCGGTTCACGCCCTCACGCGCTGAGCCGAAGCTCAGTAGCGGGGCGTATGCGTCGTCTCGAACTCCGGCGCATATCCCGACTCGCTCCACATCTTCTGCAGAGAGCCGTCTGCCTGGGCCTGTGCCAGCTCATCCATGACCTGGGCACGGGACTTGCCACCCGCAGCAGGCGGCGCAAAGGTCAAGTCGCGGGACGTGTCCATACTGACCGACACGTCCACATCACCCTGGGTGTTGGAATAGCGGACGGGCAGACCCATCGCCTCATCGAAATCAGGCGCGTAGCCGGCCTCGCTGTTGATCTTGGCGAGTGAGCCGTCTGCCTGGGCCTGCTCCAGCTCGGCAACGACTTGTTCACGGGACTTGGGGCCCGAGGCGATCTCTTCCTCGACCTGCGCGAAAGCGGGAACGCTGATCGCGGCGGCCAGGGCCAGAACACCCAGGGGAGCAGACATTTGACGGAATCGACGCATGAAAATTCTCCTTGTTGAAAGTCGGTCCATGGCGGTCGTTGCCAGCGGCTTCGACCGTTGCGGCGGTGTTTTTCAACGCCATGGAATGCACTCTAGTCGCCGGGCCCTGTCTGCAGCCCAACCGCAGGATTACGTTTTGGTCATGTACGCAGGAGGCGCATGCAGGTGACGGCTGAATTGCGCAGTGCAGAGTCGCCCTCCCCGGCACAGGCGAGCGCCGAACGACGGCGCCGGTCGTGGCTGCGCTGGCGCATCCCCGATGGCGTCGGCCCGCGTCTCTCGCTGTGGCTGGCGACGCAGACCTTCACCGGCCTGGCACTGATGTCGCTGGCGGTCTATCTGCTGACCGCCTCCGACCTGCGCACCCGGCAGGACGAGACGCTGCAGCAGAACCAGGTCCTGTTGCAGCACCTGCTGGACGAGCATCAGAGCCTGCCGGCGCCGCAACTGCGCAAACGTCTGGATGAGTTTCTTGAGGTACACCGGGACCTTCGGCTGACACTGCGCGCGGACGATGGCAGCACGCTGTACGACCGTACCGTCCGCTCCGGCGCCCTCGGCCTGGACGTTCGCACCGACACCGGCCGTACGCTGGACTTCCCCACGGCGCAGGGCCCCACGGCGACGCTGCGACTGGACACCCGCGCCGACGACGAATTCGTCCGACGTCTCGGCATGACGCTGATGGCGGCCTCGCTGATCGGCGCGCTGCTGGTGTCGGCCGGCAGCATGGTGCTGGTGCGCATGGCACTGGCGCCGGTCCGGTCCCTGGTGGACCAGACCCGCCGGCTGGCGGCCCACACCCTGCATGAGCGGTTGGACGGCAGCGATCAGCCGGAAGAGCTGCGACCGCTGGTGCAGCAGTTCAATGCGCTGCTGGAGCGGCTGAATCGCAGCTACACGCAGCTGGAGGGCTTCAATGCCGATGTCGCCCATGAGTTGCGCACGCCGCTCGCGACCTTGATCACCGCCACCGAGCTGGCCATGCGCCAGCCCGGCGTGCCGCCCGCGACGCTTGATCAGCTCGGCTCCAATCTGGAAGAGCTGCGACGCATGGCCGGCATCATCAATGACATGCTGTTCCTCAGCCATGCCAACAGCGGCGCCACCGCGCGCCGTCAGCGGGTGGACAGCCTCGCTGCACTGGCGCGCGATGTGGCGGACTATCACGAAGCCGCCATTGCCGAAGCCGGCCTGCATCTGACGGTGGACGGGGATGCGGCGGGCGACGTCGATGCCGCGCTGCTGAAACGGGCGCTGTCCAATCTGCTGGGCAATGCCACCCGGTATGCCCACACCGGCACGCTTGTTCGCATCTGCATTGAAGCGATGGGCGGCGGCCTGTTGCGCATGTCGGTGACCAATGCCGGGTCGCCCATTCCGCGTGAACATCTGCCGCGGCTCTTCGACCGCTTCTACCGGGCCGATCCCTCCCGCACGCGGGGGGCGGATCACCACGGCCTGGGCCTGTCAATCGTGGCGGCGATCGCCCGCATGCATGGCGGCGCGCCTTTCGCCACGTCGACGCCGGATCAGACCCGCGTCGGCTTGACGGTGATGGGCGGCGAGATGCCCGCCTCACCCCGGCGGCGCTGGCGCAGGAGGCGTCTCTCTACTTCGCCGTCTCGATGAGACCTACACTGCGCCGCGCTGCGCCAGCCTGCCGGTGTCCCCTTCTCTCTCGCGACGCTCCCGGCGCTACCGAAGCTCCTGAAGCTTTCAATCGCCTTTTCTGTCTGACCGCCTCTCCGTCTCCACCATGACCGACCGACTGCTTCAACTGACCCAGCATCCCTGGGGCCGCCAACTGCTGACCACGCTCGGACTGCCGCAGCCTCGCCGTCTGCCGCGACGCGACGGCCCGTTCATGCCGGAGGAACTGGCCGGACGGCCGGTGCACCTGATCGGGATTGGTGACGCGCCCCTGCTCAGCGTCCTCACGCAGACCGTATCGGCCGAAGGCGCCACGCTGGTGAAGGACGCGCAGTCGGCGGCGTCCACTCTGATCGTGGATGCAACGGCTGTTGCGACGCTGGACCAATTGAAGGATGTGTTCCGACAGGTGCAGGCGTCGCAGGCGCGGCTGACGGTGGGTGCGCGCGTACTGATCTTTGCAAGCCGGCCCGAGACGACTGGCACCCCACGCACCAGCGCGCTGGCGCAGGCGCTGCAAGGGTTCGTTCGGGCGATGGCCAAGGAGATGGGCCGCCGCGGTGGCACCGTCAACCTGCTGCAGATCGACCGGGGCAGCCAGCCGCTGCTGTCGGGCGCGCTCCGTTTCTTTGGCGGTGACCGCTCGGCGTATGTGTCTGGGCAAGTGCTGCATTGGCGCGGCGACGCGGCCGCCATGCACCTGCCAGATCCCTTGCCTGGCCGGCGTCTCGCGGTGGTCACCGGCGCTGCTGGCGGCATTGGCGCGGCCACCGCTCGTCGGCTGAATGCGGACGGCTTCCGGGTGCTGTGCGTGGATGTTCCGGCCGCGTCCGGCGCATTGGAATCGCTGGCCGCCCAGATCCACGGGGAAGCCTTGCCGCTGGATCTCACCGCCGAATCCACCCCGGCGGCGCTGGCCGCAGCAGTGGCAGCGCACGGACTGCTGGACCTGATGGTGCACAACGCGGGCATCACCCGGGATCGAACCTTGTCCCGCATGAGTGCCGCGGAATGGGATGCGGTGATGAATGTCAATCTGTCGGCCATCCTCGCCATCGATGAAGTGCTCGACGCTCAATCACTGTGGCGGGACGGCGCCCGGGAGGTCTGCCTGTCCTCCATCAGTGGCCTGGCCGGCAATGCAGGTCAGACCAACTACAGCGCGAGCAAGGCCGGTGTCATCGGCTATGTGACCCATCGTGCAAGCGACTGGCGCGAGCAGGGGCGGACCATCAATGCGGTCGCGCCGGGATTCATTGAGACGGCCATGACGAGCCGCATGCCGATGATGATCCGGGAGGCGGGCCGCCGTCTCAATTCACTGAAACAAGGCGGGCAAGCGGAAGACGTGGCGGAGGCCATCGCGTTTCTGGCGTCACCGCAGGCGCAGCCGCTGTCCGGGGCGGTGCTTCGGGTGTGTGGGCAGTCGTTGATCGGGGCTTGATTCAGTCTTCAGGGTGTTTCCCGCGAAACACAGGGACGGCGCCATCGGCATCCCGGCCGATGGCGTGCGCCTCCGCTGACAACACTCGCGGAAGCTGAATGCGCGAATGCGTCCGTGCGGACCAGAGGCAATGGCACCGCGACTGCGACAGCCTTTCGTCGCCAGCCGTCAAATGACGGGTCGCCATGGCGCCATCCGCTGCCGACATAGGCCGCTGAAGTTCAGCCGAATTCGCGCATCCGCAATGTCAATCACTTGACCTTGCGCAATCGCCAATCTCCAGGGCGAAGTTGATCCCTATCAACGTACGAAATTGATGGTGTTGAGGCCTGCGGATGCAGGGCCTACCGTGCCGCGCATCAGACGCACAGCACGCTCATGCACCTGCACCTCGGATCCAAACACCTGGCTGCCGAAATGGCCGCGGCCATGGACAGCAGCGGCCGCGAATACCTCGTGATCGTGGCCAAAGCCACCTGGCGCATTCCATTGCCAGGAGAGCGCCCTCGCCCGCTGCCGCCGGAGTCGATCGCTTTGACCGACCAGTACTACGGACCGCCCGGCGAGAGTCCATTGCGCTATGGCTGCGACATGGTGCGCCACAAGGCCCTGTGCGACGTCCTCTTCGACGCCCAGGCCCACAGCCCGCTCGGGCGGCCCGTACGTGAACTGCTGGTCGGCTTCGACCTGGGGCCGTTGAGCAAACGCATCCGTGTGCTGGGACCGCGTCAATGGCTGAGCGATCCCCGGGGACGCAAGATCCGACTCGGTCCGATGTCGGATTTCACTGCCGTCCCGCTGCACCACGGATTGGCATTTGGCGGAACGCGTCACTACAACGAGGGCGACGCTGCCCTCTGCGACACCTTCGAAGACAACCCCGTCGGCAAAGGCTTCGCGGGCCCGAAGACACGGGCGCTTATTCACTTGCAACCCGCCCACCAGTTGGAGTGGCCCGGCCAATCGGTGTCGCGGCCTGACGACGCCGTGACACCCGCAGCGCTCAGCGCGGTGGGTCGGGACTGGCGACCCAGGCGCCAGTATGCGGGCACCTATGACGAGGCCTGGCAGCGCGACGTCTTTCCGCTGCTACCCGCGGACTTCGACGAGCGCTTTCATCAATGCGCGCCGGCAGACCAGCAAATGCCCTATCCGGAGGGCGGTGAGACGGTGCGATTGCTTCAGCTGATGCCGGGGCGCCCCGTCGTGGAATTCCGACTGCCTCGATTCCGCCCCCAGATCAGTGTTCTCCGCGCCAACACCCTGCAAGTGCCCCTCGCGCCGGTGATGGACACCTTGTTTTTTGAAACCGAGGCGCAGCGATTCAGCGCGGTCTGGCGCGCCGTGATCCCGATGCGGCGAGGACTTCAGGAATTCGAGGCCTGCGCCGTGGGCGCCACCGATCCCGGACTCTGGGCGCCGGGCTTCTCCAACGTGAGCGGCGGCTGTGACGGTTGCCATCCGTCTCCCCCACTCTTTTCAGCCGCATGAGTCATCCCTCTGCTTCTTCCGCCGACTGGCGTCCCTTGTGCATTCGGGCGCCAGCGATCTGTTGCTCGGTTGGCCATCAAAGCGCCTCTGCCGTTGCAGCCATCGAAGCCCGGATGAGCCATCTGCAAGAGACCGGCTTTCGATGCGATGGCGACGCCGTGCACGGCGCCACCCTGCACCAGGTGGTCCTTCAGGGCAACTCGCGTCATGCCGCCATGGCGATGCAGGTGTGGCACGAGGCCACGGTGGGCATTCAGGACGAGGTTCCCAGACAACACCTGCCCGTGCTGCTGTTGTCTGCCAGCCCCAGTTGCCATGGCCTCTCACCCTCCGACGCACAAGCCTGTCTGAGCGCGCTGCTGAACATGGGCATGGGCTTGCACCCGGCCTCGCAGGTGCTGCCACTTGGCAAGGCCGGCATTGTTCAGGTGTTGCGAAAGTGCGCGGAACTGCTTGACGGACGCAGTGGCTTTGCGCGCTGCCCCTACGTGGTGGTCATTGGGCTCGACAGCCTGCTGACCGCCAACGCCATTTCGCGATTGCATGCCCAGAGCCGATTGAAGTTACCGGACCAGAGCGATGGCCTCATTCCCGGCGAGGCCGCAGCCGCGCTGTTGATCGGATTGCATGCAGCCGCGGACGACCTGGCGGTATGGATCGATGGCGTCGGCCATGGCCATGACACAGCGGCGTGGACCGCAGAGGGGCCCCCGGATGCGATGCAGGCGCAGGGATTGGTGGCCGCGATTCGCGAGGCCTGCGCCATGGCGAAGACGGAAGTGTCCGACCTGGACTTTCACGTCAGCGGGGTGACGGGTGAGTCCTGGCAATTCCGGGAGGTGGCCATGGCGATGTCGCGCGCCACGACCCGTCGCATGGAGGACTTCGACCACCGACCGATTGCGGGTGACGTCGGCGAAGTCGGCGCCGCAGCACCGGTGCTTGCGCTCGCCTGGCTGAGTCGGGCCATGCGCCTGCCGCCTCATCGCACGCCCGGACGACACGCCCTGCTGCACATGGGCAATGACAGTGGCGAACGCAGTGCACTGATTCTGCGCGCCAGAACCCCCTGACCTCATTCCATTTATGCAAACACATGTCTATGCCAACGGGCGAGCGGTCGCCTCCAAAGCCTCAGACGGCAAGGCCACTGCAGCGTTTCCGGATCCCTGTTGGAGCCCGCCGGGTCCCGGTGCGGGGCCGGTGCTCCTGCCCTACCCCAATACCGTCCACGCACGCGACATCACCAACGGCACGACCACCGTTCTGGTCTGCGGGGCTGAGGTGGCATTGGAGGATCAATCGTTTTTTGCCACCAGCACCGGCAATGAAGGTGCCACACATGCATTCAACAAAGGCGTCAAGAGCGGCGTCATTCAAGGCAAGGCGTATTTCCAGTCATGGTCGTTTGACGTGGTCTTCGAAGGTCGTGGCGTGGCGCGGCATGAGGACCTGACGACCCACAACCACGGCTCCAAACCGGGCAATACCGCGCCGACCTATTACATCGACAGCGCGTCGGCCAAGGCTGCCTGCCAGGAAGAGCGGTCCCAGATCAAACGCAAGTGCAAGCCTGAGCCGCCGGGGTCGGACGATCACGACGGTCGGCCAAAGAAGCGCAAGTCGGGTCTGAGCGGCGCACTGGGCGAAGCCGCCCACACCCTGGACCTGTTGGGACGGGAGTGGGCGGGCTACCACCGCGACAAATCCATGGATCCCTTCGCCGGCAATGCATGGATGGACGACCACTGCAGCGGGCTCTGGATCACCCCGCAATACATGCATGTGAGGGAGTTCGAGAGCGCCTTGCAGGACATGTTGAACAAGCTCGAGCAGTCGAAGTTGAGCTTGATGCTGAAGGCCCTGGACGAGCTGAAGGAGGTGGCCATTCAGCAAGCCGGGCAGAAGGCGGCCGAGAAGGTGGCTTGGCTCTCCGCTCGCAGTCTCGGCAAGGCCGTGGTCGGTGCGATTGGGGTTGAAACCGCCGTGGTGCCCTGGGCGATGGGGGTATGGACGGCGGCTGATCTATTGAGCACTGCAACCGATCTGGCGGCGATGGCGGGGCCGCGGGGAGAGGCTGCGCTGAAAGCGATGACCAATATCAAAAATATAAGAGAGAAATCGCAGGAAATTCTGAAGGATATGAAGGAGAACCCCCACAAAGCGCATGCGAACGCAATGAGCTTGATGGCGGAGATAGACCCTTGCATTCGGGCGAGGAAATGCATGCTGGTGCCTTACAAGAATACGGCGGGCTCGAATGAGGACAGCGGCGGGCCACAGAAGCCGCAACCGTTGAAAGCACGGAGCCAAGCCAGGAGAGGAAATGGATGCTGCCCCGGCCAAACTGGGCATCACATCATTCCGGACGCAATGATTAGAGATTCAGGGTGCGCTTCATACGATTACCAGAACGCGCCGACCATTTGCATGGAAGGAGTCAATAACGCGGCGAGCCACGGATCGCACGGAAAAGCCCACGACAACCTAAAAACCGCGTTAATGACCAGGATCAAGAACGGTATGCCCTACTCAATTTCCTATGAAGAAGCAATGAGCTTTGGCATTGGCGCGATTGAGCATGCTGGGGCGTCGCATTGCGGTCGAAAGTGTCTCCAAGCACAGCTCGACGAACATTATGGGAGATGCAAGGAACACAGGTTCGTTGCGGAGGCCGGAACCGGCGGAAGGCCTTCGAACGTGCCTGAGGATGTCATCAGAATCAACGACAGCAACAAAACAGGAAACTAATTCATGCTTATTTCTCAATACGAATATGACGATATTTTTAGGAAATATTACATAACGGACTGTGCCGCCAGAAATAGAAACATATTTGGTTTCGCACTTGATCGCTTTTATACCGATGAGGAAATAGACGAGGAGGAGCGAAACGGATGGGACAGATTTTTGAGGCCAAAGCGTATTGCCCTGTTCTTCAGAAATTATCCATTTGGCGACCGCCTTGCTGGACAAAATCTTGGCAATTGGGGAAAGCTAGTCATTGGAGCTTGCGACATTCCAAAAGGTCAAATACTCCTCATAGAAAACGAAAAAGACCGGATATTTACATATGGATCAGGATTCAAGGGAGAAGAATTGCCCGTCAACCGCGACCACCCGGACCTTAAAGGCTTCGGAGTTTTTAGCAAGATCAAAACGTTTGAAGGAGAAGCCTTCATGTGTGGCACTTCTCGGAGTTTGACGAGACGGATTGGCCCTGATCGTTATGACAGTCGTTATCTGCAGTTGAAGCCTCCCGCGGACCCTGAATTGTTGAATGAGGGGTTTCGGGACTTCGACATTTTCTCGGAGACCGACATCTACGCGGCGGGCGGTAGAGGCGACCTTTGGCACTTCAACGGTGAGGCGTGGCGACAGATCCATTTACCCACTAATACGTGGCTGCAGACTGTCTGTTGCGGCGGCGACGGCATGGTGTATGTCTCCGGATACGAGGGCCTTCTATTCATGGGCCGTGACGACCGGTGGATCAAGATCAACGACGGCGGTATCACCTTGGGATGGGACGACATGGTGTGGTTCGAAGACCGCGCCTGGGCGACAGGCCAAATAGGCTTGTGGAGTATCAAGGACGGGCTGGTGGAGCACGTACCCGATCTGCCATCTGAAATTCGCGCCTGCAGCGGAAACCTTTATGTGAACGACGGCGTCATGTTGATGGCCGGCTTTGGCGGCGCCTGCTTCCGCGAGAACGGTGAATGGCACAGCATTTTCACGCGGGGCGATATGGAGCGTTCGATCCAGGACAGCAAGGCATCTGAGCCTTGATCAATCCGATGCCAATGCGACTCCCCATCCGCGCGCGAACCAGCTGAAGCCAACCGCCTTATGCAAACACATGTCTATGCCAACGGGCGAGCGGTCGCCTCCAAAGCCTCAGACGGCAAGGCCACTGCAGCGTTTCCGGATCCCTGTTGGAGCCCGCCGGGTCCCGGTGCGGGGCCGGTGCTCCTGCCCTACCCCAATACCGTCCACGCACGCGACATCACCAACGGCACGACCACCGTTCTGGTCTGCGGGGCTGAGGTGGCATTGGAGGATCAATCGTTTTTTGCCACCAGCACCGGCAATGAAGGTGCCACACATGCATTCAACAAAGGCGTCAAGAGCGGCGTCATTCAAGGCAAGGCGTATTTCCAGTCATGGTCGTTTGACGTGGTCTTCGAAGGTCGTGGCGTGGCGCGGCATGAGGACCTGACGACCCACAACCACGGCTCCAAACCGGGCAATACCGCGCCGACCTATTACATCGACAGCGCGTCGGCCAAGGCTGCCTGCCAGGAAGAGCGGTCCCAGATCAAACGCAAGTGCAAGCCTGAGCCGCCGGGGTCGGACGATCACGACGGTCGGCCAAAGAAGCGCAAGTCGGGTCTGAGCGGCGCACTGGGCGAAGCCGCCCACACCCTGGACCTGTTGGGACGGGAGTGGGCGGGCTACCACCGCGACAAATCCATGGATCCCTTCGCCGGCAATGCATGGATGGACGACCACTGCAGCGGGCTCTGGATCACCCCGCAATACATGCATGTGAGGGAGTTCGAGAGCGCCTTGCAGGACATGTTGAACAAGCTCGAGCAGTCGAAGTTGAGCTTGATGCTGAAGGCCCTGGACGAGCTGAAGGAGGTGGCCATTCAGCAAGCCGGGCAGAAGGCGGCCGAGAAGGTGGCTTGGCTCTCCGCTCGCAGTCTCGGCAAGGCCGTGGTCGGTGCGATTGGGGTTGAAACCGCCGTGGTGCCCTGGGCGATGGGGGTATGGACGGCGGCTGATCTATTGAGCACTGCAACCGATCTGGCGGCGATGGCGGGGCCGCGGGGAGAGGCTGCGCTGAAAGCGATGACCAATATCAAAAATATAAGAGAGAAATCGCAGGAAATTCTGAAGGATATGAAGGAGAACCCCCACAAAGCGCATGCGAACGCAATGAGCTTGATGGCGGAGATAGACCCTTGCATTCGGGCGAGGAAATGCATGTTGGTGCCTTACAAGAATACGGCGGGCTCGAATGAAGACAGCGGTGGGACGCAGAAGCCGCAACCATTGAAGGCGAGGAGCCAAGCCAGGAGAGGCAATGGATGCTGCCCCGGTCAAACCGGGCATCACATTATTCCGGACGCGATGATTAGAGATTCAGGTTGCGCTTCATACGATTATCAGAACGCGCCGACCATTTGCATGGAAGGGATCAGTAATGCGGCCGAGCACGGGTCTCACGGGACCGCCCACGCCAATCTAAAGCAGACATTTGAGTTCCGTACCAAAGAAGGGCTCACCAGAAAGATTTCGTACCAACAAGCAAAGATTTTTGGCATAGAAGCGATCGAGAAAGCTGGAGCCGCGCATTGCAGTAGGAAATGCATATCCGCGCAGTTGGACGAACACTACAAAGGATGCAGAGATCACGAATTTTTCGCCGACGCCGGCACCGGAGGGAAAACATCTGAATCAAAGAAGAAGGTCACGACCCCCGCGCAAAATTTCGAATCGGAGGAAGAATAAATGCTTTCCAATTTTGAGTACAGCAACGTCATTGAAGACTATTACATCGTCGACTGCGCAGTGAGAAATCGAAACATATTCGGCTTCGCACTCGATCGTTTCTATACAGACGAGGAGGTGGAAGAGGAGGAGAGAAACGGCTGGGATAGGTTCTTGAGACACAAACGTATCGCCATCTTTTTCCGAAATAAGCCCCATGGCGTCCGTCTCACTGGCGAAAACCTAGGCAATTGGGGACGTCTGGTTATGGGAGCTTCAAACAGCCCAAAAGGTCAGATTCTGCTGATTGAAAGGGAAAAGGATCGAATCTTCACCTTTGGCTCAGGGTTCAAGGGGGAGGAAATCCCCGTCGATCGAGAGCACCCGGACCTGAACGGTTTCGGAGTATTCACCAAGATCAAGACCTTCGAGGGTCAGGCCTTCATGTGTGGGAGTTCCCGAAGCTTGACGCGGCGGATTGCACAGAACCGCTATGACAGCCGTTATCTCAAGCTCAAGCCTCCGAGAGAACCGGACGCCGAAATTACACATATTGGGTTCTTGGACTTCGACATGTTTTCCGAGACGGACATCTACGCCGCAGGAGGCAAAGGGGACCTTTGGCACTTCAACGGTGAGGCCTGGAGACAAATCCAACTACCCACAAACACTTGGCTAGAGACCGTTTGCTGCGGAGGCGATGGAATGGTTTATGTCTCCGGGTATGAAGGCCTTCTTTTCATGGGCCGTGACGATCGATGGATGAAGATCAACGATGGTGGCGTCATGTTTGGATGGAAAGACATGGTCTGGTTCGAAGACCGCGCCTGGGCGACAGGCCAGATGGGCTTGTGGAGCATCAAGGACGGGCAGGTCGAGCACGTCCCCGAACTGCCATCCGACATCCACGCCTGCAGCGGAAACCTTTACGTCAACGACGGCGTCATGCTGATGGCCGGCTTTGGCGGCGCCTGCTTCCGCGAAAACGGCGAATGGCACAGCATCTTCACGCGGGGCAATATGGAGAAAGCAATCCATGGCTCTGATGAATAACCGATCAACTACACACACCGCAAGTCCGATTCGACGGATGAATCCAATCAGGAAGGTCATTCAATGCTCATCTCCAAAACCGAGTACCGCAACGTACTTCATGAGTACTACATAGCCGACTGCGCAGTCGCCAATCGAAACGTTTTTGGCTTTGCCCTCGATAGCTTCTACACCGATGAAGAGGTTGAGGAAGAAGAACGGAACGGCTGGGACATGTTCCAGCGTCCCAAGCGTTTGGCGCTCTTCTATCGAGATGAGCCCTACGGCAACCGACTCACAGGCGTCAACCTCGGCAGCTGGGGCCTGCTTCACATGGGCGCGTCCAGCGTCCCACACAGTGAAATCATCGTTATCGAAACGGAGGAAAACAGAGTTTTTGTCGCGGGATCAGGCCATAGAACCTTTGAGATTCCTGTCGATCGACATCACCCAGATCTGAAGGGTTTCGGCGCATTCGAAAAAATCAAAACCTTTGAGGGCCAAGCGTTTCTATGCGGCAGTTCTCGAAGCCTGACGAGACGAATGGGTCCAGACCGTTACGACAGTCGCCACCTCCAACTGAAGCCCCCGTCGGATTCCAATTTTCTGAATGAGGGGTTTCGCGACTTCGACATGTTCTCGGAAACTGATATCTATGCCGCGGGCGGCAAAGGCGACCTTTGGCATTTTAACGGCGAGGCCTGGCGTCAAATCCATTTACCCACCAACACTTGGCTGGAGACTGTCTGTTGCGGCGGCGACGGCATGGTGTATGTCTCCGGATATCAGGGCCTTCTTTTCAAGGGCCGTGATGACCGCTGGACAAAGATCAACGACGGCGGAATCACTCTGGGCTGGGACGACATGGTCTGGTTCGAAGACCGCGCCTGGGCGACAGGCCAGATGGGCCTGTGGAGTATCAAAGACGGACAGGTCGCGCACGTCCCGGACCTCCCGTCCGACATCCACGCCTGCAGCGGAAACCTTTACGTCAACGACGGCGTCATGTTGATGGCCGGGTTCGGCGGCGCCTGCTTCCGCGAGAACGGTGAATGGCACGGCATCTTCACCCGCGGAGCAATGGAGCGATCAATCCAGGACAGCACGGCATCAGAACCCTGACCCATTCGATGTCCCAACCCCTACCCATCCTGCAACCAAGCACATGCTGATTTCCCCCACAGAATACAAAACCGCGCTCGACGAGTATTCCATCGTCGACTGCGCAGTCAGAGATCGAGACACATTCGGCTTCGCCCTCGACCGCTACTACTCGGACGAAGAAGCCATCGTAGAAGCGCTCAAAGGCCTCGACCCCACGCGACGGCAGAAGCGCTTCGCGGTCTTCAAAAGAAACGCGCCAGAAGGCCAGCGCCTGCATGCAGACGACCTCGGCGCCTGGGGCAGCTTGCGACTCGGCGCCATGACCACGCCCCAGCGGCAATTCCTGCTTCATGAGTCTGCACAGCGCCAAATGGTGGTCAGCAGTGGCAACGAATCGACTTTCGAAAAACCCATCACCCCCAGCCACCCCCACCTGTCCGGCTTCGGCGTCCCGGACAAGATCAAGACCTGCCACGGCCATGCCTACATGGCCGGCAGCGCCAGAAGCTTCGCCAAGCGACTCGGCTTCAACCAGTACGACCTCCATCGCGATCTGATGGCCCAGAGCACCCGCCCCGAAGCCGAACCGCCCACCGAAGGCTTTTCGGACTTCGACATGTTCTGGGAGGGCGACATCTATGCCGCCGGCGGCCACGGCGATCTATGGCATTGCGAAGGCTGGCAATGGCGACAGGTGCGGCTGCCCCTGCAGGCCCCGCTGCAAACGGTCTGCTGCGGCGGTGATGGCCGGGTCTATGTCTCCGGTCAGGACGGACTTCTCTTCATGGGTCGCAAGGACCGATGGATACGCATCAACGACGGCGGCGTGCCAAGCGGCTGGAGGGACATGGTCTGGTTCGAGGACCGCGCCTGGGCGACCAACGACATGGGTCTTTGGACCATCAAGAACGGCGAGGTCCGGTTGGACGAGGACATCGCGCCCAAGTTCTGCGTCTGCAGCGGCAACCTTTACGTCAACGATGGCGTCATGCTTCTGGCAGGCCACGGCGGCGCCTGTTTCCGCGAGAACGGGCAATGGCACAGCATCTTCACCCGTGCGCAGATGGAAAATCTGATGCACGCCCCCATCCAATGACCGAGTCGCTCATTGCATGGCGCAACCTGCCGCAGTTCATCGGCCCGCTGCTTCGTCGCCATACCGAGGACACCGCCTTTTACTGGACGCTGATGGATGGCGGGGCCGATGCCGCCACATGGCCGGCACGTCGCGTGGCCTACGCCCAGAAGCTGATCGAAGCCCACCTCGAAGGCCTGCGCGTGGCCGGCGTCGACGGCCTGGTCCTGACCGCGGATGCACTGACCCGCTGGCGCAAGCCCGGCGAGGCCTTTGCGGCGTTTGTCGGCACCCTCGCCTTGCCGCCCAGTGACCTCCAGGGACACCCCGTCGAGCCGCTGCTGGCCGTGGTGCGCCAGTCCCCCGACCTGCTCCTGCGCGGCCTGATTTCCGCCCTGGCCTGGCTGAATGAGGAGCAGGCCGAGCCCTGGCTGGCACGAGGACTGGCCTCGGACGACAGCCTCTGGCGCGTGGCCGCCCTGCGCGCCTGCACCTTGCGCGGTCTCGGCGTCACACGCTGGCAGGACCACGCCACAGACGCCAATCCCCATGTGCGCGCCGCGGCGTGTCGCGCAGCCGGTCCTGACCAACTGCCCTCCCTGCTCGCCATGCGCATTGATGACGATCTGCAGGTACGCGCCGAAGCCGTCATCGCCTGGTCCCGCTGCCTGCCGGAGCCGGACCGGCCGGCCGACTCCGGACGGCAAGCGGCCAGCGATCTGTGGCGCTGCGTCAGCGTTCAGCTGGGATGGATGGCGTCCCGAACCGGCTGGAATCGCGTGCAAGCCCAGCGTCGACTGGACCGCTGGCTTCGCCACCTCGCCTGGCTGGCACCGGTCGGACACCCCGGCATCCCTCAGCTGCTTGCGCAGCTCCCCCCTGCCCTCGCGCTGCGTTTTTCCCTCTACCACGGGGATCTGGCGCACCTCGGTCATGTGCTGGAAGTGATGCGGCAGCCCGCCCACGCCCGATGGGCCCTGTGGGTGTGGCGCAGCTTGACCGGCGTGGATCCCGCCGCGCACGGCCTCACCTTGCCGAACCCACCCGTCGATCTGGATGCGCCTCTGTCTGACGATCAGCGCGCGGCCGATCAGGGCCTTGCAAGACCGGATGTCGATGCAGTCGCGGCGCATCCTGCGCCATCGCTCGAACTGGAACCGGGAACACGCGTGCTGATGGGGCAACCCGTGAAAGCGCGCTGGCTGCGCACCTTGCTGGACCCCGACAGCAACCAACCGCAGGCCCTGCGTTTTGTGGCGGCCCATGCGCTGGCGCAACTGCATCCGGAGTTCGCGCTGCAGTTGCGAGCCAGTCCGCAGACCCAGGCGGAGCAGCTCACGCGCATGGGGGTGCAGTGACGCGTGGCGCCTCAGGGAAACCGCAGCGCAAACACCATCCGGCCGGGCGCTGGCTGCTGCACGTCCGCGCGCCCACCATGCAGCACCATGATCGCCCGCACGATCGCGAGCCCCAGTCCGCTGCCGCCCGCATCCCGATGGCGCGACGCGTCGGCCCGGTAGAAACGGTCGAAGAACCGCGCCAGCACCTCCGGCGCCACTGGGTCTCCCTCATTGATCACTTCCAGCACCACGCTGCGGTGTCCATCCGGCGTGTCGTCATGGCGGGCCCGCAGATCGATCCGACTGCCCGGCCGGGCGTGCCGCAAGGCGTTGGAGATCACATTGGCCAACGCGCGGCGTAGCAACTGCGGCTCGGCCGACAGGGGCACATCGCCTTCGCAATGCAGGCGCAGGTCCCGCTCCTCCGCCAGATCCGCAAAATAATCCGCCTGACGCGCCAGCTCCGCGCCCGCCGACAAGGTCTCCTTCGGCAGGCCGCCCGACAGCGCCTGATGCTCGCTGCGCGCCAGGAACAGCAGGCTGTCCACCATCCGGTTCAACCGATCCAGTTCCTGCAACTGCGCCTCCATCAGCGCGGCATATTCGGCTTCGGTGCGGGTGCGGCTGAGCATCACCTGGCTCTGTCCGGTAAGCGTGGCCAGTGGGGTGCGCATTTCGTGGGCCAGGTCCGCCGCGAATTGATTGAGCTGCGCATAGCCCTGCTCCAGTCGCGCCAGCATCTCGTTGAGGCTCTCCACCCACGCTTGCAACTCCTGCGGCGCATCCGCCGGCTGCAGCCGCAGGCCGAGGCTGCCCGGGCCGATGGCGGCCGTCTGCGCTCTCAGCCGACGCAGCGGAGAGAGCCCCTGCCAGATGAGTGCCAGCACAAGGCCAGCGGCCAGCAGCCCCGCCGCCAGGCTGGCCACGGTGATGCGCAGCCGGTAGTCCGCCAGCAGCGCGCGTCGCTCGGGATACAGCCGTGCCAGTCGCACCTCGACATCCCGGTCGCCCAGCCTCGCCCAGGCATTCAAGCCGGCAGCCGGAACACCATTCGGCGTGGTCCAGTGGGTCTGGTGCTGCAGGCGAGGCTCCTCGCTCAAGGCCAGAGGCGGCGTGGTCAGCAAAGGCAGCCCCGGCGGATTGATCGACAGCAGCAGCGCACCGCCCTGGCCCGGCGCCGCACGGATCTCGATCAGCGCATTGCTCTCACCGCTCATCGTGTCCCGCAGATAGTCGGCCTGCCGCACCAGCAGCTCGGAGGTACCGCTGTGGCTGAGCAGTTGTCGCAGTTGCCGCATCTTGCCCAGCAGTTGCACATCATCCCGGCGGACCAGCTGCTGTTCGAAGGAGCTGAACAGGTAGCCGCCCAGCAGCGCACTGGCCAGCGCAGCGACGAGCGCGCCGGACAGCCCCAGCCGCCAGCTCAGGGACCGCGCCGCCCTCATTCCCGCAGCTCGCAGACATAGCCCATGCCGCGCACCGCATGGATGAGGCGGCCGGGCACCGGGTCGTTGATGCGCAGCCGGAGTCGGCGCATGGCGACGTCCACCACATTGGTGTCGCTGTCGAAATTCATGTCCCACACATGGGAGGCGATCTCGCTGCGGGACAACACCTCGCCCTGCCGGCGCATCAGCAGATGCAGCAGATTGAACTCGCGAGCGCTCAGATGCAGCCGCTGGCCGGCACGGGTAACGGTGCGGGCCGGCACGTTCATGCGCAGGTCATCCAGCGCCAGCACGTCGTCTTCCCGCTGCGGGCCGCGGCGCAGCAGCGTTCGAATGCGCGCCAGCAGTTCAGCGAAGGCAAACGGCTTCACCAGATAGTCATCCGCGCCCAGCTCCAGGCCGTGCACCCGGTCGGCCAAGGCATCCCGCGCGCTGAGGAACAGCACCGGCACCTGTCGCCCGGTGGCCGTCTGGCGCAGGCGACGCAGCACGGTCCAGCCATCCAGCCCCGGCAGCATCACGTCCAGCACGATCAGGTCATAGGGCTGCTCCATCGCCAGGTGCAACCCCGTGTGCCCGTCCGTGGCCACGTCCACGACAAAGCCGGCCTCTCCCAGCCCCTGCTTCAGGTAGTCGCCCGCGTGGGCTTCGTCTTCCACCACCAGAATGCGCAACTCGGTCTCCTTGTGTTCCAGGGCGTGAGAATGCCTGAAGCGCTCCAGAGGGTCGATGGCAAAGATGTCATCGAAACGTCAGCGTCCGGGCGGCGCCCGATGTCTACAGTGGCCGCATGCCTTCCAAATTCCTCTCCGCCTTGTTGCTTGCGGCCAGCGCGGGCACCGCCTGCGCTGCGGTCCCTGCCTCCGCTGCGTCCGCTGCCGTCGCTGCCTCCGCTACGGTCGCTGCGGTCGCTGCGGTCGCTGCAGCGCCCTTGACGCTCGATCAAGCCGACGCGCTGGCCCATGCCGCCCGCCTCGCCTGCCACTCGCTGGGCCGCGACGTCGCAGTGGGCGTGGTCGATGCCAGCGGCCAGACCCTGCTGCTCGGTCGCAGCGCCGCAGTCGGACCGCACAACCTGGAGGCCGCGCGGCGCAAGGCCTTCACCGCCCTGTCCACCCGACAGGCCACCCTGTCGCTGGGCCGGCAGGCCCGCAGCCAGCCGGACACGGCCGCTCTTCAATACCTGCCCGAGCTGTTGCTGCTGGGTGGCGGCGTGCCCCTGCTGCAGGGATCAACCGTGCTCGGGGCTGTCGGCGTGGCGGGTGGCGGTGGTCCGGAGAACGATGACCGCTGCGCGCAGGCGGCCGCCGAAGCGTTGCCGACCGTGCTGAAGGCGGCCCCCTGATTCCGCCCTGTTGAATTCCCTTCCCTGTTCAACCCGTTCCGTCTGTTCCGGAGTTTGTGATGCGTCTCTCATTCGTTGTTTCCACCCTGCTGGCCGCCGGCCTCGTCGGCACGTCACTTTCCGCGGCGGCGCAAGCCCAGCCGCAGCAGCCGCCGCAGACGTCCGCGCAGGCACAGTCTCAGAACCCATTGAGCGTGCATGTGCTGGACCTGCAGACCGGTCAGCCGTCGCCCGGCATCCAGGTGGATCTGGAGCGGCGCGGCGAGCGCGGGGAGTGGTTGCCTCTGGGCAGCGGCGTCACCGATGCGCAAGGCCGCATCCGTGCGCTGGTCCCTGCGTCGGCCTTGAGCCAATGGGCGGTGGGCGATTACCGCGTCATCTTCCGCACTGGAGATTTCTACGCCAGGCAGCGCCAGTCCAGCTTCTTCCCGGAGATTCCGGTGGTGTTCCGTGTGGAGAGCGCCCAGCAGCACTACCACGTGCCGCTGCTGCTGAGCCTGTACGGCTTCTCCACCTATCGAGGCAACTGACGCTTCGCAGCGCTTTGTTCACAGATGGCGCTGCGCCGTCAACCGGCATGCGGATGCCCTTGCAAGACCGCAAGGGCATCTGCCGATTTGCAGCGCAGGCGCACTACAGTGACGGCTCTTTCGTTCCGCCTCCATCATGTTGCCTGCGCCGTCTGCCCTTCAGCACCAATCCGTCACCCGCGACGACCTTGAGCGTCTGCTCGAAGAGGCTTCAGGCCCGCTGCAGTTTGAGGGCTGTGGCTTTGATGGGGAGGATCTGGAAGGACTGGATCTGCGCGGCGCGTCCTTCACTGCCTGCAGTCTGGTGGGCACCCGTTGGTCGCGGGCGGCGCTCGCGCGAACAACCTGGCATCGGTGCCGCGCGGCGGGCGCAGACTTCACCCTGGCGGACCTGACGGATGCAAGCTTCGATCAGGGGGACTGGAACAACACCCAGTGGACGCGGGCCAAGCTGCCCGGCAGCTCATTCGCTGAAGTCAAACTGACCGGCGCCAGGTTCACCGAGGCCCGAACGCTGGGCATGAGCCTGCGGGAGAGCCTGCTGGTCTCGGCGGATTTGCGCGGCATCTCTTTCCGCAAGCAGGCGCTGGTGGGACTGAACTTCACCAGCGCCGACCTGTCGGGCTGCGATTTCACCGAGGCGGTCCTGACGGACTGCGATCTCTCGCAGGCCCATCTCAAGAACGCTCGATTCACCGGCACCGATCTGCGCCGCGCCCGCCTGGGCCGTCTTCAAATTGGCGACCTGGCGCAGCACCTGAAAGGCGCCATCCTGTCGGTGGATCAAGCCGCCGACCTGATCGCCGGTCTGGGCGTGCAGGTGGTCTGACGCCTGTGGCTCAAGGCTTCGGCTTCGGCTTAGGCTTAGACGTAGCCCAGCAGCAGCAGCACCAGCAGGATCACCACCACCAGGCCCAGGCCGCCACTGGGACCGTAACCCCATTGGCGGCTGTGCGGCCAGGCCGGCAGTGCGCCGATCAAGAGCAGGATGAGGATGACGAGCAGGATGGTGCTGATCATGGATGGACTCCGTTTGAGTTGTGGATGAGTTCGAGATCTGGCAACGGCTGTGCCCAGTCCCATGAGTGAGGGATGACCCTCGCGGGCGCGAGGTTTGCCCAGTCAATGGCATGGCCACCTCCTCCCCCCGCGCTTCCGCCCGTTCCCAGTCCCTGCCTTCGGCCCGCCAACTGCAACAGCAGTTGCGGCGCTTCGGCCTGCAGCGCTGGCGTCCGGGGCAGGAAGAGGTGGTGGACCGGGTGCTGCGTGGGCTCAATACCTTGTCTGTGATGCCGACTGGTGCGGGCAAGTCGCTCTGCTTTCAATTGCCGGCCAGCCTGATGGCGAACCGCACACTCGTCGTCTCACCGCTGATTGCGCTGATGCAGGACCAATGTGAGCGCCTGACTGCCCTGGGGGTGCCCGCGGTGCAGTTGCACAGCAATCTCGACGCCGCCACGCTGCGCCAGCAGAACGAAGCGGCGCTGGACGGTTCCGCCAAGGTGGTGCTGGTCACGCCGGAACGGCTCAGTGACGACGAGTGGCTGACCGCCCTCGCTGCGTCCGGACCGACCGATCTGCTGGTCGTCGATGAAGCCCATTGCATCTCCGAATGGGGGCACGATTTCCGGCCGGCCTTCCTGAAGATCGGCGAAGCGGTGCAGCGGCTCGGCAAACCCACGGTGCTGGCCCTGACCGCCACTGCCTCTGACGAGGTCATGGCCGACATCGCCGAACAGCTGCGCATTCCGCGCAGCGGATGCCTCGCCGCCAGCAGCTTCCGCGAGAACCTGCGCTACCGCGTCGAACCGCTGGCGGATGAAGAGGACAAGCGGCAGCGATTGCTGCAGCGTGTGGCCGAGCGGCAAGGCCCTTCCATCGTCTACACCGCCACGGTCAAGGCCGCGGAAGCAGCCCATCAGGCGCTGCGGGACGCTGGCCATGACGCCGTGCTCTATCACGGCCGTTTGCGGGCCTCCCAGCGGGCGGAAGCGCAAGAGGCGTTCATGTCCGGCCAGGCGCCGGTCATGGTGGCCACCAATGCCTTCGGCCTGGGCATCGACAAGGCGGACATCCGTCAGGTGGTGCACTACCAGTTGCCGGCGGGTCTGGATGTCTACTACCAGGAGTCCGGACGCGCGGGCCGTGACGGGCAACCCGCGGATTGCACCCTGCTCTTTGTGCACAGCGACAAGGCGGTGCAGCAGTTCTTTCTGAATGGACGGTATCCGCGTCCGGAAGATGCGACATCCTTGCAGGAGGCCCTGCGTACCGCGCCACCACAGTCCGACGACGGGCCGGCCGCGTGGACCCTGGACGCCCTGCATGAACGGCTGCAGCGCCCGCTCAACAAGCTCAAGGTCCTGACGGGGCTTCTGGAGCGTGAAGGCTGGCTGGATCGCGATGAACATGGCGGCCTGCGTCTGGTGGATCCCCCACCCGGCGATTCGAGCGAATTGGCGGAGACGCTGCACCGTTACGAAGAAAAGGAAGAACAGGACCGCAAACGGCTGGAACAGATGGTGTTCTATGCGCAGACGGGGCTGTGTCGATGGCAGGTGCTGCTGGAAGCCTTCGGCGAAGGCCAGGACTTCCAGCGTTGCCATGGATGCGACAACTGCCGGAGGATGGACAGCCATCAGCAGGAGCTGCGGCTGCGGGAAGCGGTGGCGGAAGCGGCTGAAGAGGTGGACCAGGAAGCGGCAGCGGCCGGGCGCGCTGCGGTTGTGTCGGGGTCCGGCAGCAATGTGACGCCGATTCATCCGAATCAAACGAATCAATCCCATCCACCGAGTCAGCCGGGAGCCGGGGACGCGCAACGGGCATCGCCTTCGTCGTCGTCTCCGTCATCTTCTGCATCGGCCCCATCGACACGATCCACCCCATCGACGCCGCCCCTGCAACCCGGTGACATCGTGCGTGTACCGCGCTACGGCATTGGCGAAGTCGTCACGGCGTCTGCGGAGAGCGTCACCGTGGCATTCGGTCGGGAGAAGCGCAACTTCCTGCCGTCCTTCGTGCGCAAGGCCAAGATGCCGAAGCCGCGGAAGGCGGCCTGACGCTCGCAACCGGCATCGGTCCGAGGGTGCTGTGTGACCGCTGGTCGTCGTCTGAGCGGCGACAGTCCGCCTCAGCGTCCGACCGGTCCGACATCAGTCCATCTGCGCCGACACCCGCTCCGCCAGCGCCAGCGCGGACGTCAGACCCGGCGACTCGATGCCAAAGAGGTTCATCAACCCCGGCTGCCCATGCACCGCGGGCCCCTGCAACAGGAAGTCCTCGGCGGCTGCGCCCGGTCCACTGATCTTCGGACGGATGCCGGAATAAGCCGGCTGCAGTGCGCCATCCGGCAAGCCGGGCCAATAGCGGCGGATCTCCGCATAGAACCCATCCGCACGCCGTGGGTCGACGCGATAGTCTTCGGACGTCACCCATTCCACATCCGGCCCGAAGCGGGCCTGCCCGCCGAGGTCCAGCGTGAGGTGAACGCCGAGACCGCCCGGCTCCGGCACGGGATAGACCAGCCGCGAGAACGGCGCCCGGCCCTGCAGGCTGTAGTAATTGCCCTTGGCCAGATGCAGTGGCGGCACAAGTGCCGTCGGCATGCCCTTCAGTGCCGTTGCCACGCGCTGGGCCCCGAGGCCGGCGGCATTGATCACCCGATCGGCGCGAATCTCCATCGGCTCCGTGCCGCCCACCTGAAGCTGGATGCCTTGCACGGAACACTCGCCGGCCAGCACTGGCGCGTCGAAGGCCACCATGCCGCCGGCTGCCTCGAAATCGCCTCGCAGCGCCAGCATCAGGCCGTGACTGTCCACGATGCCGGTGGACGCGCTGTCCAGCGCCGCGACGCATCGCAGCGATGGCTCACGCGCCCGTGCCGCCTCGCCCTGCATGAGGACCAGGTCGTCCACGCCGTTGCGGCGGCCGGTTTCGGCGAGCTGCTCCAGCCGTGGGACCTGCTCGGCGGAGGTCGCCACGATGAACTTGCCGCAACGTTGATGCGCGACGCCGCGGGCGGCGCAGTATTCATACAGCAGCGCTTTGCCCCGCACACAGAGTTCGGCTTTCAACGAACCGGTCGGATAGTAGATGCCCGCATGAATCACCTCGCTGTTGCGCGAGCTGGTGCCGGTGCCAATGTCCGTCGCCTGCTCCAGCACCACCGTCTCCAGCCCGCTAAGGGCCATCTCACGCGCGACCGCCAGGCCCACCACGCCGGCGCCGATCACGATGCAATCCACCTGCTCCATCCGGGTTCCGTCCTTTCCTGTGCGTCAGGTCGGAACCATTATGGAGGGCGCCGGAATCGGAAAACCCACGGGCCTTGCGCCGCGTTCACGAGCCTGCGACTTGACCCGGCGCTCCCTTGGCATTGGAATTGCCGCAAGAACGGCATATTCCAAGAGGTGTCCTCATGTCTGATGCTCCGCGTTCTTCCTCCACTCCCCACACCCCCGGTCACACCGGTCCCGCCAAGGCGGGCACGCCCCACGCGGCCAAGCCGGACGCCGGCCATCCGGCCGCGGTGCCGGATCACGCCTTCGAAGAATCGGTCGCCGGTGAAGAGGATCCGGGCGCCAGCCTGGACAACAACGCCAACGGCGTGCCTCCCCCGAAGGACACCCCGGCCAGCACCGCGCATGGCGCGTCTGCCGGCAACGCCACTCGCGCCCGCAATCCGGCTGCGCCGGATGCGGCGCGCTGACCGTCACCGGAGGCCCTCATGCCCGACGATCTCAGCAACACCCATGGCTCTGACCATCACCGTGTCAGCCTCAGCGAGGATTACGAGCTGCGCTACTGGGGAGACCGTTTCGGCGTCTCCCACGACCTGCTGAAGCAGGCGGTCGATGAAGTCGGCACCAGTGCCTTGCGGGTGGAGGAATGGCTGCAGCATCACCGCTGAGCGACTGAAGCGCGAACGACGCCGCGCAGGCACATGCCTTGCCATCTCCCCGCAGTGCCAACGTCGGCCAGCCAGGAGTTCCCCAGCATGGATGCAGCGTCCCGATCCCCTTCAGCGACCCCGGGGTCGCCCACGCCCACCGCCGGTCCGTCGGGCTGCCCGTTCTCCGCTGAGGCGCCCCCGCACACCGCCGCTCTCGGCGATGCCCTGGCCGCCGATATCTGCCGCGCCAGCGATGACAGCGTCACCCAGGCCGCCGGGAGGGGCGTGCGCCGGCGCACGATGCTGATCGCGGGCAGCGCCTGCGCCGCCGGGTCCGGCTTCGCGCTGGAAGCGCAGGCCCAGGTCCCCAATCCCCGTCCGCCCGCTTCGCAGGAGGCCCTGATGGCCACGTCACATGTGACCCTGACCGTCAACGGTCAGAGCCAGACCCTGACCCTCGACAACCGCACCTCCCTGCTGGACGCACTGCGCGAGCACCTGCGCCTGACCGGCACGAAAAAGGGCTGCGACCATGGCCAATGCGGCGCCTGCACGGTGCTGATGGATGGCCGCCGTATCAACTCCTGCCTGACGCTGGCCGTGCTGCACGACGGCGCCAAGATCACCACCATCGAAGGTCTGGGCACCCCGGAGCAATTGCATCCGCTGCAGGCTGCCTTCATCAAGCATGACGGCTACCAGTGCGGCTACTGCACCCCCGGCCAGATCTGCTCGGCATCGGCTGTTCTGGACGAACTCAAGGCCGGCATGCCCAGCCACGTGACGCCGGATCTCAACGTCCGGCCGCTGCTGTCGGCCGAGGAACTGCGGGAACGCATGAGCGGCAACATCTGCCGCTGCGGCGCCTATTCCAACATCATCGACGCGATCACCGAGGTCGCCGGGAGGACCGCATGAAGCCCTTCACTCTGGAACGACCGGAGACGCCGGCCCAGGCCGCCGCAGCCGCCGCCCGCCAGCCGGGCGCCCGCTTCATCGCCGGTGGCACCAACCTGCTGGACCTGATGAAACTGCAGGTGGAAACGCCCACGCATCTGATCGACGTGAACCGGCTGGCGCTGGATCGCATCGAACCGACGCAGGAAGGCGGCCTGCGCATCGGCGCCCTGGTACGCAATTCCGATCTTGCAGCCGACGCGCGCGTGCGACGTGATTACGGCGTCCTGTCCCGCGCATTGCTGGCCGGCGCCTCCGGCCAGCTGCGCAACCGCGCCACCACCGCCGGCAACCTGCTGCAGCGCACCCGCTGCCCCTACTTCTACGACACGCAGCAGCCCTGCAACAAACGCCAGCCCGGCAGCGGCTGCAGCGCCATCGACGGCCGCAGCCGCCAGCTCGGCATCGTCGGCGTGAGCAAGGCCTGCATCGCCACCCACCCGAGCGACATGGCCGTGGCCATGCGCACGTTGGACGCGGTGGTGGAAACGGTGCGGCCGGATGGCCAGACGCGCAAGATCCCCATCGTTGATTTCCACCGCCTGCCCGGTGACACGCCGCACATCGAAACCACCCTCACCGCCGGCGAGCTGATCACCGCGGTCACCCTGCCCCGCCCGGTGCCGGGCGTGCACATCTATCACAAGGTCCGCGACCGGGCCTCCTACGCTTTCGCGCTGGTCTCGGTGGCGGCGATCGTGCAGTCGAAGGGACGCGGACGCATCGCCGTGGGCGGTGTCGCGCCCAAGCCCTGGCGTGTGGATGCGGCCGATGCCGCCCTGCCGCAAGGCTCCCAGGCCATCGCCACCCGCCTGCTGGCGGATGCCCACCCCACTTCGGACAACGCTTTCAAGATCCCGCTGGTGGAGCGCACCATCGCCGCCGCCCTGGATGAAGCCCGGCAAGCAAGGACACGCGCATGAAGTTCGACCAACCCGCGACCCAGAATCCCATCGATCAGCTGCGTGTGGTCGGCAAGCCGACCGACCGCATCGATGGGCCCCGCAAGACCACCGGCACCGCGCCCTATGCCTATGAACGGCATGACGTGGCGCCGCAAGCGGCCTATGGTGTGATCGTCGGCGCCGGCATCGGCAAGGGCACAATCACCGGCATGGACCTCGAGGCCGCGCAAGCCGCTCCCGGCGTGCTGGCCATCGTCACGGCCGAGAATGCTGGCAAGCTCGGCAAGGGCAAGTTCAACACGGCCAAGCTGCTGGCCGGCCCCAAGGTCGATCACTACCACCAGGCCGTGGCGGTGGTGGTGGCCGAAAGCTTCGAGCAGGCGCGTGCCGCCGCCGCGCTGGTGAAGGTGGATTACCAGGCCGAAGACGGCGCCTACAGCCTGGCGAAGGCCAAGGACGGCGCCAAAATGGCCAAGGGTGATGAGCAGACCCCTGGCGAGACCAAGGTCGGAGACTTCGACGGCGCCTTCGGTCAGGCAGCGGTGAAGATCGACTACACCTACACCACGCCCGACCAGTCGCACGCCATGATGGAGCCGCATGCGTCGCTGGCGCTGTGGGAAGGCGACAAGCTGACCGTCTGGACCTCCAACCAGATGATCGACTGGGGCCGGGGCGACCTGGCCAAGACGCTGAACATGCCCAAGGACAAGGTGCGGCTGATCTCGCCGTTCATTGGCGGCGGTTTTGGCGGCAAGCTCTTCCTGCGTGCGGATGCCGTCATGGCTGCGCTGGGCGCCAAGGCCACCGGCCGACCGGTGAAGGTGAGCCTGCAGCGTCCGCTGATCATGAACAACGCAACGCACCGCCCCGCCACCATCCAGCGCATCCGCATCGGCTGCGGCGCAGACGGCCGCATCACGGCCATCGCGCATGAAAGCTGGTCCGGCGACCAGCCCGACGGGCAGCCGGAAACCGCTGTGGCGCAGACCCGTCTGCTGTACGCCGGCGCCAACCGCTATTCCGCGATGAAGCTGGCAGTGCTGGACCTGCCGGAAGGCAATGCGATGCGCGCGCCGGGCGAAGCCCCGGGCCTGATGGCCCTGGAAATCGCGATCGACGAGATGGCGGAAAAGGCGGGCGTCGATCCGGTGCAGTTCCGCATCCTCAATGACACGCAGGTCGACCCGGAAAAGCCTCAGCGTCCCTTCTCGCAGCGCCGTCTGGTCGAATGCCTGCGCACTGGCGCCGAGAAATTCGGCTGGCAGCAGCGCACGAAGCCGGGCCAGCGCCGTGAAGGCCACTGGTTGATCGGCATGGGCATGGCGGCGGCATTCCGCAACAACCTGGTGATGAAGTCGGCCGCCCGCGTGCGGCTGGACCAGCGCGGTGTGGTCACGGTGGAAACCGACATGACCGACATCGGCACCGGCACCTACACCATCGTGGCCCAGACCGCTGCGGAAATGATGGGGGTGGGTCTGGACAAGGTGGTGGTCCGCCTGGGCGACTCCAACCTGCCCGTCTCTTGCGGCTCAGGGGGCCAATGGGGCGGCAACAGCTCCACCGCCGGTGTGTATGCGGCCTGCATGCAGTTGCGGGAGATGATCGCTCGCAAGCAGGGCATGGATCCCGAGAAGGCCGTCTTCGCCGATGGTGCCGTGCGCGACGGCGGCAAGTCCGTCACCCTCGCCGATGCCGCCGGCCATGAAGGTCTGGTGGCCGAGGACAAGATGGAATACGGCGACCTGGACAAGAAGTACCAGCAGTCCACTTTCGGCGGGCATTTTGTGGAAGTGGCGGTGAATGCCTTCACCGGCGAGATCCGTGTGCGGCGCATGCTCGCCGTCTGCGCGGCCGGCCGCATCCTGAATCCCAAGTCAGCCCGCAGCCAGGTCATCGGTGCGATGACCATGGGCGTCGGCGCCGCCTTGATGGAAGAGCTGCAGGTGGATGAAAAGCGCGGCTTCTTCGTCAATCACGATCTGGCTGGCTATGAGGTGCCGGTGCATGCCGACATCCCGCATCAGGAAGTGATCTTCCTCGATGAAACCGACCCGATCTCGTCGCCGATGAAGGCCAAGGGCGTGGGCGAGCTGGGCATCTGCGGTGTGGGCGCGGCGGTGGCCAATGCCATCTACAACGCCACCGGCGTGCGGGTGCGCGAGTACCCGGTCACGCTGGACAAGCTGCTGGCGAAGATGCCGCGCGTGGCCTGATCAGTCTGCCGCCACCGGGGGCTGCACCCCCGCGGGCGGCAGCGTGCTGCGCGCGAGGTCCATGGCAGCCGCCAATTGCGCAGCCAGCTGATCGGTGTCATAGGGTTTGGCCACCAGGGGCACATCCGGCGCCTCGGCGATGCGGTCCGGATACCCGCTGGCCAGCACCACCGGCAGCGTCGGCTTGAGCACCTTCAATGTGCGGGCCAGGTCCACGCCGCTGCGGGTGCCGGGCATGACGATGTCCGACAGTACGACGTCCACCTGGACGCCGCCGCGCAGCAGGTCCAGCGCCTGGTCGGCGGTCGGTGCGGTCACGACCTGGAAGCCCAGGTCTTCCAGCGCCTGCGCGGTCAGCTCACGCACCGACGCTTCGTCCTCCACCAGCAGGACCGTGCCTTCATACCGCCGACCAGCGGCCGGTGGCAACGCGTCCAGCGCGCGTGCGCGTCCCAGCGAGCGGGGCAGCCACAAGGTCACCTCGGTGCCAAGGCCAATCTTGCTGTTCAAGGTGGCCGTGCCGCCGGCGGCCCGCGCCAGTGCGTACACCTGCGCCAGCCCCAGCCCCGTGCCCTGCCCCACCGGCTTGGTGGTGAAGAAAGGCTCGAAAGCATGGGCCATCTGGTCCTGCGTCATGCCGTCACCGTCGTCGATGACGCTGATGCAGACATAGTCGCCCGCCAGCAGTTCCGGCACTTCGCCGCCCAGCATCTGGCGGTTGCCGGCACGCACCGACAGCTGTCCCCGACCATGCAGCGCGTCGCGTGCATTGAGCGCCAGATTGAGGATGGCCAGCTCCAGCTGCACCGGATCGGTCCGCACCGGCCAGACGCCCTCTTCCATCTCCAGCGTGGTCTGAATGGCGCTGCCCACGGCGCCGCGCACCAGCTCCATCAGCTCCGGCAACTGCTCCCGCAAATCCAGCACCGATTCATGTCCGACCTGCTGCCGACCAAAGGACAGCAGTTGACGGGTCAGCTGAGAGGCCTTGGCAGTGGCGCGCTGGCAGGCCGCGAGGGCCTGATCACCGCGCGGGTCACTGCTGAGCTTGCGCGCCAGTTGCAGCCCGGTGGTCATCGTCTGCAGCAGATTGTTGAAGTCATGCGCGATGCCGCCGGTCAATCGGCCGAGCGCCTCCAGCTTCTGGCTGCGCAGCGCCGCCTCCTGGGCCTGGCGGGCCTGGGCCACCGCCGCTTCGATTTCAGCGCGCATGCGCTGGTCATGTCCGGTGCGCTCCTCGCTGGCCTTGACCAGCGCACGCTGCACGATGTCCACATCCTGCAGCCCGCTGGCCGATGCCTGCACCCGGCCGCCACTGCCCAGGGCGAGCGCATCGTCCCGGAGTCGCTGCAGCGGCAGCACGATGGAGCCGCCGATGCGGCGCGCCACCAGCGTGGCCACCACGATGAAGACGAAGGACACACACAGCGTCACGCCGAAGGCCAGCCACGCGGTCTGGGCCAGCTCGCTCCGGCTCAGACCGATCAGCACCAGCCAGCCGGAATCCGGGGCCCGTGCAAACACGGTGAAGACGCCGACACCGTCCAGCGTCTTGGTCTCGACCACGCCCCGATTGGCCTTGCTCATCGCTTCCAGCATTTCCGGGCTGGCACGCTGGCCCGCCCGCTTGTCCGGATCGAGGGTGCGCGCCGCGACATAGCCCTGGCTGTCCAGCACCACGCCCAGCCAGCCCTTGGGCAGCGGCTGCTGGCGGAAGATGTGCTGCAGATCGGTGACGGGACTGCCCAGCCCCAGCTTCATCGGCTGTCCGTTCACCATCACCGGGACGCGGACGGCGAAACTCAGCCGCTTGTCATGCGGCCCGATGTACAGGTCCGACACGATCAACGGCCGAGGCGTTGCGGCGGGGATGGGACGGAAGAAGCTGGTTTTGGGCAGAGGCTCGCCAAAATCGAGCCGGGTATTCACCATCTGCTGCCCGTCGTCCCGCGTCAGGGCGATCGTGCTGGCGGAATTCGCCACCAGTCGCCGGGCTTCGCGATGAAACTGATCGAGGCGCCCTTCCGCCAGGCTGGGGGAAATGCTCAAGGCCTGCAGCAAGGCGGTACGGACCGCCATTTCCCGGTCGGTCACCAGACTCAGCGCCTCCGCGGTTTCCATCGCCGCGCTGATGGCCGCCCGTTGCTCGGTCTGGAACACCGCCACGCCCGCAATCATTGACAAGAGCAATGTCGGCAAGACCATCAGCCAGACCATGGCCTTCAATTTGCCGCTGATGGAGCTGGACCTCAATGGCGGGGCAATGGCGGCGGTTGGGGGCATCGGCGGATTCTAGGGGCCGAAGGTTTCCGGGAGTTACCGCCTTCGGGTGGGAAAAACACCGGCTCAGGTCGGGAATCGCCCCGCTCCCGGGGGGATGCCGGCTTTATTGATTGCAGATAACCGGTCATTCATTCCAGTCGGCCCTCATACCGGAGTGGCAGAGATGACAAAACGGTAAGCCATTGTCAAAAGTCGTTTATGCAGAATCATCTCCATGAAGCTCTTGCTGGTTGAAGACGAAATCAAATTGGCGGATTACCTGCGGCACGGACTGAGCCAGGAGGGTTTCATCGTGGACGTGGCCCACGACGGTCTGCAGGGCCTTCATCAAGCCTGCGAAGGCCAATACGACCTGATGGTGCTGGACGGCATGCTGCCGGGCCTGGACGGCCTGGCCGTGCTGGCGGCCTTGCGGCAGCACAAGCAGACCCAGGGCCTGCCGGTGCTGATGCTGACGGCCCGCGGTGATGTGGAAGACCGGGTCAAGGGCCTGCAATCCGGGGCGGACGACTATCTGGTCAAGCCCTTTGCGTTTTCTGAACTCGTGGCCCGCCTGCATGTGCTCATGCGCCGCAGCCAGGGCCAGCACGGCGGGGATGCGACGGTCTTGAAGCTCGGCGATCTGGAAGTCGACCTGCTGCGCCGCAAGGCCCAGCGCCAGGGCCAGCGCCTGGACCTGACCGCCAAGGAATTCAGCCTGCTCACCTTGTTGCTGCGGCGCAAGGGAGAGGTGCTCTCCCGGACCGAGCTTGCCGAGCAGGTCTGGGACATGAACTTCGACAGCGAAACCAATGTGGTGGAAGTGGCCGTGCGGAGGCTGCGGACCAAGCTGGACCTGCCGTTTGACCTGCCCCTGATCCACACCGTTCGAGGCATGGGGTACGTGCTGGAAATGCGCAGCTGAACCCCGATGCCATCGGGGATCCATCCCCCGGGAGGGGGAATCGGATCGTTGCCATGAAATTGCAATCGGTTGCATGCAAGGTGTCCAGCTTGCAGGACACTTCTGCGCTGGCTGCACGGATGAAGTGCAAGTCAGGTCGTTCAAAGCGACACCCGGGCACGACCCTTGCTCAGAGCATCGCGTGCCGGATTGCCGTTCAACTTTCCTGAAGTTGGGCATCAATGAAATCTCTCGTCCCCGGAAGTGGGCACGCGGCTTGCCACTGCTCTCTCTTGGAACACGCTGGAGCGAATTCATGGTCATGTCCTCTACAACAATCGGTGCCACGGTCCCCCGCGGCAACTACCTCCTGGCCCAATGGCCGCAGGAGGAGCTCGCTCGCGTGCTGCCCCATCTTGAAGCGGTGGAGCTGCTGAAGGGCCGTGTGCTGTTTGAAGCCGGCGCGCCCTCCCCGCATGTATTTTTTCCCGCCAGCGCCATCGTGTCGCTGATCTACACGACGCATTCCGGCGCGTCATCGCAAGTGGCGATGATCGGTCCGGAGGGTCTGGTGGGCGTGTCTTCGCTGCTGGGCGGTGAATCACCCGCTTCGCGCGCCGTGGTGCAGCGGGCCGGTCTGGCCTATCGCCTGCGGCTCAATGTGCTGAAGGAAGAATTCCTGCGCGGCGGACTGGTCACTCACACGGTGCTGCGTTATGTGCAGTCCCAGATGACGCAGATGGCACAGACCGCGGTCTGCAACCGTCATCACTCATTGGAACGTCAGCTGTGCCGGTGGCTGCTGCAGGTGCTGGATCGTCAGCACGGCCTGCAGGAGCTCTCTGTCACGCAGGAGCTGATTGCCAACATGCTGGGGGTGCGTCGTGAAGGGGTGACCGAAGCGGCACAACGCCTCCAGGCCGCCGGCCTGATCCGGTATACGCGAGGTCATATCGCGATCCTGGATCGGCCGGGGCTGGAAGCACGGGCTTGTGAATGCTATGCCCTGCTGAAGCCGGACTTCCAGCGGCTGCTGCCTCAAGCTGTGACTGAAACTCACGCGACCACCTCTGCCGCCTTCGCGCCAGTTGCTGTCCAAGCCTGAGACGGAACCACTCCGTCACTTCAACAAACCCGTTCTCCACCAAAGACTGCAGCCGAGCGGCTGCGGTCTGAACGCGTGGCAAGAAAACGGCCGGTGCCAGAGGCAACGTCCGCGGTCCTTCACACATCCATTCAAAGGCTCATGGGCACATGCCGCATGGGCTTTTTCGTTTGGCGTTCTACATCACTGTCACTTCCCGGTGATGCGTGAACCACCCCGAAGGACAGTCACACAACACCAAGAAGCTGGTGCTGTGGGCCCTCCGAAGAGGACCCGACCACACCTTTGCGGCATTCCGAACTACCTGACGGCACTTCAGCCTGCCAAGCCACCCCAAAGGCCGAAACCTTCAGAGTGGCCGTTACATCACTTCTCGCCGCGGTTGCGACGACGGGCCACGAAGCCCACAGCAGCCAGGCCGCTGATCAGCATGGCGTAGCTGGCGGGTTCCGGCACCGGCGAAGCGAAGTTGATCGAACCACCGCCTTGGCTGATGACGAAGCCGTTCTCGGTGATCGTCACTTGCGACGTGGTGTTCGAGAACGAGGTCAGGCCCAGCTGATAGGTGGGGCTGGAGAAGCCGCCGACCAGCCAGTCGATGTTCAGGCCGGCGTTGGCCGACGGGTTGAACGAACCGTTGCCAGCGGGCACGGTGGCCACGTTGCCCCAGTTCAGGGTGCCGGAAGCCAGCTGGACTTCACCGGTGGCGGACTCATTCCACTGAGTGCCGTCATAGGTGTAGCTGGACGTGCCGTTGAAGCCGTACAGCGTGTAGTTCAGCGAGGTCAGTTGACCCAGCGTCACGCTCGTCGAAGGGTTGCCGGCGCTGATGGTGCCGGTGCCGTCGAACTTGATGTACATGCCGTAGGTGCTGTTCAGGCCAGCAGGCAGCACGGAAGCACCACCCAGTTGGGCAGCGCTGATGGCCAGATAACCCGATTCGGTGAACGTGTTGTCAGCACCGAAAGTGATCTTCGAGTAGTTCGAAATCAGCAGGTTGTCGGCCGTGAAGGCTTCACCAGCGAGACCGGCTTTCGTCGGATCCCAGGTGAAGGAAGGAAGTGCAGAAGCACTGGCGCTAGCGGCAGCCAGGGCGAGAGCCAGCAGGGTACGCTGGAACGCCGGAGACTTCCGGGAGAGCAAAGGCAGGGTCATGGTGGTTGCTCCGATATAAAGATGTCCGCACCTCGCGGACCAACGGCATTTCGCCACCGTGAGAAATTCACGTCTGTGCGCCCACCCACAGTGTCTGGTCCCTTGTCACCTCCAGGGGGGACTACAGGCCTAGCGTTTCTATGGTTGCCCCCGCATTCACGGGGGACCGAATCGCATCTTCACAACACGATCTGAAAACCGGTCCGCGTGCGAATTACTGCGGACTCCTTCCAGTTTTCCACGTCATGAAAGTCCAGGGGTCGGCCGACAATTCTTTTTGTTGTCGTACCCCCTGTGAGTGAAGTCCATGAGCAAGTCTTCTGCCACCTCTGCCGCCCTGTCGTCCACCGCGGCTTCTGGCATCGCCGGACTGATGTTGGGTCAGGTCGTGCTGGCCCTGGCGATTCACCATGGGCGTACGGTGGAAGGGCTGGGCTTTGCGCTCGTGTTCCTGCTGGCCGGCGCGGCATCCGTGGCCTGCTTCCTGGGCCATCGTCACCAGCAGCGCCGCCCGCGTACCGAACCCGCACCGATGCAGCTGTGGCTGGCGGCGCTGGCCGGCGGTGTGCTGCTGTCGATGTGGCAGGCGGGCGCCTTCGGCGGCTGACGCGCCTCAGCGCCCGTTGGACGCCTCGATGCCCCAGCGCGCCAGCGCTTCGTCATCGGTGACGCGGGCATCCACCCAGTGCGCGCCCTGCGGGCCATGTTCCTTCTTCCAGAATGGCGCTTGAGTCTTGAGGTAGTCCATCAGGAACTCGCAGGCCTGGAAAGCCTGACCGCGGTGCCGTGAACTGACCAGCACCAGCACGATCTGGGCGCGGGCTTCCAGGGGCCCCACCCGGTGAATCACCCGGGCGCCGAGGATGTCGAATCGCCGGAAGGCCTCGTCCACCATCGCCTCGATGGAGGCTTCGGTCATGCCGGGGTAATGCTCCAGCTCCATCAGCGAGACCGGTGTGCCATCCGCGGCATCCCGGACCGTCCCGACAAAGCTCACCACCGCCCCCACACCACCGTCATCCGCCCGCAGGGACAGGGTTTCGGCACTGAGGTCAAAGTCTTCAGTCTGGATACGGACGCGCGGCTGGTTCATGGGCTGCATTTTCGCACCGCACGCCGGGCTTCCCGATCCACCCGCCCATCGCATCCGCGGGTCTTGACGACTTCTTGATGCCCTCCCCGCAGGTCTTGCCACCGTCTGGACAACCCCTTCCCTACCCTGCAGGCTTCATCACAACGCGTCCCGGAGACGCCCCTTGCATGAGACCCGTGTTGATCCTGCAGCACGAACCCGCCCAGGGCCCTGGATTCCTGCTGCAATGCCTGCGTGAGCATGGCTTGCCGGTCGAGTTGCTGCGCCCCGATCTGGGCGACCGCCCCCCTGCCTACGCCGGCGACTTCAGTGGTGTGGTGCTGCTGGGGAGCGACCATTCCGTGCAGGACCGGCTGGCCTGGATCGACCGGGAGCGACTGCTGCTGGCGGATGCGGTTCAGCGGGGCCGCCCGGTGCTGGGCCACTGTTTCGGCGCGCAGCAACTGGCACGCACGCTCGGCGCCTCGGTCAATCGCAATGCTCGACCGGACATCGGCTGGCGGGAGTTGTGGATCACCCCGGCCGCCCGCCATCTGTTTGATGGCCAGGAGCGTCTGCTCAGCTTCAACTGGCACCACGACAGCTTCCAGATGCCGCCCGGCGCCACCCGCACGCTGTTCGGCCTGCATGGCCTCAACAAGGGCTTCGCTTTCGGACCCCACCTGGCCTTGCAAAGCCATCTGGAGGTCACGGACCAGGGTCTGCGGCAATGGTGCGCCCATGGCAGGGCCGAACTGGCGGATTGCCAGGGACCGACGGTGCAGTCCGAGCAGGAAATCCTGACCGATCTCCCGGAACGCCTGGCACGTCTGCGAACGGCGGCGCGAGCGGTGTACCACCACTGGATCGGGCATCTGGACCGACAGCCCCTGGCCGTGCGACCGCGCTCAGCCTGACAAACGCCGCCGATTACGCCAGCGGCGCTCCACCCGGAACGCCGCTGCGGCCCACGGGGCGGGATTCAACCCTGCATCAGTCGGTAACCCACCGCCGTTTCGGTCACCAGGTGCTTCGGACTGGCGGGTTCCGCCTCCAGCTTCTGCCGCAAGTTGCCCATGTAGACCCGCAGATAGTGGTTCTGCTCCACATGTGCGGGGCCCCACACCGCCTTGAGCAGTTGCCGATGGGTCAGCACCTTGCCGGCGTTGGCAATCAGGTGGCTCAGCAGCCGGTATTCGATCGGTGTGAGGTGCACGTCTTCCCCGGCGCGGCGCACCCGGCGCGCGGCCTGATCCACCTCGACATCGCCAAAGCGGAAGACCGGATCCTGCTGCTCACTGGCGCGAGCCTGGCTGCGCCGCAGCGCCACGCGCACCCGCGCCATCAGTTCACCGACACCGAAGGGTTTGGAGAGGTAATCATCCGCGCCACTGTCCAGCGCCGCGATCTTGTCTTCCTCCGCACCGCGGGCGGACAGGACGATCACCGGCACGGTGGACCAGCCGCGCAGGTCGCGTAGGAAGTCCAGCCCGTCGCCGTCCGGCAGCCCCAGGTCGAGCACCACCAGATCCGGCCGCCGCGTGCCAGCGTCAATCAGCCCCTGCCGGACGGTGGTGGCGTCGTGCACCGACCAGCCCTCGCCTTCCAGCGCCAGGCGCACGAATCGGCGGATGTTGGGCTCGTCTTCCACAATCAGCGCCACCGGTTGCGGCTCACTCACGTCGCTTTCTCCTGCTGGACATCAAAGGTCATTCTTCGGAAGCACCCTGCGCCGCCAGCGTCAAAGCGCCCCACCGGCGGTGGCCCCGGTCGACTCGTCCTCATCAAAACTCGGCACGGCCGGCGGCGTGCCCAGCGGCACCGCGAAGCTGAACCGGGCACCGCCTGAATGACCCGCGCGCTCCGCCCAGATCCGCCCGCCATGGGCTTGCATGATGGCACGGCCGATGGCCAGTCCCAGACCCACGCCCGGCAGATGGGACTCGTTGTGGCCGCGGGTGAATTTTTCGAACAGGGCTTCTTCCCGCCCGGGCGGCAAGCCAGGGCCGTTGTCCTCGACGGACACCCACAGCTCGTCCTGCTTCGTACGCGCCACCACCCGCACCTCACTGCCCGGCGGGGTGTATTTGGCGGCGTTTTCCAGCAGATTGGCCAGCACACGCTCCAGCAGCGCCGCGTCCACGTCCACCAGCGGCAGGGTGGCCGGCACATCGAGCACGACCTTGTGCCGGGCGAGCGCGCTGCCCATCAGCTGAAGGCTGCTGCCCACCACCTCGTCGATCGGTTGCCACTGGCGATTCAGCTTGAGCGCCCCGCTCTGCAGCCGGGCCATGTCAAGCAGGTTGTGGACCATGGCATTGATGCGCAGGGACTGTTGTTCGATTGCACGGGCTGCTTCCAGCGCACGGTCTTGCGAGTCCGGTCCATCGCCGTGACCGCCTGTGGGCGCTGGCAGCGCATCATGGCCAGCGGATGCAGGACCGCCCTGGTGCTGACGGGACGGGGCCGCCAGCGTCGCCGACAAGGTCTCCGCCAGCCCCTGCAAGGCCGCCAGCGGCGTGCGCAGATCGTGCGACAGCGCCGACAACAATGAATTGCGCAGCCGCTCCGATTCGATCTGCAGCAGGGCCTGCTGCGCCACCTCCACGTAATGCACCCGCTCCAGCGCCTGCCCGATGATCCGCCCTGCGGTGTCGAGCTGGGCACGGCGCTCGGGCAGCAGGAGGGCGCCACCATCTTCCGTTCTCAGCGCCAGCACACCGCGGCTACGCATCGGTGCCCGCAGCGGCAGGTAGAACCAGGCGCTGCCGGGCAAGGTGTCGGTCCCCTGCCCCGCGGGCTGTTCGTGGTCCAGCGCCCAGCGCGCGGTACCGGCGTCCGGGGCCTCTGCCAGAGGGAGGGACGCCTGCGCGGGAGACGGCTCCAGATGGTCGTCATCGTCCAGCACGTAGATGAGCGCTCGTCCCCCGAACTGCTGGGCCAGTTGCTGCTCGGCGGTCATCACCACCTGTTCCACCTGCAGCGCACCGGCCAGCTCGCGCGTCAGCTCAAACAGTCCGCGCGCCCGCGCTTCCCGTTCCGAGGAGACGCGCGCTTCATACCGCAGCCCGGCGGTCAACTGGCCTGTCACCAGCCCCACCGCCAGCATCACGCCAAAGGTGATGAGGTACTGCACATCGCTGACCGCAAAACTCAGCCGCGGTGCGATGAAGAAGAAGTCGAAGAAGGCGACGCTGAGGAAGCTGGCCAGCACCGCCGGCCCGCGTCCCAGGCGCATGGCCACCGCCACCACCCCCAGCAGGAACAGCATCACGATGTTGTCACTGGCGACCAGCCGGCTGAGCGGCCAGCACACCGCCGCCACCAGGGCACAGGCCACGGTGGCCTTCAGGTAGCGCACCGGGTCGGTCAGCAGCGGGGGCGCCACATCCTCGGAGATCCGCTGGGTGCGCGACGCGCCCACCTGGATCAGATCCAGCTCGGACGCGGCGGTGCGCAGCCAGGTGGCCAGGTCTTTGTGCCGGCGCCACCAGGGGCGCGGCTCCCCCCGGCCCATCACCAGCTTCGAGAGATTGTGTTCCCGCGCGTAGCTGCGCAGCACTGTGGCCGGCTCCTGCCCGGCCAGCACCGCGGTGGTCGCGCCCAGGTCCTGGGCCAGCCGCACGGCGCGCAGCACCCGCTCGCGATGGGCATCCGGCAGGCGGTGCAGCCGCGGCGTTTCCACATGGACGGCGTGCCAGCTCACCGCCAGTTGCTGAGCCAGTTGGGCCGCACTGCGCACCACGCTCTCCGCTTCATCGCCCGGGCCGACGGCGCAGAGGATGGCGGACTCGGTCTTCCAGACCTGCGCAATGCGCTCGTTGCTGCGCCAGGCCTGGACGTCGTTTTCCACCCGGTCCGCGGTGCGGCGCAGCGCCAGCTCCCGCAGCGCCATCAGATTGCCCTTGCGGAAGAAGTGCTGACCCGCCCGCTCGGCCTGCGCGCCCTGGTAGACCTTCCCGGCTTTCAGCCGCGTCAGCAGTTCGTCGGCCGGCGTGTCGACCAGCACCACTTCGTCGGCGCGGTCGAAGAAGGTGTCCGGCAGGGTCTCCTGCACCCGCACGCCGGTGATGCCACCCACGACATCGTTGAGGCTTTCCAGATGCTGGACATTGAGCGTCGTGTAGACGCTGATGCCATTGGCCAGCAGCTCCTCGACGTCCTGCCAGCGTTTGGGATGGCGCGACCCGGCCACATTGCTGTGGGCCAGTTCGTCCACCAGGATCAACGGATCGGCTTCTTCCTTGAGACGCTCCAGCGCGCCGTCGAGATCGAACTCTGGCAGGCTGCGTCCGCGGTAAGGGACTTGCCGCAAGGGCAATTGGGGCAGGCGCGGTTGGCCGTCCAGCAGGGCCAGGGTGTCGGCCCGGCCATGCGTCTCCACCACCCCCACCAGCGGCGCCCGTCCCTGGGCCTGCAGCTGGCGCGCGGCCTGCAGCATGGCGAAGGTCTTGCCGACCCCCGCCGAGGCGCCGAAGTAGATGCGCAGGCGCCCCCGCTGCTCGGCCTGGGCCTGCTCGCGCAGGTGGGCCAGCAGGGTATCGGGATCAGGGCGGTCGTCGTCGACGGTCATTGGCGGATTGTCGCTGGGTCAGAACGCTTTGCTCACGCTCAGCACCACGCCGGTGTTGCCGAGGCGCTTGGGCTGCTGTCCGGCGGCATTGCCCGCCTGATAGAAGCGCTGGTCTGCATCGGAGCCGACCAGCGCGACGCTCAGCGTCAGACCGCCCAGACTGTCCAGCGGCTTGCTCAGCGCCAGCTTCCAGTCGGTATAGGACAGGTCACCGTAATGCCGCACCCACAGATGGCCGACGTGGGCGGTGGCCATCAGGCCCTGGCCCAGGTCGAGGCCGTAGTTCAGGTCCAGGTAGGCGCTGCCTTTGGAGTTGCCCGCCGGTGTCAGCGCGTTGAAATAGGCGTAGCTGGCGGACTGGGCATCAAGGCCGAAGTAATCGGTCGCGGCGACGGACAGCTTGCCGGAGAAATTGCCCACGGTCACCGCCGCGTAGACATCCACGTTGTCGTACTTCGAGCCACTGGGCACGCCGGGGGCGCTGTTCATGCGGGCGCCAGGATAGACATAGGCCAGTGCGCCGACGTCCAGCGTCACGCCGTCCATGACGGCGGTCTTGAAGCCGCCATAGAGATCCAGTTCCAGACCGGCGCCGTTGTTGTAGCTGTTGCCCGAGACGTTGGAAGCCCAGGTGCCGACGTAAAGGCCGCTGGCATGGGCGTAGTCGAAACCGCCCTGCACGGCGGGTCGTTTCCAGGTCTGGCTGATGCCGCGGAAGCGGTAGTCGGAGACCAGGGCGATGTTGGCGGTGATGGGCGCAGGGGACGGCGTGACGGCAGGGGATGCAGGCGATGCCGCAGATGCAGAGGTTTCGGAACCAGCCGCCGGCGCGAGGCCGTTGGCCGTCAGGGGCGCCTCTGTCGCCTGGGCGCGGGCGGCGGCGTGCAGCAGACAGGAAGACATCAGGAACAGGGTGAGCAGACGGGTTTTCATAAAGGAATGACAAAGTCATGCGGCGGCCCACCGAGCCTTCATGCCGCAGCGGCGGCGGCTCGGACAGTCCGTGTCGCGGGAGGTCCGCCACCGGAGGGTGGCGACGACTGGCGCAGCGTTCAGGATCCGCGGAACGGCGCCTGGAGGGCGCGGAATCGCGGGCGCTTGAGGCTGCGAAGGAGATTCAACGAGGGTTCAGCAAGGCCCCGACGGCGGCGGCCCGAGTGGGCGTGGACGGCGTGTCGGCGCCTTGCCTGTTCAATGAGGCGACAGCCTGCGAAGGCCGGGCGGCAGGGGTGGTCGCGCATGCCATGCGCAGGCGTGACCCGTTCACGACGCGGCAGCCTGCGATGCAGCGGGAGCCGAGGCGCCTGGCGAGTTCGTCGCCGCCGGCACAGCCTTCTGCCCCGGCTCCTTGTCCAGCGCCAGATTCAGCATCAGCACGTTCACCCGGGGTTCCCCGAGCACCGCCAGATCGCGGCTCTCGGTGTTGGCCTGGATCAAACGCTGCACCGCCTCGAGCGTCAGACCGCGCTCACGCGCCACACGCGCCGCCTGGTAGCGCGCGGCGGCCATGCTGATGTGCGGATCCAGCCCGCTGGCCGAGGCGCTGACCAGATCCACCGGAATCGTGGCCGTGTTGCCTGGGTCTGCGGCCTTGAGCGCTTCGATGCGGGCCTTCACCGCATCCGCCAGCGCCGGATTGGTCGGCCCCTGGTTGGACCCGCCCGAATTGGCGGCATTGTTGGCCATCGGCCCGGTGGCGGACGGGCGACCCCAGAAGTAGCGCGGTGAACTGAAGTTCTGGCCGATCAGCTCCGAGCCAACGGCGTGGCCATTGACCTCAACGAGGCTGCCGCCCGCCTGGCGCGGGAACAGACTCTTGGCCAGTCCCGTAACGGCCGCCGGATACAGCAGCCCGGTCAGACCGCTGAGCAGCACGAACACCACCAGGGCGGGACGCAGCAATTGCAGGGTCGAAGGCTGCGCCGTGGCGGCGGAAGCAGCGTCGGGCACCAACGCCTGTTCGGTGCCACGCGGTTGGGTACGAAGACCGGAAGTCGAAGAAGATGAAGAAGACATGATGGAATCCTTGATGCCCATGCAGGAGGGCCTGCTGCTGGGCTGTTGATGGGCTTCGCTGCGCGCTCACACGAGTTGCAGCGCCACCAGCAGCACGTCGATGATCTTGATGCCCACAAACGGCACGATCAGCCCGCCCAGCCCGTAGATCCAGAGGTTGCGGCGCAGCAGCGCGCTCGCGCCGATGGGTCGATACGCCACGCCCTTGAGCGCCAGCGGAATCAGCGCCACGATGATCAGCGCATTGAAGATCACCGCCGATAAAATGGCCGACGCCGGGCTGTACAGCTGCATCACGTTCAACGCGCCCAGCTGCGGATAGGCCCCGAGGAACATCGCCGGAATGATGGCGAAGTACTTGGCCACGTCATTGGCAATGGAGAAGGTGGTGAGCGATCCGCGCGTCATCAGAAGCTGCTTGCCGGTCTCCACGATCTCCAGCAGCTTGGTGGGGTTGGAGTCCAGATCCACCATGTTGCCGGCTTCCTTGGCGGCTTGCGTGCCGCTGGCCATGGCCACGGCCACATCGGCCTGCGCCAGCGCCGGCGCATCGTTGGTGCCGTCACCGGTCATGGCCACGAGGCGCCCTTCGGCCTGGTAGTCACGGATCAGCTGCAGCTTGGCTTCCGGCGTCGCTTCGGCCAGGAAGTCGTCCACCCCGGCTTCCGCGGCAATCGCTGCGGCGGTGAGGCGGTTGTCCCCGGTGATCATCACCGTCTTGATGCCCATCCGGCGCAGTTGCGCAAAACGCTCCTTGATGCCGCCCTTGACGATGTCCTTGAGCTCCACCACGCCCAGCACCCGGGCGCGGCCCGCTTCCAGATCGGCCACCACCAGCGGCGTGCTGCCACGACGCGCCACTTCATCCGCGGCCGCGCTAACCTGCGCCGGCATCTGACCGCCGTTCGCTTCCACAAAGCGTCGGATGGCATCCACCGCACCCTTGCGAAGCTGGCGATGCGGCGCCTCTTCGGGGCCGAAATCCACGCCACTCATCCGCGTCTGCGCGGTGAACGGCACGAAATGCGCCTGCAGGCTGGACAGCTCCCGCTCGCGCAGGTTGAACTTCTGCTTGGCGAGCACAACGATGCTCCGACCCTCCGGCGTTTCGTCCGCCAGCGAGGCGAGCTGCGCAGCATCGGCCAGGCCCTGCTCGGTGATGCCGGGGGCGCCCAGGAAGGCACTCGCCTGACGGTTGCCCAAGGTGATGGTGCCGGTCTTATCCAGCATCAGCACATCCACGTCGCCCGCGGCTTCCACCGCACGGCCCGAGGTGGCCACCACATTGGCCTGCATCAGGCGGCTCATGCCCGCCACGCCGATGGCGGACAGCAGCCCGCCGATGGTCGTGGGGATGAGGCAGACCAGCAGCGCCACCAGCGCGGTGATGGACACCACCGTGCCCGCACCCGCCGCCGTCACGCTGTAGAGCGAGAACGGCAGCAGGGTCACCGTGACCACCAGGAAGACCAGGGTCAGCGCCACCAGCAGGATGGTCAGCGCGATCTCGTTGGGCGTCTTCTGCCGCTTGGCACCTTCGACCATCGCGATCATCCGGTCCAGGAAGGCTTCGCCCGGGTTCACTGCGATCCGCACGACGATCCAGTCCGACAGCACCCGGGTGCCGCCGGTCACGGCGGAGAAGTCACCACCGGATTCGCGGATCACCGGCGCCGATTCGCCGGTAATGGCGCTTTCGTCCACCGACGCGACGCCTTCGATCACTTCCCCGTCCAGCGGCACCAGGTCGCCGGCCTCCACCAGCACGACATGGCCCTTGCGCAGTTCGTCTGAGTTGACCGGATGCCAGGAAGAACCGTGACGCGGCTGGTCCAGCTTCTTGGCCCAGGTCTTGGCCTTGAGCCCACGCAGCGACGCCGCCTGGGCCTTGGACCGGCCCTCCGCCAGCGCCTCGGCGAAGTTGGCAAACAGCACGGTGAACCAGAGCCACAGCGCGATGCCCAGCATGAAGCCCGGGCCCTCGGCCCCGGCCAGCGCCGGCTGGGCGAAGCTGGCCATCCACAGGCCGGTGGTGAGGATGCTGCCGGCATAGACGACGAACATCACCGGATTGCGCAGTTGCACCGCGGGTGCGAGCTTGGCGAAGGACTGGCGCAGCGCCGGCTTCATCAGCGCGGGATCCCACAGGCTGCTGTCGCGCCGCACACGGGGGCCCGGGCTGCCGGAGGAGCCGGAGGTGCCGGAGGTGCCGGATGTAGCGGACGTACCGGCCACGGATGCGGCAGGCGACAAAGGAGAGGAAGTGTGGAGTGGTGTGGTCATGATCGAGCTCCGGCAGATCAATGGGCCAGGAGCATCAGGTGCTCGACGACCGGGCCGAGCGCAAGTGCAGGGACATAGTTCAGCAGGCCGACCAGCAGCACGGTGCCGATGAGCAGCACCACGAACAGCGGGCCGTGGGTCGGCAAGGTGCCCTCGCCCACCGGCACCTTCTTCTTGGCGGCCAGGCTGCCGGCAATGGCCAGCACCGGCACGATCATCAGAAAGCGGCCCAGCCACATCGCCATGCCCAGCAGCGTGTTGTAGAACGGGGTGTTGGCGGACAGGCCGGCGAAGGCGCTGCCGTTGTTGTTGGCGGCGGAGGTGAAGGCGTAGAGGATCTCGCTGAAGCCGTGCGCACCGGGGTTGGCCACACTGCCGGTGCCCAGCGGCGTGAGCACCGCCACCGCCGTGCCGGCAAGCACCACGATGGGCGTGACCAGCAGCGCCACCGCGCTCATCTTCATCTCGAAGGGTTCGATCTTCTTGCCCAGGTATTCAGGCGTGCGGCCGATCATCAACCCGGCGATGAAGACCGCCAGGATCGCAAACACCAGCATGCCGTAGAGCCCGGTGCCGACGCCGCCGAACACAACCTCACCCAGCATCATCATCACCATCGGCACCGCGCCGCCGATGGGGGTGAAGGAATCGTGCATCGCATTGACCGCGCCGCAGGAGGCGGCGGTCGTGACCACGGCAAACAGCGAGCTGGCGGAGATGCCGAAGCGGGTTTCCTTGCCTTCCATGTTGCCGCCGGCCTGCAGGTCGCTGGCCTCAATATCCACGCCTTGCGCCGCCACCACCGGATTGCCGGCCTGCTCCGCGGGTGTGGCCACCAGCACGCCTGCAACGAACAGCACCGTCATGGCCGACAGCACCGCCGCCCCTTGGCGCCAGTCCCCCACCCACTGACCAAAGGTCATGCACAAGGCGGCCGGGATCAGGAAGATGGCCATCATCTGCAGCAGGTTGGTCAGCGGCGTCGGGTTTTCGTAGGGATGGGCCGAGTTGGCGTTCAGAAAGCCGCCACCGTTGGTGCCCAGCATCTTGATGGCCTCCTGGGAGGCGATCGGGCCCATGGCCAGCGTCTGGGTGGTGGTGCGCTGCGCTTCCATCACCGGCTGTCCCTTGTCGTCGTTGACCGGCTGCCCATCCTGGCCCAGACGCGGGGTCTGGTAGTCGGTAGCTTCCAGCGTCTGCACCGACTGGTATGCGTCAAAGTTCTGAATGGTGCCCTGCTGCACGAAGATCATCGCCAGCACCAGCGACAGGGGCAGCAGCAGCCACACCGTGATGCGGCTCAGGTCCGACCAGAAATTTCCCACCTGGCCGCTGCGCTTGAGCACGAAGCCGCGGATCAGCGCAAACACCACCGCAATGCCGGTCGCCGCGGACAGAAAGTTCTGCACCGTCAGGGCCAGCATCTGGGTGAGGTAGCTCATGGTCGATTCACCGCCATAGCCCTGCCAGTTGGTGTTGGCCACGAAACTGACGGCCGTGTTGAAGGCCGAGTCCGGGCTCACCGCGGGCATGGCCTGCGGATTGAGCGGCAGCAGGCCTTGCAGGCGCTGCAGCGCATACACCGCCAGCAGGCCGATGAAGTTGAAGATCAGCAGCGCCAGCGCATAGTGCTTCCAGTGCATGCCCTGCTCCGGCCGGATGCCGGCCAGACGGAAGAACGGACGCTCCACCGCCTGCATCCAGGCCGGCAGCCGGCCGGTGGCCAGACGGCTGATCCAGCGGGACAGCGGCCAGGCCAGCAGCAGGACGAGGCCCAGGAAGAGAAAAAGATTGAGTGTTGCCAGACTGTTCATTGCCAGCTTTCAGAACCGCTCGGCGCGCCACAGCGCCACCAGCAGATAAACAAACAAGGCCGCGGAGATCAGGCCGGTGAGCCAGTACAGGACCGTCATCACTCGCCCTCCGCGAGCCGGTGGCTGGCCACGGCCAGCCCGGCGGCCACCAGGAACAGCAGCGCACTCAGTCCAAGAAACAGTGCATCCATGAGAGTCAGCCCCGTGCGACGGGGACGTTTTGGGATGACTGAACTCTAGAAAGCGGCCCGTCAAAGCCGCGTAGAAGCTCGGGGCGCCGGTATCAAGATTCCGTAAAGACGGGCCCGCGCAGCAAATTCCTCCCGGGGCGTCTCGTTCTTCCGACGTTATTCAGGCTCGCATCCCCCTGACCGCGCCCGTTTTCGCCCCCTTGGGGGGAGCGACGCCCTGCCCGGCTGAGGGATACTCCCTCCCGCGACCAACAGGGTCGTATTTCTCTCGGAGCAGCGCCATGGGCCTGATGGACTTCATCAAGAAACAGTTCATAGACATCATCCAGTGGACGGAGGACGACAACGGCGTCCTCGCCTGGCGCTATCCGATGCAGGATTTCGAAATCCAGTACGGGGCTTCGCTGACGGTGCGCGAGTCCCAGGTGGCGGTGTTCGTGAACGAAGGCAAGGTGGCCGACGTCTTCGGCCCCGGCATGTACAAGCTCACCACCCAGACCCTGCCGGTCCTGACCTATCTGAAGAACTGGGACAAGCTGTTCGAATCCCCGTTCAAGAGCGATGTCTACTTCTTCAGCACCCGCCAGCAGGTGGATCAGCGCTGGGGCACCACCCAGCCGGTCACCATCCGCGACAAGGACTTCGGCGCCGTGCGCCTGCGCGGCTTCGGCAACTACAGCTATCGCGTTGCGGACGCCAAGCGCTTCCACACCGAAGTCTCCGGCACTCGCGAGCGCTACACCGTCACCGAACTGGACGGTCAACTGCGCGGCTTGATGCTGCAGCACATCAGCGATGCCGTGGCCCAGTCCGGCATCCCCTTCCTGGACCTGGCCGCCAACCAGGTGGAATTTGCCAAGGCCCTGCAGGCGGCCACCGCTCCCGCCTTCGAGGCCTTCGGCCTGAAGCTGGAGTCGGTCACGCTGCAGAACGTGTCCCTGCCGGAGGAATTGCAGAAGATCCTCGACCAGAAGATCGGCATGGGCATGATCGGCCAGAACATGAACCAGTTCCTGCAGTACCAGACCGCGCAGGCCATTCCCAAGCTGGCCGAAGGCGTCGGCTCGGGCGGCGGCGGTGTGGCGGGCGATGCCATGGGCCTGGGCGCCGGCCTGGCGCTGGGCCAGACGCTGGCGCAGCAGTTGCAGAGCGGTCTGAATCCCAACGCCGCGCAAGGGGCCGGGGCACAGCGAGGCCAGGGCACCGGCCAAGGCGCCGGCCAGGGCACCAGTCCGGTCGCGGGCGCGCAACCTGTGAGCCAGAGCGCCGACGAAGTGCTGCTGCTGCTGGAAAAGCTCGGCGACCTGAAGGCCAAGGGCATCCTGACCGACGAAGAGTTCGCTGCCAAGAAGGCGGAGCTGCTCAAGAAACTCAGCTGATTCCGAGCGCCTGATTGGCCACCACAGCCCCCCAACGCCGCTGGCAGGCGCTCTGCCCCAATTGCGGCGGTCCGGTCGAGTTCGCCTCGCCGGCCTCCGCCAGCACGGTCTGCAGTTACTGTCGCTCCACGCTCCTGCGTGAGGGCGACACGCTGCGCCGCATCGGGCAGAGCTCTGAACTGTTCCAGGACTATTCGCCGCTCCAGCTGGGCGCGGCGGGCCGTTTTGCGGGCACCGGTTTCGTGGTGGTCGGTCGGCTGCAGATGTCCTACAACGAAGGCGGCTGGAACGAATGGCATGTGCTGTTTGACGCCGCCGCCGACGCCACCCCGCGCAGCGGCTGGCTCTCGGAGGACAACGGCCAGTTCGTGATGAGCTTCGAGGCGCCGCTCAAGGAGCGTGCGCCCGCCGCCGAGTCGCTGGTGATCGGTGGGCTGCAGATGCTCAACGGCACGGCGTGGCAGGTGGCCTCCCGCTTCAGTGCCACCATCGCCGCGGCCGAGGGCGAATTGCCGCATCCGCCGCGGATGGACAGCGCCTACTGGGTGGCGGATCTGCGCAGCACCCAGGGCGAGGTCGCCACGCTGGAATACAGCGATCCGGCCGCCCCGAGCTGGTCCGTGGGCCGCTCGGTCAAGCTGGCGGACCTGGCGATGACCGGCCTGCGGCAGGAGAGCACGGCCGGCGTCAAGTCCCGCACGCTCCCCTGCCCGAATTGCGGCGCCTCGCTGGAACCGCGGCTGGAGACGACCCAGTCGATCGTCTGCCATCAATGCAAGTCGGTGGTGGACATCTCCAAGGGCGCGGGCGCGGACCTGGCGGCCTACCACCAGAACAACGGCGGCGAACCTCAGATCCCGCTGGGCACCACCGGGAACCTGGCCCTGAACGGCGGGACGCCCAAGCCCTGGCAGGTGGTCGGCTACATGGAGCGGGTGGACCTGCCCGAGAGCGCCGAAGACGAACAGACCTTCTGGCGCGAATACCTGCTGTTCAACCAGATGGAGGGCTTTGCCTTCCTGGTGGATACGGAAGAAGGCTGGAGCGTGGTGAGGCCCATCACCGGCGCGCCTGCCAATGCCGGCCGGGACACGGTCACCTACCAGGACAAGCCGTTCAAGCGCCGCTGGTCCTACAACGCCAAAGTCACCTGGGTGCTGGGCGAGTTCTACTGGCGCGTGCGCCGGGAAGAAACCGCCCGGGTGCGGGACTATGAATGGCGCAACGGCGCCCGGCTGGAGCTGCTCAGTGCCGAGCAGACCGGTCAGGAAGTGACCTGGAGCCATGGCCGCGCGCTGGATGCGGCCGAGGTGCAGAAGGCCTTTGCACTGCCGGCGGACAAGATGCCGGTGCTGCAGCGGGACGTGGCGTCCGGCTCTGGCGGCTCCGGCCTGCTGGTCAAGATCGTGGTGGGCCTGCTGCTGCTGGCCATCCTCTTTGCCTTGCTGCGCGCCTGCAGCCGGGACGACTGCCAGGACTACAAGGACACCTACGGCGCCAGCAGCGCCGAATATCAGCAATGCAAACGCAACGCCGGCAGCGGTGTGATCTATTCCGGCTCGGGCGGTGGCTCCTACGGGGGTTACAGCAGCGGGGGCGGCGGACACAAGTAGCGGCGGGCCATCGTCAACAGCACACATCCGAAGGAGACTCCCATGGAAGGTTTTGACTACCTCAAACCAGGCATCGTGCTGGGCAGCATCCTGTATGCGGTGATCGGCGTGCTGGTCTTCTGGATCAGCTTCATCATCATCGACAAGCTCACGCCCTACAAACTGTGGGAAGAGATCGTGGAGCACAAGAACATGGCGCTGGCGGTGGTGGTGGCCGCCATGTGCATTTCCATCGGGCAGATCGTCGCGGCGGCGATCCACGGCTGAGTGACGGCTGAGTGGCCGCCTCACGTCGCGTGGACCGGCGACAGGGGCGGCGCCTGGACGCTTGCCAAGGGCCACCGCGAGGGCCGTCCCCAGCGCAGAATGTCCCGCTGACGTCACCCTATCGACGTTGCCCCAGGAGTCTGCGATGCGCATTCCGCCCGGTTTCAACACCGTCGCCCCCTACCTGTTCTCCGACCAGGCCGCGGCGCTGGTCGACTTCCTGGTCCAGGGCCTGGGTGGCGTGGAGGTGTTGCGGCACGAGGAAAGTGGGCGGATCGCCAATGCTCAGGTTCGACTGGGCACCTCGACCGTCATGGTGAGCCAGTCCACCGCGGCATATCCGGCCATGCCCTGCTCGCTCTATCTCTATGTGGACGATGCGGACGCCGCCATGGCCCGTGCGGTTGCAGCCGGCGCTACCCAGATCATGGAAGTGGCCGATCGACCGTACGACGACCGCCAGGGCGGCATCCGCGATCCCGGCGGCAATCTCTGGTGGTTGTCGCAGCGGCTGGTGGATGGTCCCTACTGAGGCGCGCCCATCTCCCCTGCCAGGCGAAGGGTCTTGCGCGATTTCGCTCAGGCCCTGACGCCACCGGCCGATAACAAGGCCATGGACATCACCTCTGCCTCCACCGTCTCCGCTGCGGTCAGCAGCGCTTCCAACGCCGCCCCCGGCACGACCGCCCAGGCCGCCAGCCTGCTGGTGCTGCGAAAAGCGCTGGATGTGCAGCAGGCCGGTGCGCTCGCCCTGCTGGACGCCCTGCCCCCGCAGCCCGCGCTGGCCACCGAAGGTCCGCTCGGACGGAATCTCAACACCTACGCCTGACCGCCATCCGCCCGGCCGGCCCCGCCGACCGAGGCATTTGTCACAGAGTCGTCGCCCCCTCGGTTCGAGGCTGTGACGGCCGGTAACTTTCCCTGGTTCGCAGAAACCCTGCCTTCTAGACTCGCGCACCTGCGGCACCCCAACCGGTGTGCCGGGTGACGCGCTGCTGCAGCATCGGGCAGCGCCCAAGTGATTGTTGATCCGACACATGACCTCGCCCACTGTGCCCGGCGCGCTGCACGACACGCTGTCTCCCGAGACGGACGCCCCCGCGGAAAGCGGCCGGGAGTTTCCGGTCGCCCTGAAGGTGATCGGCGCGCTGCTGTTGATTTTTGCGCTGGCCATTCCCATGCTGGCCGGCGCTGCCTCCCCCTGGAGCACGCCTGCGAAGCCGCTGGCCATTGCGCCCCGCGCCAAGGCCCCGGTGCAGGCGTCTGCGCCGGCCGGTGCCGACGATGGCGCTGCCACCCCCACCGCCCCTGCCGACGATGGTTCCGACGAAGCCTTCCGCGCCGAGGCGGAGGCCGTGGTCCTGCGCAAGGTGGGCGCTTCCGCGAAGCGAGAGGGTCAGCGTCTGATGCTGTTTGTTGCGCAAGGCCGGCCGGTAATGCTGGACAGCCGCCACCCCGAACCTGACGACGGCGGTCAGACGCCCTATGTGGACTACCGCCTCGACGGCCTCTCGCCGGACAAGGGCTTCTATGTGGTCCGCGTGACGCTGGCCTTCGGCACCGAAGTGCTGTGGATCTCCCGCAAGGACGGTCAGCGCTACGAGATGCATGGCAACGTCCATCCGTCCCCCGACGGTCGCTTCCTGGTGGTGACCCATGCGTCCCCCGGCGTGGAATTCAATGGCGTGGTGATCTGGTCGCTGGAGGGTGACCGGCTGGTGGAGCGCTACAAGTTCGAGGCCACGCCCGAGCAGCGCGGCGTCAGTTTCCGTTTCATGCGCTGGCGGGACGCGAGCACCGTCGAGCTGGAGCAGTTTGCCGAGGTGGATCCCGGCACCTGCCGCACCGGCACGCTGTCGTCGCTGGCCCTGCTGGCGCGCAAGTCCGACCGCTGGATTCTGCGCAGCAACTCCAGCCCCCGCTGCGACGCGTGAGACCGCACGGGAGGGACCCCCGGGGCGCACGCTCCAGGCGCAGGCCGCAAGGCCGCCGTCCCTGACGCTTGTTACCACCAAGCGCTTCTCTCCGTCAGCGGATGTAGGCAGCGTCCGACAAGGTTCGTGATCCGGGCGGGCTACCGTGCAGGCATACGGAAGCTTCAGGCTCATTCATGCCCTCGACCGCCACCCACTTCCCCGATCCCGCACGAGATCCTTCTCCCTCCGCGCGTGACGCCGAAACGCGTCAGGCGGCTTCCGATCCCACCGGGGCAGCCGCGACGGCCCCCGGCAACCCTCGCAAAAAACGCTTCCGCCGCCCGCCGGGCCTTTCCATGGCCGCCTGGCGGCAGTTCCTGCAACTGGCCAAGCCCTTCTGGATGGGCGATCAGAAGCGCTCTGCCTGGGCGCTGCTGGCACTGCTGATCGTGCTGATGCTGTGCGAAACCCAGCTGGCCGTGCTGCTGAACGACAAGACGGGCGAGCTGACCTCCGCCCTCGCCGCCCGCGAGCACAGCCGCTTCTGGCAATCGGTGCGGGACACGCTGCTGGTGCTGGCCTTCGCCGTGCCGGTCTACGCCTTCTACTACTACATGCGGGACGCGTTCTCCAACCACTGGCGGCGCTGGCTCACCGGCCGGTTCCTGGATGGGTATCTGGACGGTCGCAAGTACTACGAGATCGGCAACGGCGGCGACATCGACAACCCCGACCAGCGGATCAGCGAGGACATCAACACCTTCACCGGCCGCTCCACTCACTTCCTGCTGATGCTGACCGGCTCGGCAATGCAGCTCGTGGCCTTCTCGGCAGTGCTGTGGTCGCTGTCCAAGGCGCTGGTGGCGTTTCTCGCCGTGTATGCGGTCGTCGGCACGTTTCTGGCGCTGTATGTCTTCGGATCGCCGCTGATCCGGCTCAATTTCTGGCAGCTGCGCCGCGAGGCCGACTTCCGTTTCGGCCTGATGCGGCTGCGGGAGAACGCCGAGTCCATCGCGTTCTATCGCGGGGAGCCTCAGGAGCGCGTCAACATCGAGCAGCGCTTCGAGGAGGTCTATCAGAACTACGGAAAGCTGATCAAGAAGCAACGCTCGCTCAACCTCTTCCAGCGCGGCTTCAGCCAGCTCACGCTGGTGGTGCCTGCGGTGATCCTTGCGGATCGGGTGCTCTCCGGTGAACTCGAAGTGGGCGCCGCGGTGCAGGCGGCGGGTGCGTTTGCAGCCGTGCTGACGGCCGTCTCCCTGATCGTGGAAAACTTCGAGAGCCTCTCGCGCTTCGTGGCCGGCATCGACCGTCTGCACGCCCTCTCCGAGCTGATCATCAAACGCAAGGCCCGCGCGCTGCGGGAGCAGGAGAAGATCCAGACCAGTCAGGCCGAGCAACTGGCCATGCGGGATCTCACCCTCTTCACGCCGCAATTTGATCGCAAGCTGGTCGAGAAGCTCGATATCTCGCTGAAACCGGGTGAGAGCCTCCTGATCACCGGCGTGAGCGGTTGCGGCAAAAGCTCGCTGCTGCGCGCGATTGCGGGCCTCTGGAAGACCGGCTCCGGCACCATCGAGCATCCGTCGATCGAGAAGATCTTCTTCCTGCCGCAGAAGCCCTATCTGCAGGAAGGCACGCTGCGCAGCCAGATGATCTATCCGGATACAAAAACCTCGCTCAGCGACGAGGAACTGCAGGAGATTCTGAAGGAAGTCGCGCTGCCCGAGCTGTCCGAGCGGGTGGGCGGCCTGGATGCGGTGCAGGACTGGGACAAGGTGCTGTCCATGGGTGAGCAGCAGCGACTGGCGTTCGCCCGGGTGCTGGTGCGCAAGCCACAGATGGTGATCCTGGACGAAGCCACCAGCGCGCTCGACGGCGTCAACGAGAACCGCCTCTACCAGCGGCTCTGCGGCGACGGCGTCACCCTGGTGAGCATCGCCCACCGGCCCGCCGTGCTGAAGCATCACAGCCATGTGCTGCATTTGAAGGGCAATGGCGCCTGGGCGCTGCATCCGGCGGAGGGCTTCAGTTTCGAAGACGGCGGAGCGCCCGCATGAGTGCCGCCGGCATGTCGGGTTTTGACGCGGTGATGGAGACCCTGCGCCAGGAGTTCTCCGACGTGCCGGATGTGGCGCAGGCCACCCGCATCGTCGTGAGGCTGATGCTGGCCGCCCTGCTCGGCGGCATCCTGGGCTATGAGCGTGAAAGCCACGGCAAGGCCGCCGGTCTGCGCACCCACATGCTGGTGAGCCTGGGCGCGGCGATGTTTGTGCTGGTGCCCCAGCAGGCCGGCATGCCGACGCCGGACATGAGCCGTGTGCTGCAGGGCATCATTGCCGGCATCGGCTTTCTGGGCGCGGGCGCCATCATCAAGCACAAGGAAGAGCCAGGGCGGGTCCAGGGCCTGACGACCGCCGCCGGCATCTTCATGACGGCCGCCATCGGTGTGGCGTGCGGCCTGGGGCGCGAAGCGACCGCCGTGCTCAGCATGCTGATTGCCCTGGCTATCCTGACCTGGGTGCCGCACCTGCTGGAGGGCCGACGAAGCGCCCGTTCTCAGCCTCAGGACGGAGACGATGAATGAGCGCACGACGTGCCCGCGTCCCTGCCAGCAGCGACACCCCTGCATCGGACCTGTCCAGCGGGACGGGCTCCGATAGTCTGGAACTCTGGCGCGCTCGGGCACGGTCCGCCCCGGTGCGCCGGCTGCGGAGCGCCACCATGGATCTCGACATCGTCTCTTATGTCTTCCAGGGGCCTGAGGGCACCTTTTCGATCAAGCCCCGGCTGTCCCGGCGATGGCGGGTCAAACACGACAGCGCGCCGTGGGGCGACTCGTTCGCTTCGGCGGAAGAGGCGGCATTGGCCCTGTCTCAAGCGTTCGACGTACCGGCCGATCTCAAGGAATGGACGGAGATCGGGGACTTCCACACCGACGTCGGCGGCCTCCTGCCATAAGAGCCATGGGCCGGGCTTCGCGTCGCGCTTCGGCTCGGGCACTGTGACGCGCCCAGGGTCGAGCCTTAGGTCGGGCCGCAGGTCGGGCCGTTGTCGTTGGGCGTTGAGGCTTCAAGCCAGGATCGGTCCCAGCACCTGATCGGCTGCGATGGGATAGCACCTTGCAGCCTTGGGCAGCCCGTCCAGCGTGGTACCGGTGAAAGCACCGAAGGCGGGCAGGATCAGCTGATCCTGCGTCAGGCAGAAGCACGGCAGGCGATGCCGGTCATGCGCGGGGCCGCGCAGTGCCACGGCCGGATGCAGATGCCCCGCCAGCACCAGTCCCCCGGGCCGGGCGCCGGGATGATGGCACGCCAGAAAAGGCCCCATCGGGGTGGGCTCATCCACCACGTCAAAGCGAAGGGACGGCGGCGGATCCCCGGCATGGCTGTCGTGATTGCCGCGGACCAGCACGCAATCGAGCTGCGCATGCAGCTCCCGCCACACCTGCACCTGCTCCACCACCTGCGCCTGCTGCGCAGTGGCCGCATGAAGGAAGTCGCCCAGCACCACCAGCCGCTGCGCCTGGCATTGATCCACCAGCGCGGTGAGCCGGCGGAGGTTGTCCTGGGTCGTGCCCGAAGGCACCGGTTGCCCGAGCGCGCGGAAACTGGCGGCTTTGCCGATATGCACGTCCGCCACGAACAGGGTGCGGTGCGAGGGCCACCAGGCGGCGCGGCCGGGCAGCAGGTCCAGGACATCGTCGCCGACGGTGAGCCGCCGCGCACCGGTCGGCAAGGTGAAATGCTCTACGGTTGACATGCCGACATCATCGCCGAGCGCGACCCGCTGCCGAGGCATCGGTCAGCCGGGGCGTGTGAACAACGGCAGGGACATCCTCGAATGGCGTCGTTCAGACCCGATGCGCACCCGCGCATTCGCGCATTCGCGCATGCGCGCATTCGCGAACCCACGCTCACACACTCACCAGCCGCAACCGCGGTTTGCGCGGACTCGCCTTGGCTTTCGCCTTGGCCCGCTCCCGCGCCGGATTGCGCTTGCGTCCGCCCGCCGAGGGCGAGCGATCCCCGGACGTATCGCCACGCGTTTCCAGCGCCAGGGACTGCCCCACCGCCATGTCCGGCGCATCGGGCCGTGCGAAGACCTGATCGGCGCGCTCATGGGCGGTGCCCACCGTTTCGCCGCCGGCACTGCGCTCCAGCGCCGACACCATCCGCGCAATACGGTCCGCCAGCGACTCATTGCTCAGCTTCTCCCGGAAGCGCTCCACCATCAGCGGAAACGCCAGCGGCGTCGGCTTCTTCAGCGCATGGATGCGCAGCGTCTGCCCCTGGATGCGGCCCAGCGCCTGCGCCAGATGCTGCACATCCAGCTCCTGGGTGAGCAGCTCACGCTCTGCCTGTTTGAGCAGTTGGTTGTTGGGGTCGTATTGCTGGAACACCTCGAAGAACAGGCTGGCGGAGGCCTGCAACTGGCGGTTGCTGCGGCGCTCGCCCGGGTGGCTCTGAAAGATCAGACCGGCCACACGCGCAATCTCGCGGAAGCGCCGTCGGGCCAGTTCGGTGGCATTCAGGCTGGCCAGCACCTCGGCCAGTAACTGGTCCATCGGCGGCAGGCCCAGCAGGCCCGGCAACCGTTCCTGCCAGTCGATCGGCTTGGCACTGAGCAGCTCGATGCCGTAGTCATTCAGGGCGATGGAGAAGGTGCCGGTCTCCGGCTGCGCGGCCCGCCAGGCCAGCAGACCCGCCAGCCCCAGATGCACCTGACGTCCGGCAAATGGATAGAGGAACAGATGCCAGCCCTCGCGGGATTTGAAGGTCTCCGCCAGCAGCACGTCCGGCGTCGGCACACCCGACCAGCGCTTCTGGATGTCGATGAGCGGCCGCACGCAGGCCATCTCCGGACTGTCGAAGTGCCCGTTGTCGGCGGCCTGCAACTGGCGCAGCACCGCATCCGCCAGCGTGCTGGACAGCGGCATGCGCCCCCCGTTCCAGCGCGGCAAGGCGACGCGGCCCGCCGTCGCGCGGCGCACCAGCGCGGTCATCTGCTCCACCCGCACCAGTTCAAGGAGGCGCCCGCTGAACATGAAGGCATCCCCGGGCTTGAGACGGGCAATGAAGCCCTCCTCCACCGTGCCGAGCCGGCCTCCGCCGAGATACTGCACCGTCATCGCCGCATCGCTCACGATGGTGCCGATGTTGACCCGATGGCGCCGGGCCAGCCGGGCGTCCGGGACTCGCCAGAGGCCCTCCTCATCCGGCACCACACGGTGATAGTCGGGATAGGCGGCCAGCGACGGCCCCCCCTGCCGCACGAAGTCCAGGCACCACTGCCAGGCCTCCGGGCCGAGATGCTCATACGCCACGGTGCTGCGCACCTCGGTCAGCAGCTCGTCCGGCCGGAAGCCGCCGCCCAGCGCAACGGTGACCAGGTGCTGCACCAGCACATCCAGCGGCTCGCGCGGGCTGCGGCGGGCCTCCACCTGACCGGTGAGGACCGCCTCGCGCGCGGCAGCCGCTTCGACCAGCTCCAGACTGTGGGTCGGCACCAGAGTGATGCGGGAGGGCCGCCCCGGCGCATGCCCCGATCGACCCGCCCGCTGCACCAACCGGGCCACACCCTTGGCCGACCCGATCTGCAGCACACGGTCCACCGGCAGGAAATCCACTCCCAGGTCCAGGCTGGAGGTGCAGACCGCCGCCTTGATCCGCCCCTCCTTCAACCCGACTTCGACCCACTCGCGCACCTCGCGATCCAGCGAGCCGTGATGCAGCGCCAGCACACCCGCCCAATCCGGCCGCGCTTCCAGCAGCGCGCGATACCACCGCTCGGCCTGGGACCGCATGTTGGTGAAGACGAGGCAGCTCTCGCTCTCTTCGATCGCCTGGACCACCTGCGGCAGCATCCGCAGACCCATGTGACCGGCCCAGGCAAAGCGCTCCGCCGTCGTGGGCAGCAGCGTGTCGATGATCAGCGTCTTGTCGGTGTAGCCCTGCACCAGCGCTGGCGGCACCGGCTGCGGGGCGGTCCCCAGCAGCGTACGCAATGCTTCGTCCAGATTCCCCAGCGTGGCGGACAGCCCCCAGGCCATCAGATCCGGCTGGAAACGCCGCAGACGCGCCAGCGCCAGTTGCGTCTGCACGCCGCGTTTGTTGCCCATCAGCTCATGCCATTCGTCGATCACCGTGAGCCGTACGTGGCGCAGCAGCTCCGGCGCATCGGCCTTGGACATCAGCAGCGACAGGCTCTCCGGCGTCGTCACCAGCACCGTGGGCAGCCGCCGGTCCTGAGCGGCACGCTCGCCGGAGGTGGTGTCGCCGCTGCGCAGGCCGATGGTCCAATCGGGATGCAGGTCTCGCAGCGGCTCCTGCAGCGCACGGAAGGTGTCCGCTGCCAGCGCCCGCATCGGCGTGATCCAGACGACGGAGAGCGGCGGCGGCTTGTCGCCCCGCCCTTCCACCCCTTGCGCCGGCAAGGCCGCCAGCGCGCCCAGCCAGACCGCCAGGGTCTTGCCGCTGCCGGTGCTGGCATGCAGCAGGCCGCTGCGGCCCTCGGCCATCGCGGCCCAGACCTCTCGCTGGAAGTCGAAGGCGGTCCAACCGCGCCGGGTCAGCCAGCCGGCGGGGACGGTCATGCGTCGCCCCCCGGCAGCAGGGCCTGCAAGGTGTCCAGCGAATCCGCCTCCGCCACCGGCTTGTCGGTGCGCCAGCGCAGCATGCGGGGAAAGCGCACCGCAATGCCACTCTTGTGCCGGCTGCTGCGCGAGATGCCTTCAAAGCCGAGCTCGAACACCTGGGTCGGTTGCAGACTGCGCACCGGACCGAAACTCTCGACGGTGGTCTTGCGGATGATGGCGTCCACCGCGCGGATTTCTTCGTCGGTCAGTCCGGAATAGGCCTTGGCAAAGGGCACCAGCTGCCGCGCCGGATCGTCCGGCGGACCGTTCCAGACGGCGAAGGTGTAGTCGGTATAGAGGCTTGCACGCCGGCCGTGGCCGCGCTGCGCATAGAGCAGCACCGCGTCCACGGAAATCGGGTCGATCTTCCACTTCCACCAGACGCCGACATCCTTGGTGCGGCCCACGCCGTATTTCGCGTCCAGGCGCTTGAGCATCATGCCCTCGACGCCGCGGTCCCGGGCTTCTTCCCGCACGGCGGCAAGGTCCGCCCAGGAGTCCGCCGTCACCAGCGGGCTGAGGATCAGCGCCGGATGCGCCTGCGCCGCCACCAGGTGCTCCAGACGCTGGCGACGCTCGTGTTGCGGATGGTCCCGCAAGTCCTGGCCCTCCTGCTCCAGCAGGTCGTAGACGACCAGCACGGCGGGCAGCTCGCGCAGCAGCTTGGGGCCCAATTGCTTGCGGCCGATGCGGCGCTGCAGCTCGGCAAAGGGTTGCACGCGGTCGTCGCGCCAGATGAGGATCTCCCCATCCAGCACGGTCCCGTCGGGCAGCGTCTGGCCCATGGCCTGCAGCTCGGGGAAGCGGTCGCTGATCAGTTCCTCTCCCCGGGACCACACCCAGACCCCGCCGGCCCGTTTGACCAGTTGGGCGCGGATGCCGTCCCACTTCCATTCGACCAGCCAGTCCTGCGGTGGCCCGAGCTGGGCGTCGAACTGAGCGACCGGCTGGGTGAACGGATGCGCGAGGAAGAAGGGATACGGCTGGCCGCCGCGGGTCTGTCCGTCCGGATGGACATCCTCCGGCGCGATCAGGGCCTGGAAGTCCTGCGCCGTGGGGCGGGCGCCAATGTGGGTGTAGCCCATCAGCCGCTGGGCGATCTGGCGGGCGTCGACACCGCTGACGGCCGCCAGCGCTTGCGTGACTTGCAGCTTGGAGACACCCACGCGGAATGCGCCGGTGATGAGCTTGAAGTAGGCCAGCCGCTGGTCGGCGGCGAGCCATTGCCATTGCTGCTGGAGACGCTCGATCAGCGTCTCGGGCGGCAGGCCGCGCAGGGGCAGCAGATGCTGCTCCATCCAGTGGGACAGCGAAAACTCGGTCACCTGCGCGGGGTCCGGGAGCAGCAGCGAGAGGGTTTCGGCAAGGTCGCCGACGGCTTCATAACACTCGTCGAAGAGCCATTCGGGCAGCCCGGCCGCGAGGCGTGCCTGCTCGCGCAGCAGCTTCACCGGCACCAGTTGGCGGGGCTTGCCGCCTGCGAGAAAGTAGACCGCCCACGCGGCATCGGCGGGCGGGGCATCACGCAGATAGGCCTGCAGTGCCGCCTGTTTCGCCAGGCTGCCGGTGGAGGCATCGAGGGCGCGGTAAAGCGCTGCGAAGGCTCTCATGGCTGCACCCCGGGACCTGGGCGTTCTTCCATGTCGGCAGGCTCAACGGCGTCGGCGCGTTCCGTCGATGCAGGGACACCACTGGATTCATCGGGTGCGGTTCCGCCGACCTGGCCCGACCGGGCAGCATCATCCGCCACGTCAGGCGTGCCCGGCTCGGTGTCATCCTCATGGCCATATTCCGTGGCAAAGGCCTGCGCCTGCAAGCCTTGCTCGCACAGCCAGCGCACCATCACCGGCACGCTGCCATGGGTGACGAAGACGCGTTCCGCGCCCGTCGCACGGATGGCCGTTTGCAGACCGGGCCAGTCGGCATGGTCCGACACCACAAATCCGCGGTCGACGCCGCGACGGCGACGCGTGCCCCGCAACTGCATCCAGCCGCTGGCGAAGGCATCCGCCAGATCCGGACCAAACCGGCGCAGCCAGGTGGACCGTGCCGCGGACGGCGGCGCAATGACGATCGAGCGGCCCAGACTCGCCTTGTCCAGCGAGGGGTCCGTCGCCATCAAGGTCGGTGGCAGCGCCACCCCCAGATCGCGATAGACCGCATTGAGCGGCTCCACCGCGCCATGGCAGACGATTGGCCCGATGGAAGGATCCAGCCCATGCAGCAGCCGCTGCGCCTTGCCCAGCGCATAGGCATACAGCACCGATGCGCGCCCCTGCGATGCATTGGCTTGCCACCAGGCGTTGATGTCCTGGAACAGCGCCGGCTGGGAGGGCCACCGGTAAATCGGCAGCCCGAAGGTCGATTCGGTGATGAAGGTGTGGCAGCGCACCGCTTCAAACGGCGGGCAGGTGCCATCCGATTCCAGCTTGTAGTCGCCCGAGGCCACCCACACCTCGCCTCCAACTTCCAGCCGCACCTGCGCCGAGCCCAGCACATGCCCGGCTGGATGCAGCGACACCCGGACGCCATGATGGTCGATGACCTCGCCGTACGGCAGGGTCTGCAAGTGGATGTCGGCACCCAAGCGCCGCCGCAGGATCGCTGCACTGTGCTCGTGCGCCAGATAGTGCCCGTGGCCCCAGCGCGCATGGTCGCTGTGCGCATGGGTGATGACGGCCCGGGCCACCGGACGCCAGGGGTCGATGTAGAAATCACCCGCCGGGCAATACAAACCTTCCGGCCGGGCGACGATCAGGTCGGATGCCGGACTCGTACGCAGTGTCATGAACCGCATCCTAGTGCGAGGGCCTTATCCCCGGGTGTAGGACGACAACCTTTCCGCCTTGCTCAAGCCCCTGCGTCCTGACCCCACTGAGGGCCTGCCCTGCCCCACAACAGGCCTTGCACGGCTACTATCGAGCATGCCCGCCCAGGCCATTGGCGACCTGCGGCGGACACATCACAAGTGGATGCCAGGCTTTGACGAATCAAGGTCAAACCGGCTTCAGCCACCCAGGGAGCGCCAACATGACAATGCACGAGGACACGGCCGGTGCGCCGCGTTCAACGATTCTGGTCGTCGACGACACACCCACCAATCTGGCGTTGATGAGTGCATTGCTGGACATGCACTATGAGGTGGTGACGGCAGCAGACGGATATGAGGCGCTGCGCCGGCTCGCCACGCCGCCGCTGCCCCACCTCATCCTGCTGGATGTGATGATGCCCGGCATGGATGGCTACGAGACCTGCCAGGCCATCAAGGCGCAGCCGTCCACCCGCGACATTCCGGTGATCTTCCTGACCGCCCGCGCGGATACGCAAGATGAAGCCCGCGGCTTCCAGCTCGGTGCGGTGGACTACATCACCAAGCCGATCAGTCCGCCGCTGGTGCTGGCACGGGTGCGCACGCATCTGCAGTTGAAGGCCAGTGCCGATTTTCTGCGGGACAAGGCCAGCTTCCTGGAGCATGAGGTGCAGCGGCGCACCGCCGAACTGGCGGCCATCCAGGATGTCACCATCCATGCGATGGCCTCTTTGGCCGAGACGCGCGACAACGAGACCGGCCAGCATCTGCGCCGCACCCAGTTCTACGTTCGGACCCTGGCCGAAGCGCTGCGCCATCACCCGAGGTTCGCGACCCTGCTGACCGACGACTACATCGCCACCCTCTTCAAGTCAGCGCCGCTGCATGACATCGGCAAGGTGGGCATCCCGGACCGCATCCTGCTCAAGCCCGGGCCGTTCGTGCCGGAGGAATTCGAGGTGATGAAGACCCACACCACCCTGGGCAAGGACGCGATCGAGCAGGCGGAACGGCAACTCGGCACGCCGGTGCAGTTCCTGCAGACCGCCAAGGACATCGCCTACGGCCATCAGGAGAAGTGGGACGGCAGCGGCTACCCGCGTGGCCTGCGCGGCGAGGACATCCCGCTGCCTGCCCGGCTGATGGCGGTGGCGGATGTCTACGATGCGCTGATCACCCGCCGGGTCTACAAGCCGCCGATGCCGCACGAAGAAGCGGTGCAGCTGATCGCCCAGGGTCGCGGCAGCCACTTCGATCCGGATGTCGTCGACGCGTTCTTGCATGTGCAGCAACGTTTTAGGGAGATTGCACATGAATACCGAGACCCTGAAGCGTCAGATGAACCCCCACATGCATCGTGAAGGGGCGCGTTCCCGCTCAGGTTGAGGGATCTACCCCGCACATCTGTGCAATTGGCGCGACAGGCGTCGGAATGAATGATGGCGGCATCCTTCACCACGTGCGCCACCACGCACTCCTGTCATGCCATCCAGCCTGTCAGAACGCTCGTCCGCAAGGTCTTCCTTCTCTACCTGCTCCTCTTCAGCGCCGCGCCCGGCGCCCCAGCATCTCGCCCAGGTGCTGACCCAACACCAGACGCGACGCCGCCGAAGCGCTGTGTCCACGCGGGCCCGGGTCCGCGGCTTCACCCTGGTCGAAACGGCCATCTCCGGCATCGTTGTGGCCGGCATCACCGCCAGCCTGCTGCTGGCCGTTCGCTACACCCAGATGGTCAGCCAGGGCAAGGCCGTGGGTCAGCAGATGACGGCCATCAGCGACAGCGCCCAGCGCTACATGAAGCAGTACAGCCAACAGATCCTTGCACTGGATCAGCGCTGTGCCACGATCAACCTGCAGATCGATGACGGCGGCCCCAAGCCGCCGGCTTCGACGACCGCCGGCCCTGACTGCAAACTCGTGCTGAGCAACATCACCGTGGCCAACGGCTATCAGCCCACGGTCGCGGAATTGCAGATGCTGGGCCTGTCCCGTGCGAGCGACGCATTGCTGCTGCCGTTCTCTCCGGGTGTTGCGGTGGACAAGAGCACCGGCGAGGCGGCCATGGCCCGTGTGGCGGTGGCGATCCGTCCGGTTCGCCGGGACACCTCCGGCGGAGGCTCCTCGACAGGCGGGACGAACACAGGCACTCCGACAGGGTTCGTGCCGGGCATCAACAACAGCCTCGGCGGCTACACCTTCACCTACAACGACTTCAGCTACAAGACCGGCATGGACGCGGACCGCGACCTGCCCCCCACCATCAATGGGATCAGCTGCTACAAGGGCAGCATCGATAACGCCGTCAACTCTGCCACCCTCGCCGTCGCGGACCGGGTGTACGTTTATGCCAATGACGATCGCAAGGTGTATCCCGCCTTTAACGAAGCGGAAATCGTCGCTGCAACCGCGCACGGTGGCCCGTACGACAAAGGCGTGATCAAGTCCTTCCTCAACGGCAAGGTGTACTGCCGTTATCTGCAGCAGCGGTACGGCATGGGGCTGATCGGCAGCTCGGGATCGACGACCGGTGGCGGGACACCCGGGACCGGTAGCGGCAACGGCGGAGCCTTGACGCTGGAGTCGATGGTCTTCAACACCCAGCCCTACTACTTCGGTACGCCCAGCCTCCCCTTCGGCGCCGCGGCGCAGCTCGGGGCGGCCCTCCAGGAAACCGGTTATGCGGGCCGCATGTCACTGCTGAAGGCGGACGGCGTGAAAAGCAAGAACCTGCTCGGCCTTCAAGGACAGTCGCGAACGGACAATCCGATTCTGTCGAAGGATGGCAGCCAAGGCTTGCCGGGCGTGCTGGCCGCGGTGAATCTGCTGGCGGAGGTTCCGCAAGCCGCAGGCGGCCCCGGCGGCACGGGCACCGGCTGGGATGCCGGTGGCAACAGCATCACCAATGCCGGGCTGATCCAGGGTCAGCAGGTCGCCGCCAACACCGGCGTCTTCGGCAGCGGCCAGACGGTGGACACGAGGGGACGCCCAGCGGTGCTGGCAGTCAACGGCAACGTGGCCCTGGGCAAGAACAGCGTGCTGATGGCCGCAGGGGTGGAATCCAGCAGCGTGCGGACGGAAAGCAGCACCGCACGCCAGAGCGTGGCCACCAACGCGTTTGCTGATTCGATGGTGTTGCCGTCTTTGCTCTCGAACCCGATCAACACCCTGGTGGGGCGAGCCGCCACGCCGCACAACCTGTACCTCTACAACGGCACGCGGGTGCGTCTGCCCCGGGTGAAGCTCGGAGATCGGTGCGACACAAACGGCGATATCGGTCTCACACGGGCGCTGTCGATCCAGGTGCCCAACGGCAACGTCCACGTGATGACGCGATTCATCGCCTTCTGCCGGCCAGAGCTGACCAACACCAAAACCCAGGACGGCAATTTCGCCGTGAGTGCCTCGACCTGGTCCAGCGCCGAATTCGAGACCCTGCGGGCGAAGTATCCGACCACCAGCTACAACTATGTCTGGTTCGATGCAACCCAGTCGGATCTGATCGATGCGCCCCCGGGGGACGACTATCCGCTGATCCCGGACAGCAGCATCGGCGGGAACAAAACGCCATGACGGCACGTGGGGCTGCATGACTCCCTGAGTGCCTGACTGTCTGCGTGCACCGGGTGGGCGAGCGAACGCCGCCTCCCGGTGTCCGAGCGGGCGCCAGGCATCGCGGCAACAGATGAGTCAGCACGTTCAAGGCAGTGCAGGCGCGATTCACAGAGATTCGAGGGCTTCAACTGCAAATCGAGGCAATGGGCAGGATAGGTGATGAGGTGGACGATCGCGCCATCCTTCACCACGTGCGCCACCACGCACTCCTGTCATGCCATCACGCCTGTCAGAACGCTCGTCCGCAAGGTCATTCTTCTCTCCCTCCACCGGGTCGCGTCCCGCGCCGCAGCACCTGTCCCAGGTGCTCACGCACGCCCAGACGCGGCGCCGTCGAACATCCGCTTCGGCGGATGCCCGCGCTCGCGCTCGCGGTTTCACGCTCATCGAAACTGCCATCTCCGGCATCGTCGTCGCTGGCATCACTGCCAGCCTGTTGCTGGCCGTCCGCTATTCGCAGATGGTCAGCGAAGGCAAGGCCGTCGGTCAGCAGATGAGCGCCATCAGCGAAGGCGCGAACCGCTACATGAAGCAATACAGCCAGCAGATTCTGGCGCTGGATGCGCGCTGTGCGGAATCGACGCTGGAGATTGACGAAGGCGGCGCCAAGCCGTCCGGCCCCACGGGCACGGAGCCCGACTGCAAACTCGTGCTCGGCAGCGTCACCGTCGCCAACGGCTTCCAGCCGACGGTGAAAGAGCTTCAGGATCTGGAACTCGTACGCGCGAACGACGCGCTCATGCTGCCCTTCTCTCCTGGCATTACCCGGGACAAGCGGACCGGAGAAGCCGCAGTGGCGCGGATCGCTGTGGCGATTCGCCCTGTGCGCCATCAGCTGGCTGCGAGCAATCCCTCTTCCTCGAGTGGCGCGGGCACGAGCATCCCAGCAGGTTTCGTGCCGGGCATGAATGTGAGCTTGGGCGGGCAAACGCTCACCTTCAATGGTTTCGCATACAGACTCGGAACCGACACTGACCGCGATATGCCCCCCACCATCAACGGGGTGAGTTGTTACAACGGCATCGTGGATAACGCCGCCAAACATGCCTGGGGGGCAAAGGAGATGATCGCAGGGTCCGTGGTCTTCGTGGACGCCAAGGATGATCTCAAGGTGTTGCCCATCTATACCCAGGCAGACGCTCTTGCGGCCAACTCTGACGGCGGTGTGTATTACCGAGGTCTGGCCAAGTCATTCATGAACGGAAAAGCCTATTGCCGATATCTACAGCAACGATACGGCATGGGAATCGTGACGGCGGCGGGTAACGGCACCGGCAGCAGCGGGCCTGGGGCCGGCAACGGCAACGGCAACGGCAACGGCAACGCGTACACATTGGAGTCTGTGGTCTTCAATACACAGCCTTACTACTTCGGCGCCAACTCCCTGCCGATGGGTGCCGCCGCTCAACTGGGCGCCGCTTTGCAGGAAGCCGGTTACGCGGGCCGCATGTCCCCGCTGAAGGCCGGTATGGCGGAAAGCAAGACGCTCCGAGGTTTGTTCGGTCATTCCCAGGCGGAAAACCCCATTCAATCCAGAGATGGTGCGCGGGGTCTGCCAGGCGTCCTGGCCGCAGTGAATCTGCTGGCAGACAACGCACAAGCGGCCAGCGCTGCAGGCGGCCCTGCTCCTGGCTGGGATGCCGTTGGAGGCAACATCACAAGTGCCGGTCTCATTCAGGCCAAACAGATCTCTACCGGTTCCGCGGTGTTCGGTGACAAGGGTGAGGTGATCAACACCCAAGGACGCGACGCGACGCTGGCGGTGCACGGCAACATGGTGATGGGCCAAAACAGCGTCCTGATGGCGGCCAGTGTTGAAGCCAGCGGCGTGGACGCCGGTGTCGCCAAGGCTCAGTCAGTGGAAGCTGGGGAATATCTGTCCACGCCCGGCATTCAAGTGGCCGGAGCCAGCTCGCGGATTGGACGCTGGGACAACAAGCCCTACAACTTCTATTTCCGCAACGGCACGAACGTCCGATTGCCGCGCGTCGAGATGGGCAAGCCTTGCCCAACGTACGGCGATATTGGCGTCAGCAAGGGTCTGAGCATTCAAAAGCCGGGCGGCATCCTGTATGAAGCCACACGATTCATCGCAGTCTGCAAGCCAATTTTCATTGCAGACACGCAGATCGGCCTTGTTGCAAAGGGTTCATCGCTTCCATTCAGGGCTTCTACATGGAGTAGTCCCGAGTACGAAGCGATGCTGAAGAAATATCCTGCAACCGGCTACCAGTGGGTATGGTTCGAGTCGTCCGAGGCTGACCAGCCCGACACCGAACCTACCTTGTAAGCGAGTGACCGGCGGGCGCCCCTGCCCGCTTTTCAATAGCCTTGCCCCCAACGCGTCTGTCCCGCCCGTCCTAGACTGGCGGCATGTCTGCAAAACTCTCCATTCTTGATCTGGCATTTGTTGTGGAAGGCGGCTCCCCCGCCCAGGCCCTGCGGGACAGCATCGCGCTGGCCCAATGGACCGAGAAGCTCGGCTACGAGCGCTTCTGGGTGGCGGAGCACCACAACATGGAGGGTGTGGCCTCGTCGGCCACGGCGGTGCTGATCGGGCAGATTGCTGCCGCCACCGAGCGCATTCGCGTCGGCTCCGGCGGCATCATGCTGCCCAATCACGCCCCGCTGACCATTGCCGAGCAATTCGGCACCCTGGCCACCCTCTTCCCCGGACGCATCGACCTGGGCCTGGGCCGAGCCCCCGGCACGGACGGGCCCACCATGCGCGCCCTGCGCCGGCATCTCTCCACCGCGCATGAAGACCGCTTCCCCGAAGACGTCCTGGAACTGCAGGCCTATCTGGGCCCGGCCAAGTCGGGCCAGGTCGTGCGGGCGGTGCCCGGACAAGGCACGGAAGTGCCCATCTGGCTCCTCGGCTCCAGCCTCTACAGCGCGCAGTTGGCCGCCTACATGGGCCTGCCATTCGCCTTTGCCTCGCACTTCGCCCCGGCCATGCTGATGCAGGCGCTGGAGCTGTATCGCGCCCAGTACCGTCCCAGCGAGAAGCATCCCAAGCCGTATGCCGCCGTGGGGCTGAACATCATCGTGGCGGACACGGACGCCGAGGCGCGTCATCTGTTCACCTCCATCCAGCAGCGCTTCCTGGGCATGCAGCGCGGTCAGCGCGGCCTGTTGCCGCGCCCGATTCCGCAGATGGAAGATGTGTGGACGCCGTCGGAGCAGTTCCAGGTGGAACGCATGCTGGCCGAGTCCATCGTCGGCTCACCTTCGACGGTGAAGGCCGGCCTGCAGGAAGTGCAGGAACGCACCGGCGCCGACGAATTCATCGTCGCCTGCGCGGTCCATGACGCCAAGGCCCGGCGCCGCTCCTACGAGCTGCTCTCCGGCCTGGCCTGAAAAACGGTCGTCCTCACGGCCACTCGCAGGCCGTGCCCGGACCGGGACCGACCTGCGCTGGCGCCAGCCCGCCCCAAGCCGGCCACATTGATCTGAGCCGAGGGACGCTGCCCTCGGCGAGGCTCAGCCCACCCAGACCCGTGCGTTGCGGAACATGCGCATCCACGGGCTGAAGGTGGACGTATCACCGCCCGTCCAGCTCATCTGGATGTTGCGGAACACCCGCTCCGGATGCGGCATCAGTGCGGTGAAGCGGCCGTCGGCCGTTGTCACCGCCGTCAGGCCGCCGGGGCTGCCGTTCGGATTCAGCGGGTACTGCTCGGTCGGCTGACCGTTGCCGTCCACATAGCGCATCGCGCGGATCACCTGACCGGCATCGCCGCGCTGCGAGAAGTCGGCAAAGCCCTCGCCGTGCGCCACCGCGATTGGCAAGCGCGTGCCGGCCATGCCGCGGAAGAACAGGCTCGGCGAGTCCAGCACTTCCACCTGCGCCAGACGCGCTTCGAACTGCTCGCTGCGGTTGCGCACGAACTTCGGCCAGTGCTGCGCGCCCGGGATCATCGGTGACAGCGCCGCCAGCATCTGGCAGCCGTTGCACACGCCCAGCGCGAAGCTGTCCTGCCGCGCGAAGAAGCCTTCAAAGGCATCCTTCAGACGCGGATTGAACAGGATGGACCGCGCCCAGCCTTCACCCGCGCCCAGCGTGTCGCCGTAACTGAAGCCGCCGCAGGCCACAAAGCCCTTGAACTGGCTCAGATCGACCGCCCCCGCCTGCAGGTCGCTCATGTGCACGTCGTAGCTGTCAAAGCCGGCCTGCGACATGGCGTACGCCATTTCGACATGCGAGTTGACGCCCTGCTCACGCAGGATGGCCACCTTCGGTCGCACGCCCGTCCGGATGAAGGGCGCGGCCACGTCCTCGTTCACATCGAAGGTTGGCTGCCAGTGCAGACCCGCCACCGGTGCACCGGCCAGCGCATGTTCCTGATCGGCGCAGACGGGGTTGTCCCGGTCCCGCGCGATGCGCCAGGACACCTGGTCCCATTCCTGATGCAACTGCTGCAGCGGAGCGGCAAACACCTTCTTCGCGTCTCGCCACACTTCCACCTGCGCAGACTCGTTGGTCTTGCCCACCACGTGCGACAGCTTGGAGAGACCATGCGCCCGCAGCGTCTGCAGGACGGCATCGCGGTCGCCGGTGGCCACCTGCAGCACCACGCCCAGTTCTTCGTTGAACAGCGCCTTGAGCGTCAGCTCATCGCGGCGGCCGCTCACCTGGCTCGCCCAGTTCTTGGAGTCGCCGGTATCGGCACGGCTGTCGGAGATGCCGTCGCCCTCCATCACCAGCAGGTCCACATTCAGGCTGACACCGCGCTGGCCGGCGAAGGCCATTTCGGCGGCGGCGGCGAAGAGGCCACCGTCGCTGCGGTCGTGATACGCCAGCAGCTTGCCCTGACCACGCAGGTCGTTGACGGCATCCACCGTCTGCTTCAGCAGCGCCGGGTCATCCAGGTCCGGCACTTCCGGGCCGAATTGATTCAGGGTCTGCGCCAGGATGGAGCCGCCCATGCGCTGGCGACCCTGGCCCAGGTCGATCAGCACCAGCGTCGTGTCGCCCGGCTGCAGTTGCGGCGTCAGCGTGCCGCGCACATCCGGCAGCGAGGCAAAGGCGGAGACGATCAACGACACCGGCGCCGTGACCTGACGGGTCTCGCCGTTCTCGCTCCAGCGGGTGCGCATCGACAAGGAATCCTTGCCCACAGGAATCGACACCCCCAGCGCCGGACACAGTTCCATGCCCACCGTCTTGACGGTGTCGTACAGCGCAGCGTCTTCACCGGCCTCGCCGCAGGCGGCCATCCAGTTGGCGGACAGCTTGACGCGGGAGAGCTCGATCGGTGCGGCGAGCAGGTTGGTGATGGCCTCGGCCACCGCCATGCGGCCCGACGCAGGGGCATCCACCGAGGCCAGCGGCGTGCGCTCGCCCATGCTCATCGCTTCGCCGGCAAAGCCTTTGAAGTCCGCCAGGGTGACGGCGCAGTCCGCCACCGGCACCTGCCACGGGCCGACCATCTGGTCGCGGTGGCTGAGGCCCCCCACGGTGCGGTCGCCGATGGAGATCAGGAAGCGCTTGGACGCCACCGTCGGGTGACGCAGCACATGGGTCACCGCCTGGGCCAGATCCACGCCGTCCAGCTTCAGCGCGCCGCCCGAGCGAGCCACCCGCTTCACATCGCGGTGCATCTTCGGCGGCTTGCCCAGCAGCACGTCCATCGGCATGTCGATGGCGCGTTCACCGCCCTGCCCGTCCTCCAGCACCAGCTCGCGGTGCTCGGTGGTCACGCCGACCACGGCGAACGGGCAGCGCTCGCGTTCGCACATGCTCTGGAACAGCGGCAGGCTCTCCGGAGCGATGGCCAGGACGTAACGCTCCTGGCTTTCGTTGCACCAGATTTCCTTGGGGGCCAGGCCGGATTCTTCCAGCGGGACCTTGCGCAGGTCGAAGCAGGCGCCACGGCCGGCATCGTTGACCAGTTCCGGGAAGGCGTTGGAGATGCCACCGGCACCGACGTCATGCACCGCCAGGATGGGGTTGCGTTCGGCCAGACCCCAGCAATGGTTGATGACTTCCTGGGCACGGCGCTGGATTTCCGGGTTGCCGCGCTGCACCGAGTCGAAGTCCAGATCGGCGGTGTTGGTGCCGGCGGCCATCGAGCTGGCGGCGCCGCCGCCCATGCCGATGCGCATGCCGGGGCCGCCCA
>CBIHOT010000010.1:0-122912 GCA_966211495.1 uncultured Roseateles sp. | reverse complement strand
ATTTTTGCGACACCTTACAAGATGCGGGGTGTCGCACTTCAACCTTGAGCCGGCCGATCTCTGATTCGTCCATGCCGGGTGCGATAGGACTCTGTTCGTGTAAGTGAATCCACTTGTTGGGGCCACGAATCAATTCTTCAGTGGGCCATCTGACCGATCGAAACGGCCTGCCGTTTTCAATGTTGAAGCGGTTATATTGCGCACTGATCCCAGCTTTTGTAGCCTCGTACTGTTCGATAGTTTCGGAGCGCTTGTCGCGTATACCGAAGGTAACTGCGCCACCAGCGGTCCAGTCGCCGCAAAGTTCCCAAAAGGTAACGTTTTCGTACGTCAATCCAAGGAAATCAGCCTTGCGCTTGTTGTAACCGGTCAGACTGTCGTCTATGGAATAGCGCGGCAGTTTACCATTTGACCGCTTATCTTCGTTTGCGTTTCCAACGTATGCTGCGGACTGTGAATTGCCTGAAGTCCAGACTCTCACGAACCTTACATCGTCGGGCTTTGCACCCGAATAACATCGGCTGATGTTAATGCCAGATAAATATAAGTGGATTAGCCGGTACTCGCCGAAGATATTGACTGAGTACTGAGTTAGCGATAGTTCACGGGGTGATGTGGGAGATGCGGGTAAGGTTTGCCCGGTGCGGGCATCATTTTGATCGGGCCCCGACGAACAGCCAGCCAATCCCGCGAGCTGCGATAAAAGCAGAATTAGCGCCGCTTTTCTGGAAATGCCGATTTTGGTGTTCATGGTTCTGCTCCACTTTCACGGCTTCATCCACTTGCGTTGTGGGATTCAAGATTGCTCCGCCGTCGCTGCCTGAGGCTTCGCAATCCGCCCACACGGTATCAGGGTCGCCTGGTCACGCGCAAAACCGCTGTCGCTACTCAGCCGCCTTGTCGGTAATTTTCTCGATGCGCACGGTGTCGATGATCTGCTCGACCAAAGCTCGGGTGCGCATGTATTCAGCGCCCTTGGCGGCTCGCGCGCCGCTCACATAGCCGAATGACAAGTAAATGTAGTAATTGGAGTCGCCGATGGGGAGCATCCAGACCTCTGATTCGTCCATGCCGGGTGCAGTTGGACTCTGCTCGTGTAAGTGAATCCACTTGTTGGGGCCACGAATTAATTCTTCAGTGGGCCACCTGACCGATCGATACGGCTTGCCGCTCTCTATGTTAAAGCGGTTATATTGCTCGCTGATCGCTGCATGTTTGGCTTCGTGCTGTTCGATGGTTTCGGAACGTTTGTCCCGTATACCGAAGGTGACTGCGCCACCAGCAGTCCAGTCGCCGCAAAGCGCCCTGAAGGAAACGTTATCGTACTTCCAGCCAAGGAAGTCGGCGTTGCGCTGCTTATAACCGGATAAATTCGGATCTATGGAGGGGTAGGATATTTTTTTGCCAGAATTCCCGTTGTCCTTTAAGTTCGCTACGTATGCTGCCGACTGCGGATTTGCCGATGTCCATATTCTGACGAATCTCACATCGTCGGGCTTTGCGGCTGAATAACACTGGCTAATGTTAACGCCCGAGAGATACGAGTGGTACAGTCGATACTCGCCGAATAAATTGACTGAGAATTGAGTTATCGATAGTTCACGCGGCGAAGTGGGAGATGCTGGTAGGGGCTGTCCGGCGCGGGAATCATTTTGATTCGGTCCCCACGCGCAGCCGGCCAATCCAGCGAGTTGCGATAGCAGCAGAATTAACACCGCTTTTCTGGAAATGCCAATTTTGCTGTTCATGGTTCTGCTCCACTTTCACGTCTTCATCCACTTGCGTCGTGGGAGTCAAGAGCGCACCGCCGTCGCTGCCTGACTCTTTGCGTTGCGCCCACCCGTTATCAGGGTCGCCTGGCCACGCGCAAAACTCCTATCGCTACTCAGCCGCCTTGTCTGAAATTTTCTCGATACGCACGGTGTCGATGATCTGCTCGACCAAAGCCCGGGTGCGCACGCATACTTCATTTTCACGTGCTATTCGTCTTTCCGGGGCAGGCTGGGCCGGCTGCTTCATATCAAAGAGAATCAGCCCACTAATTCGAAACCTTGTCTGAAATCTTCTCGATCCGCACGGTGTCGATAATCTGCTCAACCAACGCGCGGGTACGCATGTATTCGGCCCCGTTAGCCGCTCGGGCACCACTTATATATCCGAAGGACAAGTAGAGGTAGTAATTGGAATTCCCAATAGGGAGCATCCAATCCTCGCCCTCGTCCATCCCCGGTGCTGTGGGACTTTTGTTGTGAACGTGAGTCCACGTATTCGGTCCACGTATCAATTTCTCCGTTGGGAACATTTCCGATCGATCCGTACTGCCGTTCGATGCGGCAAACCGGTTGAACTGGCGGCTCATTCCCTCTGCATTGGCGACGAACTGCTCAATAGTTTGAGAACGATTGTCGCGTATTCCGAAGGTTACCGCTCCGCCAGCTGTCCAGTCCGCGCAGAAGGTTGGGAATGAAACCCTGTCGTAATCCCAGCCTAGATAATTTGCTTTGCTTTTGTAGCCGACCAGTTTATGGTCTATAACGAATGATTTCGGCTCATTCTTCCGTTTCGGAAGGTCGTCCCTGTTCGCGATATACGCAACAGCGCTGGGGTTATCCGAAACCCATTCCCTCACGAACCTAACATCATTCTGCTTTGCTGCTGGGTGACACCGGCTGATGTTTACTCCAGACAAGTATGAGTGAAGTATCCGATACTCACCAAAGAAGTTGATTGAGTAATGGGTTAGCGATAGTTCTCGCGGCGATGTCGGAGATGCTGGCAAGGGCATTCCAGTCCGAACATCGGGCTGAACCGGTGCCCATGCGCAGCCTGAAAAAGCTGCGGCCAAAGACACGAGAACAGACAGTCGAGCGACTTTGATAAGCACTAAAGTTTGTCGCATGGTTCCATGTGTCGAGTAGTCTGTCAAACCGGGCCGAGTGGATTTAGACGCGCTACTCAGCCGCCTTGTCGGAAATTTTCTCAATGCGCACGGTGTCGATGATCTGCTCGACCAAAGCCCGGGTGCGCATGTATTCGGTGCCATTTGCGGCTCGTGCGCCGCTCACATAGCCGAATGTCAAGTAAATGTAGTAATTGGAGTCGCCAATAGGGAGCATCCAGACCTCTGATTCGTCCATGCCGGGTGCAGTTGGACTCTGCTCGTGTAAGTGAATCCACTTGTTGGGGCCGCGAATCAATTCTTCAGTGGGCCACCTGACGGATCGATACGGCTTGCCCATTTCGATATTGAAACGGTTATATTGTGCGCTGATTCCAGCTTTTGTAGCCTCGTTCTGTTCGATAGTTTCGGAGCGTTTGTCACGTATGCCGAAAGTGACTGCACCACCAGCAGTCCAGTCGCCACAGAGCTTTATGAAGTTGACGTTATCGTATCTCCAGCCAAGGAAATCAGCCTTGCGCGTTATATAGCCGGACAGGTTTGCATCTATAGAGTAACGCGGCAGTCTCTTATTGGACTGCCCGTGGTCATTCAGATTCCCTACGTATGCTGCGGACGTTGGATTGTCTGATGTCCACATCCTCACGAATCTTACATCGTTGGGCTTCGCGCCTGCATAGCACTGACTGATGTTGATGCCCGATAGATATGAGTGGAACAACCGATACTCGCCGAATATGTTGACTGAGTATTGAGTTAGCGATAGTTCACGCGGCGAAGTGGGAGATTCCGGTAAAGGCTGCCCGGTGCGGGTGTCATTTTGGTTGGGTCCCCAAGCGCAGCCAGAAAATCCAGCAAGCTGGGACAGAGGTAGTATTAACATTGCGCTTCTGGCGATGCCGATTTTTATGCTCATGGTTCTGCTCCACTTTCTCGGCTTCATCCACATGCGATGTGGGATTCAAGAGTGCACCGCCGTCGCTGCCTGAGTCTTTGCATTTCGTCCACCCGATATCAGGGTCGCATGGCAACGTGCAAAAAACCTATCGCTACTCAGTCGGCTTGTCGGAAATTTTCTCGATGCGCACGGTGTCGATGATTTGCTCGACCAAGGCCCGGGTGCGCATGTATTCAGCGCCGTTGGCGGCTCGCGCGCCGGCGAGATAGCCGAATGAAACGACGATGTAATAATCAGATGTCCCAATAGGGAGGATCCAAATCTCTCCCTCGTCCATGCCCGGCGCGGTAGGACTTTTCTCATGCATGTGGACCCACCTGTTGGGCCCACGTACTACTGCTTCAGTCGGGAATCTCACTGATCGATATTGTGTGCCGCGATCAATGTTGGACTGGTTATATTGACGACTTATTCCAGCCTCGTTAGCTTCGAACTGCTCAATTGTTTGGGAACGTTTGTCACGTATTCCGAACGTTACAGCGCCGCCTGCTGTCCAGTCACCACAGAGCTTCGTAAAGGACACGCTATCGTGTTCCCAGCCAAGGAAATCTCTTCTGCGGGTATGGCCCTTCAAGTTAATGTATTGAAATTTTGTGCCTATTGTCGGATTTTCCTCCCCATTAATATTTGCAAGATATGCGGTGGCTTGAGGATCGTTTGATGTCCACGTTCTTAAAAAAATAACATTGTCGGGGTTTGCGGAAGGGTAGCATTTACTTATGTTAATTCCGGACAGGTATGAATGGACAACTCTATATTCGCCAAAAAAATTTATCGAATATGATTGCAGCGATAATTCTCGCGGCGATGTCGGAGATGCTGGCAAAGGCAACCCAGTCCGAACATCGGGCTGAACCGGTGCCCATGCGCAGCCTGAAAAAGCTGCGGCCAAAGACACGAGAACAGACAGTCGAGCGACTTTGATAAGCACTAAAGTTTGTCGCATGGTTCCATCTGTCGAGTAGTCTGTCAAACCGGGCCGAGTGGATTTGGACGCGCTACTCAGCCACCTTATCGGAAATTTTCTCAATACGCACTGTGTCGATAATCTGCTCGACCAAAGCCCGGGTGCGCATGTATTCGGTGCCATTTGCGGCTCGCGCGCCGCTCACATAGCCGAATGACAAGTAAATGTAGTAATTGGAGTCGCCGATGGGGAGCATCCAGACCTCTGATTCGTCCATGCCGGGTGCAGTTGGACTCTGCTCGTGTAAGTGAATCCACTTGTTGGGGCCGCGAATCAATTCTTCAGTGGGCCATCTGACGGATCGATACGGCGCGCCCCTCTCTATGTTAAAGCGGTTATATTGCGCGCTGATCGCTGCATGTTTGGCTTCGTGCTGTTCGATGGTTTCGGACCGTTTGTCCCGTATACCGAAGGTGACTGCGCCACCAGCGGTCCAGTCACCGCAAAGTTCATCGAACTTGACGTTATCGTACTTCCAGCCAAGGAAATCGGCATTGCGCTTCGTATAACCGGACAAGTTCGCATCTATAGAGGCATGGCGCAGTTTTTTGTCCGGATTCCTGCTGTCCTTGAAGTTCACTACGTATGCTGCCGACTGGGGGTTTGCCGACGTCCATATTCTGACGAATCTCACATCATCGGGCTTTGCGCCTGAATAACACTGGCTAATGTTAACGCCCGAGAGATACGAGTGGAACAGTCGATACTCGCCGAATATATTGACTGAGTATTGGGTTAGCGATAGTTCACGCGGCGAAGTGGGAGATGCCGGTAAGGGCTGCCCGGTGCGGGTGTCATTTTGATTGGGTCCCCATGCGCAGCCAGACAATCCAGCTAGCTGCAATAGAAGTAGTATTAATGCCGTGTTTCTGGTAGTTGCGATTTTAATGCTCATGCTTCCGCTCCATTTTTCGAATTTCATCCAAGCGTGCGCTCGAGTTATCGACTTCCTTAACGGGATTGATTTGAATTGGCGAGATTCGCGGGACGGTTTGCAATTGGTCGAACCAATCCTTCTGGATTCTGCTGCGTTGGAGTGTATTAAGGCCAAAGGCCGGTATCACTACAGGCTGAGGATTGGCCGACCAAGAGGTGAGGTTTCCTACCGTCGTCGCCTGACGGTTCGTATTCAGGGTGCTAACTTCGAACCCTTGATAGCTAAACAAAGTGTCCTTGTTGACATTGCCAGCAGCGCATCCAATTGCAGCAGTGCCTGGGCAACTATGCACTGAGTATGATGTCGTAATCATTTCCCAGACATCTTTGCCACTGAATTCGCCCTTATAGCCCCCGTTATAGGTTGCAACGGGATCATTTTCCGGCGCCCAGAAAGTAGGCTGCTTAGTGGTCACCGCTTGGGCTGCTTCGGTCAAACGATCCTTTTTGGCTGCTGGGTTGTTGACAAGAAGAATCAGTGTGTCGGTCGAGACTCCGCGCTGCGCTAATACTCGTAATGTATCGGTTTGAGTCATTGTGCCGCGGCTATGTCCAACGTCATAGACAAAGTTCAAATACCGTCGCTTATGGTCTTGGTCAAAGTCCAGTGCGCCGCTAGCATCGCGGGAAGATATTAATTCCTCGACGATATTTGCCTTAAGAATTGAGGCCGGTGTGGTGAACTTGAATACTTCCGCGCCCTTTTCAATTGCGGCAACGACGAGTTCGCCAATGGTATTACTAGACTTATCTGTATGGACGAGGTAGGTTGGGTTGGCCGTGGTCTCACCGGTGAGCTGGATCTGCTCCTTATCTCGATTGCTTGGCGTCATCTGCATCGCCAACTGCGCCGCACGATCCAGCCCGTTAAGTATGCCGTTACTGAAAACCGTCGATCCCTTCTTCTCATCATTGGTTAGCTTCTCCAAATCCGCAACAGAAATTGGCACCACCTGAATATTATTCACAGAATCTTCCCCATCCTTCGCAGATAGGTCAGAGTTCAACGGCAGTTCACCACTCGCCACCTTGCTCACGCTCTTAGCATCAAGTTGCCGATTGGGATTATTAACACTCGCCAAAATCGTATTCAGCGCGGTCTCATTGACCTTATCCGGCGACCAATCCGGATGGTCCTTCTCCAACTGAACCTTTGTCTCCGCTAACCGCTTGCTATTCTCCGCCTGGTCGTTCACACAAGGCTGTTGAATGCAAAACACCTTATACGCCTTCGGATTCAGGAACTTCTTAATCCCATCGTCGACCAGGGTGACAATGATGTCGGTCGTCACACGCCCAGCCTCGCTACTGCGATTGACGCTGTCCTGCATGGCTCCCATGTCGTCCTGCGTCAGCGCCCGCGTGGCGCCATTGGCATCGCGGCGCAGACCCACATCGGCGAGCTTGTCGTCGCCGCGGATCGCCAACGTCCCGTCGCTCACCACCGCATACGTCGTTGAGCTGTCGCTGCTGGATTTCCCGGCGTTCGCCATCAGCCCGCCCATGGCGCTCTTGCCCAGACTGTAGATCGGGTTCGACATCATGTCCGACCCCACGCTCACACCGCCCGCCTTGGCCGAGGCCTCCTTGTGGTTCTCGATGTTGGTGTAGCTCAGGCTGTTGGTCGCGAAGCTGTTCTTGTCCGGCGTTGCGGTGCTGGCAATCGCGCCGCCATCCAGCTGGGTATGGTTGCCCACTTGGACGTCATAGCCCGCGGCCCCTCCGAACAGCCCAGACTGCCGGTTCACGCTGGCGTACTGCGCATCTGCCTTGCTCCAGTTCACGCTCATGTTGGCAGAGCCGCCACCGGAGCCGTAGGTATATGACGCGCCCGCGCTGACTTGCTTCTGGTCGGCGTGGTAGTTCATCGTGTCTTGCACGCTGCGAACCGTCAGGTCTCGTCCAACGTCCGCAACGACCCGCTCGCCAGCCGCTTGCGCGCCAGCCAGCGTGGCGTCGCGCCCCGTGCGGATGGTCAGAGTGTCCGTCGCCTCGACGTTGGTGTTGACCTGCTGCACGGAATCGCCGTCGGCGTGGCCCTTGCCTGCATAGCCGCTGGCGCTGAACGTGATGCCAGTTTTCTGACCCAGAGAGAGCCCCACGCCCGCGGACCACCCGCTGTTGCTGTTGCTGGACTTTTGCGTGCTGGTGTTCTGCGCGCTTTGCAGCACAAGGTCATTCGCCGCATCCAGTGTGACGTTCTGGCCCTTGAGGGTGCTGCCGGTGGCTGTCAGGTTGCCTGTGCCTTCCTGCAATTGTCCATTGGCGTTCTTCTCCCCTACGGCCACGACACTGACCTGGCCACCCCCCAGCACCTGGCTGCCATGCGCATTGCTGACCTGGGCATCGACCGTGCTCTTGCTCTTGCTGCTGCCCACCGAGAGCTGGATGCTCACACTGCTGGCATCACCCTTCGCCACGGCTGAGGCTTCTTTGGCGGCGTCATCCCAATTCGCCAGCAGGGTGGCGCCCGCCTTGGCGGCATACAACGAGGTGAGCCGACCATCCGGCGCGTCCTTGGCGCTCTTGGCCGATTGGTACACCGCCTGGGCCGTGTCCGTGATCGCGCTCTTGAGCGCCACCGTCAGGCCGCTTTGTTTGACCTCGTGAAGCTCCTGGTGGCCCGCAGTGTCTTGCACCGCCTCGATGCTCACATTGCGCCCCACCAATGTGACGTCCTGCCCGGCCACCACGTCGCTGCCCTTGAGAGTGAGATCCCTCCCCGCAGTCAACGTCACGTTGCCGCTGACGCTGCCGATCGTGCTTCCCTCATGCACGGTCTGCGTGTCGGTGACGGTGTCCTTGGTCTGCCGGGACCCGGCGGTGAAACCGATGCCGCCCGTGCCCATCAACCCGCTCTGCTTGGTCTGCGAGAAATGCGTCTGGGTTGTCGTGCTGGCTGCACCGTCGATGTTGATGTCGTTCTTTGCGACAACGACCGTCCCCGCTGTTGAGACCACGTTGCTGCCTCGCACATTGACGTCGTTGCCCGCCTGGACATAAGCGGTGTCGGCGGAGAACGTCGTCGCCTGGGTGGTCGTTTCGGACAGTGTGTCTCGAGTGGTGATGGTCTTCTTCGAGAAGGCACTGCTGCTGCCGGTGTGTTGATGCGCTTCATCCACCGTACGCGAACTCTCTGCCGCAGTCAGGGTGACGTTGTTGCCCGCCGTGGCCACCAACGCGCCCTTATCACTGGTGACCGTGGCGCCACGCGCCGTCAGGTCCCTGCCTGCAGCGAGGCGGACATCACCTGCGGTCTGGATGTCGGTGCCCACCTCCTGGCGAGAGCTGTCCTTGCGGGAGTTGGTGCTGTTCCAGGTCAGCGACTGCGAATTCGAGACCTCCACCGTGTTCAGTTGGAGATCCCTCCCTGCCGCCACAACCGTCTGTCCTCCCGCACTGTTGTTGATCACCTGTGCGCCGGTGAGCGCGAGGTCTCTCCCTGCCGATGCGACCAGCACTCCGCCGGAAGGCGCGCTCACGTAGAGGCCGGCCACTCGGCTGATATTGGTGACACTCCCCTGGGCGTTGCTGTTGCTGTGCACCGTGGTCGTGACATGGAGATCCCGTCCGGCGTTGAGCTGCAGGCTGGTGTTGGCCCCAATGAGGCCGCCAACGTTGTCCAGGTCGTTCCGGGCCTGCAACGCCACATCGCCACCAGTGAGGCGTCCGCCCAGGTTGGCCACGTTCTCGGCGGTAATGGAGAGCACGTCGCGGCCCGCAATGCTGCCCTGGTTGACCAGATTACCCGTGAGGTTGAGCACCACGCTCTGGCCGCTGATGAGGGCACCCGCACCGTCGAGATCCCCCGGTTTCACATGCACATACACCTGCGGCACCAACGCCTTGGCGGTCTGCCCATCCGGAAGCGTTACGTCTTTTTCCACCAGCCAGACAATGTCGCTGGTCAACTGGGCCATTTGGGCCGCCGTCAACGCCACACCCGGACGCAGGCCCCACTCCTTGGCGTAAGTCACGCCCTGGTCAATCAGGGCACGGTACTGCGCCTCGTCGGTGGAGTAGCCATCGATAAAGCGCCGCCCCGTCAGCTGGGCCACTTGCTCGCGCACCAGCTTCTGCTCGTAGAACCCGTCGCCCAGACGCTTCTGCGTCACCGCCGGGTCGATGGCCAACTGTGTGAGCATGTAGTCCGACGAGAGCCAGGTCCGGTAGTTGGCAAAGCGCGGATCGGTTTCGATCAGATAGCCGCCCGTGGGGTTGGGGCTTACCTTGAACAGGCTGTTGTCCGGCACGGTGGTGTTGACACCGCCCGTGCGCACGACCAGTTGCTGGCCACTGGCGCCTGGCGCCAGGGCTGGCACTTCGGTCACCGGGTTCAACGCCGGCCCCACGACACCCAGCGGCGCCTGGACGACGGGCGTTGCCGCGTCTACCCCGCGTCCCGCGCCGATGCTGACCTGGGCCAGCAGGCCGCCCAGCGGTCCTCGGGCAACACTGCCCACGGTATGGGCCGCCACCTGGGTGCCACTGGCCACCGGAGCGGTGTTGGCCTGGTAGACGGTCGGCGTGAGCCAGATGTCGCTGATGTCGTCCGGCGGCGTATAGGCCGTGGTGTTGCTGCCAGTGCTGTCGCGACCTTTGTGGTGGTCACGCCAATAGGAAGTGGCGGTGCCGTTGTCGCGCACCGTCTTCTCGCCTGGCACAGTCGTGTTTTTCAGGTCACCCGTTGGGACCAACAGCACCCCGCCTGCAATGATCTGGCTCTTGTCGTTGAGCACCGTGGCGGCATTGATCAGCATCGCGCCGCCCGCCGTGATCTTGCCCGGGTCGGTGCCCGTGATCACGGTCTGGGTGGTGGTGCGGTCGTATTCATACTTGGACCAGCTCTCGTACGCACCTTCGGGCGTGTGCAGGTGGTCCGTTTCGTCGTTGTAGACGTAGACGTCCGGGTCGCCAGGCTTGTAACGGTTGGCCGATCCCGATCCCTGGTACTCGACAACGTGCTCCACAGGCCCTTGCAGCAAGCCCGTGGTGAAATGCTCATTGGTATTGCGAACCTGATTGGCCGCCAGTGCCAGGGTGCCCAGCGCCTCGATGGAGGCGCTGTTGTTGTTGATCACACCGGCCGAACCGGTGGCCATGCGGTTCGCGTCCAGCGCGCCGGCCATAGCCATATCCCCGCCGCTGAAAATCAGCGCGTGTTCACGGTTGTTGATCGTGCCGGCGCCAATATCCAGACGGCCCCTGGCAGCAATCGTGGCCGCCGTGCCGTTCTCGACATCGTTGTTGACCGTGCCGGCGCCGATAGCGAGATGGTCGCCATAGATGCGGCCCGTCCCCAGGTTGTTGACGGTGCCGGCATGGAGGTAGGTGTTCCCGCCATCGATCAAGCCCCGGTTGTTGAGCGTGTCTGCCGCGTTGAGCGTGGTGCTGCTGGCGCTGAACTCTCCGCTGACCAGGTTCTCGATGTTGCCCGCCGAAACCGTGACGGCATTGCCAGCCTTGATGGCGGACTGATTGACCAGGCGCCCACCGATCTGCAGCGTCACGTCGCGATTGGCCTGCAGTTCGCCGGTGTGAGTGAAGTCGCCCGTGAGGTCGATACTGACGTCGCCTTGCGACAGCAGGTGGCCGTCGCCCGACAGCGTGGCACTGGTAATGCCCAAGGACGCCCCTGCGATCAGCGTGCCGCCCGTGTTGACCACATTTTGTGTCCGCGCCTGCGCGTTGCGGTCTTGCACCTGCAGGGCTTGTCCGGAGGAGATCATGCCCTGCGCGTTGTTGAGCGTGCCGCCCCCCGTCAGCGTGACTGTGCGATCCGCGCGGATCAGGCCGGCCTGGTTGTTGATCTGGTCAGCCGCCACCGACACGTTCAGGGCTTCCAGGCCCTGGTTCGCACCCTGGGCCCCGGTGTTGGCGTTGCCCACGAGACCTGCGCGAATGTCCAGCGTGGCGCCGGAGCGCATGAGGCCTCCGGTGTTATTGAGCTCGCCGGTCCCGAGTTCGGCAGAGACGCCCCCAAGCGCCTGCACGCTGCCCCCGCGGTTGTCCAGCTGCGTGCCATTGAGCGTGATGCCCTGTTCACCGCTGAACTGTCCCCCTTGCGTATTGGTGATACGCCCCGTGGTCGCGATGATGTCGCCCTTGGCACCGATGAAGCCGCTGCTGTTGTCCAGGTCACCGGTCCGCAGCGTGACGGCACTCTGGCCAAGGATGCCGCCCGTGGAACCGGCGTTGCGGTTGGTGAGCAGCTGGCCATGCGTATCCACCACCATGGCCCCGCCCGCCTGCAAGCTGCCGCCATCGTTGGTCAGCTGTCCGCTCTGCACTTGCAGCGCACCTCGCGCGGCCACGGTGCCCCGGGTGTTGTCCAGGGATTGCTGGCGCGTGTCCACGCGCAGCTCCTGACCAGACAGCACGCCTTCGACGTTGCCAAGGCCACTGGCCGACACGGTCAGGTTTTGCGCGGCATCCAGACGGCCCGATGCATTCACAAGTGCGCCACTCGTCGCGGCGACGGTGGCGCTGCCCTGGACACTGCCGATGCGTCCACGGGTGTTGTTCACTGCGGACGCGGTCACTGTGGTGTCCCCGTTGGCAGCCAGCACACCACGGGTGTTGTCCACGGCGCCATTGATCACCGCCTGCAAGGTGTCCCCGGCAGTGAGCGCCCCGTCGGTATTGGACAGCGAGGCCGCCGCCACGGTGGCCGCGCCACCTGCGACGATGCGACCTTGGGCGCTGTTGTCGACATGCCCGGTTGCACGGAGGTCCAAGCCGGCCACGCCCGCTGCTTGCACCACCCCGCTCTGGTTCAGCAGGTCACCGGTAGCCAGCGTGATGGCCCCGTTGCTGGCCAGCGTGCCACCGGTGTTGTCCAGGCGGGTGGTCGCCTGCACCGATGCGCCGCCTGTACCGGTTTGCAGCAGTTGGCCGCCGCGATTGGACAGCGTGCCTGTGTCCACGCGAAGCGTGCTGGCCACGGACTCTCCGTCGTCTAGCACCGCGGACTGCGCCTGAAGTGCGAGCGTGCCGTTGCCGAGGATGTGGCCGCGCGACCCGTCCAGCGTGGTCGCGGACAAGGACATGAGGCCGGTGCCGAAGTGCTCGATGTGCCCTTCAGTGTTGGTCAGCGTGGCGGCGCCGAGCGTGAGGTCGGCGCCATTCGTCGCAAGCCGTCCACCGGTATTGTCAAAGCGCTGGCTCGCCCGTACGACGGTGGCACCGGTGCCGCTTTGCAGGATCTGGCCCGAACGGTTGGACAAAGTGGAGACGTCGATGCTCACGCCCGTGGCGGTGGTCTGCCCACCATCCAGGGTGACGGACTGCGCAGTCAGCGCAAGTGCGCCATTGCTGTCGATGACCCCGCGTGCGCCGTCCAGCGTGGTTGCGCGAATCGTCATCGTGCCGGTGCCGGAATGGGACATCCGGCCATCCGTGTTGACCAGGGTGGTGGCGTCCACGGTGAGGCTGGGGGCGGTGGCCGCGATCAGCCCACCCGTATTGTCGAGCGTGGCGGTCGCCTGGATGGAGGCCGCCCCTGCGCCGGTTTGGGTGATCTGGCCACCGCGGTTGGACAGCGTGCCGGACTGGATCAGCACTGCACTGCCCGAAGTCTGAGCGGCATCAAGCGTGGCCGTCTGCGCCGTCAGAGCCAGCGCGCCGTTGGTGCCGATCAGCCCTTTGGCGCCGGCCAGCTCGGTCACATTGATCAACAACCCGCCAGAACCGGCATGCTCGATCCGGCCACCGGTGTTTTGCAGAGTCTGGCCCCCGAGCGCCACATTGGCACTGTTGGTGGCGATGCGTCCTTCGGTGTTGTCCAGGCGGCCAGGGAGCTGGATGGACAGGTCCGAGGTGCCCGTCTGGACCCATTGGCCGCGCACGTTGGAGAAGTCGTGCGCGGAGAGCTGCAATCGGTCGGCCGCTGCGTTGGCTGCGTCTGTGCGCAGCGTGCCTGCGGCGCTGACTGTCAACGCCTGCGCGGCGACAAGCGTGGCGCGGCTCGCATCAACGTCACCCGCGGTGGCGGTGATCGAAATATTGCGCGCGGAGGCTTGGCCCCCGGTCAGATCGACGCCTGCGCCGGACAGGTACGCGTCCCCACCCGCAAGCGCCTGGCCTTGTGCCGTCAGCAGCCCGCTGGCGCTGACCTGCAGGCGGGTGCTGCCGGCCACCGTGCCGTCGCTCCGCATGCCCGCGGCGATCAGTGCCCCCGCATCATTGTCGATGGCGCTGCCAGCGCCCGACGCCGACAGCGTGGTGTTGCCCAGCGCGGCGATCACGCCGCTGTTGCCAACACTGCCGCGCGTCGTCAGTTGCGTGTCGCCTTGCGCGTAGATGTTGCCGCTGTTGACGAGCCCGCCGCTGGTGTCTACCAGGACCGCGGCGCTGGCCGTGATGCGGCCGCTGTTTTCCAGCCGGCCATCGGCTGTGATGGTCACGTCACCAGCGGAAGCCCCGATTTGGCCGGCATTTCGAACGCCGACGCCGGCTTCGGTCCCGACCAGCGTGATCTTGCCTGCATACATGCCGCCCAGGGCCGCCACGTCGATGGCATAGGACGGCGTTGCCCCGGTGGGCGCGATCGCGGTGGTGCGGGCATGGTCCACACTGACCTCGTTGGCACCGGCGGTCACTTTGAGGGCGTTGCCCCAGATACCGGCATTCACCTGCACGGAGCGCGCGATGATTTCGGTGTAGTCGGCACGGCTGGTGTCCAGCCCGCCGCCGGAGATGCTCACGCTGCCCTGCTCAACGCGATAGCCTTCCAGGCTGCCGCCGTTGAGAAGCGGCGTACCAGTGGTCAGGGTGACCTGGTTCGCATTGATGAAGCCGCAGCCATCACAGCTGATTCCGGCGGCATTGGCGATCACCACCTGGGCGCGGTCCCCGGCCACCTCCACATAACCCCGCAGTTGGCTGGGATTGCTGGCATTGACTTCATTCAGGATCACGCGCGCGGTGCCATTGGCCAGCCACGGATTGCCCTGCACATAACCGCCGAGCTGGGTCTGCGTGTTGTTGCGCGAATTGTTGAGAATCGCGCCCTGCTTGTTGACGTCGAATTGGCTGTAGGTATTGCGGGAAACCCCAGCCGCGCTGGGCGTCTGGATGTTGACCAGCGGCACGCCATTGGCCGCGTTCAGCACCGTCGGCTGCTGATTGCGGGGCGCATTCGGGTCGGCCACGATCTGCGCATTCGCCGTTGTGGCCACCCCACCAAAAGCCAGCAGGATGGAGAAGCACAACGGACGCACCGTGGCCATCACGTTACGCACACCCGGCCCCTTGCTGGTGCCCACGCCTTGGCCATCGCTGGCCACGTTCTCCGCTACCGCGACCAGCTCGCCGCGGCTCTTGTTGAAGACGACCCGAAAGAGATGCTTGTTCATGCTTGTTGTTCTGAAGAGATGTTGGCGATAGGCGCGGCGGCAGTGTGAGTCGTGGCGTGCACCGTGATCGCAGGCGAGACAAAGACGGATGAGACGGGGGCCGTCGAGCGCGGGGCCGGCGCAGGCAATAGCGGCGGATTCAGCAGCGACCAGGCGCGGGCCTCTTCAGCCATGACCCCAATACCGTGGAAGTCCTTCACACGCAGGCCGTTTGAGTTGCCCCTGTGATGGAGGGAGCGGAAGCAGCGCGTGGCGAACAGCCGGGTGGTGAGATGGCGCGCCTGCAGGCTGTGGCCGAAGGGGGCCACCCAGTCCAGGATCCACATCCGGGCACCACCCGTCCAGTCCGTCTCCGGCATGGTGAGCGGGGAATTGGCGAGGTAGCGGCGCTCTGCCTCCGGCGTCAGCATGGCCCACGTCAGGAAGAAGACCGGTTTGCCCTGCTCGCTGGCGAGGACAAACTGGCGGTGTTTGATGGCCGGAAGCAGCAGCGTCTGCAGGGCGTGCAGCGGCATGTTGCGATGGGAGCGGGAGTGCATCCACATCCAGACCGCAGACCCCAGCGTCTCGGCTTCATTGCAGGGGACGTCCAGCAGGCCGGGCGCCTGCACATCAAGGGTGTTGAAACGCATCGCGCGCTCCTAGTGTGACCAGTTCAGGCTGAAACCCGTCGTCATGCTGCTGGTGTGGAAGCCCTGCGGGCTGGAGATGGGCGTACCCATGAAGACATCCCAGAAGACGCCCTTGTAGCCACCGCGCAGGCCCATCACGCCGCCCGCCAGTTGCCGGCCGATGAGGAAGCGCGCCGACGGGCCGCTGACTTCGCCATAGTCCGCACCGGCGAACAGTTCTTGGCCGGTGTCGCCCAGGGACCAGCTCAGTTCATTGCGCAGCAGCCAGCCCCGGTCACCCGTCAGTGTGGTTTCGCCGTCGAAGCCACGCACCGTGTAGCGGCCTCCGATGGAGAAGCGGTCTTGAGGCACCAGCGCTGTGCGGTTCCACTGGCCACGCCATGTGGAGGAGAACCGCATGCGTTGCGAGCCAGCCGAAAACGGCAGGGTGAGCTGAGCGTCGGCGGTGACGATAGCAGGACGCGAGGTACCTTCGTCAAACGCCTCCTCGGGCGCACGCAGTGCAGCGTGCATGCCGGTACCCCGGCGATATCCCAGACCGGCATCCAGCGTCGCCGCACCCATGAACTCACGATGATTCAGGCCGAGTTCCCAACCGGCCATCCGGCGGCGCTGCACCAGCACCTCGGTGTCATCAATGGCGTTGCGGGAACTGCGGGTCCAGCCCCGTAGGTAGGCTGTGGTCTTGCGCACCGCGTCACGGTAGAAGAGCCTCGAAAGGCGGACCTCGCCGTTGTTGCTGCTGCCGCCGTAGACGTAGGTCTGGCTGGCTCCCGCCACCGACTGATGGTAGTTATAACTGCTGGCCGTGAAACCGAGGAGCCAGTATTCATACGGCACCTCGTAGTGCACGGTGTGGCCACGGGTCCCCTTGCTGTCCGAGCCTGTCGTGAGCCCGGTGAGGTCGTGGCTGAGGCTCACATACAGAAGATCATTGAGTGTCCACCAGCCGTCGTAAGACACGGTGACCGAGCCTTGGTATTTGCCTGTGGAACGACTGCCAGAGTCGTCCGCAGACACGCTGATGCGGAGCGGAAGCCGCTGCTTCCAGGCGATCACCAGGTCACTCTCGCCGGGTTGGGCATGGGGACCCTGGGCTGGGGCGATCTGAATGTCGGCATCGGCGGTGGGCAGGCGCTTGAAGTTCTCCAGCGCCTGCTCGATGTCGCGAAGGTTGAGGATGTCACCGGGAGCGGCAGGCACGGCATTCCATTGGGTCGCTCGCGGGCTGCTGTCATCGGTGAAGCGCACGGCGCGGATGCGTCCGGGAATGAGTGTCAGCGCCAGTGCGCCTTGACGGAGGTCCTGCGGTGCAGCCAATACACGCGTGGTCACGTAGCCGCGCGCGACGATGGCGTTTTGCACACGCTTCATGAGCGGCGCTGTCGACGGGCGATGTCTGCGCCCATGCGCAAGGCATGGGACAGACGGACAGCCCGAGCCAAAACGCCCACTTGCGGAAATCTCTTCCCCCACCCATAACCACCCGTCCTCAATGTGGTGGCGCGCAGCAGGCTGGATAGCTTCATGAGCAAAGCTCCGCCAGCCCTGGCTACGTGCCAAGATTTTTTTGCATTTATTGAGAGGCCCGCGCTCGCCCGGCGCAGACTCACAAAGGCAGCTCCACCGACCTACTAGTGGGGTAGCGGATACCGCGGTTCAGTTGTCTTGTGCGCCGTTGATCAGCGTCGGCAGCTACAGACAAGCGCGGAAGTTTACGGAGCAGACACGATTAAGGGTTTCCCCCCATATGGTGGGGAAGCGTAAGCTTTCGCCAACTGCGTCACGGACGTTCCAGTTCTTGTGGCGACGCTTACAACTGGACACCGTCGACGACTTTGAAGGGACCAGGCTCGTATTTCGAACCCATTCTGCGAAGGAGCGAGGCGCCCGGAGAGGCACACGCATTGCCCGTCTCAAGCACCCTCAGCTTTCCACGGAGTCGATATGGAAGCACTCATTCCAACATGGATCATTGGAGCCCCCTTTCTTCTGGCCCTGATCGAATGGATCAGAACCCCGAAGTCCGGAACGAGAGCGTAGTTGCAGCACTGCCTGCGCAACGCTCCGCGGTCATGCCTGGCATGACCGCATTCCTCGTCCACTGCGCGTTCTGGTCCGTGTGGGCGGGGACGAGACGAATCAGACACTCGCGACCGATGATCCATCAGGCTGTGTGCCTTGTCCGTGTGCCGGGCCCATTCCGTCCCGCAACGCCACGGCCAGCGGATGCTCACGTCCCGCGCATGTCTCCACCGCAGCCAGGAACCCGGGGAGATCCGCGAGCGCAAAGGGAACGGTGATCGGAAGCGACGATGCCGGCACCGGCACTTTCAGATAGCGCATACGCAGCAGCGATCCCGTCGAGACCTCCGGAATGTCGCCCCACTTGACCGTTTTGTAGCCACCCCACAGGTTGAACCCCCGTAGCGCATCGGGCAGCACCCTCACGGGGCAGGCCAGCACGACCAGCACCTGTAGCGTCGCCAGCAACGCTCCAAGCGCCAACGGCAGCACGGTGGCTGGACCCAACGCCGAGAGTGACACGCTGCCTAGCGCCCGCCACTGTGCAACCGCCGCCACGCCGACATTCGCCAGCAGCAGCACGCCCACGAACCACGCGCAGGGGCGCAGCAGCGGCGTCAGGCGAAGACGAAAGCGAGATGGGATAGCGGTCGGGGGAGACATCAATGTGCGGAGCAAAATGAATTCGGCGCGATGTTAGACGTGGGCAGCGCGGACCAGCGTATCCAGCCCCATCAGCTTCGCAACAGCTGGTGCGATTTTTCACTCGCGCGTTCTGCGGAGCGCTGACGACGCGCAGCGCTGTGAATCAAAGTATCACTCCGCGCGCTAATCGCCACATCTGCGCGGCAGTCATCCCATACCGCTTCCTGCCGCGCACTGACACTTCGCGACGACTTCGACCATTCCAGTGTTCGTCACTGACACTATTTGTCGGTCCTGACAAAAACCGGCGCTCCTGACCACCCCCAATCGGTCCCCCATCGGCCCCGGGGAGGCCCCTCCCAGCCGCAACTGACCGCAGGCCCGACTGGTAGACACCACTTTGTGACCAACCGAAACCGGCACGCTCCCTGCAATTCATACAAGGACAACCTCTCCCGGCCAGCCACCCTGGCCGTGGGGATCCACCGTTTCCTTCGGACTTGCAGGAGCGCTCATGCGCAACAACGTATCAGACACCGACCACAAGTTGGCGTGTCCGCCGCCCCCTTCACTCGCGCGAGGTCTCGTGGCCAGCGCCGTCCTCGCCCTGAGCGCCGTCGGCGTGCTCTCCGGCTGCGGCGGCGGCTCGTCGTCGTCCTCGCCGGACAGCAATCCCTCCAGCGGTGCCCCCGCGCCCGCGCCGATTCCCGCGCCAGCCCCCGGTGCCTCCGGCCCCGAGACCGAACCGGAACTGCCGCCCACGACCGCACCGTCGCCGTCCACCGGCAGCCTGCCCACCGGCGGCGGCACCATGGCCCCGCCGCTGCCGCCCACCTTGCAACTGCCGTCCGGCGTGGACCTGAGCAAACCCGGCACCAGCATTCAGGGCGTCAAGGCCACCTCCAGTGCCGTCGAGAACAACAACAATGGCCCGGACAAAGCCGTCGATGGCAGCCTGACCACCCGCTGGGCCAGCAGCCAGGACGACGCCGCCTGGATTCAATTCGACTTCGGCGCCAAGACGGCCCTCGGCTACATGCAGCTGGTCTGGGAGAACGCCTATGGCAAGGAATACGCCATCCTCGCCTCGGATGACGGCCAGACCTGGTACCAGCTGCGCTACGTCGCTGGCGGCAAGGGCGGCACTGAAGAATTCTTCAACCTGAACGCAAACGTCCGTTACGTGAAGATCCAGGGCGTCGCCCGGGCCACGCAATACGGTTACTCGCTGTTTGAAGTCAGCTTCAAATCTCCGGGCAGCGACAACGCCCTCGCGGCGGTGGCCACCTCGGCCCTGCCGACGCCTCCCGTCGGCGCCACCATCATGACCCCCGCCGTTCCGGCCCCGCTGGAACAGGTGCAGTTCACGCTGCCCGACGGCACGCTGGTGACGCGCTTCGGTTTCGTCGGCCGTTCCCGTCACGCCCGCGAGCGCGGCGAGGACTGGGCTGAAATCGGCTACGGCACCAACGACACGGTCGATGCCAACGGCAAGCCGCGCGACAAGGGTCCGGGCGCCTATCTGAACTTCATCGCCAACTACTTCAAGAACCGCACCTGGGGTGTGGAGTTCATCGACAACAGCCGCGTGCCAGGCGTCACCAAGCCGCGCATCATCATCAACCAGTACTACCAGCAGGCCCAGCGCGGCGGCGGCCATTCGTTCTTCCGCCGCTTCGACGATCCGGGCGTGACCGGTTACGGCTGGATGTCGCCCGGCCAGTTGCTGGACCCGACCACCTACACCGACGGCTTCAAGGACCTGACCTCCTGCCCCGTGGTGCCCAAGCCGCCCGAGGGCGCACTGCTCAAGCCCAATACCGGCTACAACGGCGTCATCGGCGCCAATGACGGCTGCTCGGTGGTGCTGGACAACGTGCCTGGCCACCGCGATGTCGGACCGGATGCCAACGGCGTGCTGGTGCCCACCACCACCGTGGCTTCGCGCAGCCTGAAGGTCGGCGATGCCATCGAGTTCACCGGCTCCTTCTTCTCCAGCCGCGCCGCCATGGACGCCATCGGCGACAGCGGCAACTTCCGCTACTACACCAACGAAGTGACCTACGTGGTGGGCAGCGGACTGCGGCCCTGGTATGGGGTGCAGCCGCGCCTGATGAATGCGCCGCTGCCGGAAGAGACGCTGCTGGGCGGGACCGGCTCCATCTCCTACGACTACGCCGACAACGCCACCTTCATGTTCCAGCAGCCGAGCACCCAGATCGGCATGCAGAACATGCAGCGCTTCACCGAAGGCCGCCGCTGGATCCACACCAACATGTGGACCGGCGATCACAACGAAGCCGGCAACGACCGCAACACCGCGGCCGTCGGCCTGCAGGGGCCGCGCTTCAACCAGTCCACCTGCTTCGCCTGCCACATCAACAACGGACGTGGTCTGGCACCGCAGGTGCTGAACCAGCGTCTGGACACGATGGCCGTGCGCACCGCTGCGGTCGATGCCAACGGCAAGCAGGTGCCGCATCCGACCTATGGTCTGGCGGTGCAGATGAATGCTCGTTCCCAGACCACCGGCGCGCTGCAGGACTGGGGCATGAGCGTGCGTGTGGCCGGCTTCGACACCAAGACGGTGACGCTGGCCGACGGCACGGCCGTGACCCTGAGCAAGCCGCGTGTGGCCTTCGACGGCCCGACGCCTTCGGTGTATTCGCTGCGTGCGGCCCAGCCGATGATCGGCATGGGTCTGCTGGAAGCGATTCCGGATGCGGACATCCTGGCCCGGGTGCGCAGCACGCCGGATGAAGACGGTGTGAAGGGGCAGGCCAATCTGGTCTATGACCCGGAGACCGGCGCCGTGCGCGTGGGTCGTTACGGCTGGAAGGCCGCGAAGGTGAGCCTGCGTCATCAGAGCGCCAATGCCGCGCTGCTGGACATGTCGGTCACCTCGCCGCTGTATCCGAACCGTGATTGCCTGGCGGGTCCCGCCAAGTGCGACAAGAACAAGGTGGAGAAGGGCCTGTCCGAAGCGGACCTGCAACTGATCACCCGGTATGTCGCGCTGCTGGGGGTGCCGGCGCAGCGTAGCGTTGCCAGCGGCTTCCCGAAGGGCGTGACGCCGCTGCCTTACCTGGACGTGAATCCGGCGCAGGTGGCCGCAGGCGCCAAGGTGTTCGCATCGATTCGCTGCACGGCGTGCCACGTGGCGGAAATGAAGACGGGCCTGGGCACCGAGCTGACCGAGAACCGCAACCAGACCATCCGTCCCTACACCGACCTGCTGCTGCATGACATGGGCGCCGACCTGGCCGACAACCTGGTCGAGTCCCAGGCGGCTGGCAACCAGTGGCGGACCGCGCCGCTGTGGGGCATCGGCTATACCGAGTATGTGGCCGGGACCGGTGTGAAGGTGGGCTACCTGCATGACAGCCGCGCCAGCACCCTGACCGAAGCCATCCTGTGGCACGGCGGGGAAGCCACCGCGAGCCGCCAGCGCTTCATCAACCTGAGCACGGCCGATCGCAAGGCGCTGATGGCGTTCCTGAACTCACTCTGATCGCGTCAGCGTGAGGCGAGGGGAGACGCGGCGATGCCGCGGTCTCCCAAAACTGAAACGGCGACTCTGCCTGCGGGCGAGTCGCCGTTGTCATGTCGGAAGACCGTCGCGGTCGGTCAGGGCGTGACCGCAGCCCGAATGGCGCTCACCGCCTGCGACACCCGCTGCTGCACCGAGCCCGACACCACGACAAAAGGCAGCCCGCGTGACGCCAGTTCCTGCTCATACCGCGCCTGCTGCATCTGCCGGAAGCCTTCCGTCTGGCGGGTGCCGTCCTGCTCGAAGGGCACGTCGGTGTCGCAAAGCAGCGTGAGCGTGTAGCGTCGCTCGGCCAGTGTGAGCAGGTCCGGGTCGACACGATTGAACATCCATTCGCTGTAGAGCCGGGTGGTCAATGGCGTCGTGTCGCAGACCAGGCAACCCTGGGCCTGCTGCGCCAGCGCGATCTCGTGCGACACCTGGGTGCGGCCAATCAGCACCATGTCCTCGAAGCGCAGGTGTCCGTCCTGCTGCTCCCACAGCGTCCTGCCGAATTCCGGCACCCACACCGTGCCCAGCGCCTCGGCCAGTGCTGCCGCCAGCGTCGACTTGCCGGTGGACTCGCCACCCAGCAGCGCAATGCGGGGCATGAAGTCGGCATACACCTCCGGACTCAGCAGGTGGCGATGCGCCAGCGGGTCCTGCCGCACCTGGGTCCCGGACACGGGAATTTGTGCCCGAGGCAGATCGACACACACATGCTGCACCGGCGCGCCAAAGACCTGCGACATCACCGCCGCAAACCCGTCGCCGTAGGTCTCGCTGGTGAAGACGGCCTGCACCGGTCCGTCGAACAGATCCAGCATCAGCCGTGCGACGAAGTGGCGGTGCACATCCTCCGGAGCGTCGTCCAGCGGAATCGTCCGCAGGGGAACGCCTCGCTCGTGGCACAGGCGGGCGAGATACTCGTTGTCGAGCACCTCGCAGTGAAGGCCCGGAAAACGCGCCGCCAGCCACGCCGCGCGACGGTCCCGCCCCAGCCCCGCAAAACCCGGCTCGGTATAACTCACCACCACCAGTTCGTCGCACTGCGCCTGCGCGCGGCGAATCAGCAGCTCATGGCCCAGATGCAGCGGGCAGAACTTTCCCACCACCAGGCCCCGCGGGAATCGATGGCCTGACACCGTCACGCCCGCATCAATCGCCGCCACTGCCACCACCCGAACCACGCGTTGAACCAGTACGCCGCGTACAGCGCAGCGGTCACCCACAAACCGCGGCTTGCATACAGCGGCACCGACAGCGTGTTCACCAGCACCCACACCGGCCAATTCTCCAGCCGGCGCCGCAGCAGGAAGACCTGCGCCACCACACTCAGCGCCAGCACGGCGGAATCGAGGAACGGCGCGTAGGCATCGGTCATCCGCGCCAGCAGCCAGCCGTAGCCGCCGGTCACGACCACCGCCAGCAGAACGGCGGCCGTCCACTCGCCACGCGTGGTCCGGCTGATCGGCACGGTGTGTCCGGCCCGGCCCTTGAGCCAATGCCACCAGCCCATCACGCTGGTGATCAGGAAGAAGGCCTGCAAGGTCACGTCGGCATACAGCGCCACCCGGAAGAAGGTGACGGCAAACAGCAGGCAGCCGAGGATGCCGGTCCACCAGGTGTGCACGCTGTTGCGCGCGGCCAGCACGATGGAGAGGGTGGTCAGCGCACTGGCCGCCAGTTCGATCGGATCAGTCATGGCCCGCAGGCCTCCAGGTCGGATGTGTATTGCAGCACCTTGTCATCGGCATGCAGCGGTTCGACGGTCACGGGCAACGGGCCCAGCAGACGGGTGAGGGCGGCAGTGAGCGCGGGGGCATGGTGCAAGGCGGCGGGCGTCAGCCGAAGGCGCAGCGCGCCATCGCCGCCCTGATGCAGCGCATATTGCGTCAGGGGCCAGGGCGCCAGCGCGTGCGTCACGTCGATGTTGTTGATCCAGTCCCCACCGGCCGACCGGAAGCGCACAGGGGCGCGTCCCGACAGGCCCTTGAGCAGCGGACCTTCGCCCGTGTGCACCAGCGCGGCATGATCCCCGGTGCGGTAGCGCAGCAGCGGCAGGCAGAAGTTGAAACCGCCGGTGAGGGTGATCTCGCCGCGGACGCCTTCCGGGACCGGCCGCCCCTGCGGATCGAGTATCTCCACATACAACCGCGGCTGAAGCAGCAGATGGCCTTGCAGCGCTTCGTCGTAGACAGCGATTGGCCCCGCTTCATTCATCGAATACAGGTCCAGCACCGGGCAGCCGAAGCGCTGCTGCAAGGTCTGGCGAAGGCCGTCCGAGAGCGTCATGCCGACCGACAGCAGGGCCCGGGGCCGGGTGCGCAGCGGCAGCGTCAGCAGTTCACCGAAGGACAGCGGATCTCCGGCAATCACCTCGGCATCGAGGGCATCGAGATAGGCGGTCCGGTCTTCCGGCTGACGCCAGTCGTCGGGATGCAGGTTGATTTTGGCCAACCCCGATTCGTCCATCAGCGGGGTGACGCTGACATAGGTGAAGCATCGCTTCTGCACGCCCAGCAGCACCACGCCCACCTGACCGCGTCCATGCCGCGGCTCGATGCCCACGCGTCGCAGCGCCCGCAGGTGAAACGCCAGATACCGCGACGCAACGACCGGATGGGAGGCGATCAGCAAGGGCGTGCCGGTGGTGCCGGTGGTGCGGAAGTTGATCATCCGGTCCAGCGGCACCGGGTCCGGCACATACCGGGCAATGTCCGCGGCGAGGTCCGCGCGGCGCGTGGTGGGCAGGGCGTGAAAGCCGCCGGACAGCGTCGGCAGTTCCCGATAGGCCGGCACCTCGCGGCAGGTCTGCGCGACGAAGTCCGGCAGCCAGTCGGGCAGGCCGCCGCGTGGCCAGCCGACGCGGGCCGTCTTCACCTCATCCACGAAGGCACGCAGCGCCTGCACTTCGTCTGCCAGCAGGCGGTGGCCACTCTGGTTGGTGTAGCGGGGCGCCGCCGGATGCTCGCGCAGAAAGTCGAGCATGCGCTGTCCCGCCTCGGTGAGGGTGGGACAGAAGGTCAGGTCGTCCGCACGCAGCGGCATGCCGGTCACTCGCGGGTCCACTTGTCGGCAGAGGCCTCGGCGGCCTTTTTCACCAGCGCCTCACGGATCTCCCGTGCGCGCGCTTCGGCGGCACGGCTGGCTTCCAGCAGGCGACGTCGTTCGGTGGCGCTCAGGGCGGACAGGCGGTCGGCCGCCTGGGCGGCGGTTTCTCCATCGGGCCGCAGATCCAGGCGCGCCAGCATCACCCGCACCAGTTCTTCACGGCGGTCCGGGTCTTTCAGATAGGTGGCCACCGGCGCCAGGCCGGACAACTCGCGGGCGGTGTCGTCCAGCAGGCGGAGCAGTGGCTCGCGTTGCAGCCGGCTGCCGATCAGACGCTCGTCCGCCAGCAGCCAGGCCAGCACCAGCGTCATGCGCAGCCGGGGCGCGTCCGCCGCAGTTCCTTCGAAGCGGCGCAGCTCCTGCGCTGAAACGCGACCCGGGCCCAGGGCCAGCAGGTCGTTCACCACCGCCGCCACATGCACCTGACCGCCACGATCTGTCCGCGGGTCGTCCAGGAAGTCCGGCGGCAGGTCGGTCAGGCGGCGCAGCAGGATGTCGAGCGGGGGGCCGGGCAGCAGCATGGGAAGGGATGCATCGTGGCGGCGTGTGGGGCGCGCCGTGGAAGTGAATTGTCGGTCAGCCGTAATGCTTTTTGGCGAAGCGGCGCGCAAACGCCATCAGGTCTTCCAGGTCGCGAATGGCCTGCACCTCCCAGCCCTGCTCACGCTGCGCCCGGCGGATCCAATCCAGCGCCTTGGCCTGCCAGCCGGTGGTCTGCCGCTCCCAGTCTGGCGGCAGTTGCAAGGCCATGCTGCCGCCGCCGCCAGCGGCCATCAGCGCCTTGGCGGAGATGTCCCAGCCGGCGTTGCCGCGCTCGTCCTGATCGAACATCGTGCTGATGCCGTCGTCGGAAATCATCAGCACATGCGCCAGCCGTTCACGCGGGCGGCCGGTGAGGTAGGTGTCGCGCAGCCGGTGGATGGGGAAGGCGGTGCCGCCCCCGTAGAAGCCGGTGAGGATGCGCAGGATGGCCGCTTCGTCACGCACGAATCCGTCGGTGTGCATCACCTGCTGCTTGCCGCTCCACAGCGTCACCTGCACCTTCGCGCCGGACCGCAGCGCGGAGAGTGCAATGACGGCGCCGGCCAGGCTCGGGTACGACACATGCACCTGCGGATTGGGCATGGAGCCGGAGCTGTCGACATACAGGTCCAGGTCGATGGGCGACTGCACCGGCACCGGGCTGGGCTCTTCGCCGTAGTGGCGCTGCACCGTCGTCACGCCCGGAATGACCCGGGGCGAGACCAGCACGCTCTGCAGCGGGTCGATCAGGTCCACCGCATCGCCGATCTCCCAAGGGTCCAGGCCTTCCACCAGCGGCTCGGTGCGGCCGGGCCGACTGCGCTTCGGAAACGGGACGAGGTGGGGCAGGGCGCGCTCGCGGTAGTAGCGCACCGCCGCTTCGTGGTCATCGATCTTCACGCCGGCGGCGCGCAGCAGCTCGCCATAGTCGAAGGGCTCGCGGCATTGGCCGGACTGCAGGTCGCTGTCGGCGGCGGCGGTGTGGGGCGTGTCCTCGCCCTGGCCTTCGCGCGCGGTGTCGTCGCCGGTGACGGCCGGGTCCAGCGAGGGGTGACGCGCGGCCGCTTCATCGCCGGTGATGTCCAGCCCGCCGTAGGGCTCGCAGCCTTCGCCGGCACTCAGCGTGTCCATCAGCTGCTGCACCGCCTGCTCGGCCCGCTCGGCGTCCTCCACCAGATACGGCAGCAGCAGTGCGGCAAAGCCGCCCGCGCCGGAGAGCCAGTCCGAGGCATACACCCGCACCAGCCGGGCGCCCAGCCAGGCATCGGCATCCATGCCGGTCTCGCGCGGGCCTGCGCCGAGGTCACCGTGTGGCAGTTTCCAGAGCTGCTCGTAGATGCGCAGATACAGGTCCCACACACGGCTGGCCACTTCGGTCGCGCCGGGCGTGCGTTCGCCGGCAAGGCGACGGTAGACATCCGCCAGCCGGAGGTCCTCCTGGCGCTGCAGCCGGTCGTTGATCAGCAGATCGGCATACAGGTTGGCCACCATCGGCGCCTGACGTTCCAGCGTCGGCAGCCCGGCACGGATGCGCGCCAGCAGCCGCAGCTGATCCGTCATGTTGCCGGGGATCAGCACATGGTGACCGATCTCATGGGCGAGGATCTCGACGCCGTAGTCGGAGAGGCCGAGCTTCACGATGGCGTCCAGGTCGATGACGATGCGCTGGTCCTTCAGGCGGATCATCGCGAAGCTGCCTTGCAGACCTTCTTCAGCGGCTTCGACCCGGCTTTCACACAGCTGCGGCATCTGCAGCCGGGTGTAGCGGCTCCACAGGGTCAAGGCGCGCGGCCAGTCCTGCTGCCAGCGCTCGAGGACACGGGCCCTTGGCGGAGGCGCAGTGCCCGTGGGGGCGGAGGGCTTGGTGTCCATCACAGCGGCAGCAGTCGCACGGTGTGCGTGTAGGGGGACGCCACCGCCAGCGTGTGGGCACTCGCGGCCAGCACAAGCCCTTCCTGCGGCAGATCGATCGGTACCTCGCGGCCGGACACCACCAGCATCTGTCCGTGCCACTGCACCGATGCCGGACGCTTCGGTGGGGCCGCATGGTCGAACTCCTGCGCGGTGGCGGGCATCAGCACGGCGCCACAGGCATCGGCGATGGCGAGGAAGTGCCGATCCCCGCTGCGCAGCAGCATCCCGTTCGATGCAACGCGAAGTTCCGGCGGTGCAGAGAAACGTCCGCCAAAGCCGGTGAAACGACCCAGCGTCCATCCTTCGGGGCGCCCGGGATGGCCGGCCCATGGAGAGGCTTCCAGCGTGCCTCGCCAGGCATCGATATCGCTGTGCGACGGGGCTTGCAGAGCCGCACGCTGCAAAGCCTCCGGCAAGGTCGCCGCCGCCTGCAGCGCCCCCAGGCGAAACTGCGCGAGGCCAGAGCGCCACGCCAGCACCTTGCCCAGCGCCAGCAACTGCGCCGGCGTTTCGCTGGCGGGGCCCAGCTGACGCAGGAGCGCCAGCCATTCCGTAGGGCGAGCACCTTCCACCGTCCCCAGATGGAGGGCGGCATTGCTCAACGCCCCCAGCAGGTCATGCGGCAGTTCCGCAATCCGAGGCGCAAGCGCCGGCAGCACGTCGCGCCAGAGCTGGTTGACCCCTGGCGATCGCGCCGACGGACCCGCCAGGCCCTGCGCGCACAGCAGCAGTCCGATGTCATAAGCAGCCAGCGTGACGGCAGCGGTCCGCGCAGGGGCGGTCGCCGCCATCGCCGAGACCACCGGATCCAGCTGCTGCTGCACAAAGCTGGAAAACGCCGTCGGATCAAAGCCCGGCGTGCGGCGGCGGGCCTCGTCCACGCGCTGGTTGAACTGGCGCCGCCCGGCGGCCAGCACCTGCGCCAGGGGCTGGGATATCAGCATGTCAGGGGCCCCGCGCTCATTGCGTGCGCAACCAGTGCAGATAGTTGGTGTAGCGCTGATGCAGGTACTTCAGCTTCTGCAGGTCGTCATGCAGCGGGCCGTACAGCTTGCGGCCCTTGACCAGCTCGCCCACCAGCCGCTCGATGGCCGCCAGCCGCTTGCGTGTCTCAGACTCCGAGACGCCGTCCAGCCCCGCCGCAAAGGTCTGGGAGAGACGGCCGACCGGGTCGTCACGGTCCAGGTCCAGCCGGTCGTATTCTTCGCAGGACAGATCAAACAGGCGGCGCAGCCAGCTGAGCCGGTCCGTCCGGTAGGCCGCATGGCCGGGCACCGAGAAAAACGGCGCCTCCAGATCGGGCTGCAGCTTGTCATGGAGCACGAAGGGCAGCATCTGGCGCAGGTCTTCCAGTTCCACCTGCGGCTGACCCCGGAAGTAGGCCAGGGCCTTGGCAAACAGCAGCAGCGACATCAGGTTGCGTACCGACACGCCATTCATCGTCTGGCAGCCGAGGTCCTTGATGCGATCGCGGCCATTGTCGGCCGCCAGCACCTCGGCCCATTCGACGCCGGAGAGCCGGGCGGTGTCCTTGCTCATGTATTCAAACTGCACACCCGCCGGCTCCAGCAGCTCGAACTGGCTGCAGAAAAACTCCAGACGGCGGCGCACCGGCGCGGGCATCTCGACGGCGCGGATGTGCTCGCCCATCTGGTCGATTTCCTGCTCGGTGAAGATGATCTGCGGCGGGACCATCTCTTCCGGTTTCAGGTTCTCTTCCACCCGCATCTGCAGCTCTTCCAGGAAGCGCGGATTGAAGGCCAGGGCCTGGACGACGACGTCGATCCGGTCCCGCAGGGCTTCAATCACCTGATAGGTGCCGCCGCCCTGGTCGTCATTGGCGGTGAGGTACCAGGCCGACTCCGGGCATTCGTAGAGGTGGTTGAGGATCTCCGCATAGTTGTCCCCCATCACCGTCAGCAAGGCGCTCTGGGTGCGGGTGGGAATGCGGTTGTATTCGTCCACGATCTTGACCCGCATGCCCAGCCAGCTGCGCCAGGCAATGCGAATGTCTTCCATCCGCTGGGCATTCACCAGATCGCCGGGCAGGGGATTGCCCAGCAGGTCGGCAATCGTCATCTGCGGATGGCCGTGCTGCATGGCGCGGCGCACGTCTCGCACCGGATAGCCGGCCAGCACGCCCATCAGCAGCGCGCTGGCGGTCTTGCCGCGACCCGGTCCACCGACGAAGAGGCATTTGCGCCGGGTGGCAAAGGTCAGCAGCGGCAGCAGGATGAAGCTGGAATAGCTCTGCGCCGAGGGCAGGGTCAGGGTGCGTCGGCTGTCTCCGACGGTGAAGGCGGTGGGTGGTCCGTCATTGAATTCAATGTCGTAGTGCGGACTGATGATGGCGTGATTGACGATCCAGAAATAGGCTTGGCGGAGTTTCTCGTCCAGTTGCACCGCATCCGTCGCGTTGTCTGCGCCGGTGGTGACGGCGCCGCGATAGAGGTCGGCCACGTCGAATTGCCGGGCCGGCGGGGCAGCGCCCGGGTTGGTCGGAGCGCGGGAGATGCGTTTGAAGAGATCAAAGGCCGGCATGGACGGAAGGGGCTCGGGGCAATGCTCTGCATTGTGCTGCGTCTGACGACGATTGCGGCTGAGTGCTGCCGTGTCCACAATCAGGTTTCCAACAAGTCAGGGAGAGGATCGCATGGACAAGATCATCGTCATGCACCGCGGCGCGCTGCGCGGGAAGTACCGCAGTGAAGGGCTGGCCCGCATCGAAGCGGCGTTGAAACAACTGGTGGCGGCCGACGCCCGGCGCGGGCTGGAGACGCAGTTGCTCGCCATCGACATGACCACCCCGATGAAGGCCCTCGGGCTCGGCCCGGTGCAGGGGCTGCCGGATGCACGCGCCCTCAAGCAGGCGGTGGATGCGGTGGTGAAGGCGCGTGCGCCGCACTATGTGGTGCTGCTGGGCGGCCCGGACGTGCTGCCGATGGTGCCGCTGCGCAACCCGGCCCACGGTGGTGAGCTGGGCGACAGCGACCCGGTGGTGCCCAGCGATCTCCCCTATGCCTGCGATACGGCCTACAGCACCGATCCCAACCGCTTTCTGGGGCCGACCCGGGTGGTGGGCCGGCTGCCTGACCTGCCGGGCGCGAGCAAACCCGATCTGCTGCTGCAACTGATCCGTGCCTCGGCCCGCCACAAGGCGCTGCCGCGGGAGGACTACCTGACCAGCTTCGGCCTGTCCGCCGATGTCTGGCAGGCCTCCACCCGGCTGAGCCTGACCAATACCTTCGGCCATGCGGATCAACTGCATCTTTCCCCGCCAGAGGGGCCGCGCTGGACCAAGGCCGATCTGGCGCCGCGCATGCATTTCATCAACTGTCACGGTCAGAAGGACATGCCGGAGTTCTATGGGCAGCAGGCGGATGAGTATCCGGTGGCGCACCGGTCCGCCCTGATCCGGGACCGCATCACCGCCGGCACCGTCATCGCCGCGGAATGCTGCTATGGGGCGCAACTGTTCGACCCCGCCCTGGCGGAAGGCCAGTGGCCCATCGCACTGCGATATCTGGATGACGGCGCCTGCGCGTTTCTTGGCAGCACCACCATCGCCTACGGCCCGAGTGAGGGCAATGGCTCGGCGGACCTGCTGTGCCAGTACTTCCTTCAGCGGGTGCTGGCCGGATCATCCACGGGCCGCGCCCTGCTGGAGGCGCGGCAGAAATTTGCCGGCGAACGGACGCATCTGGATCCGATGGACCTGAAGACGCTGGGTCAGTTCTACCTGCTTGGCGACCCGTGCCTGCAGCCGGTGACCTTCGCCGCGCATGCGCTCACCCGCACCAAGGCCTTCCGCAAGGCCTTTGCCGGCGTGCAGGACCGCGGGGTGCGGGGCTTGCGCCGCGAAAAGCTGGAGCGGGACGGTCGTTACCTGGCACGCGCTTTGCCCCCACTGAAGTCCAGTGATCTGCCGCCGTCAGCGGCGGTGCAGGCGGCCATAACGCCCATGCTGAAGGAGTCCGGTCTGTCACCGGCCACCTGCAGCCGGGTCAGTTACACGGTGGTCGGCGCGCCCGGACAACGGCGGATCCATGTATTCAAAGGATGGAACGCGGCGCGCCTGCTGGCGCTGGTCGTGACCGAGCAGGACGGTACGCTCCTGCATGTCAGGCGCATGCATGCACGCTGAGTTTCCTCCGAATGCGGACGGTCCCACCTGCTTGTCGGGGCGGCTCGTCCGTGAGGTGATTGACCATGGCAGCAAAAGCGAAAGGCCGGCGCTGCAACTGGTTCTCGAGGACGGGCGGCGGATGCTGCTGCGCCGGCAAGGCGCGCATCCCATCCGCGATCCGGTCCTGGAGGCTTTGGAGGGACAGGTCTTGCAGGTGACGGGTGAGCAGCGGGAAGGCTATTTCCTGGTGCAACACCTGACGCCGTTGCATGATCAAAATCAATAAGCGTGCGCGTGAAGCCCGTGCGGCAGGGTCGGTTAACTCAGACGACTTGCTGCGACAGGGGGGATCGACGTACAAGACAGAGCATCGACCCAGGTTCTTCGGATTCCCTGACGGAATCCCAGCAACAGCAACTCAACGAACAGGAGAAAAAGCATGGCCAAGAATCCTTCCGACCGTCTGCTGGCGGATCTGCACCAGGTGGTGACGGACGCGGAATCGCTGCTGCGTGCCACGTCGGACCAGACCAGCGCCACGGCGTCGGAACTGCGTGCCCGGGTGCAGGCCACGCTGGACCGTGCCAAGGGCAGCCTGGGGGACTTCCAGTCGGCCGCCATTGACCGCGCCAAGGCGGCGGGCAAGGCCACCGACGAATATGTGCACACCAACCCGTGGGAGTCGATCGGCGTCGCCGCCGGCGTCGGCCTCCTGCTGGGCCTTTTGATCTCACGCCGCTGAAGTATTGCGGCGGTTGCGAAGCCAGTCTTCGAGCTGGTCGGCGGGCATGGGGCGGGCGAAGAGCCAGCCCTGGCCCTCGTGGCAGCCCAGCGCCAGCAGGTGCTGGCGCTGCTCTTCGGTTTCGATGCCTTCGGCGACAACACGCATGCCGAGGCTGCAACCCAGATTGACCACCAGTTGCGCAATCGTCGCGCCAGCGGCGCTGCTTTGCGCTTCATGCACAAACGCGCGGTCGATCTTCAGGCGCTCCACATCCAGTCGGCGCAGCTGGCTCAGGGACGAGAAGCCGGTCCCGAAATCATCAATCGCCACCGTCGCGCCAGTGCTGCGAATCTCCGCCAGCACCCGCAGCACCGTGGAAATCTCTTCCATCGCCATCGATTCCGTGATCTCCAGCTCCAGTGCAGCCCCCGGAATCTCGGCATCGGTCAATGCGCGGCGAATGGAGTCAATGAATCCCGGGTGGCGGAACTGCGCCAGCGAAATGTTCACCGCAATCCGGAAGTCGTGGAAGCCATTGCGCCGCAATTGCGCAATCTGGAAGCACGCCGTCCGCAGCACAAATTCGCCGATCGGCACAATCAGGCCCGATTGCTCCGCCAGCGGAATGAACTGATCGGGCGGCACGAACTGACCGTCCGACGTGCGCCAGCGCAGCAGAGCCTCGGCGCCAATCACCTGCTGCGTGGCCAATTCCACCTGCGGTTGATAGACGACGAACAGCCGGCGCTCTTCAAAGCTGGCCCGCAGGCCCTTGAGCAGCTTGAAACGCTCACGCGCATCAATGCCCATCTCGGCACGGAAGTATTGCGACGCACCGCGATTGATGGCCTTGGCCCGCTTCAGCGCAATCTGCGCATCCAGCAGCAGCTCCGACCCCAGCGCCCGTGACTCCGCCAGCCGCACCAGACCGGTGGTGGCACTCAGCTGCAGACGTTCGCCCGAAACAGTGAATGGATCGTTGAACAGCTCGGCAATGCGGTCGCCATTGACCACTTCTTCCGGGCCCAGCAGACCGAAGGCATTGGACGAGATCCGCGCCATGGCGGTGTTGTGCCCGAGCTGCCCCGCCATCCGCAAGGTGACCGCCTGCAGCACCAGGTCGCCAAAGCGATGGCCGAAGGCGTCGTTGATGTCGGCAAAGTCGTCCAGGTCGATCAGCGCCAGGGTGATGCCGTCCGGTGACTTGAGGTTCTGCTCCAGCACCTCAATGAAACGGGTGCGATTGGGCAGTTGCAGCAGAGGATCGTTGTACGCCTGGTCCGAGAGCTGGCTGTAGAGCACCACATTCTCGAAACCCGCCGCAATGTTGGAGCTGAAGGCCCGCATCATTGCCAGGTCCAGCTCGCCCAGCGGGCGGGGCACTTCCAGCAGCACCACCATGGCCCGCCCATTGGGCAGGCCGAAGTACATCAGCGCGCAGCCGTCGTCATTGAAGTGGTCGGCCAGGGTGAAGCAGCGGCTCAGCAGTTCCCGCACCCGCGGCACCGGCACGTGACGCAGCGGCCGGGTCAGCAGCGAGCTGTACTGGCCTGCGGCGGCGATCACCCGGGCTTCGCCACTGGGATCGTTCTCGCTCTGCATGCAGACCAGCCCGTCCGGCAGCGTCCCCAGCAGCGCGCTGAGCAGGGTGATCACGCCTTCGGCAAACCCCTGCATGCCGCGCAGCCGGCCCAGCTCGGCGCTGGCCTCGACAATCATTTCCATGCCTTCCCGGCTGGCTTCCAGGGCGCGGATCTGCCGGTAGGAGCGGATGGCGGCCGTCAGCACGGTGTAGAGACGGGTCCGGGTCAGCTCCGACTTGGTCTTGTAGTCGTTGATGTCGTAGGCCTGGATCGTTTCAATCTCAGGCGCATATCCGGGCTGCCCGGTCCGCAGCACGATGCGCACGGCGTGAAGCTGGAGTTCATCCCGGATGTAGCGCACCAGTTGCAAACCGGCGTCATCCGACTCCATCACCACATCCAGCAGCACCACGGCGATGTCCTGCTCGCGGGAGAGCAGGCGCTCGGCTTCCTGGGCGGTGCGGGCGTGCAGGAAGGTCAAGGGCTGGCCCTCGACCATCAGGCCCTGCATGGCGAGTTCGGTGGCCTTGTGGACGTCGGTATCGTCGTCCACGATGAGCACCCGCCACGGCTGTGCCGACGGCGGAATCTCGCGGGCGGTCTCGGGGTCGTCCAGAAACTGCAGCACGTCGTCGTCCTCGACGACGGCAGAGTTCGACGAATGCTGGCGATCAGACATTGAGAGACCTTGTCGTGACGCCTGCGCGCGGCGGCGCAAGACGTTGCCTTGACTTTAGCCCAAGCCTCCCCCGCCGATGTGGCTTGTACGCCATCGTTTCCCCCGATTCAGTGGTAGGGTGACACGGTCGAGGACGAGGAGAAAGTCACATGGAGTCGCAGGAGCTCAATCTGGCCGACCGATTGCGCCAGATGGCCGCCCGGGCCGTGTCCCTGGCGCGGGTGCGTCTGGAACTGGTCGGTGTGGAGCTTCAGTCCCAGTTGCTCCGGCTGTTTGCCGCGCTGACCGGACTGTTGCTGGCGCTGTTGCTGGGGGTGGCCTCGCTGCTGATGCTGATCTTCGCCGCGCTGCTCTGGGTGCCCGACATCTGGCGGGCGCCGCTGGGCCTGGGGCTCGGACTGGCCCTGCTGCTGGCGGCGGTGATGAGCTGGCTGTGGGCCAAAAAACAGCTGGCGGAGGGTGAGCCCTTCGGCGCCAGTCTGGCCGAGCTGGCCCGGGACGCCAGGGCCCTGGGTGAGACGGAGGCCCGCTGATGTGGCGCGACCTTCAGCAGCGGATGAAGCTGCGGCAACTGGAGCTGCAATTGCGCAGTGCGGAGCTGCGGGTGCAACTGGCGCAGGATGCGCGGGCGCTGGAACAGCCGCTGCAATGGGCCGACCGGGCCCGTGGGGTGCTGCGGCTGATGGGCAGTCTGCCCAAGGCCTGGAAGGCCCTGGGTGCCCTGGGGGGCATCGGCGGCTTGATCGGACTGGGCCGGCTCTTCGGCAAACCGGGGCGCCTGGCGCGGATCTGGACCTGGCTGGCGGTGGCCCGCCGGGTGTGGCGATGGATTCGGCCCACCGCCAACGGGGACACCAGCGTCAAGGACGGCCGCGCTTGATGCCCGTGCTGCGCTGAGGCGCCGAGGTGCCGCCCGAGCGGGCGCCTGCGGTCCCGCCGCTGCGTTGGACGCCACCGGTGCTGCCTGCGCCGCCTGAGCGCTGAGCCGTCGCGGCCGGACCGCCCACGCGCTTGGCACCCACCGCGGTGCTGCCCCCGCGCGGCGCACCGCCCAACGCGGGACGCTTCGCAGCGCCGGTCTCCCGAGGCGGCAGCCCGGTGTGCTGCGTCAGGATCTGGCCTGCGCGCGGCTTGTTCGGTGCCGTCTTCTGACCTGCATTCGTCGAATTCTTGCGGCGCGCCGATTCGTAACCGCCGTCAGTGGCCGGCTGGAAGGTGGGGATCAGGTGATGCTTGCCATTGCCGATCAGATCGGCCCGGCCCATCTCCTTGAGCGCCTCGCGCAGCAGCGGCCAGTTGTTGGGATCGTGATAGCGCAGGAAGGCCTTGTGCAGACGCCGACGACGCTCGCCCTTGACGATGTCCACCGCCTCACTGTCCCGCGTCACCTTCTTCAGCGGGTTCTTGCCGGAGTGGTACATGGCCGTGGCCGTGGCCATCGGGCTCGGATAGAAGGTCTGCACCTGGTCCGCACGGAAGCCATTGCGCTTGAGCCACAGCGCGAGGTTCATCATGTCCTCGTCTGCCGTGCCCGGGTGGGCCGCAATGAAATAGGGAATCAGATACTGCTTCTTGCCGGCGGCCGCGCTCGCCTGTTCAAACAGCTGCTTGAAGCGGTCGTAGGTGCCGATGCCCGGCTTCATCATCTTGGACAGCGGCCCGCCTTCGGTGTGCTCCGGCGCGATCTTGAGATAACCGCCCACATGGTGGGTGACCAGCTCCTGAATGTATTCCGGAGACTCGATGGCCAGGTCATACCGCAGGCCCGATCCGATCAGGATCTTCTTGACCCCGCGCAGGCCGCGCGCACGGCGGTAGAGCTTGATCAGCGGGCCGTGGTCGGTGTGCAGGTTGGGGCAGATGCCCGGATAGACGCAGCTTGGCTTGCGGCAGGCGGCCTCGATCTCGGGGCTCTTGCAGCCGATGTGCCACATGTTGGCGGTCGGGCCGCCCAGGTCGGAAATGATGCCGGTGAAGCCCTTGACCTTGTCGCGGATGTCCTCGATCTCGCGAATGATCGAGTCTTCGCTGCGGCTCTGGATGACGCGGCCTTCATGCTCGGTGATGGAGCAGAAGGTGCAGCCGCCAAAGCAGCCCCGCATGATGTTGACCGAGAAACGGATCATCTCCCAGGCCGGAATCTTGGTGCTGCCGTCATGGCCGCCCTGCTCGTCCGCATAGATCGGATGCGGGCTGCGGGCATAGGGCAGGTCGAAGACGTGGTCCATTTCCGCGGTGGTCAGCGGAATGGGGGGCGGGTTCAGCCAGACGTCGCGGTCCACGCCGCTGGACGAATGCCGCTGCACCAGCGCGCGGGCATTGCCCGGGTTGGTCTCCAGATGCAGCACGCGGTTGGCGTGGGCATACAGCACCGGGTCGCTCTTGACCTTCTCGTAGGCCGGCAGGCGGATGACGGTGCGGTCCTTCGGCGTGGTCAGCGCCCGGCCGTCCTGGCCGGTGCGCGCCAGCGGCTGGCGGACGATGCGGATGGGCTTGACCTCCGGCATGCCGGCGGCTGCGGGCGCGTCCGGCGTTTCTGCGCCAGAGGCCTGCGCCTGCTGCTTGGAACAATCGGTGCCCTGATCGGCCGCCACTTCTTCGGTGGTCATGTAGGGGTTGATCAGCGCCTCGACCTTGCCCGGGGCATCCACCTCGGTGGAGTCGATCTCGAACCAGCCGTCCAGCGCGGGATCATCCGGACGCCGCATGAAGGCGGTGCCACGCACGTCGGTGATCGATTCGATCGGCTTCTTCTGTGCCAGCCGATGCGCAATCTCGATGATGGCCCGCTCGGCATTGCCGTAGACCAGCAGGTCGGCCTTGGAGTCCACCAAAATGCTGCGGCGGACCTTGTCCTGCCAGTAGTCGTAGTGGGCGATGCGGCGCAGAGAAGCCTCGATGCCGCCGATGATCACCGGCACGTCCTTGTAGGCTTCCTTGCAGCGCTGGGTGTAGACCAGCGTGGCCCGATCCGGCCGCTTGCCGGCCTCGCCGCCCGGGGTGTAGGCGTCGTCGGAGCGGATTTTGCGATCAGCCGTGTAGTGATTGATCATCGAATCCATGTTGCCGGCCGCCACGCCGAAGAACAGATTCGGTTTGCCCAGCGCGCGGAACGGGTCTGCCGACTGCCAGTCCGGCTGCGCGATGATGCCCACTCGAAAGCCCTGCGCCTCCAGCGTCCGCCCGATCACCGCCATGCCGAAACTCGGATGGTCCACATAGGCGTCGCCGCTGACGATGATGATGTCGCAGCTGTCCCACCCCAGCTGGGTCATTTCCTCGCGCGACATCGGCAGGAACGGCGCCGGGCCGAAGCGCTTGGCCCAGAACGGCCGATAGGCGGTCAGGGCTTTCTGCACCGCCTTTTGGACAGGCTTGTGTGCCGGCTTTTCTGCCGGCTTTTCTGCGGCCGGCTGGCCAGACTTCGGGGCGGAGGAGGGGGGCAGGATGGCGGACACGGCGGCGGCTCGGCGGGGGTAACCTTCTATTGTCGCCGCTCCCTGGGTTTTCCCCCAGCGGAGACCTCACAAAACCGGGGCTTTCCGCGGGGAATCCACGCGGATTCGAGGGAGGACACAAGCAGGCGTCAGCGGGGTTTCGTCGGGGATTCTTCCGCAGCGTCCGCGGGGCGGCTGGCCTCGCAGACTGGCTGGCGTCCCAGGGTGTGGCGCTCAGCCTCGGTCAGGGGCTGGAAGCGGTTCGGCACCGGTACCGCCAGGCTGGACAGGTAGTGCTCCAGCTGGGCTTGACCGACTTCAATCAGGTCGAAGGATTCGGGGTCGAGCATCCAGTGATGCAGCAGGCCGCCCACCATCGCCATCAGGCCGATGGCGGCGCGCTGGGTGTCCAGGCCGGCCGGCAACTGGCCCAGGGTGATGGCCCGTTCGAAGGCGACCCGGTTGTGCAGCGTCCAGTCCCGATGCGCCACGATTTTGCGATCCAGGATGCTCGTCATCTCCCCGACGAATTCCACCCGTAGATTCGCGATCTCGAATGCGCGCCGGGTCCGGGCATTGTTCACGGTGCAGTGGAAAACATTCAGCAGACCCAGGCGCAGGTCTTCCAGCGGACGGTCCGGCGAGGGGGAGGTGGCGGCTTCGATGCCTTCCTCCAGCGGCATGGTGGCGCGCTGCATCATGGCGTCGAACAGCTGGACCTTGTCCTCGAAATGCCAGTAGACGGCACCCCGCGTCACCCCCGCCGCCTGCGCAATGTCCTGCAGCGAGGTGCGAGAAACGCCCCGCTCGTGGAACAGCTGTTCAGCTGCATCCAGCAGGCGGGTACGGGTCTCCTGGGCTTCTTGTTTGGTTCGGCGGGCCATGTCCGGCATTGTAGAGGGGTAAACATACATGCGCGAATGTATGTATATACTCCGGCCCGTTCTGTAGACGAGCTGGCCGCCGAACGCCTTGCGGAAGGATCGACCTTTGCCCATGATGCGCCGACGCTGAATCGCTACGTAAAAACACCAACAAGCCACCCCTGATTCACAAGAGGAAACCCCATCGTGATGTCCTTCCCTCAGTCGCAAGCACAACCGGGGGCGGAGCGCCCTGGCCAGACGGCCCACGCCCGCGCGCTGTATCTCCTGCCCCTGGTCGTTTCGCTGGCCGCGGTCCTGACCGCGTGCGGCAAGGATGAAAAAGCCGCGGGTCCCGGCGCAGGGGGCGGCATGCCTCCGGCGCAGGTCGGCGTGGTCACGGTGGGGACGCAGTCCGTCGCCCTGCAGACCGAACTGCCGGGTCGTGTGGAAGCGCTGCGCACCGCCGAAGTGCGGGCCCGTGCCACCGGCATCGTGCAAAAGCGCCTGTTCACCGAAGGCTCGGAAGTGAAGGCCGGTCAGCCGCTGTTCCAGATCGACCCGGCTCCCTATCAGGCCGCCCTAGACAGCGCCAATGCCAACGTGGCCAAGGCCGAAGCCAATTACGCGCAAGCGAACGCGCAAGCCGAGCGCAACAAGCCGCTGGCCGACGCCAAGGCGATCAGCCAGCAGGACTACATCACCTCGGTGGCCACCGCCAAGTCGGCAGCCGCTGATGTGGCCGCGGCCAAGGCGGCCGTGGTGCAGGCCAAGCTGAATCTGGACTACGCCCGTGTCACCGCTCCCATCTCCGGCCGCATTGGCCGCGCGATGGTGACCGAAGGCGCGCTGGTCAGCTCGACCGAAGCCACCCAGCTGGCGCTGGTGCAGCAGGTCAGCAGCGTCTATGTGAACTTCACCCAGTCGGCCAACGACGTGCAGAACCTGCGCCGCGCCATGGCCAACGGCCAGCTGCGCAGCGCCGGCGCGGGTGCGGCCCAGGTGCAGGTGGTGCTGGATGACGGCACCGTCTACAGCCGTCCCGGCAAGCTGCTGTTCACCGACCTGACGGTGGACAGCACCTCCGGCCAGGTCACCCTGCGCGCCGAAGTCCCGAATCCGGACAACACCCTGCTGCCCGGCCAATATGTGCGTGTGCGCCTGGCCCAGGCGGAACTGCCCTCGGCCATCCTGCTGCCCCAGCAGGCGGTCACCCGTGGCAATGACGGCGACACCGTGCTGGTCGTGGGCGCCGACAACAAGCCGCAGCCCCGCAAGGTCCGCATCGGCAATGCCGTCGGCAACCAGTGGGTGGTGACCGACGGTCTGAAGGCCGGTGAGAAGGTCATCGCCGACGGCTTCCAGAAAATGATGGTGCCGGGCGCGCCGGTCAATCCGGTGCCCTTCGCACCGGCCAGTGCCGCCAGCGGTGCCCCGGCGGGCGCCTCGGCCGCCAGCCACTGAGCCCTGACGCTCAGGAAGGATTCAAGACATGGCACGTTTCTTTATTGATCGCCCCATCTTTGCGTGGGTGATCGCGCTCTTCATCCTGGTGTTTGGCGGCGTCGCCATCACCCAGCTGCCGGTGGCGCAGTACCCGACCGTGGCGCCGCCTTCGCTGGTGGTGAGCATGGTCTACCCCGGCGCTTCCGCCAAGACCCTGGACGAGTCGGTCATCTCCGTCATCGAACAGGAGCTGAACGGTGCACCGGGTCTGGCCTACATGGAGTCGGTCAGCCAGGCCAACGGCACGGGTTCGATCACCGTGACCTTCGAGTCCGGCACCAACATCGACCTGGCGCAGGTGGAAATCCAGAACCGTCTGTCCCGCGCGGAACCCCGACTGCCGTCGGCGGTGACGCAGCAGGGCGTGAAGGTGGACAAGTCCCGCTCCAACTTCCTGCTGTTCGTCACGCTGGCCTCCAAGGACGGCTCGATGGACCCGATCGCGCTGGGTGACTACGCCGCCCGCAACATCGTGCCGGAAATCCAGCGGGTGCCCGGCGTCGGCCAGGCGCAGCTGTTCGGTTCCGAGCGTGCGATGCGCATCTGGCTGGATCCGGCCAAGATGCTGTCGTTCAACCTGACGCCGACCGAAGTCAACACCGCCATTTCCGCGCAGAACGCGCTGGTGCCGGCCGGTGTGCTGGGTGATCGTCCGAACACGACCAGCCAGACAATGTCCGCGACCATCGTGGTCAAGGGCCAGCTGGAAAACAAGGAGCAGTTCGAGAACATCGTCCTGCGCGCCAACACCGACGGCTCCACCGTCAAGCTCAAGGACGTCGCCCGCATCGAGCTGGGTGGCCAGAGCTATTCCACCTACGCCCGCCTGAACGGCAAGCCGTCCACCGGTATCGGTGTGCAGCTCTCGCCCACCGGCAATGCGCTGGGCACCGCCACCGCGGTCAAGCAGCGCATGGAAGACCTGAAGAAGTTCTTCCCGGCTGGCGTGGAATACGCGGTGCCGTACGACTCGTCCAAGTTCGTGAAGATCTCGATCTCGCAAGTGGTCGAGACCCTGATCGAGGCCATCGTCCTGGTGTTCCTGGTGATGTTCCTGTTCCTGCAGGACTGGCGCTACACCCTGATCCCGACGCTGGTGGTGCCGGTGGCCCTGCTGGGGACCTTCGGCATCATGCTGGCGATGGGCTTCTCGATCAACGTGCTGACGCTGTTCGGCATGGTGCTGGCCATCGGTATCCTGGTGGACGATGCCATCGTGGTGGTGGAGAACGTCGAGCGGATCATGAGCGAGGAGGGCCTGTCCCCCCGCGAAGCGACCAAGAAGGCGATGGGCCAGATCTCGGGCGCCATCATCGGTATCACCACGGTGCTGATCGCGGTGTTCGTGCCGATGGCCTTCTTCGCCGGCTCGGTGGGCAACATCTATCGCCAGTTCTCGCTGGCGATGGTGGCCTCGATGGCCCTGTCCGCCCTGATGGCCCTGTCGCTGACACCGGCCCTGTGCGCCACGCTGCTCAAGCCGGTGGACGCCGGTCACCATCACGAGAAGCGCGGCTTCTTCGGCTGGTTCAACCGCGGTTTCTCCCGCACCGCCAAGGGCTATGAAGGCTGGGTGGCCCGTCTGCTCAAGCGCAGCGCCGGCATGATGATCGCCTTCGTGGCCATCGTCGCCGTGGTCGGCTGGCTGTATGTGCGCATGCCCACCTCCTTCCTGCCGAACGAAGACCAGGGCTACCTGATCGTCAACGTGCAGCTGCCCCCGGGTGCCACGTCCAACCGGACCGAAGCCGCCGTGGCCGCCGTTGAGCAGTTCCTGCACAAGCAGCCGGAAGTGGCCGACACCATCGGCGTGATCGGTTTCTCGTTCTCCGGTCAGGGCCAGAACGCCGCGCTGGTGTTCGTGCCGCTGAAGCCATGGGAAGAGCGCAAGGGCGCCGAGCACAGCGCCAGCGCTGTGGCCGGCCGGGTCTTCGGCGCGATGATGGGCGGCGTGCGCGACGCCTTCATCTTCCCGCTGTCGCCGCCCCCGATCCCGGAACTGGGCAATGCCACCGGCTTCGCACTGCGTCTGCAGGACCGCGGGGGCCTCGGCCACGAGGCGCTGCTGCAGGCCCGCAACCAGCTGATGGGCATGGCCGCGCAGAGCAAGATCATCACCGGCATGCGTCCGGACGGTCTGGAAGATGCGCCGCAGCTGCAGATCGACATCGACCGTGCGAAGGCACAGGCGCTGGGCATCAACTACAGCACCATCGCCGCCACGCTGGGCACCCAGCTGGGTTCCGCCTACGTGAATGACTTCCCGAGCGCCGGCCGCATGCAGCGGGTGGTGGTCCAGGCCGATGCGCCCAAGCGCATGACGCCGGAAGACGTGCTGGCGCTGAACGTGAACAACGGCAGCGGCAAGGCAGTGCCCCTGTCGGCCTTCGCCACCAGCCACTGGATCACCGGCCAGATGCAGGCCACCCGCTACAACGGCTATCCGGCGATGCGCCTGGCCGGTGATGCGGCCGCGGGTGCATCCACCGGTCAGGCCATCAAGGAGCTGGAAGGCATGATCGCCAAGCTGCCGCCGGGCATCGGCTACGAGTGGACCGGTCTGTCCCGCGAGGAACAGCTGTCTGGCTCGCAGGCCACCATCCTGCTGGCGTTCTCGCTGCTGGCGGTGTTCCTGTGCCTGGCCGCGCTGTATGAGAGCTGGTCCATCCCGCTGTCGGTGCTGCTGGTGGTGCCGCTGGGTCTGCTGGGCGCGCTGGCCGGTGCCACGCTGCGCGGCATGCCCAACGACGTCTACTTCAAGGTGGGCCTGATCACCATCATCGGCCTGTCCGCGAAGAACGCCATTCTGATCATCGAGTTCGCGAAGGATCTGCAGGCGCAAGGGAAGGGGCTGGTCGAGTCCATTCTTGAAGCGGCCCACCTGCGCTTCCGTCCGATCATCATGACCTCGATGGCCTTCATCCTGGGCGTGGCGCCGCTGTTCTTCGCCTCTGGCGCGGGTTCCGCCAGCCAGCGCGCGATCGGTACCGGCGTGCTGTCCGGCATGATCACCGCGACGCTGCTGGCTGTGATCTTCGTGCCGGTCTTCTTCCTGGTGGTGCGCCGCTTCTTCAAGGGCAGTGACCGTCAGCGCAAGATGTACTCGCATGAGCTCGACGGTCCCGATGTGAAGAACGCCGACGGCGTGTGATGAACGTTGTGAGCCCCGGCGTGAGCCGGGGCCCCACGGAGAATTCGAATGATCAAAAACAGTTTGACCGTCCTGGCCTCGGCCGTTGCGGCCCTGGCACTGACCGGCTGCATCAACCTGGCCCCGGACCATCAGCGCCCTGAAGCGCCGGTGGCGGGCCAGTGGCCGCAGGGTCCGGGTGCGGAAGCCCCGGGCGCGCAGGCCGCTGCCCAGCTGCAGTGGGAGCAGTTCTTCCATGACGCGCGTCTGCGCGAGCTGATCAGCCTGGCGCTGAAGAACAACCGCGACCTGCGGGTGGCCCTGCTGAATGTGGAAGTGGCGCGCGCGCAGGCGGGTGTCTCGGCCGCCAACCGCTGGCCCACCATCAATGCCGGCTTCACCGGCACGCGCGGCCCGCAGACCACCACCTCGGGCGACACCCGCGTGGTCAGCACCTATCAGGCCGGCCTGCAGATCAATGCCTTCGAGCTGGATCTGTTCAGCCGCTTGAAGAACACGAGCGAGGCCTCGTTCGCCAACTATCTGGCCACCGCCGAAGCCGCCCGCACGGCGCGCATCTCGCTGATCGCCAGCGTCGCCACCGCCTATCTGGCGGTGCAGGCGGACGACGAGCTGCTGAAACTGACCGAGCAGACCCTGGCCACCCGCCAGGACAGCCTGAAGCTGACCCAGCTCAAGTTCGACAACGGCGCCTCGTCCAAGCTGGACCTGAACACGGCGCAGTCCTCGTATGAATCGGCGCGCGCCACGCTGGCCCAGCTGCAGCGCACCCGCATGCAGGACATGAACAGCCTGACCCTGCTGGTGGGCCAGACGCTGCCGGACACCCTGTCGTCGGCCCAGCCGCTGAGCAGCCAGACGATGGGCGCCCTGCTGGCCGGTCTGCCGTCTGAAGTGCTGATCCAGCGTCCGGATGTGCGTCAGGCCGAGCAGCAACTGGTGGCGGCGGAAGCCAACATCGGCGTGGCCCGTGCCGCGTTCTTCCCGAGCATCTCGCTGACGACCAGTGCCGGTACCGCCAGCAATGCGCTGTCCGACCTGTTCAAGCGCAGTGCCTGGAGCATCAGCGGCACCGCCCTGATGCCGCTGTTCGACTTCGGCAAGAACCGCAACAACCTCGATGCGGCCAAGGCCAGCCGTGAAGTCGCCGTGGCCAACTACGAGAAGGCGGTGCAGAGCGCCTTCAAGGAAGTCTCTGACGCGCTGGCCGGTCGCGCCACGCTGGACGAGCAACTGCGCGCCCAGGATGCCCAGGCGGAAGCCGAAGCCTCGCGTCTGCAACTGGTGGAGCTGAGCTATCGCAATGGCGCGGCCTCCAACCTGGACCTGCTGGATGCCCAGCGGTCCAGCTTTGCAGCACAGCAGTCGGCCCTGCAGGTGCGTCTGGCGCAGTTGCAGAACCAGGTGCAGCTCTACAAGGTGCTGGGGGGCGGGACCGAGCCCGCACCGGCGCAGCAGAACGCCCAGGCGCCGCAGTGATCGGCTGACACCGCCCCCTGTTTCGTGCCCCCGACGGCACTGGTTCGCAGCAGCGGCCGGTGCCGTTTTTCATGGCCGCGATGGCGGGGTCCACTACCAATAGTTGTGGATCTTTGACCCCTTTTGGGATCGCATTTGCTAGCTTGATTCAACGCAAGCTAGCAAGCGATGGCGCTGACGGAAGCGGTGCCACTCTGCATCATCAGCGCCCCAGGTTACTTGTGGCGATCCCCATGTACTTCCCCTATCTCCACGGCATGCAGAAGGAGATGCTGGCCTTGCGCCAGTCCATTCCGCTGCTGGCCACCGACGCGTGTGTCCAGCCGGTGATCGAGCCGGTGCGACACCGGCTGGCCTCGCTGATCCACACGCTGCAGGCTTGCGAGAACGAGGGCCTGCCAGTCTGGATCGTGGTCAACCCGATGCTGCAGGAGTTCGCCGGGGTCGCGCCCGCGCCAGCGCTCAGCTGGGGACGACATCTGATGTCAGCCATCCAGCCGCGCAAACTGCTCTATCCGACGCTGCTGCTGCATGCGGGCATGACCGTCGAGGTGGTGAGGTTGTTTGCCCAGAGTTATGCAGGGCAGGTGGTGGGGGTGGTGATGGCGGAAGAGCCGCAGTCCCTGATGCATCTGTACAACGCGCTGGAGGCGGTGCAGGTGGGACGGGTGTTCCTCAAGCACGGGCCCGCCTCCACCGCGCTGCGCGAGCGGCTGGCGCCGACGCCGCTGGTCTGGGTGGAGACGCTGGATGCCAGCATGCCCGAGGCGCTCAAGCGTGTGGGCATGGGCGGCTTCTTGCAGGAGCGTCGTTTTTTCACCGATGCGGTGTCCCGCTTTCTGGAGGTGGGCGGCAACGGGTTTTCGGACTACACCAGTCTGCCGTCCCTGCCGTATCCCGGCGGTGGCCCGACCGGCTCTTTCCACCTCAGCTTCCACCAGATCGGCGGGCCGCTGGACCGGGCGCTGTGCCTGGAGTTCTTTGTGGCCGAGCGGCAGTTTCCGCCGCAGCGGCTGGCTGAGGCGCGGTTCGCCCAGGCGCTGCAGGCCTTCCATGTGGCCCTGGACCGGCGCGATGCCTGCTTCGGGCCCACCGAGGCGGTGCGGCGCTTCGTCGGCTGCCACATCCGCGGCGTGCCGCCCACCCAGGCGATTGCGCGCCAGTGGCAGCTGATGCACCACCTCGAACTGGTCAGTGGTTTGCTGTCGGGGCGCTTTCCGCCGCGCTGATCCGCACCGGGACGCCGGACAGCACCGACGTGCCGGAGACCGGATCGCGGTCATCCTCGTCCAGCAGCAGGTTCATGTTGACGCCGGGATGCTGCGCCGCCACCTGCAGCCGCGCACCGGCGAGGTCGTGGCCCCAACCGTGCGGCAGGCTCACCACGCCGGGGCGCATCGCCTCGCTGATCTCCACCAGCGCCAGCACACTGCCGCGTGCATTGCCCAGCCGTGCCAGGTGTCCCGCTGACAAACCCGCGCGGGCCGCATCGTCCGGGTGGATCAGCAGCGTGCAGCGGTCCCGGCCCTTGGCCAGAACCGGCAGGTTGTGCATCCAGCTGTTGTTGCTGCGGGTCTCGCGTCGGCCGATCAGCAGCAGGTCCGGACTCAGCGGACGCTGCAGCGCGGATTTGACCGTGGGCAGTTCCGCCAGGAGCGCCGGCGGGGCGAGTTCGATGCGACCGGAGGGCGTGCGCAGCACCTCGGGAATCCGCGGCGTCAGCTCGCCCAGATCGATGCCGCGGGGCGCGGCGCGGACCTTGGCCAGCGTGAGACCGTCGGGCTGCTGGCCGAAGCGGTCGCCATAGGGTCCGGAGCGCAGCGCGAGATCCAGCCAGCGCGCCGGCCCGGCGGCGCCGTCGAGCATCGCCATGCAGGCCTCGGCATGATCGCCTGCGCTGCGGCGCAACTCGGCCATCAGGGTCTGGTCGTCCAGCGCCTGCAGGTCGGCATCCGGTCCGAGGCCGTTGACGATGGCGGTCAGGCGCAGCAGCGTCTTCCATTCCGGCTGGGCGGCGGCCGCTTCGGCCTCGTTCTCCGGCGGGAACACAGGACCCGACCAGCGCGCATGATTGCGCCACGACAGCTGGGCGAAGACCTGGTCGTAGTGCCAGTCCTCCAGCGGGGAGGGCGGTGGCAGGATCAGGTGGGCATGCCGGGTGGTCTCGTTAATGTAGGGATCCAGGCTGAGCATGAAGTCCAGCCCCTCCAGCGCCCGCGCCAGTCGCGCGCCGTTGGGCGCGGAGAGCACCGGATTGCAGGCCACGGTGATCAGCGCATGGATCTGCCCGTCGCCCGGTGTCTCGATCTCCTCCGCCAGGCAGCTGATGGGCAGCTCGCCCATCACCTCCGGCGCACGGCTCACGCGGCTGTGACGACGGCCGATGGTCACGCCCTTGCCTTGTCCCGGCCGTCCCATTGTGTTGGCCGCAAAGGCCGCGGCCTTGGGGAACATCAGCCCGCCCGGGCTGTCGAGATGGCCGGTGAGGATGTTGAGCACATCGATCAGCCAGCTGTTGATCGTGCCGAAGCGCTGGGTGCAGGTGCCGATGCGGCCATAAAGCGCAGCGCGCGGCGCGGCGGCCAGATCACGGGCCAGCTGGCGGATCACCGCTTCCGACAGGCCGGCCTGCGGCGCACACAGCGCCGGCGGAAACTCCGCGGCGAGCGGGCGCAGCTCGTCGAGACCCTGCAGGTGGTCGGCCAGACGCCCGGGGCGCACCAGGTCCTCATCGAACAGCGTGTGCAGCATGCCCAGCAGCAGGAAGACATCCCCGCCGGGGCGGATGGCGTGGTGCTCATCGGCGGCCTGCGCCGTCTCCGTGCGGCGCGGATCGATGACGATGATGCGTCCGCCGCGTTCCCGCATCGCCTTGGCCTTGCCGCGGTAGTCCGGCACCGTCCACAGGCTGCCGTTGCTCACCGCCGGATTGGCGCCGAGGATGATCAGCAGATCGCTGCGCGGCAGGTCCGGCACCGGCACGCTCAGCCAGTGGCCGTACATCCAGCCGCAGGACAGCTGCTTGGGCATCTGGTCGAGGGTGGAGGCGGAGAAGATGTTGCGGGTGCCCAGCGCTCGGGCCAGGCCCGGGAAGTAGCTGAACAGGCCGATCTTGTGCGAGGCCGGATTGCCGATGCTCAGGCCCACCGCATCGGGCCCGTGGGCCTGACGCAAGGCGGGCAGACGGCGGTCGATCTCTTCAAAGGCTTGCGCCCAGCTGATGGGCACGAAGCGTCCGGCGACCTCGCGGCGCATCGGCTGCCGCAGGCGGTCGGGATCTTCATGCAGGTCCTTCAGCGCGACGCCCTTGGGGCACAGATAGCCCTGGCTGAAGGGATCCTGCTCGTCGCCGCGGATGCTCACCACTTGAGGCGCCCCGTCCGGGGAGCGACGCTCGGTGCGGATCTCCAGTCCGCAGGCCGCTTCGCACAAGGGGCAGATGCGGTAGTGCGAGTCGTGGGGCGCGTCGGTCTGCACGAGGGCCATGGCTGTCTCCGTTCCTACGTCTTGTGCGACCCATTGTGAGTCGCCCCCCGGGGCCCGGTCGTCATGTAGGCGACAGGCGGGGCGCGGCATACTGGCGCCCATGAAAATCGATATCGGTGGCGGCGTTCGCCTGTATGTGGATGTGGACGGAGCAGGACTGGTGCCGGACGGCCCGCAGATGCGGGAGAAGCCGACGCTGATCTGCATGCATGGCGGTCCGGGCTTCGACCACAGCGCCTTCAAGCCGGCCTTCGGTCAGCTGACGGATCTGGCGCAGGTCATCTATTACGACCATCGGGGCCATGGCCGCAGCGACCCGCGTCCGTCCAGCGAATGGAACCTCGATGTGTGGGCCGACGATGTGGTGCGCCTGTGTGATGCGCTGGGCATCGTCAAGCCGATCGTGCTGGGGCAGTCCTTTGGCGGCTTCGTCGGCCAACGCTACATCGCGCGGCATCCGGGGCATGCGTCCAAGGTGATCCTCTCGAGCACCTCGCACCACATGGGCCTGGACCGCAAGCTGGCCGCCTTCGAGCGCCGCGGCGGCCCCGAAGCCCGTGCATTGGCCGAAGCCTTCTGGGCGCGTCCGAGCCATGCCACCTTCGAGGCCTATTGGGCGGGTGTGCGACACCTCTACAACACGAAGCCGGCGGCGGATCCGGAAGCGGGCAGCCGCACCCTGGCCAATATCGAGATCCTGCTGCACTTCGTGGCCGGCGAGAAGCAGGACCTGGGTCTGCTGCAGGGCCTGGCGCGCGCGGAATGTCCGGTGCTGGTGATGGTGGGGGAAGACGATCCGGTCTGCCCGCTGGAAGACGCGCTGGAGATCTATGAAGCGCTACCGGCGCAGCATCGCCAGCTGGCCCGCTTCCCCGGGGTGGGGCATGGCGCTTGGCGGGATGATCCGGTGGCGGCGTTCAAGGTGCTGCGCGAGTTCATCGCGCAGTAAGCGTCCGCGGCGCCCCAAGGCCGGTGGCCTGCTGGCGCTGTCTGCGGATGTTCAGGCGCGCGGTGCGTGGTCAGGCCGGGGCCGCCGCCAGCGCCCGCAGATCCCGCTCCGCCAGGGCCGGGTCGCCCAGGTTGAGTTCGATCAGCCGGCGCAGGTGGGTGATGCTTTCCAGGTCGATGCCCAGGCTCAGCAGGCCTGCGCGTCCGGCGTCGATATGGGCCACCTGGACCGCCATGGAGATGCGCCCGTCGTGGGGCAGCAGCGGCAGGTCCAGCAGGGCCATGCTGCCGGGCTCCACCGGCGCGCCGTCAGGCAGCCGCACCAGGGCGCCCTTGAGCGAGAGATCCAGCACCTGCACGGCCACCCGCTGATCCACCGTCACGAGGTGGGCGCTGCTGGCAAAGGCGATGCGCGAGAAATGGCGGCGCTCGTGGCCTGAATCGTTGGACATCCCGTATTCCCCACTCTCCGGCACCGAAGCGCCGGTGACCGTCTGGCGCTGACTATCCTCTTCCCGGTCGCCGGCGTCAAAGCCGGACCCCGGGGCAGGGGGTCACAGCTCGGCGTAGATGGTCGACTTCTCGATCGCCTGATGCAGCCGGGACGGCGCCAGCGATTCCAGCCCCATCGTTTCCAGCAGATACCAGGAGGCGCGCAGCAGGGCCGAGGTGGCCTGGCGCAGCGCCATCAATTCGGGCGATTCCTCGCGGGACATCATCTGCTGCAGCTGACGGTTGGGCGCATGGCCCGGCACTTCCGGCAGGGAGTAGCCCGGATGCGTCTGCGCGACCCGGGACAGCAACTGCTGCACTTCCGGACCATGTTCGGGCGACTGGATCAATCGAGCCAGGTCTCCCAGCAGGCGTTCACCGGCGGCGGCCAGCAGCTGTGCGGAATGATCGGCACCACCCGCCATGTACAGGGCCGAAGCCATGTCGAGGTATTCGAGGGCTCGGGCCAGACGGGGCAAATCACTCACGGGGGTCCTCCTTGCTGCGGGTCGTCGCGTTTGTCGCCTTTGGAGCGTTTTTCGCGTGCGTCGTCGTTTTTGTCATCGCCAATGTTGCGAATGCTGGGGTCTCGTCACGATGGATCGGTCTTCGGCTGCCAATCTTGTCGGCGCTGAGAGACCTCTGCATTGGCGTTCGCGCAGTGTATAGAACGGCGCACCGGCTTGTCGCGCCGTTTGTCACAAGCAGGCGTAGCATCACCTTGCAAAACGTGTCCGCCCGGAGAACCGCACCCGCCTGGTGCGCCGGCCTCATGGAAAACCCGGAGATGAGCATGAATCGTGTGTCTGACGAACAGTTCTTGAACCCGGCGCTGGAGGGGTCTGAACCCCAGGCCGCATCGCGCCGCGGGGCGCTGGCGCGGTTGGGTCAGTGGGCCGCTGGCGGTCTGATCCTGCCCGCAGCCGCGGGAGCATCGTGGCCAGCGCTGGCGGCGGCCGACAAGCGGGACGACAAAGGCGAAGAGGACGACACCTTCGATCAGGATTCCGTGCTCAAGGACGCCGCCGACTTCTTCGGTGAAACCACCGAAGGTCTGGCCAAGGTCATCGAGAAGGCGTTCAAGGAGCAGGGCCGGCCCAATGCCTACATCAAGGGGCAGGAGGCGGGCGCGGCCATCACGGTCGGCCTGCGTTATGGCGATGGCAGCCTGGTGATGAAGCGCGGCGGCGGCACCCATGTCTACTGGGCGGGGCCCTCGGTGGGGTTCGATCTGGGCGCGAATGCGTCCAAGGTGTTCACCCTGGTCTACAAGCTGCCCAAGGCCAGTGCCATCTTCCGGCGCTTCCCGGGCGTGGATGGCAGCCTCTATTACGTCGGCGGCGCCGGCATCAACTACCAGCGGGCGGACGGCATCACGTTGGCACCGATCCGTCTGGGGGTGGGCCTGCGTGCCGGGGCCAGCGTGGGCTACATCCACTACCGGCCGGAGAAGACCTACAACCCGTTCTGACGGGCAGGGCCGACCGGCCTCAGCCCGTGCGCAGCGGCCCGCCTTCACGCTGGCTGCGTTCCAGCGCGCCTTCGGCCCGCGCCAGGAAGGCGCCGCCGGTGTCGCCGGAGCCGCGCCAGGCGGTCAGGCCCATGGCCAGGGCGCCGGCGCCCGCATGCTGCTGGAACCACACCGTCCGCAGGCGCTCACAGACCTTGCGGCCGGTGGGCAGGTCCACGTCATGTAGCAGCATCAGCATGGCTTCCCCCTTGCCGAGTGCCAGAACGTCCTGCGCCCGGCACTGCTGACGCAGCATCTGCGGCAGCACGCCCGCCGGTGCGCGGGTAGCGCCCAAGGCGACAAGGCACCATGAAAGGTCCGGCGTGGTGCGCTGATGTTCCGCCAGTCGCGACAGCAACTGATCCCGCGAAGCCAGCGGCGAGCTGCCGGCCTGCAGGGCCAGCGCATGGAAGCGCTTGTAGAAGCGCAGCGCGGCGGCCCAGTCCTGCTCCGCCTCGGCCAGCGCGCTCAGCGCTTCCTGCAGCGGGGCATGTTCATCGCCATGGGCACGCTGCAGTGCCGTCAGCTGATCACGGGCAGCGGTGAAGTCCCCGTCCTGGATCAGGCGGCGGGCTTCGGCGCATTCATGTTCCAGATCACCCAGGGTGCCGGGGCTGGATCGCAAGACCTTGTCGGGGTTCATGGGATTCAAGAATAGTGCGCTTGTGTGTATTGGCCCATTGGGGCTTCCCAGCGGAGTGGCTGCTCACGGGCTGTCAGTTGCAGCTTTGTGTCTTGATGTAGCGCAGTCCGGTAGTCAATCAGAGGGCTACTATCGTTCGATTGCCTTGTGGAGTTTCGAATGAGTCAGCCTTCCGTGCCCTCTGCCGTCCCGGCCCCATCCCTCGTCTCTGCGGACACGCTGCCCGCACAGGAGATCAGCGCGGAAGTGCTGCTGGAGAAATACGCCAAGGGCGGCGAGCGAGATCTTGAAGAGGTGCGGCGCCGGGTGGCGCGGGCGCTGGCCCAGGCGGAATCACCGGAGCACCGGCAGGATTGGGAAGCGAAATTCCTGGATGCGCAGCAGCGGGGTTTCGTGCCTGCCGGGCGCATTGCATCGGCGGCCGGGACCGAGCTGTCGGCCACCTTGATCAATTGCTTTGTGCAACCCGTCGGTGACTCGATTGCCGAGGAGGAAGACGGGGTGCCCGGCATCTACACCGCCCTCACCGAAGCCGCGGAAACCATGCGTCGCGGCGGTGGGGTGGGATACGACTTCTCGCGCATCCGGCCCAAGGGCGCCTGGGTCAAATCGACGCAGTCCAGCGCGTCCGGTCCGGTGAGCTACATGCGGGTGTTTGACCGCAGCTGCGAGACGGTGGAGTCGGCCGGGTCGCGCCGGGGGGCGCAGATGGGGGTGCTGCGCTGTGATCACCCGGACATCGAGGACTTCATCCACGCCAAGGACCAGGGAGACCTGCGCAACTTCAACATCTCGGTCGGCGTGACCGATGCCTTCATGGAAGCGGTGGAGGCGGACGCCGATGTCGAGCTGGTCCACAAGGCCGTGCCCAGCGCCAAGGTGCGGGCAGCGGGGGCCGTCCAGCGGGCCGATGGGCAGTGGGTGTATCGACGCGTAAGAGCTCGCAAATTGTGGGACCAGGTGATGCGCTCCACCTATGACCATGCCGAGCCGGGCGTGCTGTTCCTGGACCGCATCAATGCGGACAACAACCTGCACTACTGCGAGACCATCAGCGCCACCAACCCTTGCGCCGAGCAGCCGCTGCCGCCGTATGGCTGCTGCTGCCTCGGCTCGATCAACCTGACGCTGTTTGTGGTGGATGCCTTCGGCGCCCAGGCCCGGTTTGATGAAGACGGCTTTGCGGACGTATGCAGAGTGGCCACTCGCATGCTGGATAACGTGCTGGATGTCACACCCTGGCCGCTGCCCAAGCAGGCGCAGGAGGCGGCCAACAAGCGCCGGGTGGGGCTGGGCTTCACCGGGCTGGGCGATGCGCTGATCATGCTGGGCTTGCGCTACGACACCGAAGCGGCGCGCCAGATGGCCCGGCGCATCAGCGAGGTGATGCGGGATGCGGCCTATGAAGCCAGCGCGGACCTGGCGCTGGAGCGCGGCGCGTTTCCGCTGTTCAACGCCGATCTCTATCTGTCTGGCGGGAACTTTGCGTCCCGTCTGCCGCCGTGGCTGAAGGACAAGATCCGGGCGCAGGGGCTGCGCAATTCGCATCTGCTGTCGATTGCGCCCACCGGCACCATCAGCCTGGCGTTTGCCGACAACGCCAGCAATGGCATTGAGCCGCCGTTCTCCTGGAGCTACACCCGCAAGAAGCGGATGCCGGACAACAGCTTCAAGGAATACGCCGTCGAAGACCATGCGTGGCGGCTCTATCGTCATCTGCATGGCGCCGACGCGCCGCTGACGGAAGCCTTCGTGACCGCGCTGGAGATGAAGGCGGCGGACCATGAAGCGATGGTAGCGGCCGTGGCACCGTATGTGGACACGTCAATTTCCAAGACGGTGAATGTGCCGGCGGACTATCCGTATCAGGACTTCCAAGACCTGTATCGACTGGCCTGGAAGAGCGGACTCAAAGGGCTCGCCACCTATCGTCCCAATCAGGTGCTGGGCTCGGTGCTGAGCGTGGAGCCGGTGGCGCAACCGGAGCCGCTGAAGCCGGAGGTGGGGCCGAATCAGCGGTTGCGTGTGGACCGCCTGCCCAAGCCGGTGCTGGCCTCGCTGCGCTGGCCCAGCCGGCCGGAACTGCCGGGCGGGAATCCGGCCTGGTCCACGATGATCCGGCATCCGCATGGCGACTTTGCACTCTTCGTCGGCGAGCTGCCGGCAGAGGGTCCGGAGGCCGGTCTGTTCGGACGCACGCTGCCGTTCGAGGTGTGGGTGAATGGGGCGGAGCAGCCGCGGGGCCTCCCGGCGCTGGCCAAGACCCTGTCGATGGATCTGCGCACCAACGACACCGCCTGGCTCCGTCTGAAGCTGGATGCATTGGCGACGGTGGCGGAGGAGCGATCCTTTGAAATGCCGATGCCGCCCATGGGCGAGCCGCGCTTGTTCCCGGGCGTGGTGGCGGCGACCGCGGCGGTGATCCGCTGGCGCTGTGAGCAACTGGGGGCGCTGCAGGATGGTGGCCCGACGCCGGTGATGGATGCGATGTTCTCCCGCGAGGAGCCGCGCACCGGGACGATGGGCACGCTGGCCTGGGCGGTGGATGTGGACAACCCCGCGACCGGCGAAGTCTTCACCCTCACGCTCAAGGAAGTGAGCCTGCCGACGCCGGAAGGGGGATCGGTGACCCGTCCCTGTGCCATGGGCTTCTCGGGCAACTATCCGAAGGCGCTGGACGGGCTGGCGCGCTTGCTGTCACTGGATATGCGGGTGCTGGATCCGGGCTGGATCGGCATGAAGCTGCGCAAGCTGCTGAATGTGGGAGAACCGCTGGGGCATTTCATGGCGCCAGTGCCGACGCTCTCCGGCGAGCGGCGTCAGCAGGTGTGGCCGTCGACCGTGGCGTATGTGGCGCGCCTGATCATTCATCGCTATGCGATGCTGGGTGTGCTGGATGAGCAGGGCTTCCCGCTGGTGGACATGGGGCTGCTGCAGCAGGCACCCGCTGCGGCAGGGCGGACGGTGGCAACCACCGCGGGGGTACCGGCCATGGCGGGGAAGAAGTGCCCGGAGTGCGGCAACCTGACGGTGATTCACCGGGATGGGTGCGAGTTCTGCACGGCTTGTGGGTTTGTGGGGCAGTGTGGGTGAGGGCTTGATCGGGTCAGCACCAGCACCCGATACGGCCTGCTTACTCGTCCCGCACCGACCGCCATGTGCCCGGCGCCAACATCTTCACCCGGATGAGCCGGTTGTCCACATTGCTGTAGAGCACATGCAAAGTGACATCGGCCAGGTGCCAGACGCCGTGGCCCGTCAGTGCTGAATCGGATTGTTGAACCGGCGTCGCTCCGAGCTTGCGGAACAGGTCCTCGGGGCTGTCTTCAAAGTCCAGCCCTGCAGGCAACTCGCCCCGCCACCCTGAGCCTTCCTGGTCGCGGTTGCGGTGGAAGGTCACCGAGCGCAGAGGCAGAAGGCCTTTGTCGGAGGATGTGCTCAGCGTGAGGCCGCAGGCCGCGTTGAGGTCGATCTCGTCGTCCTCGCGAGCGGCTGTCACATGCTCCGCAGACCAAAAGCCGTTCTGCCAGAGGCGCTCGAACGATGGAGCGGTGATCGACTCGCCGAGTGCCGCCACCAAGTCTTGCAAGGCGGGCAGCCGCATCGCCTCGGAGGGCTCCAGTGGCGCGGGCTGGCGACGGCACACGATCCGCTGCAGCGAATCGCTGTCGTCGTTGTAAACCACCGTCAGCCGATAGCCCGGCACATCCCAGGTATCCGTCAGATGTGAATGCCGCGTGCTTTCGTACTGCACCAGACGCGCCCGGGCCTGTGCACGTGTGTCGTCCCATTGAAGTCCGAAAGGCATGGCACCTTCGAATCTTTGGATGTCCGAGTGCCCGGAGTAGAAATAGAGTTGAGACAGGATCAGTTCACCGTGACCCCATTGGGCACGGTCGGAAGCGGCCGCGTATTCGGAATCGACGAATCCCAGTTCGAGGCCGCGTCGTCGCACGAGTACCCAATCGTGATAACGGTCTTCCTCTTCTTCGGACAGTTCCGGACGACTGAGCGTATTCAGCTGTGTCCAGAGGGACTCGGTCTCAAGACGGTCGCTGGAGGCGCCGAGGAATGAAAGCAGCCTTTCGGCATTCAGTGGGGCGTTCATGGCGGGGATCCGGGATTACAGGTCTCTGTCCACGGGCGTCTGAAAGGCAATCACGTCCGCATGGCCATCACTGTCAAAGCTGGCGAACACCGTGTGATCGGGCAGATCCCATCCGGCGCTGGCCAGCTCCTCGTCGTACCAGACCGGCTCGCCCAGCACGGCCGAAATCTCCTGGCGCGTCAGGCCGAAGCGGAGTTGGTGGGGCAGCGTGCCGACGAATGGGGAAGCATCGTCGCGAGGAATTCCGTACACGCGCACCTGCTCCAGGACCACTGCGCCTTCCGGATATTCACGCTGCGGATTGTCCAAGTACCGTTCATCGGTGAAGATGAGTTCAATCCCAAGATCCCGACGCTGCAGATAGGTGTTGGCCGAATCGCGCGGAATCCGAGGGACGGTCGAGAGTTCCAGACCGCCCAGAAACTGTTTGAGCGGGGCCTCAGGGTAGTACAGACCGAGAAGCGAAATGACGTTGGTGAAGTCCATGTGAAGGTGTCGGGCGTCGTGAGGATCGTTTCACGGGGCCATCGTAGCCTGCCTTCACCCTTTCAAGCGAGCCCATACCGGCGCATGGTCCGATGGGTTGTCGCGTCCCCGCTCATCCCTGTCCACACCGGCGGCCTTCACCTGCAGCGCTGAACTGCACAAGATGTGGTCGATGCGCAGTCCCGCGTCACGCTCCCAACGACGGCGTCGGTAATCCCAGAAGGTGAAGGGCGGCGGGTCTGCGGGATGGATCGCACGAATCGCGTCCGTCCATCCTTGATCAAGAATGCGATTGAACGCTGCGCGAGACTCCGGCTGAAGCAAGGCGTTGTCTCGCCAGGTGTCGGGTTTGTAGATGTCCTGATCCGTCGGGACCACATTCCAGTCACCGAGCAGCACGACCGGGTGTCCGGTCGCCCAGAGCGTTTCGGCGCGTTGACGCATCCGTTCCATCCATGCCAGTTTGTAATCAAACTTGGGGCCTGGACATGGATTGCCGTTGACCGCATACAGACATCCGAACAGAACGCCGTTGATCGCGGCTTCGATGTACCGGGCTTCACGGTCTTTGGAGTGCCCCGGCAGGGCAGTGAGCACGGGGAGGGGCTCGTGTCCACGCGCGAGCAAGGCCACGCCATTCCAGCTTCGCTGGCCGTGCACCATACAGCGGTAGCCAGCGGCCTCCAGCGCCTGAATCGGAAAGGCGTCCGTGGTGGTCTTCAATTCCTGAAGGGCCACCACGTCCGGCTTTCGTGCGTCGAGCCAGGCCAGCAACGCGTCCAGCCGCTTCAGGACGTTGTTGACGTTCCAGGTGGCGACCAGCACGAGGTCAACGTTTCTGGTCTTTCAGGTGCGCCTCGACGGCCGCTGCGCTCGTGCCCACAGCGGCGACGGCGGTTTTCAATTCGTCAGGCGTCACGCCGAACTTCTTGCTCCAGTCGCGCAGTTCGTAGTCTTCATGAATGTTGATGCGCGTCCTATCCTGGCCACCCACGTTGGATTTGTTGTCCATACCGGTCTCCTGAGAGTTGTGCAGAGGTCTGATGGAGAACCGGCAAGAAGCTTGCCTACGGGTGCCGGGAGGGGCTCATTCGTCGGCAGAGCCCATGGCATCACCCGCGGACTGATGGGCTGCCAGCCACTCGCGGGGTGATGCCCCCACCCGTTGGGAAAAGACACGCGAAAGTGCCGACGGATTCGCATAGCCCAGCTCATCCGCCAATTGCTTGATGGAGCGTCCCCGCTTCAACTGTTGCTGAGCCAGAGAGAGCCGCCAGTCCGCCAGATAGGCGGCAGGCGCCTGTCCTACCGCCGCCTTGAAACGGCTGGCGAATGAACTGCGGGACATTCCAGCAACGTCCGCCAGGTCCTGCAATGCCCAGACCCTGCCGGGCTCATCGTGCATGGCCACCAGCGCCAGTGCGAGTTTCGGGTCCGACAGACCCGACAGCAGTCCTTGCTGAAAGGAGCCATCGGTCGGGTTGTCGACCAACCATCGCAGCAATTGGATCAGCACGACTTCGAACAGCCTGTCCGCCAATACACGTTGCCCGCAGCGAAGCTGCTCCGTCTCTGCAAACAGCAGTGTCAACGACAGCTCCAGACCCTGGACGCGACTGATCGGCAGCAGCACAAAGGACGGGAGCGCACGAACGAGCGGGTGAAGCTCGCCGCCTTCGAATTCAACTTCTGCACAGGTGAAGTCGGACCCCTCTGCAGGCGGATTGCGGAATTCGTGCAGCACGGGTTTTGGATAGAAGACCAGCGAGGGCTCGGTCACCTTCACCCGCTTGGGCAGCCCGGTGTCCTTGTGACGCACCTCGAGCGTGCCGCGTCGCATCAGGTGGAGGAAGCCCCGGCCGGGTTTTGCGTCAAAGACGCTGACGCCGCACAAGGGGCCGTTGTGAAAGAGGCGCGCCCGTACCCGAAAGCTTTCCAGGAGGGTGGACAAACGGTCGATGGCGGACGCGCTGGCATTCATTTGGACGAATGGATATGTTGTTCGTACGGAACGGATCCAATGGTACATGCATTCGTCGCACACTGACTTCCAGGGCAACAAGGCCCGTTTCAACCACCTTCGAAAGGAAGTCACATGTCCCGCATTCCACTGATCGCTCCCGCTGAAGCTCAAGGCGAGCGCAAGGAACTTCTCTCCCAGATTCACGGCGCATTCGGCGCCACACCGGCAATGTTCCGCGCTGTCGCCAACTCGCCGGCTGCACTGAAGAGCATGTGGGGCAGCTTCGGCGCCCTCGGCGGTGGCGTCATTCCCGCCAAGCTGGGTGAGCAGATCGCCGTTGCAGTGGCCGACCGCAACAGCTGCGAGTACTGCCTGGCGGCCCACACGATGCTGGGCCGAAAGGCCGGCGCCAGTGCGCAGGAAATGTCGGCCGCGCAGGCGGGGCAGTCGGATGACCCGAAGACAGCGGCTGCATTGCGCTTCGCGCTGAAGTTGGTGAATGACCGGGGCGACGTCGGCGACGAGGACATCCACGCCTTGCGTGAGGTGGGGTTCGACGATGAAGCCATCGTCGAAATCCTGGCGCACGTGGCGCTGAATCTGTTCACGAACTATGTGAACGTTGCGTTTCAGGTGCCGGTGGACTTTCCGGTTGTGAAGCTGCGAAAGAGCGCTTGAGTGACGAGGGGGGGCCTTCGCCAAATGCTGATAGGCTCCCCTTTCCACATTTATCGATTCATTCATGAAGACCACACCCCGCGTGTTCATTGCGATGGCCAGTATTTCGCTCGCTGGCAGTGTTTTGTCTCCTGCATGGGCTGATGACGGTGGCCCATTGAAGTCGGCGGTGTCCTGCATCAAGGAAAGCGGCTTCAAGGTCATTCAGGAAAACCGGTGGCCCGCAGGTCAAAGCGATCGATTCGTGGATACGCCGGTCGGGCAAGCGCGAGTGTCCGTGGTGGACGGATTCCGGTTGCTGCTCGGCGATTCCAAAGGGGTGCTGAGCATCAATCTGAAGGTCGAAGAGTCGGAGGCATCGGCCGCGCCGAAGGACCGTGAGGTCATTGAGGCGCAGATGCGAAAGTTGAGTGTTCCGTCGGCCCCGCTGACAGTGTCCAGCCTCGGACAGGTGGAGATGCTCGGGCTGACTCAGCCTGACCTGAAAGGCAATGGTCCGCTGGCGTTCTATACGCTGTTCAATCCGTCTCAGCGATTGGTGGCCTCTGCGTACCTGCTGAATGGGGACAAGCGACAGCGGCTGTATGCGACCTATGAGCAGTTCCTGACAGGCAAAGAGGCTGCGCTTGCAACGATTGCGGGCTGTCTGGAATCGGCGGGGTGATGGGGGGCGTCTGTTCGGCTGATGCTGCAGTTCATCATGGCTGGGCAGCGCTGGTCGGCATTGCGATCAGTTGCAAGCCAAGCCCAGTGCCTGGAGCATTCTGTAGACGGTTTCCCAGCGGGATGTCGCTCAGACAGAGCGGGAAGAAGGTGGGAATGCGACGGCAGTGAGTCGGTTTAGGCCAGCCACTCCGCATAGGCGAAAGCGGGTCGTACGTCCTCGATCAATCTGGCCATCCGAGCCGCGTCCTCGACGACAGGGGCGGCAGCCTCGCGCAGCATTCTTTCCCACTGTTCAGCCACCGTGGCAGCAGTGGACTTCATCCATTAAATGGAGCGCTCCGGGTCCAGCCCCATGCGGGCAACTGCATCGGCCAGAGTTCGCCCGTGAGGACCAGCTCTTCGCGGTCGGGAAGCGATCCCCAGAGGGGCGTTGTCACGATGGTCATGGCAACCCCAGCTTGCGTTCGGCGAATGCGAGCGTTTCGGGATCATTCCGAGGATCAAGTAATTGTTCAACTTGGCTCAGCAGTCCAAAGGCATCAATGACTTTGAGCAGGTTGGCAATACCAACGCCTTCGGCGCCATCTTCGATCGACCGGATCGTTGAGACCGACACATCAGCCAGATGCGCGAGCTCTTCTTGCGTCCAGCCGCGCAGTTTTCTTGCGATCGTGACGCGGCTTGCCAAGCTCTGCAACGATCCGGCCACCACGACCGGCACGGGTCGAGCTTTGGCTCTCAAAGAGGAGCGGAGCGATTTCACGTTGATAGGGGAATTCGTTGTTATAGCAGCGATTTTTGGCGAAAAAACGTTGTGAACGCAATGATTAGTCCTAGTGTTTATAGGCAGCCATCTCCCGAGGGTCGCCGTGCAAATAAGAGCAATTCTCAACAACCGCTAGAATCCACCCCCAAGGGGCTCAGCCAACCGTTGTGGCGGACTAGCCGGTGGCCCTGTCCACCCCTACGAATCCGCTCATCGAGAGTCCCTGCATGCAGTTGCGTTTCCATGCGCTGGCCTGGGCCAGCGTTTGCCTTTTTGGCCTGCCCTCCGCCCACGCCCAGTTAGCCGCCCCCGCGTCCACCTCCTCCGCCTCGGACGCAACCCCCGCTGGCCCGTCCAGCGAGCGCCCGACCCAGGACGCGTCCGCCCCTGCGGCCCAGTCCCTCGGCCAGGTCTTCGTCACCGCCACCCGCGGTGCCAAGGCCCTGGAAAAAATCCCCGGCGCCGTGAGCGTCATCAGCCGCCAGGAGATCGAAGCCCAAGGTCTGGTCAGCGAAGATCCCAGCGCCTTGCTGACGCTGCAGATCCCCGGCTACGCGCCGTCCCGTCAGAAGCTCAGCAACTTCGGTGAAGGCCTGCGCGGTCGCAATGCGCTGCTGCTGCTCGACGGCATCCCGCAGACCAATCCGCTGCGGCTGGGCGGCCGGGAAGGCTATTTCGCCGATCCGATGGTCGTCTCCCGCATCGAGGTCGTGTCCGGCGCTTCCGCCGCTCAAGGCATGGGCGCCACCGGCGGCATCATCAACACCATCACCCGCCGCCCAACCGAGCCAGGGACGCGCCAGACGGTCGAGCTGAAGTACGGCACCCAGTTCCACGGCGACACCGCCAGCTGGAAGGCCGGCTACATGGTCGAGCACAAGAGTGACTTCGATGTGGTGGCCTATGTGGGCGCGCGGACCCAGGACATCGGTGTGGACGGTGCGGGCCGTGCGCTCGCCACCGAGTCGCTGCATCAATCCGCCGACGGTTTCCTGAAGATCGGCAAGGACTTTGGCCCCCAGCGCCTTCAGCTGATGGTCAATCGATTTCACGCCGATGGCTTCGATGATCGCGTCGATGTCCCCGGCAACCGCGCCACCGGCCAGCCCACCACATCGGCCCGCGGCACGCTGCCCTATGAAGCGCCGCGCAATGAGGTCCGCTCCGCGAGCCTGGAGTGGACCCATGCCGATCTGGCGCAAGGGGCCGCATCGGTCCAGCTCTTCAAACAGAACTTCAGCGCCCGCTACAGCGGCGGCGTGATCACCACCTTCCAGGACGCCAGCATCGCGCCCATCGGCACGCTGGTGGACCAGAGCGAGATCAAAGCCGACAAGTGGGGCGTGCGCGCCAGTTGGGTGCGCCCGGACCTGTGGACGCCCGGACTGGAGTTGACGCTGGGCACCGACTATCTCGACGATGAATCCCAGCAGCGGCTGACCCAGACCGGTCGTGTCTGGGTGCCGCCGATGGCTTATCGGAGCCTCGCGCCTTTCGGTCAGCTTGAATATGAGTGGGGCCCGCTGACCGTTCGAGGCGGTCTGCGTGACGAGCACAGCCGCTTGCGGGTGGATAGCTACAGCACGCTGGCCTATTACGGTCATCGCGCTGTGGAAGGCGGTGAGCGCAGCGCCAGCAAGCTGGTGAAGAACCTGGGCGCTGTCTGGCGCTTCGGCCAGAGTGGCTGGTCCAGCTTCGTCTCCTACAACGAGGGCTTCGGATCGCCCGATGTGGGTCTGATCCTGCGTGCCGTCAATACGGCGGGCCGGTCGGTCACCAGCCTGGTCGACCTGCAGCCGATCCTGACGGACAACGTGGAGGCCGGTGTGGCGTGGCGCGGTGCCCAAGGCAGCGTGTCGGCATCGGTCTACCGTTCGCATTCGGACCTGGGCAGCCAATTGGTGGTCAGCAACGGCATCGGTTCCTTGCAGCGGGTTCCCATCACCGTGCGCGGTTTTGAGATCAGCGGCGAATGGCGGCCCACCCGCGATTGGCAGCTCACCGGCACGTATGCGCTGACGCGGGGCCGCACGGCCAGCACCGCCGGTGGCGACATGGACCTGGACCTCGGTGCCCGGTCGCAGGGGCCGGACAAATTCGTGCTGGGTGCCGCCTGGCGTCTGGCCCCGGGGTGGCAGGCGCACTGGACGCAGTCGGTGTACTTCTCCCGGGACGCCAACGTGGGCAAGTTCTCCGGCAAGACCTCGCTGGAGGAGCGGTTCAAGGGCTACACGGTGGCCGATGCCTCGGTGAGCTGGGACTCGCCCTGGGGCCAGCTCGGCGCCGGTGTGGAGAACCTGTTCAATCGTCGCTATCTGACCTACTACTCGCAGGCCAACTATTCAGGCACCAACGACGACTACTACGCCGGTCGCGGGCGTGCGTTGACCCTGAGCTGGCGTCGCAGCTTCTAAGGAGACGAGGTGGTTCGCAAGGGATTGAGCTGGCTGCACCGCTGGGTGTCGTTGATCGCCGGTCTGGTGCTGGTGGTGCTGGGCCTGAGCGGCAGCCTGCTGGTGTGGCAGGCGGAGCTGGATGCGGCGCTCAACCCCGGCTGGTTCAAGCCCTTGGAGCGGTGCAAGGTGGCGAGCGCATCGGCCACCGCATCTTCCGATACGGCCCCGCGGATCGTGGCCCAGGTGCTCGCGGTGCTGAAGGCGGATGCGCCCGGTCGTCAGGCCGGCATTGTGGTGGCCCCTCATGAGCCGGGTGCGGCATATCAGGTGTGGGAGCGCCGCGATGCGCAAGGCGTGCGACGCGAACACTTCATCGACCCGGTCTGCGGACGCTATCTCGGCTATCGGGACCGCGGCGTCGTGCGATGGGACGCCGCGCATGTCGTGCCCACGGTCTATGAGCTCCATCGATATTTCTGGAGCGGAGAGAACGGCGCCATCGCCGCCGGCACCGGCGGTCTGGTGCTGTTCGGTCTGGGCCTGACCGGCCTGGTGCTGGCCTGGCCACGGCAGGCGCTCAAGGCGTCGTCCTGGCGGCGGATCCTGACGATCCGCTGGGACGCCGCGCCTGCCCGCCGCTGGTATGACGTGCACCGCACCGTGGGCCTGTGGTTGTTGCCCTTGCTGCTGCTGTTGAGCGTGACGGGCGCCGCCCTCGTGTTTGGAACCACCGCTCGCGCCTGGGTGGCCGCAGTGCTACCCGTCCAGGCGGATGCGCGAATGCAGAAGGTCAAGCCGGCCACATCCCCGCCGGGCCCGGCCGATGCGGTGAATAGCGCACTGGCGCCGGACGATTGGGTCGCTCTGGCGCAGCAGCAGTTTCCTTCGGCGAGATGGAGCCGCGTGACGATGCCGGTGGGCAACGGCCCAGTGGAGATTCGTCTGCTGCAATCGGGAGAGCCACGAGCCGACACCGGCAACACCCGCGTGCGACTGAGTCAGCAGGGCCAGCTGCTGCAGCGCTACGACCCGCTGAATGCGCCGGCCGGCAATGTGCTGCTGAACTGGTTGTTCCCGCTGCACAGCGCCGAAGCGTTCGGCTGGGCCGTGCGGGTGGTGTGGAGCCTGTTTGGCCTGGTGCCGTCGCTGTTGCTGGGCACAGGCTTGTGGCTGTGGTGGCGTCGTCGCCGGGCGGTGGCCCAGGCGCAACTGGAGAAACGTCAGCGTGTCTCAGCGACGTCCGTCATGTCTCAATGACGTCGCGCCCAGTTGGCGCCTTCGGTGGTTGCGTAACGCAGCGCCAGGGCGGAGGACGGGAAACGGTGGGTAAAACGCCAGACGCGGTCGGTGCAGGTAGCACCAGACCCCGACCGGATCGAGACCGACGCCACGAAGTGGCCTTCAGTATCGGGATGGCTCATGGGCGAGACGGTATAGCGTCCCACGGCAATGGTTTTGTTTTGCATATTCTTCTTCTGATGAAAAGGGAAGGGCCGCGGCGCGGCCATGGGCCCAGCACGCGGATGCCGAAGAGTGCGCAGCTTGTGACTGTCGGCAGACTGCGTTCGAATGCGCCGCAGTGGGTGCTGGGTGAGCGAAAGTTCCCGCCGTGCAACGCACGAAGGGTAAGACACACGCAAGATCTGACAGCGGGGGGTGATGCTGAAGCGAGCCGCTCGCAAGAAGGGTCTTGGGAAGACCAGCGGGGCCGCAGAAAAAGACCTCAGAGGAAAGGTCTTGGGCGAATCTATGAGCCGACTCTAACACGTGAAGCAAGAAATGCGTGTGCCCTTCGATCAAAAGGGCCATTGGCGGTGGAAAGGCGCACCGCTGACTGTTTTGAGCGAAGGCATTGATCGTCAACGGAACCGGCTGAGCCGCAGTTCCGCTCCCGTGCCATCGGAGGCCTCTTCGGGCGGGTCCACCAGCGCCACCGCCTGCGCATGCAGCTCCGGCAGCACCCGCAGGCTCAGTGCCAGTTGCGCCTGCACGATGCGGCGGGTCTCGGCGTCGGGGCCTTCGCTGGAGACCGGCGTCATCAGCGCGATCGCAAGCGTCTGCGGCAGGTTCAGGTCATCTGCCATGCGCGGTGGTTGCGCCTCGAGCGCATCGGCGATGCCTTCAAGTGTGCTCAGCAGCGTCTGGGCGGCTCGCGACGCCGGCGCGTCGTCCGCGAGCGCCAGCCGTTGATTGCGGTGGGCGCCCAGCGCAGACAGGTAGTTCAGCAGCGTGTGGGACAGCACCAGAAAACGCATGCCCTGAGGCGCCAGCAGCCGTGCCCGCGCCGGCTCCAGGCGCATCGCCGCCAGGGCGCGCGCCAGAGCGCCATCGGCCAGGTGGGCATTGCGGCGCGCCAGCCGGTAGGCCAGATGGTCCCGCTTGCCGCTCTGGTATTGCGCCATGATCTCGCGCAGGTACTGGGCCTGCGCACGGGCCGCCTGCCCGGCGAGGCGATGCAGCTGATGGGCTTGCCAGCTCGGCAGGATCAGCCAGACGGCCAGCCCCGCAATGACGCTGCCGGCCACCGTGTCGAGCAATCGCGGCAGGATCAGACCGAAGCCGTCGCCAGCCTGGTTGAATGAGAGCAGCACCAGCGAGGTGATGGCTGCAGTGGCCAGCGTGTATCGGGTGTGGCGGGTGGCGAAGAACACCACACCGGCTGCGACCGTGAATCCTGCTTGCAGCAGCAGGTCGGGAAACAGGCGCAGCAAGGCCCATCCCACCACCAGCCCCAGCACAGTGCCGAGGATCCGCTGCGCCAGTCGCGTCAGCGTGGCGCCATATTGCGGCTGGCAGACAAACACGATGGTCAGCAGGATCCAGAAGCCGTGGCTGTCGCCGGTGCTCAGCATCACCGCATAACCCGCCACCAGCGCTACGGCCAAACGCACTGCATGGCGCAGCAGCGGCGCACGCCAGTTCAGCTGCGCCCGCAGGCGTTGCCAGGCTTCGGACAGGCTGCGCGGGTCGCGGTCCAGCAGGCTGGTGTCAGCGGATTGTTCCGGCGGTTGCAGGGCGGAGGACAGTGCGCGGTCCAGCGCGCTCAGGTTGGCGGCGAGTCCGCGCAGGGCCGCCAGCCCCCGGGCGCGGGTGTCGCTTGAAGGGCCGGGCGTCTGCTCGACATGCCGAAGCGCTTCATGCAGATCCTCGATGGCGTGCGCGGTGGTGCCGTGTCGCTTCCAAGGCGGTTGGCGACGGATGTGGCGAGCGAGGCTGCGGCAGTCCCGACCCAGCAGCGCCAGCAGCCGCTGGCATCGGTACAGCACGTCACTGTGGAAGAACTGTTGGGAGAGCACCTCGTAATGCTCGTGGGAAGAGCTGGTTCGCTCGTGCACATCCTGCGCGACGAGATAAGCCTGCATCGCTTCGCGCAGCCATGGCGCGGGCGTGCCCCCGCCACTGCGGCTGAAGAGGGCCTCCTTGCAGCGGCTCAGGGCGTCCACGACACGGCCGTTCTGCAAGGCCAATGCAACGCGGCGGCCCTCGAGGTCGGCGCCCCGGACGGGCTCCAGCAGCCCGGATTTCAATCGCAGATATTCGCCCAGGCTCTCATACACGGCCGCCAGATGCTGACGGACCGGCGGTGTGGGCAGCAGAGCGGCCCACAGCACCGAGATCGCGCCATACCAGGCGGCACCCAGCAGCAGCAGGACAATCGCTTCGACGGCATGCGGCTTCGACGAAAGCGAGGCATAGATGGCCATCACCAGCGTGGCGAACGCCATGGTGCGATACCGCTCACCCAGAGCGCCCAGCAGGGTGAGGCCCACTGCGGCCACGGCGAGCAGAATGCCGAGCAGCAGCGGATGGCCGAGGCTGGCTTGCACCGCAACAGCCATCGCCGAGAAGCAGAGCAGGGTGATGACCTGCACCTTGAGCCGGCCACGCCAGCTGTCGTCGGTCTCCGCGAGCGCGCTGGCGATGACACCGAGCAGCAGGGGCAGGGCGGCGGACATCCGTCCGGTCCACCAGCATCCCGCCATGACGCAGGCCAGCGCGAGCAAAGCGCGCAGACTGCCGGAGACGGCCTCCCGCTGCCACAGCTGATAGGCCCACTGGCCCCAACCCCGTACTTCGCCCGCACTCAGCACTGTTTGATCTCCCGCGACTCGATGGGTATCGAGGTAGCAAGTATCGAGCCGAATGGAAACGCCGGAATGGAAGCGCCCGAGTGAAATGCACCCGGAAGACGCCGCCCGCCAACCCGCTCAACTTGACCCAACTTGACGGCGGCGGCTAGACTGGACAGACCATGCTCGATCTGAAACTCATCAAGGCTTCGATGTCGCGTCTCGGTTTGTCCGGCGTCCAGTTGGCGCAGTTGTGTTCGGTGAGCAAGGAGGCGGTGTCCAACTGGCTCAGTGGCGAATCGCTGCCCCGGCCGGCCAAACTCGCCGCGCTGTCCCGGGCGCTGCAACTCCCTGTGGATGTATTGCTGATGCGGGACGAAAGCGCGCCGCCCGAGCCTGTGGTGGCCTTTCGCATGCGGCACGGGCAGCTACCAAATCCGCAGGAGCAGGAGGCCGGTCAGGAAGCGGGGCGGCATTTGCGGCAGCTGGTGCCGTTCCTGGACGACCGGCTGACGACTCGCCGTCTGGCTTCCCCGTCTCTCGAAGCCGACAGCATCCGTGAGGCGGCACAAGCTGCGCGTCGATGGTTGTCAATCGCGGAAGCGGAAGACGTCACCGTCGAGCATCTCATCCAGATGCACCGTTTTATCGGGGCGACGCTGATTCCCGTTTTTTGGGCGGGTGGGCGTGCAGGTCATGAGCATGCCATGAGCATCTATCTACCTGACAGCCAGACGGCGTGGGTGCTTCTGAATGTCGGATGCGCCGGGCGGGATCTGCCGTACTGGCTTGCCCATGAGCTGGCCCACTGTCTGAGCTTGCCTGCTTTGCAGGGGGAGCAAGGCGAAGCGTTTGCGGACCGCTTCGCCTCAGAGCTACTGGGCAGTGAGGCCCGGCCGGAAGGCGGCAGGTCCAGTCGCCGACGGGGAGCGCAGGAGCGTACGGTCAGCGAAGAGTGGCTGGGCGCAGGCCGGCCCTCGATGAGTGCGCTCGTGACTGCGGGCGGTGCTGCCTTCGGCATGAAGGGTTTTGACGCATTGGCTCAATGGCAGCGAGAGAACGGAGGACGCTCCGCGGCCTTCGTCGCGGGAGCCCTCAATCTTCAGCTGGGTGATGCGGTGGAGCTGAGTGAGGTGCTGTGGCGGCATGGCTCCGACTGATATGGCGAGGCCGGAGGCGGCTCGCCGAACAGCTGTAGATACTCTTCCCGCCAAGCGGCTGGCAAATGTTCGCCATCCAGCAGCCAGTTGCTCACTACCTTCGTTCGTGCGAAGCCCACTCTCGCGCCACCGTGGCCTTCGGCTCTCGCAGGCGAAGACAGTTTTGAGCGAGCTCCAGTTGAACCGCCCGATCAAGGAGCCAGGGATGTCTGGAAGCGACCGCGCTGCCGCTGGCGCACTCCTGCGCGAGATCAGACAGCGTCACCAGCCGATATCCCCCGATGACGGACCCGAGAATCGGTCTGACGGCCGAGAAGAGAAGCCGAATGAAGCAGTTGGTGTCTACAACCAGGAGAGTCGGCTTGCGGGGCATCCACGAATTGTCCGGGGACGAAGCCGTGGATCGCAGACCGAAGAGAGGGGTTGCAGTTGTAGTGCGTCAAGTCTGGCGTGCGTGGCATCACACCGTCGACAACGCCTCCTCCACATGCCTGGGCATCTCCAATCCCGGCCCCTGCTCCGCGGTGACCCTCACCAGCGGGGCGTAGTCGGACGTGACATCCCCGAAAAGCATCGCGTAGGGCACGTCCGCCGCATCGCGGCCGGTGCCGATGCGCAGATATCCCATCGGAATACCAAGTCCCGAAGGATCGAACACATACCAGCGCTGGCCCAGCCACACCTCCACATAAGCATGGAAGTCCATCGGCTTGCCGGCGTCCGCTCCAAAGTCCGTGCCCGTCACATACCGCGCCGGGATGCTCAGCGCCCGGCACAGCGCAATCATCACGTGCGCATAGTCCCGGCAGACGCCCACCCGATCCGTCAGCGTCTCCACCGCCGACGTGCGGGTGGTCGATGCACTGCTGGCATAGCGCAGCTTCTTGCGCACCCAGTCACGCACTGCCAGCACCCGCGCATAGCCGGAAGGAATCTCGCCGAAAGTGGCCTCCGCAAAATTGATCAGCCGGTCCGACTCGCAATAGCGGCTGGGCATCAGATACCCCAGCACGTCGTGCGGCAGGCTGGCCACATCCGCTTCCACCAGGGGGGACGTCGGTTCCACCAAGGGCTGAGCGGTCACCGCCGCCTGATAGGTCAGATGAAAGCGGCCCGCCGGCGACTTCACGCTGATCAAGCGGTTGGGCGTGCCTGGCACCCCGCGCTCATGCCACGTCGCACCCGGCGTCATCTCCATCCGCTCGTGTTCCACCCGCTGCAGCGCCGTACAGGCCGGCTGCACGTTGAACAGCAGACTGGCATTGGCGTCATTCACCAGGTAGTCCAGCTCGAAGTGCAATTGCATGCGGATCATGCGGACACCTCTGCGCCTGCCACCACCCCCTGCACCACCACCGGCGTCTCCTGATTCGCATCCCCGTCACGCGCATACGCATCGATCAGGCAGTGGATGAAATGCAGCTTGGCCACCGCAGCCGCGGGCAGTACGAAGGGATAGAAGTCCGGTTGCCCCATCGCGCGGGACATTTCATTCATCACGCAGGTCACCGACACCCAGTCCCGCAGCAGCGCCAGAAACTCCGGGCCGGTGGGATGGTCCGCCTGCCACAGATCCTTCAGCTGGAACGGCGAATCCACAGGACCGCTGCGTTCATGACCTTCCAGCGTCTGCGGATCGGCCACCATGCCAAAGCTCTGGGCCGTGTCGAGCGTGTCCCGCAGGTGCAGATAGTGCGCCCAGGTCTCCGCCCAGTCCTCCCATGGATGCACACCCGCATAGGCTGAGATGAAGCGTTGCTGCCAGCCCGCCACCGGGCCTTGTTCGTAATGGCGCTTCAAAGCGGCTGCATAGTCCTCGCGGTCGTCGCCGAACAGTGCGCGGCAGGGTGCCAGCCACTCGGTGTCCGCCACCAGCCGGTCCCAGTAGTAGTGGCCCACTTCATGACGCAAGTGGCCGAGCAATGTCCGATACGGCTCGCCGAACTGCGCCCGCGCTCGCTCCCGGAACGCATCGTCCGCCTCTTCGATGTTGATTGTGATGACGCCGCTGGCGTGACCGGTCAGCACCGGCTCGCCCGGCTGCGAATGCAGGAAATCGAACGCCAGGCCGCGCTGCGGATCGTCCGCCTTAGGCACGACGGGCAAGCCCAGCCCCAGCAGTTGGGACACCAACCGACGCTTGGCCGCCTCGACCCGCCGCCACAGCTCACCATTGCCCGCGACCGAGAGGTCCGGAATCATGCGGCTGAGTCGGCAGCTCAGGCACAGCGGTGCGGTGGTGCTGCCATCGTCTTGGACGAGCCAGTTGCAGCCAATGGCACTGGAGAAGTTCTGGCAGCGGCGATAGGTGATCTCCGGCCTTCCCTCCACATGAAAACGATCCGGCAATGCCGCAGGACGCAAAGCATGCAGCGCACCCTCGTCCGCGGCATAGCCCAGGGCGGCGCCGCAGGCGAGGCAGGAGGAGTTGCGGAAGAACACAGGTTTGCTGCAACTGCACTGGTAATTTCGAGCCAGCGTGGAGGTCATGACGGCACCGGAACGTAGGGCGTGAAGAGGATGACCTTGATAGGCAACCGCCACGCCTGAAAGCGTCGATGCTGCATCGGCTTGGCGACCTGCGGATGAATACCCCCACGCGGCTGCCTGCTGCCACAAATGAGTCTGCAAAAACTGTATATTCATCCAGCAGTTTTGCAGCATCATCATGGACATCAACCGCAAGCTGGCCATCCTGGCCGACGCCGCCAAATACGACGCCTCCTGCGCTTCCAGTGGGACGGATAAACGCGATTCTTCCAAGGGCAAAGGCATCGGCTCGACCGAGGGCATGGGCATCTGCCACAGCTACGCGCCCGATGGCCGCTGCATTTCGCTGCTCAAGATTCTGCTGACCAATCACTGTCAGTACGACTGCCTCTATTGCGTGAACCGCGCCTCGAGCAATGTGCCGCGGGCCCGCTTTCGGGTCGATGAGGTGGTAGCGCTGACACTGGACTTCTACCGCCGCAACTACATCGAAGGGCTGTTCCTCAGCAGTGGCATCGTCAAGAGCCCGGACTACACGATGGAGCAGGTGGTGGAAGTGGCGCGGGTGCTGCGCGAGGAGCATGACTTCCGAGGCTACATCCATCTCAAGACGATCCCGGATGCCAGTGAAGAGCTTTTGAAGCGCGCGGGCCGTTATGCGGACCGCTTGAGCATCAACGTCGAACTGCCAACCGAACAGGGCCTGCAAGCCCTGGCCCCGGAGAAGGATGGTGTGGCCATCCGGCGCTCCATGGGGCGGCTGAAGCTGCACATCGACGATGCGAAGGAGGCGCGCAAGTCCGCCGCCGCCAAGCCGATCCGCATGATTCCCGGCGCCGCCGCCCGTCCGGCCAAACCGCCGCGCTTTGCGCCTGCCGGGCAGAGCACCCAGATGATCGTCGGCGCGGACGGCAGTGATGACCGCAGCATTCTTCGCAGCAGCTCGCTGCTCTACAACTCATTCCGCATGCGCCGGGTCTACTACTCGGCCTTCAGTCCCATTCCGGATGCGTCCCGCGCGCTGCCGCTGCAATCGCCGCCATTGGTTCGCGAGCATCGGCTCTATCAGGCCGATTGGCTGATGCGCTTTTACGGCTTCGGCCACGAAGAGATCGTGGACGACGGCTCCGGCCTGCTGCGCCTGGATGTGGACCCGAAGCTGGCCTGGGCGCTGGCGCATCCCGAGCGGTTTCCGGTGGATCTGAATACCGCGCCGAAAGAACTGCTGCTGCGGGTGCCGGGATTGGGGGTGGAGTCGGTCGGCAAGCTGCTGCAGGCGCGGCGCTTGCGGCGCATCCGGGCGGAAGACCTGCAGCAGATGAAGGTGGTCGTTCGCAAGGTGCTGCCGTTTGTCGAAGTGGACGGGCATCGGCCGCGGCGCGAGGTGGGCGAACACCTGCTGCGGCAATGGATGGCGCCGAAGGACGCGGGTGCCAGCAGCGGCGTAAGTGCGCTGGTGAAGAACCCTGCGCCGGGCTCCGGCACGCTCTTTGGCGCCGACGGTGAAGTGCTGACGGTCGACCAATCGCCGGAGGATGAAGTGGAAAGCCCGCCGCCAAAGTCCGAGCCCATCGCACTTCGTCCCCCCGCGCCGACGACTCCGGTTCAATTGGGACTGTTCGCATGAGACGCGTTGTGTTGAGCGGACCGGCGGATCTGACCGGCTTCCGCCAGCAAGCCCGCACCTTGGCCGCCGCTGGCGTGCATCCCGACGATGTGGTGTGGAGCACGCACGAAGAACCGGAAGACCTCTTCAGCGCTGCGCCATCCGATGTGCCGTCCCATGCACGGGCCGATGCGCCTGCCGAAGCGCCGTCCTCCCCCCGCTTCACCGTCCCCGCGGGTTTCGTGCGCCTGTGTGATGCGACCTTGCTGCACAGCGATCCGCAGCGTTTCGCACTGATGTATCGGCTGCTGTTCCGCCTGAAGGACTCGCCGTCGATGTGGATGGACACGCTGGATCCGGAGCGCCGGCGCGCCGAGCAGATGGCCCGCGAAGTACGCCGGGCCATCCACAAGATGCATGCCTTCGTGCGCTTCTTTCCGGTGGAAGATGAGCAGGGCGAGCAATACCTGGCCTGGTTCGAACCGGACCATTTCATCGAAGAGGCCGCAGCGCCATTCTTTGCCCGCCGCTTCGCCAATATGCGCTGGGCCATTCTGACGCCACGCTGCACCTTGTCCTGGGACGGGCAGAGATTGACCACCGGCGCGGGTGGACGTCGGGAAGACGTGCCGCCGATGGATGCGGGCGCGGAGCTGTGGCTGACCTATTACCGCAGCATCTTCAATCCAGCGCGTCTGAAGGTGTCGATGATGGAGAAGGAAATGCCGAGGCGCTATTGGGCCAATCTGCCGGAGGCAGCGCTGATCGAGCCGTTGATCGCTGAAGCGAATGAGCGGGTGGCGGGCATGCTGGCCTCCGGCGCCACCGAGCCGCGCAAAATCCGGCCCATGCGTCCGGTGGACCGAAGCGGCGATTGACAGAGGCCACAACAAAAAGCGGGCCGAGGCCCGCTTCGTGTGTCTCGCTCGAAGGCTCCCGTCAAACTCAGTTGACGAGCACCGGCTGCGTCTGTTGCGTCGGCTGCGCCATGACACGGCTGTAGGCCCGGAAATGGCGGGCCGACAAGCGCGGCTCTCCCAGGTCCTCATACAGCAGGCCCAGTTCGTAATGGGCGTCCGCCAGGGTTGCATCCAGTGCCAGGGCGCGTTGATAAGCATGGAGCGCCTGGGTGCTGCGGCCTGCAGCGGACAGCACGCGGCCGGCCTGCAATTGCAGCAGGGCGACATCACTGCACCAGCCCAGCGCTTGATCAACCACTTCCAGCGCGTCGTCGTGGCGGCCCTGGCGGCTCAGGAGTTCGGTCAGGTCAGCGAAGGCCCGGACTTCGCAGGGATTCTCTGCAATGGACTGACGCAGCGACGCTTCTGCCGCTTCATCGTCCAGCGGATCGGTCAGTCGTGCCAGGTCGTTCAGCTCGTCCATCGCGGCGTCGGTCCAGCGACGGGCCAGGCTCATCGCCTGCACGTCTTCGGCACGGAAACACAGCGACATCAGCACCTGACCCGCGATTCCGGCATCGGCGGAAGCGGCCTCGTTGGCGGCAGACGGCGAAGTCAGGGACGGGGTGTGGTCGAGGGCTTGAGCGTTCATGATGGCGTTGGTGTCGAATTGCCATCCACGGTATCTGCCCGGCGCCTCAGGGGATGCCAGCCGATGCGGCGTTGTCTTGTAGGACAAGAGGAAGTTCGCCCAGAGGCACGCCCATTGCCCTGCCACCCGCCTAAGATCCTGTGGCCTTCACCGCAGCCTGCGGTCAGGCCCTTCCAAAGAAAGCGAATCGATATGGACAAGAACTGGAGCACCCAAGTCATCGCCCATGTGGAGAACGGCGACTTCGACGGCGCCATCACCATGATCCAGCACTGCGCCTCGCAATCCCTGCTGGATGAACTGAAGGCCGCCCTGAGCCGCACCGGCCTGGACCATGGCGCCGGTGCTGCGCGTCTGCTCAGCGCGGTGCTGGAGCGTCAGATGGCGCTGGAAGCGCGGGCTTGAGCGCCGCTTAGAAGCGCTCCGGCACAAACATCTCGGGCGGGACCGGCTGGCGGGAGTAGTCCGCATGCCGCTCCCGCTCCGGCAGCCGCACTTCCTGGCGCTGCACTTCCTGATAGTCGAAGTGATCCAGCAGATGCTGGATGCAGTTGAGGCGGGCGCGCTTCTTGTCGTCCGCGGCCACGACCCACCACGGGGCTTCGGGGATGTGGGTGCGCTCGAGCATCAGCTCCTTGGCGCGGGTGTAGTCCTCCCAGCGGCGCCGGGACTCCAGATCCATCGGTGACAGCTTCCATTGCTTCAGCGGGTCGTGGATGCGGCCGAGGAAGCGCAGATGCTGTTCCTCATCGCTGATGGAGAACCAATACTTGATCAGCCGGATGCCCGACCGCACCAGCATGCGCTCGAACTCGGGCACCGAGCGGAAGAACTCTTCCACATCGTCTTCCGTGCAGAAGCCCATGACGCGTTCCACGCCCGCGCGGTTGTACCAGCTGCGGTCGAAGAGAACGATTTCTCCGGCGGCGGGCAGGTGCGGCACATAGCGCTGAAAGTACCACTGGGTGCGCTCACGGTCGTTGGGCGCAGGCAGCGCGACGACGCGGCAGACCCGCGGATTCAGGCGCTGGGTGATGCGTTTGATGGCGCCGCCCTTGCCCGCGGCATCACGGCCTTCGAACAGGATGACGACCTTCTCACCGGTGTGCTGCACCCAGTCCTGCAGCTTGACCAGCTCCCGCTGCAGGCGGAAGAGGTGTTTGAAGTAGGAGAGGCGATCGCTTTGCTCGGCGCCATGGTCATCCAGCGACAGCAGGGCTTCGTCCACCGCCCGGTCTTCGATCTCCAGCTCCAGCTCCTCGTCATACCCATCGAGCAGGTCCCGCCGGATGCGGGCAATCAGGTCCTGCGGATCCTCGGCGGGCCGCCGCTGGGCCGGGGTGGAGTCCTCCGGGGAAGTCGCGTCGGGGGAGTCCTTCGGGGAGCGACCGGTCATGGCCTGCCTTGCTAATGAGGTGGAGAGGCGGATGATTATGGGCAGCGATGACGATTTGGTGAAGCGTCCCGGTGGAATGCCTGCGGATAGCGGCGTTCATACCACCCCACCGCCTCTGAAGCAGACAGCCCCAGCAGCGTCTTCAAACCGGGAATGGCCAGCAGCAGCATCCCGGCACCGAGAAAGCCCATGCCTTGCACGGCGTAGACGGCGTCCACCGGCCAGCGCTGCAGCATCGCGCCCGCGACCATGGGTGCGGTCGTCCCGGCCAGGGCCGTGATGGTGAGCTGCGCGGCGGTCATGCGGGCGCGAAAGTCCTCCGGCACCGCAAGGGCGCGCAGGGTCTGACCGGTCAGTTGCGTGATGGAGGTGCAGGCACCGATCACCGCCATCAAGGCCGCGAGTCCAGCCGGACGGGCGCATGCGGACATGGCGCAGAGGCTGACCCCGCAGACGATCACCGCCATCATCATGGCGCGATGACGGCCCAGGCGGCTGATGAAGAGGTCCGAGGCGCCCAGGACACCGACGAGCACGCCAGCGGCCAGACTTGCCTGGCACAGCCCAAACCAGACGGGCGGGGCCTGCAGGGCCTTCAATCGCAAGGGGAGCAGCAAGCCGATCGCAGGGCTGTAGAAGAGCATCATCAACGCGCCGGAAAGGGTCCACCACCGATCCACGCGGACCTGCCACTTGGCCCGCCAGCCAGCGCGCATCAGTTGGAGCCAGGGTGCGGCCGATGGGGACAGGGCAACGGGAACGCGCGAACGGACGGTGAGGGCCGCTGCAGCGCACAGGGCCGATAGGAGCGCGTGCAGCACCAGACCGGAGAGGGCTGAGCCCCCACTGACGGCGACGCCTGCCAGCACGGGCCCGGCGAGGCTGCCGACCGCCTGCAGGCCGCGGCGCCGCCGGATGGCCTCGGACAGCTGCTCGGCGGGGAGCAAGGCGGGCAGCAAGGCTTGCTGAGCCGGGTGGGCAACGGCCTGCGCCCAGGTGGACAGCATGCCGATCACGATGAGCGGCGCGATTGGGCGATCGCTCCAGCAGGCGACCGCGCACTCAAGCACGGCGAGAACGAACAGGCCACCGTGACCCAGCATGATCAGCCGTGGCTGGTGGATGCGGTCCCCCAGCGGCGAGAGGGCCGGCATGCCGATCAGTGTGGCGGCCGCCAGCAACGCGCTGTAGGTCACGAGCGCGGCGGCGCCGCCATGTTGCGAGAGCCACAGCAGCATGGCGCTGTGGCCGAGCGCTGCAGCGCAGGTGCTGAGCAGTTCAACGCGAAGCAACGCGCTGACGGGGGTGGGCAGGGTGTGGGGCATGCGCCGGACTCTAGGAAGTGAGACTGGAACGCGGCAGACGCAGCAAGCGCCCAATTCGATCGATACAGACCTCGGACGTCAGACGCCAGACCGCTGACGGCAGTGCCTCTGCCGTCTTGGTCTGTATTCGTCCTGGCGACCGGTCCCTGTATCGATTCAGCCACCAGACATCCGGGTATCGTTGCGGACCTCCAGCCCGATCCTCCCTCCGTGCCCACCGCTCCCTTTCGTTATCAAGCCCTTGCCGACCAGTTGGCACAGGGACTGCGCGACGGTCGTTTCCCTCCCGGTGCGCGGCTGCCGTCCGTGCGCGAGCTTTGCGAGACGCATGACGCAAGCCTGTCCACGGTGACCCATGCGCTGCATCGGTTGGAGGATGCAGGGCTCATCGAGGCACGTGCGCGGATGGGGTTCTTCTCACGGGTCGCGCCTTTGGATACAGGGTCGCCCGCCGCTCCCGTCCCGCCCGAAGCGCTCGATGCACGGCGCGAGCGGTTGATGGCGCTGGCGGCGGGGCGCGAGGGACAACTCTCCCTGGGGCATCTCGGGCTGCCCGACGATCTGCTGCCGCTGGCCGCGCTACGGCGTTGGACCCGGCATCACCTGCGCGGATCTGCCGCTGAGATGGCCTCCGGCACGGTGGCCGGCTCGCGTCGCCTGCGCGCGGCATTCGCAGAGCGGCTTCAGCGGCGCGGCTGCGCGGTCACCGACGCCGACCTGGTATTGACCGCGGGGGAGGGCGAGTCCCTCCGCTTGTGTCTGGAGACATTGACAACACCGGGCGATGCCGTGGCCGTGACCAGCCCGGTGCCGCTTCGCCTGCTGGAGCTGCTGCAGTCGCGCGGGTTGACGGTGCTGGAGTTGCGCGCGCCAAGCGGTGCGCAGGTGGTGCCGAAGCTGGAGCGCTGGATCGCGGAGCGTGCGCCGGTGCTTTGCATGGCGGACCTGGCGACGTCCTCCATGGCCGGCGTGCGGTGGGAAGCGCAGGACTGTCAGTCGCTGGTGGCTGCATGCGCCAGACATGAACTGCCACTGGTGGAGTGCGATCTGCTGGGTGAGCTGCCGATCAGCGCCGAGCCACCGCTCTCGCTGAAACCGTTCGATGAGGCCGATCGCGTGCTGCATTGCGGCAGCACCGCCTGCGTGACCGGCGTCGGGTGGAGCGTGGGCTGGGTGGCGAGCGCACGTCACAGGGTCCAGCTGACGGCCGCACGCGCCGTGCATGGCGAGTTGTTGCCGGGACTGCTGGATGCAGTCCTGGCCGATTTCCTGTCGAGCGAGGATGCGGACCGGCATCTGCGACGGCTGCGGCGGGAGCTGGGACGCCGGATGATGGCGTGGAAGAGGGCGGTGCTCGAAGCGTTTCCCACAGGGACTACCGTGCAGCATGGGCCGCTCGGGCATCAGCTCTGGGTCACCTTGCCGGAAGGAGAGAGCGCACTGCATCTGCTGGCGCTGGCGCGCCAGGCGGGCATCAGCTTCGTGCCGGGGGCCGTGTTCACGCTGGGCTCGTCATTCGATGCGAGCTTGCGCCTCACGACGGCGCATCCGCTGGATGCAAGCCGGCAATCCGCGCTGTCGACGCTGGGGCGTCTGGCGAGTCCGCAGCGACAGTCGTAGCCGAAGCCGAAGCCGAAGCCGAAGCCGAGGCGATAGCCTAAGCCGTAGCCGCTGCCTCTACCCGCTGCTTCTATTCCCTGCTGCAAGCCCTCACGCCGGCGGCAGTTCCCGGCTCCACTGCTGCAACTGCGCCAGCGTGGCCGTCGCGCCGCCGCAGACGATCACCAGCGCATTCTTGAAGGGCGCCAGCCGCTCCGGATGGTCATACACCACCGCCAGCGCCGCGCCGCAGGCGGGCTCGACCAACACGCGGTGATCGTCCATGAAACGCAGGCAGGCCTGCACCGCCTGGGTGTCCGAGACGACCGCGCTGCGGATGTCATGCGTCTGGGTCAGCGCCACCGCGTGGTTCGCCACCCGCTTCGCGCCCAGCGAGGTGGCGATGCTGTGGATCGCCGGCAGGCTGACCGGCTCACCGGCCTCCATCGCTGCCTTCAATGAAGCCGCGCCGGTCGTCTCCGCGGCCAGCACCGGAATGTCCGCCAGGCCGTGCCGCACCAGTCCGGCCATCACGCCCGACAGCAGTCCGCCGCCGCCCACCGCCACCACCACCACATCGGGTCGCAGGCCGGTCGCGACCACTTCGTCGATCATGCTGGCATGGCCCTCCCACAGCAGCGGATCGTCGAACGGGTGAACGAACGCCGCATCTGGCGTCATCAGGCTCAGGGCCAGCTCATTGGCTTCCTGCCAGCTGCGGCCATGCACCCGAACCTCCGCGCCAAACAAGGCCAGCAGGGACTTCGCACGCTCGGTCGTTGTTTCGGGCACCACCACCCGCACCGGCAGCCCGAGCCGCTGTCCGGCATAGGCCACCGCCAGTCCCGCATTGCCGCCGCTGGAACTGATGAACCGACGGGCACCGGCGCGGGCGTAGGTCTCGCAGGCGTGCCCCACGCCGCGGATCTTGAAGGAGCCTGGCACCTGCATCGACTCCATCTTCAGATGGATGCGGGTGGATCCTCCGCCCTTCAGGCTCAGGGACTCGATCAGCGGGGTGGCAGCATGGAGGGACACGGCGGTGACTTCGAAGATGAGGGTAGACCCAGTGTGCCATGGGACCTGGCACGCGCCTCGCCGCGCCCGGGCCCGGGTGTATCCGCATGCGTGCGAAGGACGCGCGTTGCGACTCCCGAAAGGGAGAGGCGGGTATCCCGCTCTCAGTCCCGCTCTCAGCGCGGGTCGCGCCGACGCAACGCTCCATGATTGCCCCACCCGCGATGGGTTTGTCCTTCTGCCGCGACAATCACCCGCATGCGCGCCCTCATCGAACTGCTGATCCAGCACGACTTCCTGCTCATCTTCCTGGTGACGCTGGCGGCGCGTATCGGGGCTCCCTTGCCCGCCGCCCCGTTGCTGGTCGTGGCAGGGGGGCTGGCCGCTGCCGGGCGCCTGTCCGGGCCGAGCATCGTCGTGGCGGCGGTGCTGGCCAATGTGCTGGGCGACGCCCTCTGGTTCGTGGCCGGCCGTGTGCATGGCCATCGGGTGCTGCGGTTGCTGTGCCGGGTGTCGCTGTCCCCGGACGTCTGCGTGCGCCAGAGCGAGAGCCTGATCGCCCGCTGGGGCGGCAGTTCGTTGCTGGCGGCCAAATTTCTGCCCGGCATCTCCGTCGTCGCCGCGCCGATGGCGGGTGCGCTCGGCATGGGCTGGCGACGCTTCATCGCTTATGACGCGGTGGCCGGCCTGGTCTGGACGCTGTGTTTCCTCGGCCTGGGTCTGGTCTTCAGCGATCAGATCCAGGACGTGCTCGACGTGCTGGCCAACGCCGGCAAGTGGGCCTTGATCACGCTGGGCCTGCTGCTGGCGGTGGTGGTGAGCTGGCGCTGGTGGCGCCGTCACACCATGGCCCGCCAGCAAGGCGAGGTGGAACGCATCAGCGTGGAGGACGCCGCTGCGCTGCTGGATCAGGACATGACCCCCGTGTTCATCGACGTGCGCAGCGAGACCGGCCGCGCAGCCGATCCCCGCAGTCTGCCGCAGGCGCTGCATATTCCGCTGGCGAAGCTGCCGTCCCAGTCGGATCAACTGCCCAAGGACCGGCTGCTGGTGCTCTACTGCAACTGCCCCAACGAGATTTCCGCGGTCACCGGCGCCCGTCAGTTGCTCGAGCGGGGCCATGCCCGGGTCCTGGCACTGGAAGGGGGCCTGGATGCGTGGGAGGTGATCGAGCGCCGCCGCGCCGCCGCTGCGCCGCCCGCCACCGAATCCCTCGCCTGACCCTCCCCCGACGTCCCTCGTTTCAAGGAGGCCATGCCCGCGCAGGCTGGCCCGCGCCTTGCATACTGGGGGTCATGCAGTGCATGCCCACCATCCTGGATCTGGAGGCTTCCGGCTTTGGCCGCGGCAGTTATCCGATCGAGATCGGCTTCGTGGAGGGGCGGGGCCTGCCGTTCTGCTCGCTGATCCAGCCGGCGCCCGACTGGGAGCATTGGGACGGTGAAGCCGAAGCGCTGCACGGCATCTCCCGCGAGCTGCTGCTGCGCCATGGTCGCCCGCGGGACTGGGTGGCGCAGGAGATGAACCGACGCCTCGCCGGCCAGACGGTCTACAGCGACAGCTGGGCCTACGACTACAGCTGGCTGGCCAAGCTGTACGACAGCGTGGATCTGCAACCGGCCTTCAAGCTGGACGACCTGCGGCGACTGCTCAGTGAGGACGAAGCGAGCCGCTTCGGCGCGCTCAAGCAGCAGATCCGCACCGAGGTGCAACTGCGCCGGCATCGCGCCAGCGCGGACGCAAAATTGCTGCAAATGACGCTCATGCGGGTCAAGCAGCCGGCTTGACCCCCACCGCACACACGCTGCCAAGGGCCTGGCCGCGACCGGCCCGCTTCGCCCGGTAGAGCTGCTCGTCGGCTTGCGTGACGAGCGCATTCACATCCGCCTGCTGCGCCCACTGCACGCAGAACCCCACGCTGGTGCCGATGTGCAATTCCAGCGCGCCGATGCGGAAAGGCAGGCTGAGCGCATGGACCAGCTTGTCCGCCACCACCTGGGCGTCTTCCACCTTGGCGACGGCGTGCAGGTAGACGGCAAACTCGTCCCCACCCAGCCGGGCCACGAGATCCTGCGGCCGCAGGGCGCGACGCAGGCGACCCGCCACCGCCTTGAGCAGCGCGTCGCCCACCGGATGACCGTACTGGTCGTTCACCGGCTTGAACCGGTCCAGGTCGAGGTAAAGCAGGGCCACCAGCTCACCGCGGTCCCGGGCGCGTTGCAGCGCGGTATCGACCTGGCTGGAGAATCCCGCCCGATTGAGCAGCTCCGTCAGCGCATCGGTGTTGGAGGCCTTGAGCAGACGGATCTGCTCTTCCTTCGTGTCCGTGATGTCGCGCCCGACCCCGTAGGCGCCGATGGGTTGACCGTGGTCGCCCATCAGCGGCGCATAACTCACCTCGAAGTAGCGAGGTGCCGCACGGTTGTCGGGGGCGTCATCCCGCCATTCGTCCACACTGGTCTCGCCGCGCAGCGCACGCTCCATCGCGGGACGCGCCAGCGCATAGAGCCGGTCGCCCAGCAGCTGTGCCGCCGTCTTGCCTTCCCAGGCGCGCGGCGCCAGTCCCAGGTTCTGCTCCATGGTGCGGTTGCAGAAGATCACCCGCTGCTCGGTGTCCACGGCCAGCACCTCCACCGTGCTGCTGTGGGCGAGTGCGCTCATCACCGCCTGGTTGCGCTCCCGTTCCCGCTCCACCGCCAGTTCATCGGTGATGTCCCGCAGCATCCACGAGAAATTGCGGACGGTGTGATGCTCATCGCGATGCAGGATGAGGGTGCAGTCCACCGGCAGCTCGCCGCCGGAGCGCATGCGCACCGCCCAGCGACCATGCCAGTGGCCCTCGTTCAACACGGCCGGCAGGATCTCGGTGCGGAAACGCTGCACGCCACCGTCCACGAAGAACTGGTGCTGGTGCAGGTCCGGCGGCGGCGTGTCCAGGTCCATGCCGAGTCGGCGCCGCACCGCGGGGTTCAGATAAACGATCCGGCCGTCGGCCGAGGTCTGCACGATGTAGTCCGGCGAACTGTCGATGATGGCGCTAAGCATGCGCGCCGCTTCCTGCTGCCGCACCGGCTCGGTGACATCCAGCACGGTGCCCACATACGCCACGATGCGTCCCTGCAGCCGCATCGGCCGGGTGCGTACCGCCAGCACCATCTCGGTGCCGTCGGACCGGCGGACCTTTCGCAGCCGGTCCATCGCTTCACCGCCGGCCACCCGGGTGAGCCAGTCCTGCCGCGCGCGGTCGCGCTCTGCTTCGGGCAGCCGGTCCAGCCAGCCCCAGGCCAGGTGGGACGGGTCGATTTCCAGCAACTGCAGATAGGTTTCGTTGGCGTAGACGGTGCGGCCGTCCAGGGTCGCGCGGAACAGGCCCATCGGAGAGGCGTCCGCGGTGGCCTGACGCTCGGCTTCGGCCATGCGGGCGCGCCGCTGCACGCGGGTGAACCACAGCATCAGGCCGATGGCCGTCAGGCTCACCAGCAGCGAGAAAGCCAGCACCGCCCGACGCTGCGCCAGATAGCCGCCGAGCACCCGGTCTTCCTCCAGCGACACAAACACCCGCAGCGGGAAACTCCGCAGCGTCTGATAGGCAACGACCCGATCCTTGCCGTCCAGCGACGCATCGCCAATCTCGAAATGCCCGGCAGGCGGCGCGCTGGCCGGCATCTGGCGGTCCGGTCGATCCTGGCTGACATTGCGGCCCAGCAGGTCGGGAAGCTCCGGCACGCGGGCCAGCGCCACGCCGTCCTCGCGCTGCAGAAAGATGGCCTGCCCCGGGCGCTGGAGGCGGGCTCGGTAGAGCTTGAGCAGGTTGTCCAGGTCGATCAGCGCCACCGCCACCTGGAAGTTGCCGCGATCTCCGCTCAGGCGCGTGGACAGCGGCAGCACCATCCGGCCGCCAGTGCGCAGGCTCAGGGGCGGGCCCACGAGGGCCGACTGCATGCGCGCATCCTTCAACTCGTCCAGAAAGCTGCCCGGGCCCAGCTCCACCAGGGGCTTGTCGCCGGTGGGAATGCGCCAGAGTCGGCCATCGGTGTGGGCCAGCATGAAGTCGGTGACGCCGCGCGAGCCTTCGCGCAGCGTATCGGCCAGCAGGCTGACGGTGGCGTCGCGGCCTTCCTCCTTGGTGCGCCGCGTCAGCAGCAGCAGGTCCACGGTGCGCAGGTTGCCTTCCGCTTCACGCAGCAGGGCATCGGTCTCACCGGCCGCGTTGTCCGCCGCGCTCTGCAGCTCCGTCTGCACATCCTGAATGAGGGACCGCGGATAGATGAGGGAGAACCAGCCGACCAGACTCCAGAGCACGATCAGCACCAGCCCCAGCGACAAAAACGGCCCCAGCACCAGCAGGCGCTGGGTCAGCGGGGCGGCTTCGGGGGGCCGGGGGAGCGCGGAGGCGGGCATGGCGCGATTCTCCGTGTCCGCGGCCTGCCGTCATAGCCCGCATCCCGGTCGGGGCCGTTCACTTTTTCTCGGTCGGGCTCTCCAAGCTGGCCAGCGCCGCCAGGCAGCGCAGGCACAGACACTGGCCCGGATACGTCCGGGCCAGTTGCTCCTGCATCGCCGCGGTCAGCCGAAGGTCGAAGCAGGCGCAGTGGCCCTCCAGAACGCCGCAGTGGAAGCTGCCACCGCAGCGCGGGCAGGCGCTGTTGTCCAGCGCCTCAGCCGCAGGGCCTTCAGCCAAAGGTCTTGCTCCGCCGCTCCCGCAGCACATTCTTCTGCACCTTGCCCATCGCATTGCGCGGCAGTTCGGGCTCGATGAAGATGTGCTTGGGCACCTTGAAGTTGGCGATGCGGTCCTTCAGCGCGGCGATGAGCACCTCGCCCTCCAGCTGCGCGCCGGGCCGGGGCACCACCACCGCGATCACGCCTTCGCCAAAGTCGGGATGCGGCACGCCGATGACGGCCGATTCCGACACCCCGGGCAGTTCGTTGAGCCAGCCCTCCACCTCGGCAGGATAGACGTTGTAGCCCCCGGAGATGATCAGGTCCTTGCTGCGGCCGACGATGGTCACATAGCCCTGGGCATCCGCCCGGCCCACGTCTCCGGTCTTGAACCAGCCGTCGTCGGTGAATTCCTCGCGGGTCTTCTCCGGCATGCGCCAGTAGCCGCCGAAGACGTTGGGCCCCTTCACCTGGATGTGGCCGATCGCCTCCGCCTCGCAGGCCTTGCCGGCATCGTCCAGGATGCGCAGGCCGACCCCTGGCAGCGGCCGGCCCACGGTGCCGCCCTTGCGGTCGCCGTCTGCCGGACGGTAGGGATTGGAGGTGAGCATCACGGTCTCGCTCATGCCGTAACGCTCCAGGATGGTGTGGCCGGTGCGTTGCTGCCACGCCTGGAAGGTGTCGATCAGCAGCGGTGCGGAGCCGCTGATGAAGAGCCGCATCCGGCTGCAGGCGTCCTTCGTCAGGCCCGGCTGCTCCAGCAATCGGACATAGAGCGTCGGAACGCCCATGAAGAGGGTCGCCTCGCGCAGCCGCGCCACCACCGCCGCCGGATCGAATCGGTTGAACCACAGCATGCGGGCGCCCGCCAGCAGCGCCCCGTGCGACGCCACGAAGAGGCCGTGCACATGGAAGATGGGCAGCGCATGGATCAGCACGTCGTCCGCGCTCCAGCCCCATTGCGCATGCAGCACCTGCGCATTCGAGAGCAGGTTGGCATGGCTGAGCATGGCGCCCTTGCTGCGACCGGTCGTGCCACTGGTGTAGAGGATGGCGGCCAGGTCGTCGGGCTGGCGCGGCACTGTCTCGAACACGTCGCTCATTTGCAGCGCACGGTCCAGCAGGGTGCCGGTGCGATCGTCATTCAGGCTGAAGACCCAGGGCACACCGGACTGGAAGGCGAGTTTGCTCACCCAGCCGAAGTTCTTGCCGGCGCAGACCACCACCGCCGGTTCGGCGTTGCCGATGAAGTACTCCAGCTCCGCCGCCTGATAGGCATTGTTCAGCGGCAGATAGACATGCCCCGCCCGCAGCACCGCCAGATAGAGCATGAGCGCCTCGACGCTCTTGTCCACCTGCACGGCGATGCGGCTGGCTGGCGGCAGGTCCAGCGAGGCCAGCAGATTGGCCATCATGGCGGTGGCCCGGTCCAGGTCCCGCCAGGTGTAGCGCTGACCGGCATCCGGGCCGTCGGCGCATTCAATGGCCCAGCGGTCCAGGTCGGCGGGGAAGGATGCACGCAGGGCCTCGAACAGATTGGCGCTGCGCAGGGAGACGGAAGAAGTGCTCATGACCTGCATTGTCCTCAGTCCAGCTTCGCCCCGCTGGTCTTGACCACCTCGGCCCAGCGGACGATTTCTCCATGCACGAACTTGCCGAAGGCGTCCCCGTACATGTTGGGGGTCTCGGTGCCCAGACCGTTCCAGGTGGCGCGCAGCTCTTCGGTGGCAAAGGCCTTCTTCAGTTCCGCCTGCATCGCGGCGATCACTTCCTTGGGCGTGCCCTTCGGGGCCCACAAGCCATACCAGGTGGCGACCTGGTAGTTGGGAATGCCCGCGTCCACCGCCGATGGAATCTCCGGGAAGCCCGGCGCCCGCTTGGCGGCGCCCACCGCCAGGGCCTTGATGCGGCCGCTCTTGATGTGGGTGGCAGACGAGGCGAGGCCGTCGAACATCAGGTCCACCTGGCCCGCGATCAGGTCCTGCAGCGCGGGACCGGCACCGCGGTACGGAATGTGGGTGATGAAGGTCTTGGTCTGGATCTTGAACAGCTCGCCCGCCAGATGGTGCGAGGTGCCGTTGCCGGCGGAGCCGTAGTTGAGCTTGCCCGGATTCTTGCGCAGCAGATCCAGCAGGCCGGCGACGTCCTTGACCGGCACCTTGGCCGGATTCACCACGATGACCTGCGGCACGCTGGACAGCAGGGCCACCGGCACGAAGTCTTCCTCCAGCCGGTACTCCAGCTTGGGATACATCGCCGGGGCAATCGCATGGTGCACCGCGCCCATGAAGAAGTTGTAGCCGTCCGGTGCGGCCCGGGCGGCCATCGTGGCGCCGACGGTGCCGCCTGCACCGCCCTTGTTGTCGATGATGAACTGGCGACCGGTCTGCTTGGTCAGCATGGCGCAGAGCGGACGCGCAAAGGTGTCGGTGCCGCCGCCGGCCGGGAAGGGGATCACCCAGGTGACCGGCTTGTTCGGCCAGCCGGCTTCGGCCCGGGCGAGGCCGGGAAAGCCCGCCGACCCGGCCAGCAGGCCCAGGGAGGTGCCGGCGGCCTGACGCAGGACCTGACGGCGTGAACGGGCTTGATCTTCAGTCATGACATATCTCCGTTGTTGTCATTGAGGCGCGGAGTTCGCGCAAAAAGGCAGAGGGACAGAGGAACAGGAATCGGGATGGGGTGGGATGGCGGACCTGGAAAGGAGGCAGAACAGTGCGGGTGTCGCGGGATGTAGCGGATGAGGCGGATGAAGCAACAGGGCAGGGGCCGTCGAGCGCAGGCCGTCAGAGGCAGGCGTTGACCGCCCGCGAACTGGCGATCTCCCCCCGCGTGAAGTCCTCATGATGGGACTCGATGCGGTCCAGGTCGTAGAGGTAATTGACCATCAGACCATGGGACTGTTTCATCCCTTTGACCGATCGGTCCCCTGCCGTGTTGAGACGCTCCAGCCGCGCGCCGTTGTCCAGATGGAAGCGCGCCACCGGATCGCCACCGCTGAGCGGCGTCTGTCCGATGAGGTAGGCCGCGGCCAGGGCCTTGAGATCGGTCTGCAAAGGCTCATCGGCCAGCGCCGACGGGCTGGCCAGTTCGGCACTGCTGTGCTGGCGCACCCGGGCCAGCGCCTCGGTCGCTCGTTCGATCTGCGGCTTCTTGAGCCCCGGCAGGGAAGCCAGGTCCGGGCCGGCATGCAGCCAGGACGCGAAGCCGGGAATGGGCGACAGGGTGCAGAAGCGCTTGATCTTCGGCAGCTCGCGCTGCAGATGCTCGGCCACATGCTTGATCAGGAAGTTGCCCAGCGAGACCCCCCGCAGCCCGGGCTCGCAGTTGCTGATGGAATAGAACACGGCGGTGCGATAGCTGCTGGGCGGCATCGGCTCGGCGCGTTTTTCGATCAGCGGGGCGATGGCCTCCGGCATGTCCGGCAGCAGCGCCACTTCCACGAAGATCAGCGGCTCCTGCGGCAGTTGCGGATGGAAGAAGGCAAACAGTCGGCGGTCGGGCAGCAGCCGGCGGCGCAGGTCGTCCCAGCCGTCGATGGCATGCACCGCCTCATGATGAATGATCTGCTCCAGCAGATGCGCCGGTGAATGCCAGTCCACCTGCCGCATTTCCAGGAAGCCCGGATTGAACCAGGACGACAGCAGATGCTGCAGGTCGGCATCCACCATGCGCCAGTCGGGATGGGCCTTGAGCCCGTCCAGCAGGCGCCGACGCATGCGCACCAGTTGCCCGGTGCCGCCCGGCGCGCGGTTCAGCCGGCGAAACAGCTCTTGACGCGGAGGCTCGCTGACGCGGGTGAGGGTCAGCAGGGCCTCGGCATCGGGGCGCACCGCATAGTCTTGCGCCGCGGCGAGCACGGCGGCGGGGTCGGGATTGAAGTCCGCCGCGAGGCGATCGAAGACCGCGGGCCAGGCGTCGTCCGGCAGGTCCCGCATGCGGGTCATCAGCGTGCGGGCCTGGACGAGGCTGTTGGCCTGCCCCCGTTCAGACAGCAACTGGCGTGCTGCCACCAGCCATTGACGCGTCGCGCGAGAGGAAGTCCACGATCCAACCATGGCGCGGTTTATAGAGCGATTCGGGGCGTCTGTGGCTGCTCCCTAACCCGGAGGCCGGTAATCGCCCACACTGCTACATTGGTCCAACAAGCTGCCCGTTCGAGGCAGTGGGTCCTGCGCCCACCAGGAGACACCATGAACGAGAAGCCCCGGGATCCGGACGTGATGGATCGTCTCGCCTGTCTGCAGGCGGAACTCGACGAAACCCGGCGTCAACTGGCGCTGGCGCAGCGATTGCAGCGCCGGCCCGAGCATCGCATCATCGATTTTGTCGGCACCAGTGCGCTGGCCCAGGAGGTCAAGCGACAGGCCCGGCGCGTGGCCCAGGCGGATGCGCCGGTGTTGCTGATGGGGGAACCCGGCACCGGGAAGTCGTTGCTGGCCCACGCCATCCATGCCGCCTCCCGCCGCGCGGCCCAGCCGATGGTGACGGTGAGGGTGTCTGCCGTGCCCGCGGCATTGCTGGATCAGGAACTCTTCGGACCGGTGCCAACCGTGTCCCGGCGGGGCGAAGAACCGCATCCCGGGCGGCTGCGGCTGGCCGACGGCGGCACCCTGTTCCTGGACGAGATCGGCGACCTGCCGCTGGCGCTGCAGGCCAAGCTGCTGCATGTCCTGCGGTCGCATGAAATGCCCGAGTCCTCGGGCTGGTCCGCCCAGTCGGTGAACGTGCGGCTCATCGCTTCCACCCGGCGGGATCTGGCGGCGATGGTGCAACGGGGATTGTTCCGGGCCGACCTGTATTACGGACTGCATGTCCTGCCGCTGCGGGTGCCACCGCTGCGGGAGCGGATCGAGGACATCGAGGCGCTGGTGGAAGTCCTGATGGAAGACCTGGCGCGGCGCGGCGGGCTACCCCCGAAGTCGCTGGGCGCCTCGGCGCTGGCGGCTTTGCAGCGCCGCCGCTGGCCGGGCAATGTGCGGGAGTTGCGGGACCTGCTGGAACAGGCGTTTCTGGCGGGCAGCAGCCCGGTGCTGACGGCGGCAGATCTGGCGCCGTTGATGGAGGCGTCGCCGTGGCAGGCTGATACGGGCACAGCGGGCGGCACAGGGGCCCGCGCTGTGGAGCCTGGAGTGCCTTCGCAGGCGGCAGCAAGCGCCCACAGTGGCATGCGTGACGGGCATCCGAGCCCCTCCGCCGGCTTGTCGGCAGGGGGATCCTCCGGCGCTGCCATGGGTCTTTTGTGCGGTCCGTCGTTCAGTGCGCCGACCGCTGGCGTGCCGTCAGATCTACCCGATTCGCCCCCCTCGCGCGAGTCGGACGCCCCCACCACGCTGTCCGCCCGCAAGGCGCAGCTCGAACGCGAAGCCATTGCCAACGCGCTGCGTCGCACCAAAGGCAACCGCGTCGCCGCGGCCCGCCTGCTGGCGATCTCGCGGGCGACGCTGTATGAAAAGCTGGCTCGCTGGCCCGACCTGGGGCGGCGGGCGGAGTGAGGATCAGTCGTTGAGCTGGGGCAGGTCCAGCCAACGGGCCAGACGCCGCCGCAGGGTCAGGAAGTCCAGCGGCTTGGTCAGATGCTCATCCATGCCGGCCTTGAGGCTGTCCGCCACGTCGCTGTCCAGCGCGTGGGCGGTCAGGGCCAGGATGGGGAAACGCGGCAGCCGGCCCTGGGCCTGCTGCTCGCGCAGGCGGCGCGCGCATTCCAGGCCGTCCATGCCCGGCATCTGGATATCCATCAGCACGAGGCTCGGCGCTTCACGCTCACACAGGTCCAGCGCTTCCTGACCATTGCGGGCCAGCTGGGTCTTCAGACCCATCAGTGCCAGGAATTCCAGCGCCACCACCTGATTGATCGGGTTGTCTTCCACCAGCAACACAAAGCTCTCGCCAGGCTCGGGGCGCTGGCCCGACGTGCTGGCGTCCGCGCTCGGGCCCGCGGCCGGGCTGGCGGATGCGGAGGCGTCAGACGCCATCAAGACCAGTGAGGTCTCGGGAAAAAGATGGCCGTCTTGTCTATCCATGTGTTGTCGCCCCCGTCGCTGTTGACTCGGGGTAATCCCTGGTATGTGCCGCCAAAGTTGCCATGACGGGCAGGTCTCATTGTTGCCTCAGCCGTGCAAGAGTAGCAAGTACGGAGCAGTCCATCCTTGCCGGGCCTTGACAACCGTAACGAGACCATGCGTCAGCCGCCATGGGTTTTCAATTGATGACCAAATCATGCGCGAACCCGACAGACCTCCGCTACGGGACCTCCCTGGGAACTGTGGCGGGCGCCCGCCACATCCCCCTAAAGGGCGATCCGCGACGTGATGCACCGACTTGATCAAGGCCAATTCCGCTGCTGTCAGTTCCTGTCAGTACCCCTCCCTAGAATGTTTGGCCTCTACCCCAAGTGAGGCTCACCACAGCATGTCCGACGCCGATATCCGCATCCGCGGTGCCCGCCAGCACAACCTGAAGAACCTCGACCTGGACCTCCGGACGGGGGAACTGACGGTCGTGACCGGGCCCAGCGGGTCGGGCAAGTCCAGCCTGGTCTTCGACACGCTGTATGCCGAAGGCCAGCGCCGGTATGTGGAGACCTTCTCCGCCTACGCCCGCCAGTTCCTGGATCGGATGGACCGTCCGGCGGTGGACAAGGTGGAGGGCGTGCCGCCCGCCATCGCCATCGACCAGACGAATCCGGTGCGCACCAGCCGTTCGACCGTCGGCACGATGACGGAGTTGAACGACCATCTGAAGCTGCTGTTTGCACGCGGTGCGGAACTCTTCGACCGTGACACCGCCTTGCCGGTGCGGCACGACACGCCGCAGACGATCTATGCCGATCTGCTGGCCCGCACCCGGGACGACGATCCGCGCCTGGTGCTGACCTTCCCGGTCGAGCTGCCGGAGACGGTCAGCCCGGAGGAGGTGCAGCAATGGCTGTCGGCGTCCGGTTTCACCCGGGTGCAGGCCGAGCGGGTCAAGGACGGCCGCAAGGTGCTGGACGTGGTGGCCGACCGCTTCCGGGTGCAGGGCGTGGAACAGGCGCGGGCCCTGGAAGCCATTGAGCTGGGCCTGAAGCGCGGCAGCGGCCGGCTGTCGGTCTATGTCCTGCCGGCGGAAGAAGGCGCGGAGCCGGTGTTGTGGCGTTATTCCACCGGTCTGCATTGCCCGGAGAGCGACATCCGTTATGCGGACCCGCAACCCGCGCTGTTCTCCTTCAATTCGGCCATGGGCGCCTGCGACAGCTGCCGGGGCTTTGGCCGCGTGATCGGTGTCGACCTGGGCCTGGTGATTCCGGACGAGCGCAAGACGCTGCGCGGCGGCGCCATCAAGCCGATGCAGACGCCGGCCTGGAAGGAGTGCCAGGACGACCTCATCAAATACGCCGGTGAGGCCGGCATTCCGCGTGACACCGCCTGGAACCAGATGACCCAGGCCCAGCGCGACTGGGTGATCGAAGGCAGCCCCAACTGGAACGGCAACTGGAACAAGCAGTGGTATGGCGTGCGCCGGTTCTTCGACTACCTGGAGAGCAAGGCCTACAAGATGCACATCCGGGTGTTGCTGAGCAAATACCGCAGCTACACCGAATGCCCCACCTGCCGCGGCGCGCGGCTCAAGACCGAAGCCCTGCTGTGGCGCATCGGCTCCAAGCCGCTGGCCGATGCCGCCCTGACGCCGGACACCGAAGGCGCCACGCACTACCAGCGCTTCCTGCCGGAAGGCGTGCGCTGGACCCGCGAGCAGCTGGAGCAGCTGCCGGGTCTGTCGGTGCACGACATGATGATGCTGCCGATCCATCGGTTGCGGCAGTTCATGGATGACCTCCAGCTGCCCGGCTCGATGCTGGACGATGCGCTCAAGCTGCTGCTGGACGAGATCCGCAACCGGCTGAAGTACCTGGTGGACGTGGGCATCGGCTACCTGACGCTGGACCGTCAGAGCCGGACCCTTTCCGGCGGCGAAGTGCAGCGGATCAATCTGACCACGGCGCTGGGCACCTCGCTGGTGAACACGCTGTTCGTGCTGGACGAGCCCAGCATCGGCCTGCATCCACGGGACATGAACCGCATCGTGGAAGCGATGGGTCGTCTGCGCGATGCCGGCAACACGCTGGTGGTGGTGGAGCACGACCCGGCGGTGATGCTGGCCGCCGACCGCCTGATCGACATGGGCCCCGGTCCGGGTCAGCAGGGCGGACAGATCGTCTTTGACGGCACGCCGGAGCAGATCCGCGCCGCCGATACGCTCACCGGCGCTTATCTCGGTGCGCGCAAGCATGTGGGCATGGGCCTGAAGCGGGCGGTGGACGAGCACACACCGCGCCTGATCCTGGAAGGCGCACGAGAACACAACCTGCGGAATGTGGACGTGGAGTTCCCGCTGCAGCGCATGGTGGCGGTGACGGGCGTCTCCGGCTCCGGCAAGAGCACGCTGATGCAGGATGTGCTGTATCCGGCGCTGGCGCGCTGGTTCGGTCAGGCGACCGAGACCCCGGGTGCGCATGACCGCCTGCTGGGCGCGGATTGGCTGGCGGATGCGGTGTTTGTGGACCAGTCGCCCATCGGCAAGACGGCGCGGTCGAACCCGGCCAGTTATGTCGGTGTGTTCGACGAAATCCGCAAGCGCTTCGCGGAAGCGCCGCTGTCGAAGGAGCGTAGCTACGGCGCGGGCATGTTCAGTTTCAACGCGGGCGACGGCCGCTGCCCGACCTGCGGCGGCTCGGGCTTCGAGCATGTGGAGATGCAGTTCCTGTCGGACGTCTATCTGCGCTGCCCGGATTGCGATGGCAAGCGCTTCCGCGCCGAAATCCTGGAAGTGAAGCTGGAGCGGGCGGGACGTCAGCTGAGTGTGTCCGACGTGCTGGACCTGACAGTGGCCGAGGCCTTGACCGTCTTCCGCGAGGACCGCGAAGTCGTGAGCAAGCTGCAGCCGCTGTCGGATGTGGGCCTGGACTATCTGACGCTCGGTCAGCCGGTGCCCACACTCTCCGGCGGGGAAGCGCAGCGCCTCAAGCTGGCCGGTTTCCTGGCCGAGGCCGCGTCGCGTCCGCGTCAGGCGACGGCCACCAAGGGCACGCTCTTCCTCTTCGACGAGCCGACCACCGGTCTGCACTTCGACGACATCGCCAAGCTGATGCGGGCGATGCGCAAGCTGCTGCAGGCCGGCCATTCGCTGATCCTGATCGAACACAACCTCGACGTGATCCGCGCCTCCGACTGGGTCATCGACCTGGGGCCGGAAGGCGGCGAAGGTGGCGGCCATGTGGTGGCCGTCGGCACGCCGGAGCAGATCAAGGACCATCCGACCTCCCACACCGCCAAGGCCCTGCGCGACTATGCGCGGGACATGGACCGCGCGCCGGTGGCGGTGGCCGAAGAAGGCCGGCCGCTGCAGCAGCTGGTGCGTCAGCGGCGCAAGGCGGACGAGGCGATCCGCATCGTCAATGCGCGGGAGCACAACCTGAAGTCGGTGGACGTGAGCATCCCGCGCGGTCGCTTCAACGTCATCACCGGGGTCTCCGGCTCCGGCAAGAGCACGCTCGCCTTCGACATCCTCTTCAATGAAGGACAGCGTCGTTATCTCGAATCGCTCAATGCCTATGCACGCTCGATCGTGCAGCCCGCCGGGCGGCCGGAGGTCGATGCGGTGTGGGGCATTCCGCCGACGGTGGCCATCGAGCAGCGGCTGTCGCGCGGCGGCCGCAAGAGCACGGTGGCGACCACGACGGAGGTCTGGCACTTCCTGCGCCTGCTGTATGTGAAGCTGGGGGTGCAGCACTGCGCCATCGACGGCACGCCGGTGCGTCCGCAAAGTGTCGAGGCCATTGCCGCGCAGCTGATGCGCGACTACAAGGGCCGTCACGTGGGTCTGCTGGCGCCGCTGGTGGTCAATCGCAAGGGCATCTATACCGACCTGGCGAAATGGGCCAAGGGCCGCGGACATACCCATCTGCGGGTCGACGGGGAGTTCTTGTCGACCAGTCCGTGGCCGCGCCTGGACCGCTTCAAGGAGCACACCATCGAACTGCCGGTTGGCGACCTGGTCGTGAGCCCGGAGTCGGAGGCCGAGCTGCGCGAGATGCTGGCCAAGGCGCTGGACCAGGGCAAGGGCGTGGTGCATCTGCTGGCGCCGCTGGATGGCTTGCAGGACGCCATCCGCAATGCCCGTCCGACCAGCGGCATCGGCGAGCTGCGGGTGTTCAGCACCAAGCGGGCCTGCCCGACCTGCGGCACGAGTTATCCGGAGCTGGATCCGCGCCTGTTCAGCTACAACTCCAAGCATGGCTGGTGCACCACCTGCGTGGGGACCGGCCTGGCGCTGACGCGTGAACAGCGCAAGGCCCTGGACGACAGCCAGCAGGACAAGGACAACCGCGGCCGCGAGCAGAGCTTCCCTGCCGAAGAGGCGGAAGTCGAAGGCCTGAGCGATCAGCCGTGCCCGGACTGCTGCGGATCGCGCCTGAATCCGGTGGCCCGCGCGGTGACCTTCGAGGACGAGACCATCGCCACCGTCGCCGGCTGGAGCGTGACCGAGGCCCGTCAATGGGTGGCGGGACTGGCGCTGACCGGTCGGGATGCGGAAATCGCGCGCGACGTGGTCTCCGAAATCCGCGGCCGGCTGGAGTTTCTGGAGGAAGTGGGCCTGGGTTACCTGACCCTGGACCGCGCCGCCCCGACCTTGTCGGGCGGCGAGGCGCAGCGCATCCGTCTGGCGGCGCAATTGGGCAGCAACCTGCAGGGCGTCTGTTATGTGCTGGACGAGCCGACCATCGGCCTGCATCCCCGCGACAACCAGATCCTGCTGAAGGCGCTGTCCACCCTGGGCGACAAGGGCAACACGCTGGTGGTGGTGGAGCACGACGAAGACACCATCCGCCGGGCCGATCACATCATCGACATCGGCCCGGGCGCCGGCAAACGCGGTGGCCAGGTGATTGCCGAAGGCACCGCCGAGGAGCTGGCGCGCCATCCCGATTCACTGACCGGCCGATTCCTGTCGCACCCGCTGGTGCATCCGATCCAGCCGCGTCGCGAGGTGGACCTGTCGCAGAAGGAGCAGCCGCGGCTGAAGGTGCTGGACGCCTCGCTGCACAACCTGCGCGGGGTGACGGTGGAGGTGCCGCTGCATCGGCTGGTGGCCATCACCGGGGTGTCCGGCTCCGGCAAGAGCACGCTGGCGCGGGACGTGCTGCTGGCCAACATGGCGGTGGCGGTGCCGCTGCGCAAGGCGCCAGCGCGCTGGCAAGGGTGCGCCGGCATCGAGGGCCATCAGCTGGTGGACCGGGTGCTGGAAGTCGACCAGACGCCGATTGGCAAGACACCGCGCAGTTGCCCGGCCACCTACGTCGGTTTCTGGGACGCGATCCGGCGCCTCTTCGCCGAGACCCTGGAAGCGAAGGCGCGCGGCTATGGGCCGGGCCGATTCAGCTTCAACACCGGTGAAGGCCGCTGCCCCGCCTGCGAGGGTCAGGGCATGCGCACCATCGCCATGAGCTTCCTGCCGGATGTGAAGGTGCTCTGCGACCAGTGCCACGGTCAGCGCTTCAATCCCGAGACGCTGGCGGTGAGCTGGCGCGGCAAGAGCATCGGCGAAGTGCTGCAGATGGAAGTGGATGAGGCGGTCGAGTTCTTCGCGGCCATGACCAACATTTCGCATCCGCTCAAGCTGCTGCAGGACGTGGGCCTGGGTTATCTGACCCTGGGCCAGCCGAGCCCGACCCTCTCCGGCGGTGAAGCCCAGCGGATCAAGCTGGTGTCCGAGCTGGTGAAGGTGCGGGACGATGTGACGCGCCGGGGCCAGAAGCCGCCCCACACGCTCTACGTGCTGGACGAGCCGACGGTGGGTCTGCACATGGCGGACGTGGAGAAGCTCATCCGTGTGCTGCACCGGCTGGTCAATGGCGGGCACAGCGTGATGGTGATCGAGCACGACCTGGACGTGATCGCCGAGGCCGACTGGGTGCTGGATCTGGGGCCGGAAGGCGGCTCGGCCGGCGGTCAGGTGGTCGCGCAGGGCCAGCCCGAAACGCTGGTGGCCCAAGGCACGCACACTGGTCAGGCGTTGGCGCCGGTGCTGGCGCGGAAGTAAAGGTCCGCGGGATCTCGGGGCCGGGCGTCGCTGGACGGCGATGCCCGGCGCGCGGCCCGTTAGTGCAGCCCGTTAGTGCAGCCCGTTAATGCGGCCGGTCAGTGCGTCCCGTCAGTGCGGCTTGCGGCGCTGACGGCGCTCGAATTCGTCGCTGTGATAAACATTGCCATCCCACTTCGCGGCGCGCTGCTTGGCGCGGGCGATGGCGTCCCGAGCGGCATCATGGGCGGCGCGGCGACGCTCCCGGGAACTGAAGCGAAGGCCCAGGCCTGAGAGGCGCTGCGAGAGTTTGCCCGACGAGGGACCGAAGAGCTGGCGGGCCCGGGCTCGCCAGCCCAGTTGATGCCGCCTTGGCAGCACCATGTCGATGGCCAGCATCACGCAGATCACGAGACCCAGGGCAGCGATGACTTTGGTGAACATGGTGGGCTGCATCGAAGCACGCCGGCACGGCGCGCGGATGCACCCACTATACGCGACAGGGCGTTTTCAGGGTCAGTGGTGATGATGGTGACCACCGCCACGGCGGTCGTCCCCGTCACGGTCCCAGCCGCGGTGGTCCCAGTCCCGACGGTCATCCCGGCGATCCCAGTCCCGGCGATCCCAGTCCCGACGGTCCCAGTCCCGACGGCCCTCCCAGCGCGGCGGGCCCACCACATAGCCCGGACGATATGCAGGACCGTAATACGCCGGCGCATAGGTCCGTGCATACCAATCTTCCCGCACGAAGTACACCGGCCGGCCGCAGGCGCCATAAAAGCCGCAGTGGCGCGACCAATGGCGGTAGTGGTCCGGCGGCACCCGCAGATACACCGGCGGCGGCGGGGCATAGACCCGCTGCACCACCACCGGTTCGCTGTAGATCACCGACGGAGGCGGATAACCGCCGCCCAGCTGGATCTGGCCATAAAAGCCAGGTTGGCCGACGCTGATGGAGACCCCCACGTCGCCCGCATGGGCGGCGGGCGCGGCCAGGGCGGCCAGGGCCAGGGTTGATGCGATCAGCAGGGATTTCATGATCGGTTCCTTATGCGAACAGTTCCCCAAGGAAATCAGGGAAAGTCTGGGTGTCTAACGCGCGGTCACCGTTCGCGGTGCACGGGGTTGCGGTAAGCAGGTGTAGCCATCGTTTCTAGAATCTCCGCTCCCCTGACAACCGGGGGGTGGAGAGCGACTTTGAAGCATTGGATCCTGAGCACCGTGGCGCTGGCGACCCTGGCGTCCGGGCTGACCCTCGGGGACGGTGCAGCCCACGCGGCTGCATCCGCACCGGCGGCCGCCGGAGTGGCCCCGACGGCCGCGCTGGCGGTGACCCCCTCGTCCCTGACGCTGGAACAACTGTTCCGCGCCGAGTCCTACCGCGGTGAAGCCGCCAAGGACGCCCGGTTCAGTGCCGATGGCCGGTATCTCGCCTACCTGTGGAATCCGTTCGGTGAACCGGGCAGCGACCTGTATGTGCATGACACGCAGACCGGCAAGACGGTGCGGGTCAGTTCCCCCACGCTGATGGCGATGGTGGAAACGCCGGAAAACCTGGACCGCTTCGCTCGCAAGCTTCAGCAAAAGCGGGATGAGCAGGCCGAACGCCAGGCGAAGGAAGAGGCGCAGGCCGCCTACCTGCGCGGCGAGAAGGTGGACCTCGACCAGTGGGAACGCAAGGCGCTGGAAGCGCTGCGCACGGAGCTGATCCAGCGCAAGGCCCGCGAAGATGCGCGCAAGGCGTCTGAGAAGGCGCTTTGGGGCGATACGGCAGCGTCGGGTGTGGCGACTGCATCGGCCGCTGCTGCCGCCGCATCCGGTGCCGCCTCTGGCGCCGCTGCAGGCACCGCCACCGCCGACGCCCGCAAGCCGGCCAAGGATCCGAAGGACATGGCCCTGTGGGAACTGCGGGACGAGCTGAAGAAGAAGCGCGAGCGCGAGAAGCTCAAGCCGGAAGACCTCTATCCGGGCGTCACGCAATTCGTCTGGGCCAGCAAGGGGGACGAACTGACCTTCAGCTACCGCGGCCAACTGCTGCGCTGGAAGGTGGGCAGCGAGCGCGCGCAGCCGCTGCTGTCCATCGGCCGTACGCTCAAGCCGGTGGCCTACACGCTGGACGACCGCGCCGTCATCGCCCAGGACGAGACCCGCGTGCTGCGGGTGCAACTGGCTGGCAGCGGCGTGGAAGTCATCAACCGGGAGCTGTTCAATCCCGATGACGAAGACCGCAAGTTCAAGATCGCCCAGACGACGCTGAGTGAAAACGGCCGCTGGATGGCGCTGATGGCGGAAGCGCCGCTGACCACGCCGGACGGCAAGCCCGCACCCAAGCCGGGTCGGCAGGTCGAGATCATGAGCTACAGCGAGCGCTTCGCGACCGCCAAGAAGGTGGACCGCGAAGTCTCCGACGACAAGCGCGGCTTGCCCGCGGTGGCGCTGTTCATCCGTCCGGTGCCCGCCGCGGGCGAGACGCCTGCGCGTCAGCCGGAGCCGGTGTTCAGCCATCCGGGCGGCGATGTCTGGTTCGAGATGTCCCCGGTGGTGTGGGCCCGTGACGGCAGCCACTACGCCTTCGCCACCTTCGAGCGTGAAAAGGGCCTCTACCGCGTCTACCTCGGCCAGCCCGATGGCAAGCCGTCGGTGGTGGTCGAGCGACGCGCACCCATCCACCATGAACTGGTGAATGTGATGACGCCCCAATTCACGCCGGACAACCGCGATCTGGTGGTGATGCTGGCGGACAAGGGCTGGCGCCAGCCCTACGCAATGCGCCTGCAAGGCGCTGACCGCAGCGTGCGTCCGTTGGTGCAGGGTGAGTTCGAGGCCTATCAGGTGCTGGGATTCACGCCGGATGCGCAGACGATGTTTGTCGTCGCCAACAAGGACGACTATGCCGCGATGAACCTGTGGCGCGTGGACCTGAAGGACGGCCGCATGACCGCCCTGGGCCGCGCCCCCGAGTTCCATCGCAATGCGACCGTCTCGCGCAACGGCCAGTGGCTGGCGGCGACCGCGGGCGACTGGGCGCATCTGCCGGAACTCAAGCTCATCAAGGGACAGGCCACCGGCCGTTTGGCCGAGCCGGGCCGGGTGCTGACCAGCAGCCATGATCCCGCCTGGGCCCAGGTCAACCTGATGCAGCCGGAGCGCTTCAGCTATGCGAACCGCCATGGCGACCAGATCCAGGCCTATGTCTTCAAGCCCAAGGGCTGGTCGGCGAGCGACCGCCGCCCCGGCATCGTCTATGTCTATGGTGGCCCGCTGAACGACCGCCATCTGGTGGAGACCGACAGCTTCCAGAACACCGGCTACCTGTTTGCGATGTACATGGCGGCCAAGCATGGCTTCGTCACCGTGACGGTGGACCCGCGTGGCCATTCCAACTATGGGGAGCGCTTCGCTGATGCCAACTGGCAGCAGCCGGGGCAGCCGCAGGCGGAAGACCTGGAAGACCTGGTGGCCTACATGAAGGCGAACTTCGGCGTGGATGGCCAGCGTCTGGGCCTGAACGGCTGGAGCTTCGGCGGCTTCCAGACGCAGTACACGCTCTACACCAAGCCGGATCTGTTTGCTGCTGGCATCGCTGGCGCCGGTCCGACGGAATGGGAGAACTACAACTCCTGGTACAGCGGCCGCACCATCGGTCCGGTGGACCGGACGAAGCCGGTGCTGCGCCAGTACTCGCTGCTGCCGCTGGCGCGCCAGCTGAAGAAGCCGCTGCTGCTGGTGCACGGCATGCAGGATCCGAACGTGCTTTATCAGGACACGGTGAATGTCTATCGTGCGCTGCTGGAGTCGGGCAAGGAAGGGCTGGTCGAGCTGTTCCTGGATCCGGACGGCGTGCATGCGCTGGGCGGCGCGGTGAAGCCGGTGGGCCAACATCGGAAGTACGAAGCCTTCTGGCTGCAGCACCTGGGGACCGCCGCCCGCTGATCGGCGCGACGACTCCCACATTCCCGTGAATGCCTAGCGCATTCACGGCACAAGGCCCACAGCCTCCCGCCAGCCCAGATGAATGGTGTGCGAGGCGTGGGCCTTGGTTTTGATCTTCTTCAAGGAACGGTGTCGGCAGTCCGTGAATCATTGGCCATCCCTCTTGGATGGACAGACCGGAGCCCCCTCATGACACACGCCACTCTCATTCCCTTCCCCGCCGGTACGGCTTCAGCCCTGCTGGACCAGCGCCCCCTGGCCGACCTGACCCCGACGGAGTTCGAAAGCTTTCTCTATCGCTCCCGCATGTGCCCCACCCGCAGCCGCTTCATGCCCGGCAATGCGGAATGGCTGGTGCCGCGGCGGGACGTCACCGTGCGCGTCGCGCTCGAGACGGTGCGTGAACGGATGCAGCAGGCGGTCGCCTGCGCGGAACTGATCGCCCGGCTGGAGCGGGACTATCTGGATGAAGACACCCAGTCGGACGACGACGAAGCCCTGGTGGTGGCTGCCGCCGTGCGGGACAACCTGCGCGAGGCGCTGGGCATGCTGGGTGTGGTGGAAACCGGGCTGCAACGCATGGCCCGGGAGGGTCGCGACGAGCGGGCACCGGAGGCCGGCAGCGCTCAGGACGTCGTGGAGGAGGCGCGCGGCCGCTACGAGGTGCTGGCGCTGGTCGCCTGAGGGCCGCCCGCCTGCCCGATCAGTCCGCCGCCTGACGCAGCGTCCACATCGTCAAGACGCCCTCCGGCACCTCCCGGCTCAGGGCGTCGCGCCAATGCAGGTCGGTCAGCTTTTCAGCGTCTTCCGGAGACAGCTGCTCCTCATCGCCCCCCAGCAGGGCGATGGGGGCCAGCGCGGCGGCGGTCTTGGTGTGATCAAACAGCGGGCCCCAGGCGTCGCTGTCCTGGTCCACCCCGATCATGAAGCCGGTGCACCAGTCCTCGGCGTCCACCAGTTGCTGTTCGCCATCCTCGGCCACGCTGAAGATCGGCTCCCACTCGTCCTGCTTTGACGTCCATTGCACCGACAGGCTGTGCACATGGCGCAGCAGCAGCAGAGCGATCCGCTTGCGCTGCTTGCCGCTGGAGAACGGATCGCCGCCACCCCAGACGGGCGCCATCCAGTCGGCACCGGGTTTGTCGCTCAGCGACACCGGGCTGAGCAGCAGGGCGCTCAGGTAGCCGTCGATGGCTTCGATGTTCATCGCCGCATCGGTGGGCAGCTCGGAGAGCCAGTCGTCCAGGTCCTGGAGCTCATCGTCGGTCAGGGGCAGATAGTCCGCCTTGTCGGGTTGGTACTGCGGCAGTTCCATGGTGATTCGGGTCTTTCAGGAATCGTGCAAGAAATCGTCAAGCCGGCGGAGGCCGCCAGGCTATGGGAGGGATCCGTCAGGGTCCGTGGACCCTGAGTGCATGCGAATGTCCGAGTGCTCAGCGCTCAGTGCTGCGCTCAACGCTCAGCGTTGGCTGCGAGCCTTGCGGCCATCAAACTCCGCCAGCTGCGTCTTGAGCAGGGCCATCAGCACCCGCGCATTGGCTTCGCTCATGGTGACCAGGCTGGACGGCTCAATCCCTTCCACCGGCTGGCGGCCGGTGACCAGTGCGTCCACCTTGAAGCTGACCGTGCCGTGGCTGGAATTGGAAGCGGCTTTGAACTTCTGAATCTCGATCTGATGCGTCTTCATGCCGTGATTCTCCGCCAAGCCACCCGCAGTGGCCGGTTTTCAGCGTTTGCGCAACTTCTGCACCAGTGACACCACCGCCAGCACCGCAGCACCGACGACGACGCCCACCAGCACGTCCGCCACCAGTTGCAGGGTGGAGAGCACCAGGCCCGACACGCCCAAACGGCCCAGCACCTGCTCGATGCCATGATGCAGCGTGGCCGAGCCGTGCGTCAGGATGCCGCCGCCCACCAGGAACATCGCCGCCGTCCCCAGCACCGACAGGGTCTTCATCAGCCACGGGGCCAGGGCCAGCAGTCCACGGCCCAGCGTCTGCTTCCAGGCCGCGGCCTGGCGCTTGAGCCACAAGCCGGCGTCATCCAGCTTCACGATGCCGGCCACCAGGCCATACACGCCGACCGTCATCAGCACCGCCACGATCGACAGCACCAGCAGTCGGGACAAGAACACCTCGTTGGCCACCGTGTTCAGGGTGATCGCGATGATTTCCGCGGACAGGATGAAGTCGGTGCGGATGGCGCCTTTGATCTTGTCCTTCTCCAGCGCGGCGATGTCGGTGCCCGGCTTCTTCAGTGCGTCTTCCAGCGCCTTTTCATCGGCGTCCGGCTCGTCGCCGTGCAGCCACTTGTGGGCCAGCTTCTCCACGCCTTCAAAGCACAGATAGGCGCCGCCCACCATCAACAGCGGTGTCACCGCCCAGGGCGCCCAGGCGCTGATGGCCAGTGCGGCCGGCACCAGGATGGCCTTGTTGACCATCGAGCCCTTGAACACGCCCCACACCACCGGCAGCTCCCGGTCCGCACTGACGCCGGTCACCTGCTGTGCGTTCAGCGCCAGGTCGTCCCCCAGCACGCCGGTGGTCTTTTTGGCGGCCATTTTGGAGAGCAGGGCCACATCGTCGAGGACCGTGGTGATGTCATCGATCAGGGCAAGAAGGCTGGTGGCCATGGTGTGAAGGGCGGCAGATTGCCGCTGATGAGGGAAAGTTGTCGAAGCTGCGTTTGTACCGCATGCGCCCATCGGTATTTCCGATATGGACCCCCGGTGTGCAGGCGCTTGCACCCGGTGGCACACTGCCGCCATGAAACGACGCACCACTACTGCCCTGATGGCGGCCTGCCTCGCGCTGGCGGCGCTGCCAGCGGTCCATGCAGCCGAAGTCCCCAGCGAAGCGCCCTACAACGAAGCCGCGGATGCCCGGGTCGATATCAACCAGGCGGTCGCCAAGGCCGGGGCCGAGCACAAGCAGGTGCTGGTGATCTATGGCGCCAACTGGTGCAAGGACTGCCTGGCGCTGAACCGCGGCATGGGCCAAGGGTCGCTGTCGCATGAGGTGAACAAGCGCTTTGTCGTCGTGAAGGTCAATGTCGGTCGATTTGATCGCAACGTCGATGTGGCCAACCAGATGGGCGTCACCCTCAAGAAGGGCATTCCCACCGTGGCGGTGCTCAGCCCCGAGGGTCAGGTCTTGGGCGCCACCCTGGGCGGGGAACTCGCCGATGCGCGCAACATGGGTGAAGACGCTGTGCTGCAGGTGCTGGCCAAGCTTGGCAAGACCTGATCCCGCGCCCGCCTTCGAGCATTCCAACCGGGCGTCCGTGTCGCTTCCTTGAGCGGCCGGGCGCCTTGTTTTTTGGGTGGCTGTCGCCTAGCTTCTTGGCATGGCCAGGCCCCTCCGCATCGAATTCCCAGGCGCTGTCTACCATGTGGCGACACGTGGGGAAGCGCCCGTGTTTGAGGACGACGACGACCGCCGGATGCTGCTGGAACTGGTGGATCAGGCCGCTGAACGCTTCGATGCCCAGGTGCTGGCCTACGGACTGGGCACCCAGCACTACGAGCTGCTGATCTTCACCCGCCAGGCCAACCTTTCCCGCCTGATGCGCCATCTCAACGGCGTCTACACCCAGGCCCACAACCGCCGTCATGGCCGCACCGGTCATGTCTTCCAGGGTCGCTTCAAGGCGGTGCTGGTGGATCGCGAGCATCTGCTGCTGGATGCCTGCCGGTATGTCGAGCTGGTGGGCGTGCGGGACGGCGTGGTGGATGATCCGGCGCGGTGGCCCTGGAGCAGTTTCCCGGCGCATTCCGGCATGGCCGACTCACCGCCCTGGCTGGAGGTGGAAGGGCTGTGGGGCCACGTGCTGGGCCGTCAGCCGCAATCCGCCTCCGACCGTCGTCGGGCGGCGCAGCGGTATTACGGGCTGGTGGAATCCGATCCGGCGCTGGACATCTGGAGCCAGCTGCGCCACCAGATCTTCCTGGGCGATGCGGCCTTTGTGCAGCGCACCGTCAGCCAGAGCGAACGCGTGCCGCGTGCGCCGAGGCCGCGTGGTCTGCGGGAATGGATGCGCAGCAGCAATTCAAGGGAAGAAGCGCTGTACCGGGCGCATACCGAAGGCGGCCAGTCGATGACTGCGCTGGCGCGGGAACTGGGGCTGTCGGTGTCCCGAGTGAGCCGGCTGATTGCGGGCCACGAGCGCGGCCACCGTGCGGTGAGCCGCAGCCACTGAAGATCTGAGCAACGGTCAGCGCGAACTTGGGAACGGCTGGGTCATAGCGCAGCGAGCGCCGACTCCACCGCGGTCCATCCCCATCGAGAGCGCAGAAAGCGCTCAGTGCAACGCGTGCGCCGGTGCGGCCGGGCAGGCGGACACCGCCTGATCGATCTCGGCGGCTTCATTCCAGGCCGCCGTGGTCATGTCGCGGGCTGCGCTGAGCTGATGGCAGAGTTCCGCCACACCCAGACCGTCCGCTTCGCCTTCCGGCATCGGCAGCGCACTGATTTCGGCCGGCAGATCCGCCAGCGCACCCAGCAACTGAAACAGCAGATCCAGATCCGGGCCGGACTGTCCGTCCTGCGTCGGCGTCTGTTGACGGGCGAGGCCCAGGCTGCGGCACAGATAGAAGCAGGCCTGCGCGGCGTCGTCACACATGGCGTGGGACAGCGCCAGGCGCTCCAGCGCTTCGCTGCGCGCCGCCTGGTCTTCCGGCGTTTCCACGTCGGAGTCCAGAGACTTCATCAGCCCGTCCAGTGCAGCCGTTTCCGGCAGGGCGACGTCGTCGTCCCGCAGGTTCAGCAGCTCGGTCGTGTCAGCAGTACGGATCGCCATGGAGCACCCAGGTGGATCTACAACAGGACGAATGCTAGGAGACGTTCGCCCCGGTCGCCTCCCGGGGTCCGGGGGGCAAACCGCATCGCTGCGGGCTGTTTGATGCACATGTCACAGATGAACATGCCACAGACCGCCCGTCAGCGAAGCCAGCTTAAGGGGATTCTGAACCCCTCATTTCTTTTTGACAGGCCTAACCCATTCAGATATCACGGTTTGTCGGCCGCGCGCGACGGCCAGCTGCCCCGGCGCCACATCCTTGGTGATGGTCGAGCCGCCGCCGATGGTGGCGCCGTCCCCCAGCGTCACCGGTGCCACCAGCACGCAGTTGGAGCCGACATGCACATCCGCGCCGATGGTCGTGCGGTGCTTGTTGGCGCCGTCATAGTTTGCGGTAATCGATCCGGCGCCGTAATTGACGCGCTCTCCCACGGTGGCGTCGCCCAGATAGGCCAGATGGTTGGCCTTGGCGCCCTTGGCCAGGGTCGAATTCTTGACTTCCACGAAGTTGCCGATGTGGACCTCGGCACCCAGTTGAGCGCCGGGACGCAGGCGGGCGAACGGTCCGATCAGGGCGCCTTCGCCGACGCTGGCGCCGGCGGCTTCGCCGTCGATGTGGGTGAACTCATGAATGCGGGCGCCGGCGGCAATGGTGGCATTGCGGATGACACAGTTGGCGCCGATGCGCACGCCGTCACCCAGGGTCACCGAGCCTTCGAAAACGCAGTTGACGTCGATCTCGACATCCCGGCCGCAGATCAGGGTGCCGCGGATGTCCAGACGTGCCGGGTCGGCCAGGCGAACGCCGGCATCCATCAGGGCCTCGGCCTGCTGACGCTGGAAACGGCGCTCCAGATGGGCCAGCTGCGACGGGCTGTTGACGCCCAGCACCTCGGTTTCGTCGGCCGTGCTGACGGCCACGACCGGCACGCCGTCGGCGACCGCCATCGCCACGATGTCGGTGAGGTAGTACTCACCCTGCGCATTCTGATTGCTGAGCTGGTTCACCCAGCGCTTGAGCGCTTCGGTGGGCGCAGCCATGATTCCGGTGTAGCACTCGCGGATCTGTCGCTGCTCCGGCGTGGCGTCCTTGTGCTCGACGATGGCCCGGACCGACTCGCCGTCCCGCACGATGCGCCCATAACCGGTCGGATCCGCATAGTGGATGGTCAGCAGCACCAGCTTCTGACCCTGGCAGGCCTGGACCATCGCCTGGGTGGTGGGCGTGCTGATCAGCGGGGTGTCGCCGCTGAGGATCAGGGTGGTGCCACCGCTGTCCAGGGCCGGCACGGCCTGCTGGATCGCGTGGCCGGTGCCCAGCTGGGGCTCCTGCCGCACGAAGCGAATGCCATCGCCGGCGACGGCGGCTTCCACCTGATCCGCGCCATGACCGGTGATGACGATGCGGGCCTGCGCCTGCAGGGCAGCGGTGCTGGACAGCACATGTCCCAGCAGCGAGCGGCCGGCCAGCTTGTGGAGCACCTTGGGCAGGGACGACTTCATGCGGGTGCCCTTGCCCGCGGCCATGACAACGATGTTCAGCGACATAAAAAAATCGCGGCTTCCAGTGGAAAACCGCGATTATCGTTGCCCGGACCCGGGGAACCCCGGGGGCCCCCCTCAGGGCGATGGCGGCAGCGCCACCGAGACGGAATGCGGCTCCGGCCGGGTCTGCGGGAAATCCGCCATCGAGGCCTCGAACAGGGCGCCCAGCAGACGGACATCCCCTTCGGTCAGGCCATCGTTGCTGGCGCGCGCTTCATACAGCGGCTCGTTGCTTTTGCGGTCGCGCAGCAGCAGGGCGACTTCGCGGTCGTATCGACGCTCCATCATCGGATCCATCGGATAGGCGAAGCCCCAGCGGTTGTAATACGGACGCCAGGCCGGACCGTAGCGCCACTGGAAGTAGTTGCCGTTCCAGCGCCACCACAGCGGATCGTCCCAGGGCGCGGTGGCCGTGCGGGTGATGCGCGCGCCGAGGGTGACCAGCACATCGGCGGACTTCGGATCGGTCGCCGCCGTGAAGCCGACCTTCTCCAGCGCCGCCCGGGCCGCGTCCTCCAGACGGGCCTGCGCCTGCTCGTTCTGCTGCTGCGACGGCATGCGTTCGAACGCATAGGTGCCGGGCTGCCGGCCGGCGGGCCAGCTGCCGAAGGTCTGCACCTCCGCCGAGACGGTGTTGAGAGCCGCGCAGCCGGTCAATGCCACGACCGCTGCGGCGCCAAGGCTGGCCAGAGCCAGCCGACGGATCAAGGAAAACATACGGGCCTCCAGGGATCGAATGCCGTGTCGATGACAACGATTGTGACCGTGTCCGGTTGACCCTGTCTGTTGGGGTCAGGTAAGGATCTGGTTTCGCTCAGGTTTCCCTGGGGGCCAGAATCATTCCTGGTCGTCGTCGCGCACCAGGCGGATGACCGAGGCCGGCGCCGGGGCGTTGGTGCCGCAGTTCTCTTCCTCGTCAAAGGCGATGTCGCCGTCCTGCACCGGGGCGCCGGTGGCCTTGATCGTCTCGAAGGGGAACAGCGACCGGTCCATCATGTGCGAGGTCACGATGTTGCCCATGGCGGTGAACATGTTGTCCACGCGGCCGGGGAAGCGGCGGTCCCAGTCCTGCAGCATGGCCTTGACGGTGGCGCGCTGCAGGTTGGGCTGGCTGCCGCAGAGGTTGCAGGGAATGATCGGGAACTCGCGGTGCTCGGCCCAGCGCTGCAGGTCGGATTCCCGCACATAGGCCAGCGGACGGATGACCACATTCTTGCCGTCGTCGCTCACCAGCTTGGGCGGCATGCCCTTCATGCGGCTGCCGAAGAACATGTTGAGCATCAGGGTGGTGACGATGTCATCGCGGTGATGGCCCAGCGCGATCTTGGTGGCGCCCAGTTCCCCCGCGACGCGATACAGGATGCCGCGACGCAGGCGCGAGCACAGGCTGCAGGTGGTCTTGCCCTCGGGCACCAGTCGCTTGACGATGGAGTAGGTGTCCTGCTCCTCGATGTGGAAGTCCACGCCGCGCGACTTCAGATAGGCCGGCAGCACGTCTTCCGGGAAGCCGGGCTGCTTCTGGTCCAGGTTCACCGCGACGATGTCGAACTTGATCGGCGCGCGTTCCTTGAGGTTGATCAGGATGTCCAGCAGCGAGTAGCTGTCCTTGCCGCCGGACAGGCACACCATGACCTTGTCCCCGTCTTCGATCATGTTGAAGTCGGCGATGGCCTGGCCCACCTGGCGGTGCAGGCGCTTGGAGAGCTTGTTCATCTCATGCGCATGCTTCTTGGCGGCGGCCTCCGCTGCGCCGGCATCGGCGGTTTCAACAACAGCGGTGGGGGTCTCAATCATGATCGGTCCTCGTTCAAATTCGGTCGCGCGGGCAGGGGGCGTGGCTCACCACTGCCCGCATTCGGCGCTGATCGCCACCTGGCAGTCAGGGAAGATTTCCAGCTTGGTCACCTTGATGCGCACGCCCACCACCCCAGGCAGCTTCATCAGCCGGGTGCAGAGCTTGCCGAGCAGGGCTTCGAGCAGGTCGGTGTGTTCGGCGGTGCATTCATCGATGATGATCAGCCGCACGCGGCGGTAGTCCAGCACATGGCCGATGTCGGCGTCTCGCGAGACGATCATCTGGGCCCCCAGATTCACCTCGGCATCCACCTGGATCGGTTGGGGACCTTCGCGTTCAAAGTCGAGCACGCCGAGATTGGCGCCAAAGCGCAGCCCGGTGATGTGGATGACCTGGCGGTTGTTGCGCCGCAGGCTGGCCGGCGGCTGCGATTCGCGCAGCGGCCGAAGGAACGCTTCGACCTGCTTGGCCGCGACGACGCCGTCTCCCAGCGCGGTCTGCACGCAGGGATGCTGACGGGCGCTGGCATCGCCGGCCACGAACAGGCCCAGCACGCCAAAGCGCGGCTCGTCGCGGAAGGGCTGCGAGGGGGCGGTGACACCGGCGCGTTGCAGGGCGTCGGCCACCAGCAGCCAGGCCGATGGTTCGGGTTCGTAACCGAGCAGCACGGCGACATGGTCGAAGGTCTCGGTGCCGTAGGCCTTGGAACTGACGGACACGCCCTCCGGCTGGGCGACGACCGCGGTGGGCATGGCCTGTGCAGGCCGCCGGCGGATGCCCGGCTGGGCGTCCATCTGCTGCAGCAGATGCGTCTGCGCCCGCCAGTCGGAGCGGGACCAGAGGGTCACCTCATGCCCATGAGCATTCAGGAAGAGGGCGTTTTCGACGGCGTTGTCACCGCCGCCGAGCAGCAGCACCCGGCCGGGCGGCAGGGTCTCGCGCTGGGCGGTCAGCTCGATGGCGTCCAGCACGCGGCCCTGGCGGGCGGTGGCGGGATACAGCGGTGCAGGGTGACGCGGGGTCAGACCGGTGGCCAGCACCAGGGCGCGGGCCCGCAGCGGTTCGCGGCTGGCATGGTCGCCGGCAACACCCTGCGGGTCTTCCGCCGCGTCGAGATGGATCTGCCAGCCTTGCTCGGCCTGCCAGTCCAGATGATGGGCGCTGCGGTGCAGCAGCACCTGCACCCCGGGCAAGGTCTGCACATGCTCGGCATACCGGTCTCCCAGGGCGGCGAGGCTTTCGCCGGGCTGGCCGAGCAGCCAGTCCTGGTGATAGGTGAGGGCTTGCAAACTGCCGCACAGCCGGGGGCCGCGTTCGACGATGGCCACGCTCAGGCCCAGCTGGGCGAGCCAACTGGCCGCGCTGCAGCCCGCAGGTCCGCCGCCGAGGATGACGGCGTCGAGCACCCCGGGCAGTGCAGGCACGGACGGCCGCTGGGCCGAAGCGGCGAGCGGCTGGGAGGCGGACCCGGAGGTGGCGTCGGTCATAACGGGGGGGGCGGCGGGCGGCGAGCTGGGCGGAATTGGGGGCGGAATTGCGGGCGTGGTTGCGTGCGTTGTGACGCAAGAGAACCCGTGATTATCCGGGATGGGCGGCCGATGCCGCCATCCCGGGTCTTTGGACGGTTCCATCAAGGGATTTTCGTCACGTCCGGCGGCGCCGCTGCGCCGACACCCGCCCATCAAGTCGCCGCTAATGCGCGCGTCCCCGGCCCTCAGCGCACCCGCTTCCAGACCCGCCAGCCCAGCAGCACCACCAGGATGGCGCCATACACCGCCGGCTCGGCAAAGTTGTTCTTGCCCGCTCGCATCCAGATGAAGTGCATCAGGCCGACGATGGCAATCGCATAGACCAGCTTGTGCAGCCATTGCCAGCGCTTGGCGCCCAGGGCCTTGATGGCGCGGTTGAACGAAGTCGCCGCCAGCGGCACCAGCATCAGCCAGGCCGCGAAACCCATCAGGATGAAGGGACGCTTGGCGATGTCCTTGGCAATCTCGGGCAGGTCCAGACTCATGTCCAGGAAGGCATAAGCCACCAGGTGCAGCGTCGCATAGAAGAAGGTGAACACCCCCACCATCCGGCGGAACCGCGCCAACGCCGGCTGGCCCGTCCACTGGCGCAGCGGTGTGATGGCCAGGGTGACCCACAGCAGACGCAGGGTCCAGTCGCCCAGGCCCCGGATCACGGCCTCTGCCGGATTGGCGCCCAGCTGGTAGGTCACCACGCCATAGGCGTACCAGGCCAGGGGCAACAGGCACAGCACAAACAGCACCGGCTTGGCCAGAGGATGCAGCAGCGGATGGCGGCGAGGTGAGCGGGGAGGTGTACCGGGTGTTGGGCGGGTGGATGGAGCCACCCGCGCGGGCGCGGAACTCATCAGCGGGAACTCCGGCCGGTCAGAAGTTTTTCTTCAGGTCCATGCCGGCATAGAGCTGGCCGACCTGGGATTCGTAGCCGTTGAACATCAGCGTCGCCCGCTTCTTCGCAAAGAAGCCGTCTTCCCCGATGCGCCGCTCGGTGGCCTGACTCCAGCGCGGATGGTCCACCTTCGGATTCACATTCGAATAGAAGCCATATTCCTGCTGGGCGGCCTTGGTCCAGCTGCTGACCGGTTGCTGCTCGGTGAAGCGGATCTTGACGATGGACTTGGCCGACTTGAAACCGTACTTCCAGGGCACGACCAGCCGCAGCGGTGCGCCATTCTGGTTGGGCAGCACTTCGCCGTAGAGCCCGAAGGCCATCAGCGTCAGCGGGTGCATCGCTTCGTCGATGCGCAGCCCCTCGATGTAGGGCCAGTCCAGCACGCCCGAGCGCACGCCGGGCATCTGTGACTTGTCCGCCAGGGTGGTGAACTCGACATACTTGGCCTTGCTGGTGGGCTCGGCCTTTTTCAGCAGCTCGGCCAGCGAATAGCCTTCCCAGGGGATGACCATCGACCAGCCTTCCACACAGCGCAGCCGGTAGATGCGCTCCTCCATCGGAGCGAGCTTGAGCAGGTCTTCGATGCCGTAGCGGCCCGGCTTGGCGCATTCGCCCTCGATGGCGACCGTCCAGGGCCGGGTCTTGAGCGTGTGGGCGTTCTGCGCCGGATCGCTCTTGTCGGTGCCGAACTCGTAGAAGTTGTTGTAGGACGTGACGTCCTCATACTTCGTGAGCTTGTCCATCGCCATGGCCCCGGCGACGTTGCTGCGAGCGCCGGGCAGCTTGGCCAGCTTGCCGGGACCGGGCGTCTGTGCCGCGGCTTCCAGGCCCAGCCCCGCGCCGAGGCCGGCCAGACCCAGCGCACCGGCCGACTTGAGCCAGTCGCGGCGACTGTCGTAGACGTCTTTGGGCGTGATCTCGGACGACGCGATGGGGGCACCGTACCGTCCACGGTGATGACGCAGGAAATGCATGGCCAGCCTCAGAAGTCGCCCGTTTCGGGCGGATGGCCGGACCTTACGTCATCTTTCGGTTCGGTGCCTGAAAGGAGTCTTAAATCCGACCCCCGTCTCGGCTTCACAGCGTTCCGTAGGAATGCAGGCCGGAGAGGAACATGTTGACGCCGAGGAAGGCGAAGGTGGTGACCAGCAGGCCGATCAGCGCCCACCAGGCGGACACCACCCCGCGCAAGCCCTTCATCAGGCGCATGTGCAGCCAGGCCGCATAGTTCAGCCAGACGATCAGCGCCCAGGTTTCCTTCGGATCCCAGCTCCAGTAGCCGCCCCAGGCCTCAGCCGCCCAGAAGGCGCCCAGGATGGTGGCGACGGTGAAGAAGGCGAAACCCAGGGCGATGGCCTTGTACATCAGGTCATCCAGCGACTCCAGCGACGGCAGTCGCGCCGTCAGCGGTCCGCGCAGCGCGACGCACAGGGCCAGGAAGACCGCCACGCCGGCCATCTTGCCCGCCCAGCCGTCCAGGCCGGCGACCGTCTCCGGCGTCAGTGTGGCGCCGGCACGGAAGGCCAGCAGCACCAGCACCAGACCCACCGGCACGCCGATCAGACCGATCGCCAGACTGCGCGGCGGCGCGGTCTTGAGCAGGGTGGCCAGCGCCACCATCGCCGCCAGCGAGAAGCTGCCATAACCGATGAAGTTGGCCGGCACATGGATCTTCATCCACCAGCTTTGCAGCGCCGGCACCAGCGGCTGGATCTCGTGCGCCTCGCGGGCGACGGTGTACCAGAGCAGGAAACTCACCGAGGCACTCACCACCAGCATCACGTAGGCGCCCAGCGCGCGCGTCTTGAAGCGTTGCTCGTAGTAGAGATACATCAGCGTGGTCAGCCAGGTGAACAGCACAAACACCTCGTAGAGGTTGCTCACCGGGATGTGGCCGATGTCCGGGCCGATCTGATGGCTCTCGAACCAGCGCACCATCGTGCCGATCAGGGCCATCCCCACCGCGCCCCAGGCCAGGCGGCTGCCGATGGCCTCTGCCGCGCTGTGTGCGCCGTCGCGTTTGAAAAAGCCGAGCCAGTAGAACAGCGTGCTCATGTAGACCAGCACGCTCATCCACAAGATGGCGCTCTGGCTGGAGAACATGTACTTGAGCAGGAAGACCTTGTCCGCGGCGGCCAGATCGGCGCCGAAATTGTCCGTCTGGCGCAGGTAGAGCTGGATGGCCAGCAGGCTGACGGCGCCCACCACCACACACAGCAGCCGCAGCGGCCGCCAGAACCAGCCCAGCGCGATCATGGCCGGGGTGGCGCAGAGCAGGATGCCTTTTTCGTAGACATCCATCGACCCCTGATACCGGATGAAGGCGAAGGCCGCGCCCAGCAGCACCACGGCGGCAAACAGCCAGTCCGTCAGGTCCCGCCCGGCCCACCAGCCGCGTTTGCCCATCACGAGCGAACGGGAGGACGCTGCCAGCGTGGATTCAAGCGTCGAGGTGTCGGCATGCAGCCGGCTCTCGACGGTGGAGGTAGTCGTGTTCATGGTCAGGCCTCCTCATGCAGCAGTTGCCGCTTGAGCGCTTCAAATTCCGTGGGCAGGTCGGGCGTATCCCGGTTGCTGGACATCGCCATCCGAACGCGGGTGTGTTCCGGACGTCCCGGCGCCGATTCCAGCCAGATCCACAACCGGCGCTCGCGAATGTAGAGCATCGCAAACACACCGATGATCAGCAAGATGGCGCCGGCATAGACCAGGGTTCGGCCCGGCGCGCGGGTCACCTGGAAAACGCTGGCCTGCACCTGCTTGAAATCCTTCAGCTGAAGGATCATCGGGGCCGGGTAGAACATGGCGTCGGACAGCGACAGCACCGCTTGCGTCATGAAGGCCTGCGTCTGCGGGCCCGGTTCCGGTGCCGGCTGGCCCAGCTGCTGCTGCGCCTGCTTGTACAGCTCGAACAGACTGCCGTTGAGGATACGCAGCAGCACTTCGGACACGCGGGGTCGGTCGGCCTCCGGCACTTCCTTTTCCACAAAGTCCGACAGCGCCGGCAGGCCGCCAATGGCGCTCTGAGACGGCGAATTCACCTTGAGCCCTTCGGCGCCGGCGAACAGGGTCAGCACCCGCAGGCTGGTGGCTTCCAGCTGTTCGCGGGTCTTGGGGTTGTCGCTGGGGGCGGCCGCTTCGGCATACCGGCGGGCGGCGCGGTTGCGCTGGGCCGGATCGGCCAGGGCCCGGCGCATCGACAGCCAGGCATCCATGCTGTCCTGCCCATCCACCGGCACCCGCAGGTAGCGGAAGCTCTCACCGGTGGCTTCGCGCACGCCGAGCAGATAGACCCGCTGGCCTTCCAGCTCCAGTGGGAGCATGTAGTTGTTGTATTCGCGGGCCTGTCCGCTGGCGTCCCGGATCTTGTAGCTGAAGGACGGGCCGACATTGCGCAGCGACTTTTTCGAGCCGACGCTGACGCCGGATCCCAGGTGCTTGTCGAGACTGCCCACGAGGTCGACACGGCGGACATCGGTGCCGGCCTCGCTGGCACCACCGGCGGCGCCCGCAGCGGCGCCGCCGAGGTTTTCCACGTTGATGACACGAAGGTCGGAGAACTCCAGCGTGGAGCGCGCCTCACCCTGACCCAACTGGACCGCCCCGCCGACCTTGCCGGTGAGATCGACGTCATCGGTGTCGGAGAGATTGCGCAGCCGCAATTGCAGCTCGGAGCCGCCGTCTTCGAAGCTGCTCTGGTAGAGGGTCAGGCCGCGGTAGGTGACCGGTTCATTGACCTTGACGGTGGCAGCCTGGGTGGCGCCGGTTTCGCGGTCGTGAATGACGATGTCACTGGCGAACAGCTTGGGCATGCCGGTGTCGTAATACTCGACCTTGAACTTCTTCAGTTCCACATCGAACGGCAGCTCCTGCAGTACGACGCCGGTGGGCATGTTGAGCAGGGCCGACGCGCTGCGGCTGCCTTCGGGCACGAAGAGGTTGCCGCGGAAGCTCGGATTGCCGGGCCCCAGGTGGTTCTGCGGCGACATCTGGGTGAAGTCCGACCCCTGATAGATGGTCTTGCCCTGGGCCCACATCATCACCCGCACCAGCAGGTCGCCGTCGAACAGGCCACCCAGACAGATCAGCACGATGGCCGAGTGCGCCGCCAGGTAACCGACCTTGTGCGCCGCGCCCTTCTTGGCGCCGATCATCACGCCGGTATTGCGCACCTGGGCACGGGCACGCCAGCCGTGGGCCGAGAGCCAGGCGTTGATCTGCTGAAGGGACGCTTCCGGACCCATCTGCAGATAACCGAGGCCCTTGTGGCGGAACACCTGCAGGGACTGCTCCCGCACCGATTCCTTGAAGTTGTTGAAATCCTTCAGGATCTTCGGCGTGTGCCGGGCCACGCACAGACTGGTGGAGACCACCAGGAAACCCATCATCAGCAGGAACCACCAGGCGCTGTAGACGGTGTAGAGGCTCATGCGGCCAAACAGCTCGGACCAGAACGGCCCGAACTGGTTGACGTAGTTGTTCATCGGCTCGTTCTGCTTGACGACCGTGCCGATCACCGCTGTGATGCAGATGACCACCAGCAGGGAGATGGCGAAGCGCATCGACGCCACCAGCTCCATCGCGTCGGACAGGGCGACTTTGGCGCGGGACGGGCCGGCGGGGGCAGCCGCGGCGGAGGCCGCCGGGGCAGACGCGGTGGCAGCGCCAGACGCGCTCACCGAATCAGGGGCAGGAGGGACGGAAGACTTCTCGGTCATGGGCGCCATTGTCGCGGGCATCCGCGTGCCGTGCCGGACGCCCATGTAACAAGCGGGCGATCATGCCCGCGTGACATTGATTGCAGGCAGCCTGCGCCCGCAGATGGACAAACACCGGTGCAAGCACCGGTGCGTTCCAGATTCACTGCATTGATCGCGGGCGATCAGCGCAGGCCGGCGATGTAGTCGGCCACCGCCTTGATTTCCCGGTCGCTCAGCTTGGCCGCAATCGCTGCCATGGCCACGTTGTTGGCGCGGGCACCGGCACGGAAGTTCGTCAACTGCGCTTCGGTGTAATCGCTGTGCTGGCCAGCCAGGCGCGGGTACTGGGCCGGAATGCCTGCACCGTTGGGGCTGTGACAGCCGGCGCAGGCAGGGACCTGCTTGTCCGCGATGCCGCCGCGGTAGATCTTCTCGCCCAGCGCGACCAATTCCTTGTTCTTGGAGGAACCGGGTTTGGCCTGTTTGCTGGCGTAGAAGGCGGCGACGTTGCGGATATCGTCGTCCGACAGGGTGGCGGCCATGCCATTCATCACGGCATTGACCCGTTTGCCGGCCTTGAATTCGTGCAATTGTTTGGCCAGATAGTCCGCATGCTGGCCTTGGAGGATGGGGTTGGCAGGACTGCCCCGGGAACCGTCGGCTGTATGGCAGGCGGCGCAGACCTGGGTGGAGGTCGCTTGACCTTTGGCCAGATCCGGCTTGGCAGCGGGTTGGTTGTCAGCCGCCCACGCAGCGCCAGACAACAGAACCAGGCTCGACAACAAGAAAGAGACAGTCTTCATGAATGTTGAGGGGTTGGATGAGCGCAACCGAGAAATCTTACAATGGGGTCTCTTTGACACCCGAAGCGCGATGACCGATTCCAACAAGAAACCCGCTTCGGCGACCCCAGGGAAACCCGCAGGCCGCACAAGTGACGGAACAACAACGGGGACAGCGGCCGCTCCCGAAGGGGCGCCGGGCACTACCCGTTCCGGTCCCAAGGGCAAGAAGGTCTCCGCCGCGGTGCAGGCTGCTCAAGCCGCCAAAGCCGCCAAGTCGGGCGACTCCGCGGCCCGCAAGGGACGCGCCAAAAGGCGCGCCGCGCCCAATGCCAAAGCCGGACGGCCTGGGGTGGCAACGCCTGGCGCCAAGGGGTCAAAGCCGGGTCAGTCCGGCACTGCAGCGCCGAAGCGGCGTGATGCCGCGGCCGCAGGGGTCGAAGCTGCGGTCGAGACGCTCACCACGGCCAAGCGGGCGCTGGCCTGGACCCACACCGCCCGCTTCCTGACCACTGCCAGCCAACTGCACCATCTGCCGCAGAACGGCGTGCTGCCGGGCCAGGAGCCGGAGCTCGACGACGGACTGGACGATCCGGAAGACGGCGTGTTGAGCCGTTTCGATGCGGCGGATCTGGACGCTGATCAGGATCTGGGCGATCGGGACGATCGAGAAGGCCAGGACGCCGACGAAAGCGACAGCGAGCACGACGACGAGGGTGAACCGTCGCGCGATCCGAATGCGGTGCCCGAAGCGCTGCCCGCGCGTGCCCTGCCGGAGATCGCGTTTGTGGGGCGCTCGAATGCGGGCAAGTCCACGGCCATCAACACCCTGGCGCAGCAGAAGCGCCTTGCCTTTGCGTCCAAGACACCGGGCCGCACGCAGCACATCAACCTGTTTGTGCTGGGCCCGAAGGACGCGCCGGACGCCTTGTTCGCTGACCTCCCTGGTTATGGTTATGCCGCCGTGGCGCGCGATGCCAAGCTGCGCTGGCAGCGGGTGATGGCGGACTACCTGAGCCAGCGCGAAACGCTCTCCGGCGTGGTGCTGATGGTCGACTCCCGCCACGGCCTGACCGACCTGGACAAGCAACTGCTCGAGTTCGTCTCCGACCGCGTCACAGCGGGCGAAGTGAGCCTGCTGGTGCTGCTGACCAAGGCCGACAAGCTCAATCGCAAGGACGGCGCTGCTGCCCTGGCGCAAGTGCAGAAGGAACTGGCGGTGCTGGCGACGGAAGACTCCGACATCGCCGTCAGCCTGTTCTCCGCGCTGAGCAAGCAGGGCGTGGACGATGCGGCCGAACTGATCTATGACTGGGCTCATCGCGAACCGCGCGTGCTGCGGGACTACGACGATGAGACGGACGGCGCCTATGACGGAGATGACGCGGACGACGCGGATCATGCCGATGAGGCCGACGACGCCGAAAACGCCGGTGATGAAGACGGCACCGACGCCCCCCGCAAGCCCTGACACTTCGACGTCGCCAGCGGTCTCAGACCGCTGACGACTCGTGATCACGGCCGCCCGATGAAGACGTACAGCGACGTCCCCGCCTTGGGCGCATAGCCCAGGCCCACATACAGCGGTCCCAGTCCGGTGTCCGACCCCAGGAAAATGCTGCTCGCATAGCGCAGATCCTTGGGATTGATGTCACGCCTGCTGGTCCAGGTATTGCCGGCTTCCAGCGTGCCTCCCACGAAGAATCCACGGGACAGGAACGGCGAGTCATTCAGCCGCCGGTAGTAGGTGGCCCGGGTGAACAGCAGCGCATTGCCACTGAGCTGATTCGGCTGATACCCGGATAGCTGATGGAAGCCCCCCAGCGTGTAGCCGCCCAGCCCCGAATCGTCCGGCTGCTGCACCGCCACGCCGCGCATGTAGAGGCTCAGGGTGTGGCCGCCGAAGCTCTGCACCAGCGTGCCGTCCGCATTGACGCGGAAGAACTTGCCGCTGTTCAGATTCTTGTTGTCCTGCCGACCGGCTTCCGCCTCCGCCGTGACCCGATAACCATGCTGCGGGAAGTTGGCATAGTCCAGCTGATCCACCACCGTCTTGAGCCGCAGGCCTGACTCGTGGCTGGTCCAGCGGAGCTTGCCCACTTCGGGCGACACCAGCGTGATCAGATCCGGCTTGGCATAACGGATCTGCCGCACCACGCCCAGACGCACCTCGCCCCAACGTCCCCACGGCTGGCCCAGGTCCATACCGACGCTGGCATCGCGCCGCACCAGTCGTGCCTGACCGAGCGTGGCCGTATCGGGATTGTTGTCGTTGTAGACGATCTGCTTGCGCTGGTTGGCCTCGGCCCAGCCGGCCACGAACCAGTCGTCGCCCAGCCCCAGGCGCAGACCCAGCGGGTGGTAGAGCTCGGTATAGAGCCGCGGCGTCTCGCCGATGGTGACCTGGTTGCGCCACTCGGTGCCGGTATTGGTGAGCCAGTGACGGTTGTGGCTGATGCGCAGATTGAAGAAGCTGTCGCCTCCCGAGTCAGTGGACAGGTCCATGCCCACCCGGAAGTAGTTCGGACCCCACGGCTTGTCTTCCATGCTGAAGACCAGCGTCTCGCCTTCCTCGCGCTTTTCGACGTGGTAGTCCACCCGCTCGTAGTCCCCGCTGGAGGACAGGAAGCGCATGTCGCGTTCAGCCTTGGTGTTGTCGAAGGGCATCCCGGGCTGCGATTCCAGCTGACTGCGCAGGCGCTCCGGATTGGTCAGCTCACTGCCCTCCAGCTGGATCGCGGCCACCAGCGGCGCCGGCGGCTTGAGACCGCTGCGCGCCATCCGCCACTGCGCATACAGGTCAGGGCTGACCGCATAGGCACGAAGCTGCGGCAGCATCGCCTGCGCGGCCTCTTCGCCCATGCGGATGAAGTCCGGCGCCTTGTCGAAATCCGCCGAGGTGAGCTTGCCCAGGCGAGGCGTGATCAGCAGGTCTTCGCCTGCCGCCATCGAGGCCAAAGACCGCTGCACGTTCTGCTCGGTCAGGATGGTGATCATCTGGGAGGTCAGACCCAGCAACGAATTCAATGAGGCGCGCCCGGCCACGGGCGTGCCCACATTGATCGCGATGACCCGCTCCGCACCCAGTTCACGCGCCACATCGATGGGCAGGTTGTTCACCAGCCCACCGTCGCCGAGGATGCGGTCTTCCCATTCCACCGGAGCGAACACCCCGGGCACGCTCATGCTGGAGCGAAGGGCCAGTGCCAGGTCTCCCTGGGAGAGCACCCGCTCGGCGCCGCTTTCCATGTCGGTGGCCACGGCGCGGAAGGGGGTGGGCAGGCGGTCGAAGTCAGTGACGTCCCGCACCGGCAGCGTGAGGCGTCGCAGCAGGGCTTCCAGGCCGCGGCTGGACAGGGTGCCGGTGGGCACGCGCACCTCGCCGTTGCGCAGTCCGAATTCGATGGTGGCGGAGAACTCGAAGTCCTCTTCCTTGCGGCGCTGGGAGAGATCCTGCCGGTCCACCCGGCTGGCGAAGAGCCGGTCCCAGGCGATGCGGCGCAGTTCCCGGTCCAAATCTTCGGCACTCATGCCGCTGGCATAGAGGCCGCCGATGATCGCGCCCATCGAGGTGCCGGTGATGACGTCCACCGGAATGTGTTCCCGCTCCAGCACCTTGAGCACGCCCACGTGGGCGAGACCGCGGGCGCCACCGCCGGACAGCACCAGGCCGAGACGGGGGCGAGGGCCCGCGGACACCGGCCGCGGCGCTGTGGCCGCCGCCGGGTCGGTGACCAGGGCCGGCGTGTCGGTGAGCGCGTCGGCGGGCAGGCGTTCGGTGGCGACCGGGGCTGACGCTGCTTCGGCGGGGGGCGCAGCGGCGGATGCTGAACCCGACGCCGCCGCCGCCGCTGCCGCTGCTGCCACCGCTGATGGAGGCGGCGCCATCAGCGAGGCTGGAGGCACCGTGCGGGGCTTGGGCGCCGCCGTCTGCCGCAGTCCGCGCGTGACGATGGGACCGGCCTCCGCGGCGGGCATCAGCAGGCCGGCGGCCATCAGCAGGGCCGCCGCCCGCGCCAGGACAGGGCGGGTCCACACCACCATCATCGTGCTCAGCGCTGCTGTTCCAGGTCCTGCATCAGCGTGCCGATGGCGCGTTGCAGCAGCGGCTCCGGTTCCAGCATGGTGATCAGGCCATTGACCACCAGTTGCTCCAGTGCGCCGCGGGTCAACGAGTGGCGGTCGTCCGGCAACTGGCTGATGAAGAGGAAGAGCTGGCCGCTGTCGCTGATCCAGGCGATCTGCGCGGTGACCCATTCACTGTTGATGAACAGGTGATACCAGTTGCCGATCTCCATGCCGTTGATCCACTGCTGCAGCGCCACCTGCGCATCGGGCGAGCGCTGGTCGGCGAAGAGGCCGATGGGCACGGTGGGCAACTGGCCGCGGTCGACCCGTTCGTGGGCCCAGCGGGACGGGAGCTGCGATTCGCGCTCCGCCAGCAGTTGCTGCAGCACTTCCTCCGGCGTGAGCGCGGGGCGACGCGGGGCGCCGGCGGTGGGCACGGTTTCGTCGGCGGGCAGGCCGCGCAGCACACGGCCGTGCTGCCGCATCAGCTCGTTCATGAAGGCTTCGCGCTGCAACTGGGGCAGGGCGATGCTGTCCATGCCGCGCTCCAGCGCCTGCACCAGCGGCGGCAGGCGCGCCCGCAGCCGCTGGCGGGCCAGATCGTCCGCATGCGGCTGCACGCTGTGCAGCAGGCCGTCCACCAGATCCACATAGGTCGCGGCTTCTTCCGAATCCCGGCCCGACTGCACCATCGCCTGCGCGATGACTTCCACCCACGGTCCCAGCAGGAAGCGGCGCATCAGCTTGCCCGCGTTGGCGTCGTCCAGCTGATGTTGCAACTGCTCGCGCAGCACCCGTTGCCATTCCTGGCGTTGCTGTTCGCGGTCCAGGCGCTGCAATGCCCCGGAACTCGGTTCGCTGTGCTGCTGGGCCTGGTCGCGGATGTATTTCTCGACCTCGTCCAGCGCCTGCTTGAACTGGCTGGCCGCCGGTTGCTCCGACGCGATCAGCGGCTGGATGACCCGGTCGACCAACTGCACGAAGGCCTTGAAGCCGGCGTCTTCCGGGCTGCGGTAACCGGCGCCATGCGCGGCGATGCGGTTCAGCAGCAGCCAGGTGGGGTGGTCCTGACGGCGCAGCAGGGTCACGTCGAGCCGCGAGAGGCGCACGATGGCCACCTGCAGCCGACCCATGAGCACCTTGAGCTGCGGATGCAGGCTGGTGTCGGCCAGGATCTGGTCGTACAGGCGGGAGAGCAGATCGCCGCCCTTGGCCGCGCCGGGAGCGCCAGGGCCCAGGCGCGGGCTGGCCACTTCATCCAGCTGATGCGGACGGGTGACGGCGTCCAGCAGCAGGGCGACTTCATCCAGCGTCGTGTTGGGCGCCTGCGGATTCTGGTTGAGCGCCTTGAACTGGCGCATGCGCAGGTCGGATTCCTTCACCGCCGATCCGTGACTCTGCAGCAGGCCGCTGAGTTGCGCCTGGCGCAGTTCGCGGCAGAGCAGGGTGAAGATCGGTTGCAGATGACGCGCGAGCGGCGCGGCGGCGATGCGCATCAGTTTGTAGCGGCCATCGGCGTCCAGGTCCACGCCTTCAATGGCGCGGGAGAGCGCATGAGCGAAAACGGCGGCGCGCAGCGGGTTGTCACTCTTCAGGGGCCGGGCAATGCCGCGCAGCGCGCCGAAGAAGTTGCCCAGCTGATGCAGCTCCGCCCGGGTGCTGTCTTCGATGGTGGTGATGACATGGGCGATGGCCACGTCCTTGAGCGCCTGGCTTTCATCCACCAGGCTGAGGCTCAGGCTGTCGGTGTGACCGACGGGGGCCTGACGGTCACGTGCCAGCGGGTCTTTGCCGTCCGCGGCCAGCCGCAGCAGTCGGCCCAGGGAGTCTTCCAGGTCCGAGGTGAAGTGCGCCCGCCGCTTGGACCACCCCGCCATGAGCTGGTGGTGCTCCAGACGGCTCTTGAGTTCGTCCTGGATGCCGCCGTAGACGGCATGGGCCAGGGACGGAACGTGAGCCAGGGTCTCCAGGATCAGAGATTGCTGCGAAGGCGCTTGGACCATCTTGAATATGTAAGTGCGGCTCCATTATCGGGCCTTGTCGTCCGGCAGGTGCATCCCCCGGCAAAGCGGGCGTGGCAACCCGTAGAGCGCGTTCGCAAAAAGAAAAAGGGCCGCCCGGAGGCGACCCTTTTTTGCAGCGGGCTGCGGTGGACAGGGCCAGGCCCTGTCCGGGGACATTACATGTCCATGCCCATGCCGCCCATGCCACCCGGCATGGCGGGAGCGGCGCCTTCGTCCTTCGGCGATTCAGCGACCATGCACTCGGTCGTCAGCATCAGCGAAGCCACGGAAGCGGCGTTCTGCAGGGCGGTACGGGTGACCTTCGTGGGATCCAGGATGCCCATTTCGATCATGTCGCCGTAGGTGTCGTTGGCGGCGTTGAAGCCGTGGTTGCCATTGCCGGCCAGCACGGTGTTGATCACCACCGACGGTTCGCCACCGGCGTTGGCCACGATTTCGCGCAGGGGCGCTTCGATGGCCTTCAGCACCAGCTTGATACCGGCGTCCTGGTCAGGGTTGTCACCCTTGATGGTGCCAGCGGTCTGACGGGCGCGCAGCAGGGCCACGCCACCACCAGCCACGATGCCTTCTTCCACGGCAGCGCGGGTGGCGTGCAGCGCGTCTTCCACGCGTGCCTTCTTTTCCTTCATTTCGACTTCGGTCGCAGCGCCGACCTTGATCACGGCAACACCGCCGGCCAGCTTGGCCACGCGCTCTTGCAGCTTTTCACGGTCGTAGTCGCTGG
>CBIHOT010000009.1:0-130432 GCA_966211495.1 uncultured Roseateles sp. | reverse complement strand
GTCGGCATAGGTGCCGACGCGGATGTTGGGCGTGTCGTACCACTGGTAGGGCAGCACGCGGGTCACCGGCATGCGGCCGGTCAGCACCTGCAGCCGGTTGGGCCAGTGGGCGAAGTTGGGGAAGCTGACGATCCCGATGCGACCCACCCGCGCGGTCTCACGCAGCATGGCTTCGGTGTTGCGCAGGTTCTGCAGCGTTTCCAGCTGCAGCACCACGTCGAAACTCTGGTCCTCGAAGATGGCGAGACCCTCTTCCAGGTTGAGCTGGATCACGTTCACGCCGCGCTGGGCACAGGCCAGCACATTGCTGTCGTTGAGCTCGACCCCATACCCGGTACAGCCCTTGGTGGCCTGCAGGTGGGCCAGCAGCTCGCCGGTGCCACAACCCAGGTCCAGGACGCGGGATCCGGCAGGCACCAGGTCGGCGATCATCTGCATCACGGCGCGGTCGCTCATGCCCGGCCTCCCTGGAACTCGTTGGCAATGCGGTCGAAGTAGGCCTTGAGCACCCCGTGGTAGCGCGGGTCGTCCAGCAGGAACGCGTCATGGCCGTGGGGCGCGTCGATCTCGGCGTAGGAAACGTCGCGGCGGTTGTCCAGCAGCGCCTTGACGATCTCACGCGAGCGGGCGGGCGAGAACCGCCAGTCGGTGGTGAAACTGACCACCAGGTACTTGCACAGCGCGCTGGCGAAGGTGCGGCTGAGGTCCCCGCCATGGGCCCGGGCCGGATCGAAATAGTCCAGCGCGCGGGTGATCAGCAGGTAGGTGTTGGCATCGAAGTATTCGCTGAACTTGTCGCCCTGATAGCGCAAGTAGCTCTCGATCTGGAATTCGATGTCATGGGTGGAATAGCCCAGCTCGGCGGCGCGCATCTGGCGGCCGAATTTCTGCTCCATCACATCGTCGCTGAGATAGGTGATGTGGCCAATCATGCGGGCCACCCGCAGTCCGCGGCGCGGCACCACCCCATGCTCGTAGAAGAAGCCGTCGTGGAACTCCGGGTCGGTGATGATGGCCCGGCGGGCGACTTCATTGAAGGCGATGTTCTGCGCCGACAGGCTCGGTGCCGTGGCCACCGCGATGCAATGGCGCATGCGCTCGGGATACCGCAGCGACCAGTCCAGCGCCTGCATGCCGCCCAGCGACCCACCCAGCACCGCCGCCAGTTGGCCGATGCCGAAGCGGTCCAGCACGCGGGCCTGGGCATCCACCCAGTCATGCACCGTGACCACCGGGAAATCCGCGCCATAGACCCGCCCGGTCGCCGGATTCAGATGCATCGGCCCGGTCGAGCCGAAGCAGGAGCCGAGGTTGTTGATGCCGATGACAAAGAACTTGTCGGTATCCAGCGGTTTGCCGGGGCCGACCAGGTTGTCCCACCAGCCTTCGCTCTTCTCCACCCCCGCATGCGTGCCCGCGACGTGATGGCTGGCATTGAGCGCGTGGCAGACCAGCACCGCATTGGAGCGGTCGTGATTCAGCGTGCCGTAGGTTTCGACCATCAGCTCGTAGTCAGCGATGCTGGCACCACTGCGCAGCGGCAGGGGCTGATCGAACAGGAGTCGCTGCGGTGTGACGTCACCGACGGAACCCATAAAACACCTCATCCAACAAAAAACCCGGCGCCGCTGCTTGAAGCGGAACACCGGGCTGATGGCGCTGGGAGCGCTTGTCGGTTGTCCCCCTTTAGCTGAACTTTTTAGGCGCCCGCAAGCCGGACAAATCGGCGCCGTTCAAAAGTATAGCGGGTGTCCCGGGAATCGGGGAGGCCTGACCGGCGCGGCGCGTTCACCGGTGGGTGGCCGAATAGTGCATGACCTGACCGAGTGACCGGGCCCCCGGCGCATAAGCCGACATGGCGGCGCCCACCACCATCAGGAACAGCGCCGTACCGATGAACGGCCACACGGTGCGGCGGAAGGCGCTGGTGATCCAGTGCTGGCGGTCCTGCTTGCGCAGGCGGCGCAGCAGCACATAGGACAGCGCGCCATCCAGCAGCACTTCCGAGAACAGCACCGGGGCGATGTAGACGACATACAGCGAGGCCACCGCAATGCCGACCGCCAGCGCGATCACCACCAGCGGGATGGTGAACTCATCAGCATCGGTCACGGCGCCCGCGGCGTCTTTGGCCAGGCCCAGGGAGCCGGTGTCGCCGCTGCCGATGGCCGGCGGGTCCAGCGGGGCGTCAAAGCGGGCGGATGCACCGCCCCCGCCGAAGTCCCCGCCCCCGCCGCTGCGAAGCTCACCCAGGCTGGGCGTTGCATCGGGCAGCAGGTCGGTCAGGTCGTCGGCGTCGAGGTAGTCCTGGGCGTTGGTCCGCAGCCAGAGCCAGATCAGGAACAGAAAGAAGGCGTAGGCAAAGGCCAGGGCCATCGGATACCGCAGCGCCATCGACGAAACGCCCAGGTGCAGCAGCGTGAAGGAGGCCAGCAGCCCGAAGCCGCCGGTCAACGCGACCAGCAGCATCATCTGCAGCCGCGGGAAGGAGTCGCGCACCAGACGTTCCTTCAGGAGTTCAACGGCGTGGGCGCGGCGGGAGGCTGGTGTGGGTCGCAAGATCGGACGCAGGAGCAATCGTGGAACAAAGGCAAGGCCATGGCAGGGGCCCTGCACCCAAAGGCTGGGGGCACGCGAGACTCTAAGCGAAGCGGCTCTGGTGTGGGCGTTTTCAGCCAGGTGACTTTGGTGATGCGGATCGACGGCGCGATTCTGCGATTCTCGGAGAGACTGTCGGCTCGCCGTCCTGATGACAGCGTCACGGCCCATGGGGGCCGGAGTCAGGACATTGAAGTGAAGAGGGTCCCGTGAAGAAGTGGATGCGTCTGTCGTTGTTCCCGTCGCTGCTGTCGGTGGTGCTGACGGCACAGGCGGCTTCAGCCTCGCCGGCTGAATGGAGCGTCGAGGCAGCCAAGACGCCGCCGGCCACCCAGGAGGTGACACTCGGATGCCAGCGGCTACGGATTGCACTGGCGCCGGGCCTGACCGACGACGTGGTGGCGCGGGACTGGCAGACCGGCGAGCCGCATCCCGAGGGTGCAGCGTCCTTGCAACTGGTGGGGTGTGATGGCCGGGTGCTGTCGCAGTTGGCGCTGGCGGGCGCGTTGGCACAACTGGATCCCCGCCCGCTGCGCGGCGCGCCGCATCCGACGTATCTTGTCTCGGCCGATCTCACGCAAGAAGCGGGCAGCTACAACGGCCCTGTGACTATGGCGGTGGAGGTGGTGTCCAACCGGCTGCAGGTGGCGATGGCTCACCCGGTCAAGGCGAACGCCGAGGCCGAGGGCAAGGGCGACGGCAAGCCAGTGCCCATCCAGTTGGCCCAGACCCTGAAAGCAGCTTGGCAGCGTGTGGACGGGCGCTCCGCCGACGTACTGCTGATGGTCCGCAGCCAACCCTCGGGCGGCGACTTCCGGACGACCTACTCACGCTACGAGGTGGTGGGCAAGGCCTGGCGGGTGACCTCGCGATCAGAACCGGGCCTTTGGGAGTCCGAAGGCGACTTCCCGGCTGTGTCGGCATTCCCCCGGTGAAGGGTCTGCACTGAAAGGCTTGCTCAGAAAAAACCCGCGAGAACCTCAAGGTCGTCGCGGGTATCCATGAGACGTCGATGAGACGTCACAGAGACGTCGGCAGAACGTCGGTGATGGACAGGCCGACTCAGTGGTCAGCCCGCCTCCATCACGGCGCCAGACAGAGGCAATGCACGATCGACTTCACCGGCGCGCGGGTGGCGCCCGCCTTGGTGTCCGGCTGCGCCTGCTCGGCCAGCCAGGTGATGTCGGTCTGGGCTTCCTTCAGCGGTGCCGGCAACTGCGGCACGCCGCCCAGGGCACGGAGCATCTCCGCGCGCACCGTCGGTGCCGCCGTTTCGGTCACACCGGAGATCAGACGCTCCAGCGTGCTGCGCTCCGCTTCCACATACTTCACCGACGGATCGTCGCCCAGGTTGGCCCGCTTGGCGGCACTGGCCACCGCATCCTTCAGCAGGCCCATCTTGTCCACCAGACCGCGTTCCAGCGCCTGGGAACCGGTCCACACGCGGCCCTGGCCCACGGCGTCGATCTGCGCGGCGCTCTTCTTGCGCGCGGTCGCGGCACGGCCGGTGAATTCGGCATAGGTGTGTTCGATGGATGACTGCACCACCGCCGCCATGCGCGGATCCAGCGGACGACGCGGGTCGTAAGCGCCGGCCAGCCAGGTCGTGGTGTAGCCGCCGGTGTGGATGGACAGCTTGTCCATCAGCTTCTCGCCGGTGGGCAGCATGCCCACCACGCCGATGGAGCCGGTGATGGTGGACGGGTCCGCAATCACTTCGTCCGACGACATCGAGATCCAGTAGCCGCCCGAGGCCGCCACACCGCCCATCGACACGACCACCGGCTTGCCGACCGCGCGGGTCAGCTCCAGCTCACGCCGCACCAGCTCCGAGGCAAATGCGCTGCCACCCGGTGAGTTCACCCGCAGGACCACCGCCTTGATCTTGTCGTCCTGACGCGCCTGACGGATCAGAGCCGAAGTCGAGTCGCCGCCGATGCGCCCCGGTGCCGCCGCGCCATCCACGATCTCGCCTTCCGCCACGATGATGCCGATCTGGCCTTCCGGCTTGGACAGCTTCGGCGACAGCTGGGCCGCATAGGCGCCCATCGGAATGGCGCGCAGCTGCTTGTCGTCCTTGACGCCGCGCTTTTCCAGCAGCTGGTCCACCTGGTCACGGGTCTTGAGACCGTCCACCAGCTTTTCCTGCAGCACCAGCTTGGCGGTGTCGCCATTGACCGCCGCCAGACGCTGCGGCAGTTCTTCGATGGCCTTGGCAATCGCACCCTTGTCCAGCTTGCGCGCCTGCTCGACATCCATCTGATAACGGGCCCACAGCTCGTCATACAGATAGCTCTCGGCTTCCATCGACGCCTGCGACGGGGCATTGGCGAAGTAGGGTTCGGCGAAGTTCTTGTAGGTGCCCACCCGCATCACGTTGGCCGAGATGCCGACGCGGTCCAGCGCATCCTTGTAGTAGTTGCGATAACGGCCGTAGCCTTCGATCATGACCGTGCCCATCGGGTGCACATACACCTCGTTGGCCTGCGCGGCGAGGTAGTAGCTGCGCTGGTCATAACTGTTGGCAAAGGCCACCACCGGCTTCTTGCTTTCCTTGAAGCGGGTGAGCGCAGCCTGCAATTCATGCAGCGTGGCGGGCGAGGCACTGCCCATGTGGTTCAGGTCCATGAAGACCTGCACGATCTTGTCGTCCTTGGCGGCGGCATCCAGCACGGCCAGCAGGTCGCGCAGACGGGTCTGGGAACGGCTTTCCCCCTGGATCTGGGCCATGGCCTGGTCCCGCGCCGACCCGGAGAACTGCTCCACCACGTCGCCCTGGATGTCCAGCACCAGAGTGGTCTGCGATTGCAGGGTCTTGCCCTTGGAGAAAATCGCCCACAGCAAGGCGATCAGCAGAATCAGGAACAGCAGATTCAGCACCACCCGGCGCGTGCCGTCCAGCAGCCACCAGGCGCCCTTGAAGACGCGCCCGATCGGCGAGAACACAGCTTTCAGTCCCATTCAATCCTCCCTCGAAATGACACGCCTTCGGCAAGGCGCAACCGGCTGATTGTGGCCCCAGAATGCCTCAGGGGAACAGTCCGTGCCACAGGTCATGGGCACGCGGTGGGGGAGGATGCCAGCGGGTCAGGTCGCGGACGGTGGGACCGTGTCTTGGAAGCTGCTGCGGCTCATCAGCTTCTCGAAGTGACGGGCCAGATTGGGATGGTTCGCCCGCCAGTCGATGGCGGGAAAACGGAAGTCCAGATAGCCCAGGGCGCAGCCCAGCGAGATGTCCGCCAGGGTGAAGTGGTTGCCGGAGCACCAGTTCTTCTCGCCCAGCCCGTGACCCATGGCCTGCAGCGACGCATGCACCTTCGCCATCTGCCGCTCGACCCAGGCGGGGCTGCGCTGCACATCGGTGCGGCCGCTCCAGGTCTCTTCCAGCCGTGCGGCGACGCAGGCGTCCAGCAGGCCGTCCGCCAGGGCTTCCCAGGTGCGCACCTCGCAGCGCTCACGGCCGCGCTCGGGGATCAGCCGGCCGACGGGCGACAGCGTGTCCACATACTCGACGATCACTCGCGAATCGAACACGGCGCCGGTGATCGAGTCCTGGCCTTCCATGACCAGGCACGGCACCTTGCCCAAAGGGTTGACCTTGAGGATGTTGTCGCTGCCCCAGACGTCCTCCAGCTCCAACTGATAGTCGAGCTTCTTTTCCGCCATGACGATGCGGACCTTGCGGACATAGGGACTGGTGAGTGAACCGATGAGTTTCATTCGTATCCGGACCAACAACCTCGGGATGCTGTGGATGATTCTAGCGATTCGCTTCTCTGGAATGAGGCCACGAAACAACGACCCTCATGCACCCATTCAGGTGGCTTGTCGCCTTTACTGGGGGGACGCACACTGCTGCGCCGTCGGACCGGGCTGCCTACACTTGGTCGATGAACACCACCGCCTCCGACTATCTGCTCTACGGCACCCGGCGCTCCGGCTCGGCCATTGCGGAAATCGCCCTGGACTGGTGCGACCAGCCCTACCGGGTGGTGCATGCTTCCTCCTGGGAAGACCAATCCGCACGGGATGAACTGAGAGCGCTCAATCCCCTGATGCAGATCCCGACGCTGCGCACCCCCGGTGGCGCGGTGCTGACCGAGAGCGCAGCGATCCTGATGCATCTGGGCCTGCGCTTTCCGCAGACCGGTCTGCTCGGCCACAACGATGATCAGCGGGACCAGATCCTGCGCGGTCTCGTGTTTATCGCGGCGAACTGCTACAGCCAGATCACCATCATCGACTATCCCGAACGGTTCACCACCAGTGAAGGCGAGGCCGAGCGGGAGGCGGTGAAGCAGGGGGCGACCCAGCGCTTGCACCTGCACTGGGCGATGTTCGCGGATCAATTCCCCGGCCGCCCATGGCTGAGCGGCGAGGCGCCAGGTGCACTGGATGCGATAGCGGTGGTCGTGTCGCGCTGGTCAGGTTCGCGGGCCTATCTGGAGCAGCACCGGCCGGAGTTCCTGGCGCTGCTCAAGCGAATCGAGGCGCTGCCGGAAGTGGCCGCCGTGTTCGCGCGGCATTGGGGCTGAACCCAGGCCCACGCGCAGGTTCAGGCCCGGTTCCAGCCCAGGTTCAAGCGCTCGCCCAGGGCGTCGGCGCGCCGGCTTCAGCCTGCATCTGCGGCAACAGCCGCACATGGGTGTAGAGCGCCGGGCGGGCCATCGCCACACCGTCCTTGCCCGCGCCGGAAGCCGCATCGGCCGTCACCTCGGTGAAACCGCAGCGGGACCAGAAAGCGGCGGATTGGCTGCTTTCGCAATTGACGTGCAGCCGGCTGAAATGCCCTTGTGCACTCGCCAGCACCGCCGCCACCAGGCGACGCGCCAGACCATGCCCCCGCCAACCGGGATGCACGAAGAAGCGCCGCATCCGCCCGGTCCCCGGACGCCCCGGTGCCGGCTCCACATTCAGGCCGCCGACGGCGATGACAAACCCTCGCGCATCCAGCCAGGCCCACAGCGACTCGCCGGGCTGGTCATAGCGGTTGGCACCGCTGCGCCACTCATCCATCAAGCGGCTCAGCATGCGCCAGCCTTCCGCCTCGGCAGCGGCCAGCAGGGGTGCCCACGCCAGGGGCTCGATCTGATGCACGCGTGTCAGGCGCGGTGCGACGCCATCGGAAGCCAGGGAGGCCATGGAACGGACGTGATAACCAGCGGTTGAAACAGGAAAGAGCGGATTAAGCAGCAAGCCCACGTCCCTCACATCCGGGACAACCCTGGCGCCCTGCCCCGCTGCCGTGCCTTCTGCACAGCGGGGCGGAGCAGGCGTCCCATCATCCCGTCATCGCGGCGGCTGCGGCCGGTGCGCCGCGTCCGGCTGGGCCAGCCAGGCCTTGAGCTCCGGCACCCGCGGATGACTCGGCGACAGCTCGATGAAGCTGGCGTAGGCCGCCTGTGCGTCCTTGTCCTCACCGGCGAGCAACAGCGCATCCCCCAGGTTCAGATGGGCCAGCGAGCGGCTGCCGTCCATCTCGATGGCGCGGCGGTACCAGCGCGCGGCTTCCACCGGCTTGTTGCGCTTGAAGTAGATGAAGCCCAGGTTGTTGGCGGCCAGCGCAAACTTGGGTTGCAGCTTCAGGGCTTCGGTGAAGGCGGCTTCCGCTTCGTCGTACCGGCGCTCCTTGTAGAGCTGCAGACCGCGGTCGTTGGCGCGCTGTGCGGCCACCCGCGCACTCACCGGCGCGGCAGTGGCACTGGTGGCGATGGCGGTGTCCTTGCCGTCCAGACCCTTGACCGTCACCTGCACCGCCGCTGCACTGGCGGCGGGGCCAGCCCCTGGCGTCGTACTGGGCGTGCTGCCAGGCACCGCACTGGCGGCGGCCAGCGGCTGCAGCTGCGCATTGCGGGCTTCATCCGCGCGTTTGGCCAGCGCGCTGGCCTGCGCATCCAGCTGGGCGCTGGTGGTGCTCAGGGCCTGCTCGGGCGCCGAAGCCAGTTCGAAGATGAACTCGCCGCCTTCCGATCCCGGCAGGCTGCCGAAGGCCGGCGTCTGATGCGCAATCGCGGACACCGCAGGCGCCACATAGGCGGCCAGTTCGGTGGCGGTGATCAGTCCGTCGCCGTTCAGGTCGGCCTTGCCGGAGAGCGCCTGCAGCAGCGTCCAGGTGAAGACCGAATGGCCGCCGGGACCATCGTCCGCCACCTGCTGGTCCGCACCGCCGGCCGTCATCATCTGACGGCCGAGTCGGCGGGCGTTGTCGCGGATGAAGTTGTTGCTCACCGGCGCGCCGCCCCGGGTCAGGCCCAGTCCGGAGTAGCAGGCATCAATGATGAAGAACGCATGCTTGGCGGGCAGGGCCTCGCTCAACTCCTGCAACTGCGGCATGGCGATGGCATCGGTCTGCAGATCATCGGTGCCTGCATCCACCGGGATGATGTAGCCGACATCCCGGCCACTGGGCAGGCGACGGGTGCTGCCATGGCCGGCAAAGAACACAAACACCCGATCATCACGCTTGACCCGCGGCTGACCGGACTTGTCCCGGGCCAGGCCATTCAGCGCCCGCAGGATGTTGGCGCGGGTGGCGTCCCCATCGGTCAGCGTCGTGATGTTCTCGGCGCGGAAACCGAATTGCGATTGCAGCGTGTCCCGCAGCGCCTGCGCGTCCCGCACGGCATGCTGCAGGCGCGGCCAGCGCTGGTACTGGTCGATGCCGATCACCAGCGCATAGCTGTCGCGGTAGAGATTCGCGCCGGCCAGGTCGGGCGCCGGTGACTCGGTCGCAGCCGTGACCGCGACGGGCTCGATCTTTCCGTCCTTCCAGGTGGCGAAGCGATAGCCCTCTGCCTTCAGCTGGTCCAGCACCAGCGGCAAGGCTTCCACCGTTCGCGCATGGATGTCGTGGAACAGCACGATGCCGCGCTGCTGCTTGGACAACTCGTTCATCACCCGGGCCGCAATCGATTTGGGAATCGGGTCGGACCAGTCCAGCGAGTCGACATTCCACATCATCGACCGCAGCTTCAGGCCCTCGATCACCCCGAGCGCGTTGTCGGTGCGGGCGCCGTAGGGAAATCGAAACAGCGGCTGGCCGGCGCGACCGGCGGCGTCGAGCAGTGCTTCGGTCTGGCTGGCTTCCTGCTTGACCTGATCGAGCTGGAACTTGGACATCACCCCGTGGGTGAAGCTGTGATTGGCAATGGGATGACCCGCAGCCAGCACCCGCTTGGCCACCTGCACGCCGGGGCCGGCCTTGATCTGACCCTTTGCGTCGACGCTGCCGAGGTTGCGGCCGAGTTCAAAGAACACGGCCGGGGCCTGGTAGCGCTTGAGAATCTCCAGGATCTCGTCGGTGTAGCGCGGATGCGGGCCGTCATCAAAGGTCAGCAGCACCGTCTTGGGCGGCAGCGCCCGGCCGAAGAGCTCTCGCTCTTCCTTGCTCGGACCGCGGGTGGTGGGGGGAGCGGTGCCGCCATGGCCGGCACCGGACGCGGCGGCCTGCGCGTTGTCGGCACCCGCTTCGGTCGCGCCTGTGGTGGATGCGCCGGCATTGCTGCTGTCCGACGGCCGTGCGGCCAGGTCCGGCAGGATGGTGGCGTAGTCCTTCAGGATGCCTTCGCGGGTGTAGATCGTCTTGAGCTTGGCCACATAGTCGGTCCACTTCTCCCGCTTGAGCGTGATGCCGCGCTGGGCAAAACGGCCGAAGGTGTCGCGCAGTTCCTGCTCATAGGCCTGCTCCACTTCCGCCAGCACCGCCAGGTCCTCATGGGCCCGCTTGGCCAGCTTGAGGCCGGAGATGCTTTGCGAGGTCGAGAAGTTCTGTTCGAGCTGGGTCAGGAATTCCTTGAACGCCAGGCGGTCGGCGTCGAACCAGCCCGGCTCGGTCTCGATGCGGTCCAGCAATTGACTCAGGGCGGCGAGACCCGCCGGATCCTGTCCCTGCGCGGTGGCGGTGGCCACCAGCGTCTGCAGGCTGTCCTGCATGTCGTGGAACAGCAGCAGACCGACGCTGCGCACGGCGTCGCGCTCGGACGCCTTCAGGGCCGCCTCGCCGTCCATCAGCACGATCATCTGGCGGTACCGGGCCAGCAACTGGTCCGACTGGGTGATCAGCGTGGCGCTGGCCGTCGGGCTGGCAGAGGCGGCCACGGCGGGCGTCGGGCTCGATGCCGCGGTGTCCGACGGCTTCTGGCAGGCCGTCATCAGCGCGGCGGTACCCAGGCCCAGCACCACCACTGTTGCGGCGCGCAGTACCGCTTTGGGGCCGGTGGCGGCGGTTCGTTCGTGCGCGGACATCATGGCGGCGCGGGCCGGCGTGACGCCGGACTTCTGATTCAACCTGATCCTCAACCTCATCCCATCCCTCATGCAAGAACGTCTGGACTGCCGGGCTATTGTCACGGCAGTGCAGGCGGGCGACGGCGCGACTCGTGGCCACGGCGTGCGGATGCCACAGGTCGGCTCTGTAGAATCTGCGGGTTTGCCCCAGCGAAGGCCTTGAGCCGCATTGCCATGAATCTCTCCGCCCTTACCGCCCTGTCGCCCCTGGACGGCCGCTATGCCTCGCGCATGGGGACGCTCCGTCCGCTGCTGTCCGAGTTCGGCCTGATGCACCGCCGGGTGCAGGTGGAGATCGAGTGGTTCATCGCCCTGAGCGATGCGGGCCTGGCCGAATTCAAGCCGTTGTCCGACGCCTCCCGCACCTTCCTGCGCGGGCTGGTGACCCAGTTCAGCGAGGCCGATGCGCAGGCCATCAAGGACATCGAAAAGACCACCAATCACGACGTGAAGGCGGTCGAGTACTGGATCAAGCAGCAGTTCGCCGGCAAGGACGAACTGCAGGCCGCAGGTGAATTCGTGCACTTCGCCTGCACCAGCGAAGACATCAACAACACCAGCCACGGCCTGATGCTGAAGGCGGCGCGCGAGCAGGTGATCCTGCCGGCGCTGGACAAGGTCATCACCAAACTGACCGAGATGGCCCAGGCGATGGCGGCGGCACCGATGCTCAGCCGCACGCACGGACAGACGGCCAGCCCGACCACCGTCGGCAAGGAAATCGCCAACGTGGTGGCGCGTCTGCGCCGGGCGCGGACCGTCATCGCGGACGTCAAGCTGCTGGCCAAGATGAATGGCGCCGTTGGCAACTACAACGCGCACCTGTCGGCCTATCCCGAAACCGACTGGGAGGGGTTCAGCCAGCGCGTCATCGAGCAGCAGCTGGGCCTGACGTTCAACCCCTACACCATCCAGATCGAACCGCACGACTACATGGCCGAGCTGTTCGATGCGGTGACCCGCGCCAACACCATCCTGATCGACTGGTCGCGGGATGTGTGGGGCTATGTGTCGCTGGGCTATTTCAAGCAGCGGACCAAGGCCGGTGAGATCGGCTCGTCCACGATGCCGCACAAGGTCAATCCGATCGACTTTGAAAATGCGGAAGGCAACTTCGGTCTGGCCAATGCGGTGCTGACCCACCTCAGCCAGAAGCTGCCGATCAGCCGCTGGCAGCGGGACCTGACCGACTCGACCGTGCTGCGCAACATGGGTGTGGCGCTGGGATATGCACTGCTGGGTTACGACTCGCTGAGCAAGGGGCTGGACAAGCTGGAGCTGAACCCGTCCGCGCTGGAATCGGATCTGGACGCCGCCTGGGAAGTGCTGGCCGAGCCGATCCAGACGGTGATGCGCCGTTATGCGCTGCCCAATCCGTATGAGCGGCTGAAAGAGCTGACACGCGGCAAGGCGATCACCGCCGAAGCGATCCGCGAATTCGTGCAGGGTCTGGAACTGCCGGAAGCGGAGAAGCAGCGCCTGCTGGCGATGAGCCCGGCCACCTACACCGGCAAGGCGGAAGCGCTGGCGCGTCGGATTTGAGGTGGATGTGATCGCGGGCGGCCTGCGCTGCCCGTGCCACCCATGCCACCCGTGAGGGCCCGTCATCCGGACTGCCTCGCTCCGACCCGCAGCACCTGCATGGATGAGGCATCAACATGAAAGTCGTCAAACACTGAGCCGATGGTTGCGGTGACGACGACTGCGTGTCCTTAAGATCTCGCTGCGATCCCTAGACAACAGCTGACAAACGAGAAGCAAAAGAAAAAGGCCTCGCAATGCGAGGCCTTTGAGAACTGGGGGCGCGAGCCTTCAATAATCGTGCGGTCTTACTGTCGTTTGACCTTCGCTTCTGTCCGGGTCTGGCCCCACTAGAAGGTGGGCAGGTTGAACCAGCCAATGAAAAGATCCTACGCCCCATGCTCACTGTTGTCAATCCACGCGACAGCATCGCTATTTGGAGACTTCTAGAGTTTCTTTCCGACCGAACGGCCTGGCACCGATCGCTTTGGGGTATTGGCGTCATCCTCGCAATGGATGAACTTTTCGAGGCGTGCATTGCATCGAAGCAGGGCCACCTGAGCGAAGGCTCGATCAAGCGGATGGCCTCTGCCCTACAAAGGCGATTTGGTGCCCATCCGGCGTTCTCCGACGCGGAGAAGCAGTTCCTGCGCCTGCAGGTACAACATATTCCCAAAGCGGATAGCCCTGCCCACTTCGCCCTCCGCGATCTTTCCCGACGACTCTCCGCTGACTATTTGGCGCGGTGGGGTCGAGCGGTCGCGACAGGCACGGTTGCCGTCGAACACTTTTCGCGCAGTGTGGCCGCGCACCTGCTCGATGCTGGCTTCTCTGGCCCCTATCTCTGGAACTTCATCAAAGCCAGGTTGGACGTCGCAAGGGCCAATCTCTCACTCGCCTTGGCCAGTCGGAGCGAACCGCTGGCCTGCGTTGACCTTCTGGAAGGCAACTGACGGGACAGCGACTCGTCCCACCTCTTTGGCGCCAATGAAAAAAGGGCGGTGCCTCGGAAAAGGCACCGCCCAGCACCGTCCGGATTTGGGGGAGGGAGAGGAACGTCGCTCAGGAGCGATCCGGACGGGCTGATGCCGGGTCAAGGCATCAGAACACGGTTCTTGCTTCAACCGATCCGCAGGTCCCGCGGATCGGTTCAGATCGGATCAGGTTGATCAGAACTGGTAGGCCACGCCCACGCCCAGACGGTCCACCTTCTTGTTGAAGCCATTGGCGTCCGGCATGTTGTTGTAGCGGGTGGCTTCCGCACGCAGCGACACGTTCTTGGTCAGCGCGTAGTCCACGCCCACGCCCAGCTTCAGACCGGTCTTGTCTTCGTCGCCCAGGCCGGCCGAGTAGTCACGCTGCGCGTAAGCCACACCCACCTTGCCGTAGATGCCGAAGTTGTTGCCCAGCGGAGCGCGGGCAATACCGTCCAGCGAGTAGACCTTGTTCTTGGCGCTCACGCCGCCGAAGTCCACCTTGCCGAGGTCGGTGTAGGCCGCTTCCACAGCGAAGTTTTCATTCAGCTTGTAGCCACCGAAGATACTGTAGCTGTCGCTGGAACGCTTCTGGGCGTTGCCGTCGACACGCTGGCTGGCCTTGCCGACGTCACCACCGATGTAATACGGGGTGTCAGCTGCCATCGCCAGGCCCGAACCCAGGGTCAGCGCCACGGCGGCAGCAGCCAGCAGGCCGGCCTTCTTGCCTTGGGACACGACGGTGTTGTTGTTCTTGCGGTTCATGAGGACTCTCCTTCAGAGCTGAGCGCCTGACGCGTGATGCGTCGCAGCGCTTGGGTTTCCTGTCGTTGTGCGCCTCCGGGAGATCCGGTGGGGTTCGCGTTCGACATGGACCTTATTCTGAGAATCCGGGTTCTCCCTGTCTGTGGCGGCTGTTGAGGCGGTTTGTGACGGTTGTTGACAGCGCACGGCAACGCGCTTTGCACAGCTTCACGCAAGCCCTGGCCCCGCGATGGCCGAAGGCCACCCAACTCCATTGAAGCAGGCGAAAGCGCTAAAGGCAGGACGGGGAGAGGCCTCCCCAGAAGGTCACGGCCCGTCCACCGGCCAATGCAGCAGCAGCCGCGCGCCACCGAGGCGAGGCGCCTCTCCCAGCCGAGCCTGCCCGCCATGCGCCTGCGCCACATGACGCACGATGGACAGTCCGAGGCCAAAGCCGCGGGTGCCTGTGCGGGGACTCTTCTCCAGCCGCTTGAAGGGCTCGAAAGCCGCCTCGCGCAGCGCGGGCGGCACGCCCTCCCCGTCGTCATCGATCGCCATCCACAACTGTCCCGCTTCCGTCCACGCAGACAGGTGGATGCGCGTGCGCGCATGACGCGCCGCATTGCGCAGCCCGTTGCGCAGCGCATAAGGCACCAGCTTCGGATCAAAGGAGACCCGCTCGGGCAGCCGCACATCCATCTCCAGCAGCTTGCCGTCCAGCAGCGGTTCCAGGGACCGCGCTTCCTGCGTGAGCAACGCGCCCAGATCGCCACGAATCAGCTCCGGCTGCATCGCGCCCATGTCCATCCGGGCGGCAGTGAGGCTGGCGTCGATCAGCGCATCGAGTTCATCGATGTCCCGCTCACAGGCCTGCACCGCCTGCTCACGCGCGTCACGGTCATCTTCATCCACCAACGCATCGATCGCAAAGCGCAGTCGGGCCAGCGGCGTGCGCAGCTCATGCGAGACCGCACCGGTCATCTCCCGCTGCGTCGCCAGTGCCGTGGCCAGTCGCTCCAGCATGGCACGGCTCGCCACCACCACCGGCGCAAACAGCCGGCTTTGCAGCACCGGCAGTTCAGTGTCCAGCCGGCCGGCGCTCAACCTCTCGGCCGCGCGCTGCAGGCCGCGCAGGTCCCGCCACAACGGACGCAACTGCCACCACGCCAGCACCGCCACGGCCAGCGCCAGCACCACCGCCACGGCCAGTTGCGAGGCCAACTCCTTCGGCAGCTCACCGCCGCGGCGGGAGTCCAGCGGGCCGAGCAGCAGCAACTGATCCGGCTCGCCGGGAATCGCGGCATAGATGCGGCGATTGAAGCCGGTGACGATCACCTCCCCGCGCGCCAGCTTGCGCCGCTGCTCGGCGGAGAGCCTGCTGTCCACCGCCGGGATCAGACGCACCGGATAGTCGAACTGCGCATCCAGCTCCTGCACCCGTTCGCGCCGGGCCGAAGGGTCCAGCGGCCCCAGGTCCTTGACCAGCAGGTCCACCGTGCCCCGCATGAAGCTGCGCACATAGTTGTCGGTGACCTCGGAGGCCCCGATCAGCACCAGCCCTTCCACCAGCAAGGCCAGGGCCAGCACCGCCAGCCCCAGGCCCAGGGCGATGCGCAGCAGCGAAGCGCGCAGGGTCAGGCCGGCCATCAGTCCATGGCGAACAGATAACCCTGCCCGCGGACCGTCTTGATGCGTGTGGGGGAATGGGCGTCGTCGCCGATCTTCTTGCGCAGGCGCGAGATGCGTGCATCGATGGCGCGGTCCAGCCCGTCGAATTCCAGGCCTCGCAGGCTCTGCATGATGTCGTCGCGGCTCACCACCTGACCGGCGCGCTGCGCCAGGAAGGTCAGCAGTTCGTATTCGGCGGTGGTGAGCGGCACCGGCTCGCCATTGAGCCGCAACTCGCGGGATTGCGGCAACAGCGTCAGCGGCCCGAAATGCATCGCCTCGCCCAGGGGCGGGACGGCTGGCGCGGCATCGCGCCGCAGCAGCGCCTTGATGCGCGCCAGCAGCACACGGGGCGCGACCGGCTTGGTGATGTAGTCATCCGCGCCGCCTTCCAGACCGAGCACCTGGTCGATGTCGTCGTCCCGGGCAGTGAGCATGACGATGCGGCCGGTGAAGTCCCGGCGCAGGTCCCGCAGGACATCAAAGCCGTCCTTGCCGGGCAGGTGACCATCGAGCAGGATCAGGTCGAACGGCTCCTGGCGGGCCAGCGCCTCGCCGGCCAGACCATCACTGCTGATCGTCACCGCATAGGCGGACTTTCGCAGGGCATCGGCCACCAGCTGGGCCAGTCGTTCATCATCTTCAATCAGCAATATACGGGCTACGGCATCCATGGCCGCAAGCATAGGCGAGCTGGCTGATTCCTGCGTGCGACGGGCATTCCGCGTGCAAGGGGCGCACCGTGGGCACCCCGAAGCTCCGCACGGCGCTTACGGCAGATGGAAGCGCCAGCCCAGCGGGGTGGGCACGGCCTGCAGGTCCGGATCATCGACCCGCCCGGCGTACCGGCGCACTAGCGCACGGTAGGCCGATTCGGACCAGTCCTCCCGTCCGGTCGCCCAGCGCGCCGACACCTCCGGCGTCACACAGGCGGTGAAGGTGCATGCCCGGTCCGGGCGGGTCAGCGCATCGCGCCAGCGCTCGCGCAGCGCCACAAGATCCGCCGCGTCATCCGCGGGCCGGGGATTAGTCCATTCAAACACCTGGGAGAGCCCCTCATGCGCCTGGGTCTGATGCACCCCCTGATCCAGAAGGCCGATCGCCCGCAGCACCTTGGCCGAAGCGAGATTCTCCGGCCCCGTGGTGCCCATCACCCGCCGCATGCCCAGCACGGTGCGGCAGTAGTCGAAGGTGGCGGCCGCCGCCTCCCGGGCGTAGCCCTGACCCCAGTGGCGGGTCAGGAAGCCATACCCGATGTCCGGATGGTCCAGTCCGTCGCGCTTGATCACGCCGCACAGGCCGAGAAACTGCCCGTCTTCCAGCCGCTCCACCGCCCAGAAGCCATAGCCCAGGTGCCAGTAACGGGCCATCAGCCGCAGCTTGAGCCATTCGACCGCCTGCACTTCGGTCCGCACTTCCGAGTCGTAGATGTTGGCGATCCAGCCGGGATCGTTCAGCAGCTCCAGAATCTGCGGTGCATCCGATGTCGCAAACCAGCGCAGCCGCAGCCGTGCCGTCCTCAAGACCTCCATGCCGTCTCCCCCAGGTCGGTGATGGAGCCATCATCCCCGAAATTCCCGGCGCCTCGCAGGCACAATATCGCCCATGAAATTCCTGGACCAACTGCGCGCGGCCGAGCGCCTGAACGATTCGCTGCTGTGCGTCGGCCTGGACCCCGATCCGGCCAAGTTTCCGACCCACTGGAAGGGCGACGCCGGCCGCATCTACGACTTCTGCGCCGCCATCGTGGACGCCACCAAAGACCTGGTGAGCGCCTTCAAGCCGCAGATCGCCTACTTCGCCGCCCATCGCGCCGAAGATCAGCTGGAACAGCTGATGGCCCACATGAAGCGCACCGCGCCGCAGGTGCCCATCATCCTGGACGCCAAGCGCGGTGACATCGGCGCCACCGCCGAGCAATACGCCCGGGAAGCCTTCGAGCGCTACCAGGCCGATGCGGTCACCCTCTCGCCCTTCATGGGCCGCGACAGCGTCGAGCCCTACCTGCGGTATCCCGACAAGGGCGCCTTCCTGCTGTGCCGCACCTCCAATCCCGGCGGTGACGACTGGCAGATGCAGCGCCTGGCCGACCAGCCCGGTCAGCCGCGCCTGTTTGAGCACCTGGCCCGCCTGGCCCAGGGCGACTGGAATCTGAACGGCCAGCTCGGCCTGGTCGTGGGCGCCACCTATCCGCAGGAAATCGAGCGGGTGCGCGCGCTGGCGCCGGACCTGCCCCTGCTGGTGCCGGGCGTCGGCGCCCAGGGCGGGGACGCGCAGGCCACGGTGGCCGCCGGCTGGCGGGTCTCGCAAGGCGGCGGCACGGTGATCGTCAACTCGTCGCGGGCGGTGCTGTATGCCTCCGCCGGCGAAGACTTCGCCGCAGCGGCCCGCCGTGTCGCGCTGGCGACACGCGCCTCTCTGCGTCCCGCTTCGGCCCCCTCCGCCGGCTGACACCCGCCCCAGCGTCCCGGGTCCGCCAAGGCGTGGCCCCGGACGTCCCTGCGCCGCCAACTAATTGGCAGAAACCCACAGCGCGCACACCAGACCGTGGTTTTCGGGGTTCGGCCCCCATCCGGTTTCACGGCGCGTCGTCGAGACTTCGTAACCGGACGTCACAGGTCCGGATCAACACAGTTGGGCGACAAGGGTGAGCAAGGATTCTCAGGACGATCTGAGCAGTCTGGTCGGACAGGAGCTGCCGCAGGGCGACCGCCTGCCGACCGCGCTGCAATGGCGCGCGGCGCGGCTGTTCATTGCCGCCTGCGTGGTGTTGTCCGCCCTGGCGGGTCTGCTGCTGGCCTTCAGCATTGAAGCGGTGGAGCCCTGGTCCGGCCTGGTGCCTCCGCTGGTGGCCCTGACCACCACCGTGACCGGACTGGCCCTGCTGTGGCGCCTGCCGACGCTGCGGGTGCAGGGGGCCATGCTGCTGATGCTGGCCCTGGCCCTGACCTTGGCGCTGTCGGTGGCGGTGTCGCGGCACCAGGGTGTGGGAGCGCAGTCGCTGGGCATCATGGGCCTGATGGTGGCACTGGCCACCGGCACCATCGGCCTGGGCGCCGGACTGACCATCTTCGGCCTTGCCGTGGCCATTCTGGGCGGACTGGCCTCGGCGGAACTGGGCGGATGGCTGCTGGCGAGCCCGCCGGCCGCCAGCCTTGAAAGCCGTCTCCTCACCCAGGGCATCCTGCTGCTGACCGGTCTGGTGGTGGGGCTGGGCACCTCCAAGTTGATCCGGCGCACCCTTCAGGAAGTGGGCGACCGTCATGCCCGTTTCCGCCATCTGCTGACGATGGCAGCCGACTGGTACTGGGAGATGGATCGCCAGTACCGCTTCACCCATCTGGCCGAACACCAGCCCGGCGCGTCCGGCCTATCCCTGGGCAGCCGCCTGGGACGCGCGCCGTGGGAGATCGAGAACCTGGGCCTCTCCGATGAGGACATGGACGCCCACCGCGCCGATCTGGAATCCCACCGCCCGTTCCGCGCGCTGATGATGCGCCCCACCGCCGAAGACGGCACGCTGCGCCATGTCTCCGTCAGCGGGGAGCCCCGCTTCGATGCCAAGGGCAACTTCCGCGGCTACTGGGGCGTGGGCCGCGACGTCACCGACGAGGTGCAGACCGAGCAGGCCATGCTGGCCACCGAGACCCGCTACCGCGAGCTGTTCAGGCGCTCGCCGTCCCCGCTGGTGCTGCACCGCTGGGGCCGGGTGATGGATGCCAACCCCGCCGCGATGGCGATGTTCGGCTACACCCAGCGTTCCAGCATGATCGGCCAGGACCTGTTCTCGCATTACGAGCCCGGGGACGAGGAAGTCGGCCGCGAACGGGCCACGAAGATCGAATCGATGCCGGTCGGCGCGATGCTGCCGATGATGGAATTCCGCCTGCGCACCCTCTCGCGCCGGCGGCGGCTGGTGCAGGCCACGAGCGTGCGGGTGGAAGCGGCCAGCGGCCCGGCCACGCTCTCCTTCTTCATCGACCAGACCGAGGCCTCGCGGGCGCAGGAAGCGCTGCGCCGCTCGGAGGCGCTGCTGTCCCACCTGTTCGCGACCAGCCCGGATGTGGTCACCCTCACCGAGGCCGCCACCGGCCGCTATGTGATGGTCAACAAGACCTTCGAGCGCCTGACCGGCTACACCAGCGACGAGGTGCTGGGCCGCAGCACCGAAGAGATCGGCATCTGGCAGAACCCGCAGGACCGGGCGCGGCTGGTGGAAATGCTGCAACTGCACGGCCGGATGAATGATGTGCCGGCCAGCTTCGTCACCCGCAGCGGCCATGTGGTGCCGATGCTGATGTCGGCCGCGCCCTTCGTGATGGACGGCGTGACCTACTACGTGGTGACCTCGCGGGATGTGACCGAATCGGAGCGCACCCGGCTGGTCCATGCCGCGATTCTGGAGAACGCCTCCATCGGCATCACACTGACGCGGGACCATCGATTCGTCCAGGCGAACCGGCTGGCGGAAGAGATGTTTGGCTGGTCCGGCCCATCGCTGGTCGGCCAGCCCGACAGCGTCGTCTGGCCGAGTGCGGAAGACGGCGGCAGCTTCGTGCGGGAATTCGGTCCGCGTCTGGCCGCGGGCGAGCAGGTCGAGGTGGAGCGGCTGATGCGGCGGCGCGACGGCAGCCGTTTCCTCTGCCGGATCCTGGCCCGTGCGGTGGACCCCAACCACCCCAGCCGCGGCGGCACCATCTGGATCATGGAAGACGTGACCGAGCGGCGCCGCGTGGAAGCGGCGCTGGCCCAGGCCAAGGATGAGGCCCAGGCCGCCAGCCGGGCCAAGAGCGCCTTCCTGGCCAACATCAGCCACGAGATCCGCACGCCGCTCAATGGGCTGGTGGGCCTGGCGCGGCTGTTGCAGCAGTCGGATCTGGATCCGGACACCCGCAGCCACTACCTCAACCAGATGCTGGACAGCGCCGAAGGTCTGTCCGGGCTGATGTCCGACATCCTGGATCTCTCGAAGATCGAAGCCGGTCGGCTGACGCTGGAGACGGTGCCGTTTGCGCTGCGCGACATGCTCGCGACGCTGCGCATGGGCTATCTCACACTGGCGCAGGCACGAGGACTGTCCTTCAGCGTGGCGGTGGACGAGGCGGTGCCGGCCTGGGTCTATGGCGATCCGGTGCGGACACGTCAGATTCTGGGCAACTACCTGAGCAATGCGCTGAAGTTCACCGACCAGGGCAGCGTCAGCGTGCGGGTGCGCAGTCTGGACGGACAGCGCCTGCGGATCGAGGTGAGCGACACCGGACCCGGCATCGACGAAGCGATGCAGCAGCGGCTGTTCCAGCCCTTCACCCAGGCTGACGAATCCACCACCCGGCGCTACGGCGGCACGGGTCTGGGCCTGTCCATCTGCCGCGAGCTGGCCGAGCTGATGGGCGGCAGTGTGGGCGTGATCAGCCAGCCCGGCCAGGGCGCCACCTTCTGGGCGGAACTGCCGCTGCCGGCCGCACCGGCGCCGATGAGCCAGCACCCGCGCGAGCCGATGCAGGCGCCGGCACTCAAAGGCACCCGGGTGCTGATGGTGGAAGACAACCCGGTGAACATGCTGATCGCGGTGGCGATGCTGGAGCAATGGGGCGCGGAAGTGGCCCAGGCCAGCGACGGACGCCAGGCGGTCGAGGCGGTGCATGCGGCGGCCAGCATGGGTCGGCCGTTTGATGCGGTGCTGATGGATGTGCAGATGCCGGTGATGAGTGGCCATGAGGCCACGCGGGAGCTGCGACAGCACTTCCACGCGCGGCAATTGCCCATCATCGCGCTGACGGCCGCCGCGCTGACCCAGGAGCGGGACGAAGCGCTGGCGGCCGGCATGAATGAATTCCTCACCAAGCCGATCGATGCCCAGCGGCTGCGCGAGGTGTTGGTGAGCTTGACGGGACGGTCGGCGTGAGCGGTCGCGCTGACGCGCCGCCCAGCTGATCAGCGCACGCTGAGACTGGCCGCTTTCCAGTCCGGCGACTGCCAGCGCTGGAACGCTCCCAGCAAACCCGGCTCCCCGGCCTGCCGACGCGTCTCCAGCGTGTCCAGGTCCACCACCTCATAGCTGCGGCGATACCGCCCTTCCGCACGGGACTCACGCGCCACCAGCATCTCCTTGCCGCCCGGTGCGAAACCCGCCAGCTCCGCATAGCCCAGACCCGGCTGCGCGGCGCTCGGCGGCAGCACCGTCAGGCGCCAGCCTTGCGGCGTCTTGCGCAGCAGCCACAGTTCACGCCAGCCGTCGGTAGGCACTGAAGCCAGGGCCACGGCGGAGCCTTCGCGATTGACCCGCGCCGAGGCGGCCGACACCAGACCCCAGCCGCAGTGCCGCAACAAGGCATCGCGCCCATTCACCGCGCTGAGGGTGAGGCAGGTCTCGCCCGGTTGGCCGGGCTGGACCGTCAGGCGCAGACCGGCCAGGGTCTGCTCGCTGGCGGCTGCAGGCACGGCCAGCCAACGCGTGGCATTGCCCCGCATGACCGCCTCATTGAAGGCCGCCTGGTCGTCGTCGGCCAGATCCGGAGGGTTGATCAGGGCGAAGGCGGACAAAGCCTTCGCGGCGGCTTGCTGGATCTGCTGAGCGATCTGAGGCGGCGCGGTCGATGCCGCCTGTCGCTGCACTTCCAGCGAAGCGGTCTTCGCGGCTTCTGCCGACGCCGCTGTCGATACCGAGCTGGCGGCCAGCGGCACGTTGGGGGGCGGCGACACCGCCATCTGCGCCCGACGTGCCCGCGCATCCGCCAGACTGCTCCACACCGCCACCTGGCGCATCAGCACCCGATTCTTCCAATGACCGGGCAGCCCCTGCAGCGTGACCTTGTCCAGCACCTCGGCGCGCCACTGCTCCTGCGGTTCCCGCTGGGCCGGTGTCGTGGACGGTGTCATGCAATCGGCACGGGTCAGCGAGAGCGCCGCCCGCGCTTGCTGTTCGGGCGAAGCGGCCGGCATGGCCATCACACGCCGGAAGGCCTCCCCGTCATAGCAGAGCTGCACCACGCCCGACTCCCGCTCGATCGTGCGAAAGCGGATGCCATAACGGGCAGCGACATCCAGCTGCGCGGCCACCTGCACATCCGCCGGCGAGGGCGAGCCATCCGGCCGCGGCGTGTTGCGCGAGGCCCGGTCCGCCAGACGCTCCGACAAGGTCCCCATTGCATCCAGCACCTCGACACCGGTCTCACCGTTCATCTGCTGCGCCGTCGCCGCCTGCACATAAGCGGCCACCAGCCCGAGCCCGAGCGACTCCGCCCCGGGCTGCTGCCGCACCAGGCGCAGCGCCGCCAGCAACGACGCGGGCTCGCCTGCAGGCCCGTCCAGCGGCAGCAGCTGGCTCTTGCGCACGAAGCCGCCGCGCTCCCGGCGGTAGTCATAGACCTGGAAGTGATCCAGCCGCTCGCCACGGATCTCCAGCGCTTCACCGCGCGCCAGTTGCGCCTGCACCGGCGCCGAGTCCTTGGCGGAGGCGCGCAGTGCGACGTTGTCCTGCACCACCAGGGCGGTGGCGGCCAGGGCCGGCGCCGACACGGTCAGCACCAGGGCGCCCATCACGGCCACACCCGCCGTCCACAGCATCGGACGCATGGCTTACTCCTGCTCCTGTTGGGCGCGTGCGGCCGCGGTCTGAGCACCGTCCGCCGCAGCGGCGCCGCCCTCGCGACTGCCCAGCAGCGTCTTGCCGATGAATCCACCATCCGAGGGCGGCGGGGCGATGATCACCTGCACCTTGTCCGACAGCTTGTCGGCCATCGCCTTCTGGATCAGCAGCGGATGACGGCTCAGCAGCGCACCTTCCGCCGCCATCTGGTCCACCGCCACCTTGCCGATCCGGGTCTGGCGATAGGCTTCGGCATCGGCCAGCTTCTCGCGGGCCTTGGCTTCACCCTCCGCCTCGATGCTGCGGGCCTGCGCCGCCCCTTCGGCCATGCGGATGCGGGACACACGGTCCGCCTCCGCCTCCAGCTGGCGCTGCTCCACCTGGCGCTGCTTGAAGGGCAGCACATGTTTCATGGCTTCTTCCTGACCGCGCGCAGCGATCACCTGTTCGCGGGCAGCCGCCTCGGCGGCGGTCTCCCGGCGCACCTTGTCGGCCGCGGCTTCCAGCTCGGTCTGGCGCACCTTCTTCTCCTGCAGCTCCAGTGTGTAGCGCATCTTTTCGCTGGCCAGGCCTTCCGACAGCAGCGTCTCCAGACCCGCCCGGTATTCCTGCGGCAGGTCCACATTGCCGATCTCGACACTGCGCAAAACGATGCCGTCCGCGGCCAGCTTGCTGCGCAGTTCCGCCTCCAGGGCCTGCTGGATGGGGCCGCGCTGGGTGGAGAAAATCTCCCGCACGGTGTGGGTGGCAATCTGGCGATAGACGATGCCCTGCAGCGCCGGCGCAATGACGTCGCCTTCGATGTCATCCGGCAGGGTCGCCGCGAGCGCGGCCAGACGGGTCGTGTCCAGCGTCCAGCGGACCGTCAGGTCCAGGCCCAGCGACAGGCCTTCCAGTGATTGCAGCGGCGCCTCGCCGTCCGCACGGGCAAAGCGGGTGGGATGGAAGCTGCGGTCGCGCAGCGGCAGGTCCCGCACCGTATGCAGGCCGGGCACCACCAGCAGCGTGCCGGTGCGGGCTTCCACCACGCTGCCGGTCAGCAGGTTCTGGCGCACGCTCACCGTGCCACGCGGCACTTCATGGGCCGGCGGATGGGCCATCAGCACACCGATGGCGGCGGCCACAGCCGTGACACCCAGCAGCCAGGGCGCGCAGCGCCGCAGACCCTGGCCAGCGCGGCGCAGACCGTCACTGGAGGGCATCACGCCAGCGGCCTGGCGACCGGCGCGGGCGAATCCACCGCCGGTGGCCTTGCGGAACACGCCGGCCATCGACGCGCCGAAGCGCTTCAGGCCGCTGGGAGACCCGGTCGAAGACGGCTGGTTCGTCGATTCGGGCAGGTCAGGCTGGGTCATGGTCAGGTCCTCCGGGGGCCCCGGTCGTGGGGCTGTGTTGATGGCCTCCATGGTCCGTAGACCGCGCGGAAGGCTCAATGCAGCCGCCGGCACATGTGTTCACACCCCGGAAGAAACCTTCACGCCGCCCCCCTGCGCCCCTGCCGATAATCCGCGCCATGGCACAACCCAAGAACCGGGTGGCGGTGATCGAGGACGACCGCCCCACCAGCGAGCAACTGGCCGGCTGGATCCGGGCCGCCCGTCCCGAACTGCAGGTCGATCAATGGTTCGACCGCGACAGCGCCGAAGCCGCCCTCGCCCGCGAGGCCTACGACATGGTGGTGCTGGACATCGAGCTCGGTCGCGAACGGCATGCGGGCGTGGCGTTGATCAATGCACTGAACAAGCTCAATGCCGGCACGCCGGTGCTGGTGGTGTCGGCCATGCCGGCGGCCATCTATCGCGGCATCATGAAGGCGCTGGACGCCTGGGACTATCTGCAGAAGACGAGCTTCGATGAAGCCGAGTTCACCGACACCTTCCTGGACATCCTGCGCGCGGCCCGCGCCCGCACCGGAGCTGCGCCGGCAGACACCGCCCCGGACGCCCTGCAGCTGGACCCACTGTGGCAGCGCAGCCCGCTGTGGCGCGGCCAGCGCATCAACCTGCCGCTGACGGCCCAGCGCATCCTGGCGACGCTCCATCAGCGGGCGCCGCAGGTGGTGTCGTATGAAGAGCTGTATGACGTGGTCAAGAGCGGCCGCACCCGCGACAACGTGCGCAAGCATGTCTCCACCCTGCGGGAAGCGCTGCGGGAGGTGGACCCCGGCTTCGACGCCATCGAGAACGTGCCGATGCGCGGCTTCCGCTGGTCGGGCCCGCGATGAGACTCGGCCCGGTGGAATTGCCGGCGCTGGCCGTGCCCCGGCTGGGCCTGGCCGCCTTCCGCCGACGGCTGGTGGTGCACCTGGCTTTCCTGCTGCTGGCGGTGGCCACGGTGCTGCTGGTGCTGACGGTGCTCAAGGACCAGAAGCAGCGCAGCTATCAACGGTATGCGCAGGGCTTCCGGCAATCGCTGTCGGAGATCGTGCTGCAGCTGCGGCATCCCAGCGGGCAGCTGGCGCTGCTGAATCCGTCGATGACGGCCGGGGATGCCGCCGGGCAGACGCCGGTGATGCTGCCGTATTCCGCCATCGACTACGACGATCAGAACAAGGCTCAGCGGGCGGTCGAGATGGCCGGCTGCGGGCTGCGCTGGCCGGATGGCGCCAGCCTGTGCGTGGCCGTGGGCTCCAATGCGTTTGCGGGCAGCTTCGTCTATGTGGTGGGCGGGCTGGACCTGCCGCCGCTGGTGGGCCGTGAGCGCGGCGCGCTGGACATCCGGCAGGTGCATCGTGCCCGCGTGACGCTGACGGTGCCGGGCGGCGGCGAGACCTGGATCGCGCCCTTCGAGACGATGGCCGCCAGCAGCAACGGCAGCCAGCGCGGGCGGCTGGCCGGATTCGTGGAAACCGGTCCGGTCCTGGATCGGCAGGCGCGCCCGGTGCGGGAGTTCCGTGGATGGTTGTGGCGGGAGGGTGCGTGTGTGGAGGGCGAGCCGGGGCCAGTCGTGATGGCTGATGCGCCGAGCACCAGCACCAGCAGCGGCAGCGGCACCGGCACCGGCACCGCCATCAGTGCTGCTGGCAGTGATGCTGCCCGCCGGCCCGTCATCGGCGTGGCCGGTCAGGTGGTCAGCACGGCCGCCACGGGTGCGTCCGGTGCGATCCTCCCGTCCAGTGCCACCAGCGCCACCAGCGCCGACTGCACCCGCCGCGCCTTCTACGCGATCCGTCTGCCAGTCGATGCCTGGCGGGAATCCTTGTTCGAGCGGAGCCCGCCAGTCTGGCCGCCCGCGGATCTGGCCCGTACCCGTGTGCGGGTGGAACTGCTGGGCCCTTCAACGGATGAGGCCCTGCCCGCGCCAGTGCTGTTCGACAGCGCTCGCCCCGGGGCCTCCCTGGCGCTGTCGCTGGACCGCCTGGGCGCAAGCCTGCAGCCCGGCGAAACCCTGCGCATCGACCGCCTGCCCACCAACCGCCTCAAGGTGCCGCAGACCATCGCCGAGCGCCGCAGCCCGGACCTGCCCGAGCAGGCCGTCCCGTGGCTGATCCATCTGATCCGCCGCCTGCCGGTGGAGGGCATGGACGCCGAGGCCGGCCGCTGGCTGCAGGCCCGCGACGACGTGACCACCCCGAGCGGCCGGTATCAGCTGATCCTGCGCGGCGACCTGCGCAGCCTGGACCGCCAGCTGGCGCTGGAAGCCCGTCCGCTGGCGTGGCTGGCCGCGGCCATGCTGGCGGCTATCGCGCTGGCCTGGCTGCTGGTGGAGCTGGGCCTGATCCGCCGGATTGCGGTCCTGACCCGCCGCGCGGCGGCCGTCAGCTACAACATGCAGGACGCCCGCGCCGAGCAGCGCATCGGCGAGCTGGATGTGACCGACCTGCGCGGCAGCGATGAACTGGGCATTCTGGCGGGCAGCCTGTCGGACCTGCTGCAGCGGGTGAAGGACGGCCTGCGCCGCGAGCAGCTCCGCGCCGAGCGGGAGCGGGACATGTGGCATGCGGTGGGGCACGAGATCATGTCCCCGCTGCAGTCGCTGATGCTGCTGCATGGCGCCAGCGACGATCCGAGCCATCGGTATGTGCAGCGGATGCAGCAGGCGGTGAAGGTGCTGTATGGCACCGCGTCGCCCAGCGAGGCACTGGCCAGTGCCGATCTGCATCCTGAGGCGCTGGATCTGGTGGCCTTCTGCGCCGAGGTGGCGGCCAATGCCCATTACGCCGGCATCGAGCAGGTTCAGTTCGAATCGCAGTTGCCGGGTCCGCTGTGGGTCCGTGCCGAGGCTTATGCGCTGGAAGACGCCGTCACCCACATCCTGCGTAACGCCCAGCGTTACCGGCTGGAAGGAACTCCCATTGCCCTGGGTCTGCAGGCCGGGGAAGATGCCACGGTGGTGCTGAGCATCCGCAACCAGGGCCCGCAGATTGACCCCGGCTGGCTGGACAAGATTTTTGAGTACGGCGTGTCGGATGCCGAGCCGCAGCCCGGTGGCGAGCGGCGTGGCCAGGGACTGTTCGTCGCCAAGACCTACCTGTCCAAAATGGATGGGACCTTGCAGGCGCGAAATCTGCCGGATGGCGTGGCGTTCGAACTGGGGCTGCGTACCGTGGGCGCGCCTTAGTCCCGCAACAACCGCCAAGGAACTGCCATGCCAATGAACGCTCATTACGCATTGACCGAACCGCTGCGTGAGGCGGTGGACACGCTCTCCCAGGAGGGCCCGGTCCTGGTCGAATTCGGTGCGCCGTGGTGCCCGCACTGCCTCAGTGCGCAGCGCCTGCTGGAAGCCGCCTTTGACGGCGGCCATCCAGACGTGCGCCACATCAAGGTGGAAGACGGCAAGGGCCAGGCCCTGGGCCGGTCCTTCAAGGTGAAGCTGTGGCCAACGCTGATCTTCATGAAGGGCGGGCAGGAAGTGGCCCGGCTGGTGCGTCCCACCAGCGCGGACGAGGTCCGTCGCGCGCTGCTGGCGATTGACGGGCCGGCAGCCTGAGGCGGCCAAGGTCCGCGGTCTAGCGGGGGCCAGCGTCACATCCAGCCCGCCGCATAAGCAGATGTGCAAGCACCCGCGAGCCACGTTGGAGATGGGGACTCACCGCGGGCCGCCTGCACCACCCGCTTGATCGCGCGACAATCGCGTCATGACTCAGACTGCCCATGTCCTGGTCCCCCAGGATGGCCCTCCGGAACTGCTGTTCGTGCTGCTGCATGGCGCCGGCGCGGACGGTGAACAGATGCGCCCGCTGGCCGAAGCGCTGCATCGTCAGTACCCGCGTGCTGCGCTGGTGATGCCCAATGGTTTCCAGCCCTTCGAAGGCATTCCCGGTGGCGGTGCTGGCTTTCAGTGGTTCTCCGACCGGGGCGACGAGACGCTGCGCGCGCTGGCACTGTCTGCTGCGGTGCCTTCGCTGGTCGCGCTGGTGCGCCAATGGGCGGAGAAGCTGGACCTCACCTGGGAACGGGTCGCCCTGGGCGGCTTCTCGCAGGGCGCGATGCTGGCACTGGAGACGCTGCAGCAGGAGGAAGCTCTGGCCGGCCGCGTGCTGGCGTTTGCCGGCAGTTATGCCTACTGGCCGCAGCATGCGCCGCAGGATGTCTGCATCCATCTGCTGCATGGCAAGGACGACACTGAACTGCCCTATCCGCCGCTGCTGAGCGCGGCCCAGGAACTGGTGTCACTCGGGGCGGACATCACCGCCGATGTGCTGCCGCATGTGGGCCATGAGCTGCATCCGCAACTCATCGACCGCGCGATGGAGCAGTTGCGGACCTTCATCCCGGCGCGTCTGTGGCGCGAAGCGGTGTTGACCGCCGCCGAGCAGGACAAGACCGAGCCGCGGCACTGAGTCCGCCGCTGGCGCGCAGCGCGCGGCGTCCAGACGTCGGCACTCGCGGGCACTGACGTGATCGTCAGCACCGCGCGCGCCGACACGCTCAGTCCAGTGTCACTTCCGTCCTGACGGTACCGGCGCGCTCCGCGCTGGCCACCAGTTGCAGGCGGGTGCCCTTGGGCGCGCGTACCACCCATTCCCCCACCGCCCGGTCGCCGGTGATGTCCCGCTCCGGCAGGAAGGCCTGCTGCGTCTGCTTGGGTCCATGACCTTCCAGATGCGGCCCTTCCATGCGCGGCTTGCCGCTGACGAGGCTCACCTCGGGATCCTGCGGCAGGAAGATCTCGAACATCACGCCCCGCACCTGCTTGCGGGCCAGCGCCTGCTTGGTCACATAGGCGGGCAGCCAGCCGCTGTTGGCCACCGCCAGCCGCACCCGCCAGGTGTCCGGACCCAGCGCACGCACTTCGGTGCGCAGCAATTCCAGCCGCGGCAGGCTCAGCGCAATCTGCGTCATCCACGGCGGGAACTTCGCGGCCTCCCGTTCACGCAGATGCGGCGGCGGATTGCGCCAGTAGTTCATCTTGTCCCAGCCGCCGATTTCCACCTCGCCCAGTTGCGGATGCAGGAAGGGCGTCCAGTCGACATGGGCCTGCCCGTTGCAGGCTTCATCGCTCCACTTCAGCAGCTTCAGATCGTCCTCGATCGGATGCTCGCGGAACCAGTCGATCCACTTGTAGCTGGAGATGCCCGCCTCCTTGTTGGGCGACCACAGCTCCACCACCCAGAACAGCGCGCCCAGGTGCTCATAGACCCAGTCCTGCGTGCCGGTGACGACCTCCTTGGGGTGGTACTTGAAGTCGTGCCAGATGCTCACCACCGGGTAGCCGGTGTGCTTCTCGCCGAGCGCCGAGAAACGCTGGTAGGCCCAGAGGTCTTCGGGCGGCATGTCGTCGTCCGAGCGGGTGCCGCAGGGGCGCAGGATCACACCGCTGAAGGTGTGAAAGCTGATGGACGCGCCGATGTTGGGATGACCGACCAGGAAATCCACCATCGCCCGCACCTCGGGCTCGCTGGCCGGATACGGGCCGGCGCCCGGCTGCTCGAATTCCTGCCGCCAGCCTGCGGGGAAGTTGCGGTTCAGGTCCAGGCCTTCGATGTCGCCGTTGACCTTGATGGTCAGGCCATCGTGATTGATGAGCAGGCCCTCGGGCATCAGGCGGTAGTACTGGCCGCCGAATTCGCCGGGCTCGCGCGGCACCATCAGCCGCGGGTCCTGCGGATGGGTCTTGTAGCCGCCGTGGGGATCCTTGATCCGCATGGTGAGGATGCGGCCGTCGCCATCGACGTCTTCGATGTTCAGGCCCTCCACCGGCGGTTCGTCGTAGGGATACGGTCGGGTGGACGACCGGATGTGCCGCGGACGGTCGGCCAGCGCCAGCTCCGCGCCGTCGGGGTTCAGACGTGGCACCAGATAAATGGTGCGGGTGTCCAGCAGATGGGTGACCTGTGCATCCTGCCCGTAGTGGCTGACCAGATGGTGCAGGTAGTACAGGCAGGACGTGCAGGCCGTCAGTTCGGAGGCATGGATGTTGCCGTCGAGCCAGAAGGCCGGCTTGTCGACGTCCGCACCGGTGGCGGTGTTGGTGACGATGACGGCCCAGATGTCCCGCCCCTCATGGCTGCGACCGATGGACCGCACCGACACGAGATTGGGGCGGGCCTGCACGTAGGCCATCAGCAGCTCCGTCAGCGCTTCGTGCCGGGGAAATTCGTCGAAGCTGGGCGTGGGCAATGCGGTCATGGACATCCCTGATGCGTCAAAACGACTCGGGGGATTGTGCCGACCTGCCCTGCCCGCCGACCTCGGTCTAAACACTAGGAAATCGCGCCAGGGTGTCTGGGCTGCGGGGCTTTGCAGCGGAGTCGTGCGGAAGGCGCCCTCAGTGTCACCTGCGTCATGTCCCTGATTGACTGTGCCTGAGACCTCCCTGGCGGTCTGCCCGGCTTACTGTCCCTTGAACAGACCCTGGAACTGGCGCGAGACGGGCAGCTTCTCCGCACTGCCCTTGAGGCTTAGCTGCATCGTGTTCTCGTCCAGCCGGGTGGCGCTGGCGACAAAGCGGCTGTTGACCACCACCGAGCGATGCACCTGCCAGAAGAGATGCGGGTCCAGGTCGGCCAGCAGTTCCTTCAGTGCGGTGCGGATCCAGGCTTCGCCGTCGCGATGCACGACCCGGGTGTAGCGGCTGTCGCTCTGGAAAAAGAGCACGTCTTCCGGTGCGATCAATTGCACTTCGCGGCCGTGACTGGCCTGGATCGGACGCATGGGCGGGCGCTGCGGTGGCAACAACTGGCGCAGCAGCTCGAGCGTGGCGGCGTTCAAGCCGCCGGGGTGGGCCGCAGGCGGCGTGTGGACGGCCAGGCCGGCGACGTCAAAGGCCGTGGCAGACGTCGTCAGGCCCTCGCCTGCTGCGTCCGCCAGGGTCCCCGGAGCCGCTGCGGGAGATGTGGGTGATGTGGGCGATGCCGCCACTGCGCGCCCCCGTAGCCGCTGCAGGCATTGCACCAGGCGCGCATCCTCGACCGGCTTGAGCAGATAGTCCACCGCGCCGGCTTCAAAGGCGGAGAGTGCATGGTCCCCGTACGCCGTCACAAACACCACCTGCGGCGGCTCGGCCAGTTGCGCGAGTCGCTGGGCCACTTCCAGGCCGGAGAGGCCCGGCATGCGGATGTCCAGAAAACACAGCTGGGGCTCAAAGGCCAGACAGTCGTCCCACGCGTCGACGCCGTTGGCGCTCTGGGCCACCACGGCGAGCTCCGGCGCCAGACGGGCCAGCGCGGCCCGCAACTGTTCGCGAGGCCCTTCTTCGTCGTCCGCAATCAGGACGGTGCAAGGGGTCTGGGCAAAGACGCTCATGGCTGCACATGCTCCTGGGCAGGGGCCGGATCTGGCGAGGGATGGCTGAGGTCGTCAGGCCGGTTGGCGCTGCCAGGGCCGGTGGGATTGTTGGGATCGACAGCCCGCCCCGGGCTGACAGGGCTGACAGGGCTGCGAGGGCTGAAAGACGTGACCGCCAGCGGCCATTCGATCCACGCGAGGCATCCCGGCGAGGCCGACTCCAGTCCCATCTGCGCCGCCCCGTCCGACTGCGCGGCGAGCCGTTCGCGGGTGTTGCTCAGGCCCACGCCGTCGCAGGCGCCGGCGGCCAGCCCCGGCCCGGTGTCCTGCACTTCCAGTCGCAGCCAGCGGCCGTCATCGCTCAGGTGCAGCGCCACGCCGACATGCCCGCCCCGCAGACTCGGCTCGATGCCGTGGGTGATGGCATTTTCGGCGAGCGTGAGCAAGGTGCCCGGTGGCAGGGCCGCCTCGCTGAGGACCGCGTCCGGCACGCCCGAGGTCTCGACCGACCAGGTCAGTCGCGCGCCCAGCCGGGCCTGCATGATGTCCAGGTAGCTGCGCACGATCTGCAGCTCCTGCGACACAGGCAGCCGGTCCTGCTCGAACATCGGCAGCGTGGCCCGCAGGTAACGGGTGAGCGAGCGCAGCAGCGGGCCCCCGCGGGCGTCCTGGGTGTCCACCCAGTGCTGCAGAGACGCCAATGTGTTGAAGAGGAAATGCGGCTGGATCTGCGCCGCCGCCAGACGCTGCGCCAACGCCAGCCGCTGCTGCTGCTCGTCCAGCTCCCGCAGGCGATGCGTCAGTTGCTGGGAGCGGTAGATGGTCAGGAACCACCAGGACGACAGGGTCAGGGCGAGACCCCCGGCCAGCAGCGGCATCGTCTCCCGCATCAGGTCTCTGTGGCCGGCATGGACCATCAGGATCGGCACCAGCGCCGCGAGCATGCCGGTGCCCAGCGAGGCCAGGTTGAATCGGGTCCGGCTGGGCTGTCGCCACAACCAGCGCCCCACGGTCAGGGCACCGGCGGTGGCGAGCAGCGTGGCAACCAGGACGCCGGTGGCAATCATCGGCGGCAGGAACTTGTAGAACACCAGCACGAGGACAAAGACGTTGCTGTAGACGTAGCAGTCGATGCCCAGGGACCAGCGCTGCATGCCGGCGCGGGTCAGTTCCGCCTCGGTGAAGGTGCGACGTGGACCGGGGAACAGCCATTGGGTCCAGTCGATGCGGGGAGTCTCCGTCGCGGGGGGCAGTGTCGGCATGATGGCAAGGGGCAGCGGACGCTGGAACGTTGTCGGACCGGATGCCAGTCTAGGCAGCCGTCAGCCTCAGGCACCTGGCCTGCGGCGAATGGCGACTGGACGGGACGAGTGGCGGGCGCAGGCCACTGAATGGCCCGGCCTGCCGCGTCAGCACAGCGCCTCGCCGCCCTGGAAGACCTTGAGCTGGCCGGGCTCGATGGCGCACCAGGGCTCGTCCCGGGTCAGCGGTTCGGTGGCCACGATGGCGATGCGGTCGGCGTCGGTGGTCTTGGCGGCCAGGTCGATGCTCAGGTCTTCATCCTGCAAGGTCACCGGACCGAACGGCGGCCGGCGCAGCAGGTAGTGCAGCTTCGTTGAGCCATGGGCCCACAGCGCCTGGCCGTTGGACAGCAGCATGTTGAAGGTGCCGTGCCGGTTGAGCTGGGGCAGCAGCTCGCGCAACGTGTGGTTGAGCTCGTCGATGGCCGGCATGTCGGCATGCGCCTTGGCCAGTTCCTGCATCAGCCAGCAGAAGGCGCGTTCACTGTCGGTCTGGCCCACCGGTCGGAAGGCGGCATGCAGCCGTGGCTGGAAGGCCTTGAGGTCGCCGTTGTGGGCGAACACCCAATACCGGCCCCACAGCTCCCGCATGAAGGGATGGGTGTTCTCCAGCGAGACGACACCCTGCGTCGCCTTGCGGATGTGGGCAATGACCACATCGCTCTGGATGGGATAGTGCTTCACCAGCTCGGCCAGCGGCGACACGCGGGCGCTGTGATGATCCACGAAATGGCGCAGGCCCCGGCCCTCGAAGAACGCAATGCCGAAGCCGTCCTTGTGCTCGTCGGCACGGGTGGCCAGTCCCGCAAAGCTGAACATCACATCGGTCGGGCGGCGGGCGTTCATGCCCATCAGCTGGCACATCGCGGAACTCCGAAAATTCAGGGGCCCGGTCCCGTGCGGCGGCGTTCAGGACCGGGGCATGGACATGATCGCTTATTCCAGGAACAGGCGGGTGAGCCCCTTGAGGCTGACGAGATTGCCGGGGTTGCTGGTTTCATTGAGCACGCCGCTCATGCGGTTGAGCAGGCGCGGGCTCTTGCGGGCGCGCCAGATCAGCAGATCGGCCAGCCAGGGGAAGGCATTGACCCGGTTGCCGCGCTCGTAGAGGTCGTACTTGGGCTGCAGGGACCGCAGGCCTTCTTCGTAGCTGGCACGCACCGCGGCATCGTCCTGCTGATGGGCCAGGATGGCCTCGGCCGCCAGCAGGCCGGTTTCCATCGCCTTGCCGATGCCTTCGCCAGTGAAGGAATAGGTGGAGCCCGCCGCCTCGCCCACCACCAGCAGGCCGGGGCGGGTCCAGCGGGCGCCCTTGAGGGTGCAGCGCAGCGGCGCGCCCTTGAGGTCGCCGACCAGCTGGCCTTCGGCCATCAGCCGTTTGGCCATCGGGTGATAGCCGATGAAGGCGTCGAAGATGGCGCGCAGGTTCACGTCCTTCTTCTGACCCTTGCCGGCAAGGTCGCGGTGGCTGTCGGTGACACCCACGCCAATGTTGAAGTGACCGTCCGGCGCCGGGAAGATCCAGCCATAGCCCGGCTGCACCGGCTTGCACCAGACCACTTCCAGCGCCTTGATCTCCCCGACCAGCGAGGGCGCATGCACATACCCGCGCAAGGCGACGCCGCTCGGGGTGTGGCGTTCACACATGCCGGCAGCCGTCAGCGCCTTGGGCACCGCGCCGGTGGCCAGCAGCACCCAGTCGGCTTCGATCTCGTGCGTCAGGCCGTTGATCAGGAACCGGGCGCCGCGCACCCGTCCCTGGGCATCTTCCAGCGGCGCCTCGAACCGTGCGGGGGACAGGAACCGCGCACCGGCTTCCTGCGCAGCCAGGTTCAGCACTTCATCCAGCTTCTTGCGCGGGAGCACGGCCAGATGGCCCGGCACATCGATGCTGCCCCCTCGCGGGCCGACGCAGCGCACATGGCCGGAGCGCTGGGCCTTGGCCATCACCCGTTCCAGCAGGCCCAGGCGCTCCAGCGCCTTGTGGGCATCGGGGATCAGGCCGTCGCCGCAAATCTTGTCGCGGCCCAGCGGATGCTGGTCGGCCATGACCACCTGCAGGCCGGCGCGGGCCAGCCAGCGGGCGGCGGCAGCGCCGGCCGGGCCGGCACCAATGATGAGCACCTGGGTGCGGGTGGGAAGTTCGGAACGGGCGTCGATCATGGGCCGATTCTCGCCGAGCCGGACATAAAAAAAGCCCCCGGCGGCTGCCGGAGGCTTTTCGAGCACTCGATCAGGCGGGCTGATCAGAAGTCGTAGCTGGCCTTGACCTGGAAGGTACGGCCCAGCGGGCTGTAGTAACGGTAGTCGAAGCCCAGCATGTGACCGCCATTGCCGCGCAGCGACAGCGGAGGTTCCTTGTCAAACACGTTGCGGATGCCCAGGGCGACCGTCAGCTGCTTGTTCCAGGTGTAGGCCGTCTGCCAGTCCAGCGTGGCGTAGGTCTTCACCTTCAGACGCACGGTGGCTTCGTTGCCGTCCTGGTCCACCACGTCGGCCGGGAAGTCCTTGTAGCCCGACTGGAAGTTCACGTTGGCCGTGTGCGCCCAGTTGCCGGTCTGCAGGGTGTTGGTCCACTGGCCCTTCCAGCGGAAGGTCACTTCACCGATGGACGGGTTGTTGTCACCGATGGTGGTGTAGTACTGGCCGCCGGCGATCAGCTGACGCTTGGAGCGCAGCATGTAGGTGGCACGCACATTGGACGTCAGCTTGCCGAACGCCGTGTTGACGCGACCCGTCACGTCGAAATCGATACCGCTGTTGTACGACTTGCCCAGGTTGGTCGTGCTGGCGTTGTAGGCCAGGAACTTCTCAGCGGTGACCGGGTCGGTGTAGGTCATCCACAGGTTCTGGTACTTCGTGGCATTGAAGAAGGCCTCGTTCTCGTCCACCGAGCCGAAGGTCTTGTCGATGCCCACCCACCAGTAGTCGGCACCGAACGAGAATTCGTTGATCGGCTCGACGCGGAAGCCCAGGGTGGCCTGCTTCGATTCCTCAGGCTGCACCTGGGTGTTGCCGCCGGTGAAGACGTTGTACTGCTTGTCGCCCGGCTGGCACTTGGCGCCCAGCTGGGTCGCCACTTCCTGCAGCGCCGGATACTGGTTGCAGTCGTACTTGTCGGCAGTGACACCGAACTCCTGCAGCGGACGGTACAGCTGACGCAGCGTTGGCGCGCGGAAGCCGGTACCCACCGAGCCGCGGATCAGCAGCGAGCTCATCGGGGTGTACTTGAACGAGATCTTGCCGTTGGTGGACGAAGCCACGCCGCGGTAGTCGTCGTAACGGGCACCTGCCGTCACTTCCAGGTTCTTCACCACCGGCACCACCAGCTCGGCGAAAGCGCCCAGGGTGTCGCGCTTGGCGCTGTAGGGGATCACGACGCTGCTGTCGCCAAAGCGCTGGTCGTCGCCATTGACGCCGCCCAGGCCCATGGCCACGGCGCTCGGCTCGTCCTGCACCTTCTCCTTGTTGAAGCTGGCGCCCAGGGCCAGGTAGGCACCGCCGGCAGCCGTCTTGAAGACTTCACGCGAGGCACGGGCTTCGGCCGTGTACATCGTGCTGGTCTCGGTGTCGTAGACACCGCTGATCATGATCTTGCTGACCTTGTCCAGCGCATCCGCGGATTGCTGGCCGGGCAGCACGAACGGGTTCCACACGCCGCTGCGCAGCAGGTTGCCGAACGCCTTGGCCAGCGGGTAGCCGCTGTTGCTTTCTTCCACCTTGGCACGCTGATAACCGACGCTGGTGCTGTAGTCCCAGCCGGCCAGCTGACCTTCCAGAGACAGCCACAGGGCGCGGTTGTCACGCTTGAAGGTGCTGGTGCGGTTGCCCAGGTCGAACACGCGGTAGGCGACCGATGCGGCATCGGTGGCGGAGACGTCGTAACCCTGGTCGGCCAGCGACTGCAGGTAGGCGGGGGTGTAGCCGACGGCGGCCAGTTGCGAGGCGAACGGACCGGTGGGGTCCACCGCCACGGTGCCCGGCACGGCGGCGATCTTGCCGCTGCTCTTGGTCTTGCCCAGCAGCACGTCGGCGCGCAGCACGTGCTCGCCCAGCTTCAGGCTGCCCTGGCCGAAAAAGTTGGTGCGCTCGCGGTCCGGATTGGCCTGCACGGTGCTGGCGTAGTCGAAGGCGCAGGCATCGCCGTCCTTGACGTGCAGCGGTGCGCACTCGCCGTTCTGAGCCAGGTAGACGTTGCGGTATTCGTACTTGGTGATCAGCTTGCCGTCCTTGTCGGCACCACCGGCCACCGGCACGGCCACGTTGCCCGGAATGCCGGACAGCGAGCCGTTGAAGAAGGTGTACTGCTTGCCGTCGTGATTGAAGTTGATCACGCCGGTCTTGGAGAAGTCACGCTGGTTCGCGTACAGGGCGTCGCGCTTGTCCACCGACAGGCCGGCCATGAAGTTGAAGCCGTCCGTGTCCAGGTCACCGAAGCCACCCGAGACCGAAGCGCTGCGTTCGCGGCCGCCCGATTCCTGCGGCATCGACACGTTGACGCTGATGTTCTTGCGGGTCGAGTTGGTGCGGGTGATGAAGTTCACCACGCCACCCACCGCGTCCGAGCCGTACAGGGCCGAAGCGCCGTCGGTCAGCACTTCCACGCGGTCGATGATCGACAGCGGGATCATGTTCAGGTCGACTGCACCGCCGGCTTCACCGATCAGACGGCGGCCGTTCAGCAGCACCAGCGTCCGGTCGCCGCCCAGGTTGTGCAGGGAGACCGTGGCCTGACCACCGCCGCCGCCACCGACGGTGGCGCCTTCGGTGATGCCGCCTTGCACGGCCGACAGGTTCTGCATCAGCTCGACCACCGAGCTCACGCCGCTGCGCTCGATCTCAGCACGGGTCACGGTCTGCACGGGCAGCGCGCCCTCCACAGCGATCCGCTTGATGGCGGAGCCGGTCACGACCACGCGCTCCAGCTGCTGGCTCTCATCCTGGGCAAACGCCGGGGTGGCCGCCACTGCGAAAGCAGCCACTGCCAGACTCACCGCACTCAGCTTGTACATCTACAACACTCCAAAAATGACGTTCTCGTTCCTGGCGCAGCGCCTTGAAAGGCTTTGTCCGCGCACCAAAAAGCAAACCCCGGGATCGCCGGGGTGTGTCTGAAGTTTGCAGGGTTTTGAGAACGGTTTCGGAACGGGGGGCGGATGTCGCGCAGGCGGACACTGTCCAACCTCAAATTGACATGAAAGTTGGGGTAAATACTGACCGTCTGATGAAACGAGGGTCGCAGCAATGCGACAGACACGCTGATTTACATGGTCTTTACCGGGACAAGTTTGTCGGACATTGAAACGCCATGCGCCCACTCGTTCGTGATTGACGAATGAAGGCTTGGTGAAAAGCGGGAGGGTCACCCCTCCCGCGGGTCATGACGCCCTGACGCGGATCAGGGCCTCAGCCGGTCCACCGATCAGAACGAATAGGTGGCGCGTGCGTAGAAGGCGCGGCCCGTCGGATCGGTGTAACGCGAATCCCAGCCACCGCCCTGGAAGAGGTCTTCCTGGTTGGTGTAGGGCGGGTCACGGTCGAACAGGTTGCGCACCCCCAGCGTCAGCGACAGGGCCTTCATGGCTTGCCAGGATCCGAAGACGTCCACGGTGGTGTAGTTGGCCACCTTGGCATTGGTGCTCGGATCGAAGTCCTTGTAGTGCGACTTGAAGTGCACCACGCCGCCCGCACCGAAGTCACCCGAACGCCAGTTGGCGCTCAGGTTGTGCTGCCAGCGGAAGACGGGACCGGATTCACCATAGGTGCCGACCGCCTGGACCCAGTAACCGTTCTTGAAGTCCTGGAACTCGTACTTGGCGACATAGGTACTGTTCAGCGCCAGGTCCACCGTCGAGCTGCCGGCCTGGATGCGGTACTGGCCGCTGATGTCCACGCCGTTGGTGCGGACCTTGCCGAGGTTCAGCAGCGTCTGGTCCACATAGCCGCAGTCGTCACCCGGGCAGTTGCTGGACAAGGACAGGGTATTGCCCGGCGCGAAGTGGAAGTACTGCTGCAGTTCCGGATAGGTGCTGTAGTTGTTGAACAGCGCGAACTGCGGAATGGAGCCGATCGAGTCCTTCAGGCGCACCCACCAGAAGTCCAGGCCCACGCTGGCGTTGGCGATCGGTTGATACACCACCCCCAGGGTGCCGGTCTTGGACTTCTCCGGACGCAGGTTCTTGTTGCCCGAGTTGAGCACCTGGAACTGGGCTTCGCATTGGTCGCCGTTTTCGCCGTCCGGGCAGAGCACCGGGTTGGCGTAGTCGCCAGCGGTATTGGTGTAGGCGGGGCGGCCATACAGCTCATACAGCGTCGGGGCGCGGAAGCCGGTGGAAGCCGAACCGCGGAACAGCAGTTCCTTCATCGGCTGGAAACGGAACGACACCTTGGGATTGGTGCTGCTGCCGAAGTCACTGTACTTGTCATAACGGGCCGACAGCGTGACGTCCAGGCTCCTGAGCACCGGCACGTTCAGCTCGCCATACAGCGCGCTCACATTGCGGGAGCCTTCCGACAGCGAGTTGGGGTCCACCCCGGTGCTGGCCGACACCTTGGCCGCAAAGTCGGTATTGGCCGCCGAGTGGAATTTCTCGTGACGGAACTCCACCCCCAGTGCCAGGGCGCTGGCGCGACCGGCATTGAACCAGTCCCCGAGTTCGCGGCTGGCGTGGGCATTGATGTCATGCACCGTGCCGGTGGCGGATTCAAGCAGACCGTTCAGGGCGGCCGCCTGGATGGCCGCCTTGCCGGCGTCATCCTGCGCGCCGAACGGGTTGATCACCCCTTCCAGCAGACCTTCGCCAATGATGTTGCCGTCGGCGTAACCGCTGATCAGCGATTGATCGACCTTGCTGCGGTTGTACGAATAGGCCACCGAATAATCCCAGCCGCCGGCATTGCCGTCCGCCGTCAGGAGCAGGCGGTTCTGGGTGTTCTTGTTCTCCTGGCCGCGCGAGCCGTTTTCGAAGTCACGCCAGTACACGGTGGCGTAACCCGGCAACACCTTCTGGGTCGTCGCGAACTGCGAGCTGGCCGCGTAGGGCGTTTTGCCGACGAGTGAGCCGGCAAAGTTGGGATCCAGGGCCGGGTCATTCGGGAAATACCGGGTGCCCGGATTGATCGCGTAGTTGCCATAAGGCACCGGCGCAATATAGGTGGTCACCTTGTTCTGGGTGGCGAACACTTCCGCGCCCAGCGTCAGGCTGTCGTTGACCAGCAGGCTACCCTTGATCATGCCCGAGGCTGTTTCCGACGCGGGTGCGAAGTCCACGAAGGAGCTGGTGTTGAGCTTGCAGGCGCCGCCGGAGAACAGCATCTCGGTGCCGGTGCACGCCGAGCCGGTCGGGTTGTAGAAGTGCTTGTTGTCCTGCGTGTAGTTGGCCGGCGCCGTGCTGTAGGAGAGGCCGCCCGGAATGCGCTGGTTGAAGTCGCGCTGGGTGCCGCTGATCGAGTCCTGCTTGCGATAGCTGGCAAAGCCGAAGACGTTCCAGCCTTGCTTCTGCAGGTCACCATAACCGAAGCCGGCATTCACCGAGCGCTGCTTGCCACCGGCATGCTGCGGGTCGTCATAGCCGACGGTGATCGAGCCACCCTGGTAGCTGTTCTTGGTGATGAAGTTGATCACGCCGCCGATGGCATCGGTGCCGTACAGCGCCGAGGCACCGTCACGCAGCACTTCAATGCGCTCGATCGCCGCGAACGGGATCATGTTCAGGTCGGGCGCGGAGCCGTCCACCGCATTGTTGGCAATGCGCTGGCCATTGAGCAGCACCAGCGTCTTATCGGCGCCGATGCCCCGCATGTCGGCGAAGGACGCGCCGCCGCTGCTGCTGCCCACCGATTGGGTGGTGTTGGTGGACGACTGGACGGCGGTCAGGTTGGCCATCACCTGTTCCACCGAGGTGATGCCCGACTTCTTCAGGTCGTCCATCTTCACCACCGTGACCGGCACCGCGGTCTCGGCATCGATGCGCTTGATGGCCGAGCCGGTGACTACCACCCGGTCCAGCGTCTGGTCCGCTTCCTGGGCCAACGCCGGCACGGTCGCGGCGGCGACGATGGTGGCCACTGCCAGGCTCACCGCATTCAGTTTGTGCATGTCTACACGCTCCTACGAGGAAACAAAAAAGCCTTGCGACGGGCAAGGCGTGGAGGGCAGTCTGATGAAAAACGGCCGGAGCGGGAGGCCGCTGTGCGAGCGGTGAATCGTCGGATTCAAAAACAGGCCTGTTTCAGCCGCGCTGCGGGGTTAACCCTGAACGCGCAGCGAGCGGACGGTCTCCATAACACGACAAACCAAGCCTTTACCCAGAAATTACAAGCGAATGCAGTAGGGATTTTCTGCAGTTTCCATTTCTGGAATTTTGAATGCGCGATATTCGCCCGACCCGGATAACTTCGATTGAACGTAAATGGCCCCGGGCGTCGGGAAAACACTAGGAGCCCTTCGGGCGGCCGCGTTGCCAACTTGCTACGGCAAGCCCCTAACGGTGTCTAACGTACGTTGTTAGGCCCCTAAATAGGCAGCTTATTGACTCCCGCTTGCCCCTTCTCGCAACGCCCAACTTTCTTTACATAAAGGTGTCACGCGTGGGCCCCGCGTAAATTTTCATTTCGATTCAAAGACTTATGAATGTCACCAATGTCTGCGCAGTGCGAAGAGCAAAGTTTCAAGCGGCGTGGCTCAGTGAGTTCCCCGGTGGGACTTCCGGTTGATTGGAAAAAAATGAATTCCTCCCTTCACGCGGGTCCGTTACCCCGGGCTCGATGTGATGCAAGTCAGGGGTTCAAACATTTCCACCTCGGGATCAACCATGCAGCAACGAATCAAGCGATCCGCCATTGCCGCCGCCACGCTGGCAGTTTTCTCGGTATCGGCCATTGCCCAGGAGCAGACTCAGCAGCTCGAACGCGTCGAAGTCGTCGGTTCGGCCATCAAGCGCACCAGCTCCGAAGGCGTCTCGCCCATCGAAGTGTTGAGCCGCAAGCAGATCGAGCGGACCGGCGCCACGTCCGTCAACGAACTGCTGCGCTCGATTCCGTCGATCGACATCTTCGACCAGGGCGAACTGGCTTCGAACTCGCCCGCTGCTTCCGGCACCGCCAGCATCGCCATGCGCGGCCTGAGCAGCAGCGAAGTGCTGGTTCTGCTGAACGGCCGTCGGATGCCGGTCAACGCGCTGTATGACTCGTCCGGCGCAGGCGCTGCCTTCGACATCAACTCGCTGCCCATCGGCGCCATCGAGCGGGTGGAAATCCTGAAGGACGGCGGCTCCGCCCTGTACGGCGCGGATGCCGTGGCCGGTGTCATCAACTTCGTCACCAAGACCGATTACCAGGGCATCGAGGCGACCGCCAGCTGGGGCCAGTCCAGCCGCGGCGACGGTACCGAAAAGCGCCTGGGCCTGTCCGCCGGCTTCGGCGACCTGTCGGCCGACCGCTTCAACGTGCTGGTCGGGCTGGACTATCTCAAGCGCGATCCGATCCTGCGCAAGGACCGCGACCTCTCCAAGTCGGTGGACTTCCGCCGCTTCGGCGCCTCCGATGGCCGCAGCTCGTTCTCGCCCACCGGCAACGTGATCAATCCCGACACCGGTGCTCTGGTCGGTGTGCCTTACGCCACCTGCCCGCCGGAAAACCTCAACAACAACATCTGCCGCTACGACTTCAACGCGTCGCTGCTGACCGCCTACAACGGCGCCGACCGGCTGAGCCTGCTCGGCGTCGGCACGATGCAGGTGACCAACGACATCAAGGGTTTCGTCGAGGCGACCTATTCGGAGTCGAAGGACACCTTCAAGGCCCACCCGGTGCCTGACTACTTCATCGTTCCGATCACCAACGAGAACCAGCGCCCCTACGAGATCCTGAACGCGGACGGCACCGGCACCAACTCGGTCTACATCGCCGGCCGGTTCATGCAGGGCGGCCCCCGCATCACCGAGCGCAAGTCGACCTTCATGAACATCGCCACCGGCCTGGAAGGCACGGTGGGCACCTATGACTGGAAGGTGTCGGTCTCGCGCGGCGAGAGCAAGGTCACCAACCGGGACTTCAACTACTACGACGCCACCAAGTGGGCCGACGCCACCGGCAGCGGCGCGCTCAATCCCACGGTCGACACCAACGATGCCGCCTTCGTGGAAGGCCTGAAGGTGCGTCCGGTGCGGACCGGCAAGTCGGTGCTGTCCACCTTCAATGCGCAGATCGCAGGCGACGCAGTGGCCCTGCCGGCCGGCATGATGAAGTTCGCGGTGGGTGTGAACCTGAATCGAGAAACGCTGTCCGACGTGCCGGATGCACTGACGCAGGCCGGTGAAGTGGTCGGTTCGATCCAGCAGTCCGAAGTGGATGCCGCGCGCACCTACAAGGCGGTGTACAGCGAGCTGAGCATTCCGCTGCTGAAGTCGCTGGAAGGCCAGCTGGCCGTGCGTTATGACAAGTACCCCAACGCCAGCGCCACCAGCCCGCGTGTCGGCCTGAAGTGGACGGTGCTGCCGGAGCTGTCGTTCCGCGCCTCCTACACCCGCAGCTTCCGCGCGCCGGTGCTCAAGCAGCTCTATGGCGCGCGAGAGGAAGGCGCGATCACCATCACCAATCCGGAGCAGTGCACGAAGCTGGGCGTCCCGCTGGACGCCAACGGCGGTTGCCTGGTGGCGGCCTATCAGGTCAACGGCTCCAACCCGGATCTGCAACCTGAGAAGGGCAAGACCTTCAATGTGGGCATGGTGTTCGAGCTGATGAAGAACTTCAACGCCAGCGTCGACTGGTGGAAGATCGAGAAGACGAACGACATCAGCACCCCCACGATCGGCACCGCCATCGATGACGGCCTGTTCGTCAAGAACGGCCCGCGCTACGACATCTTCACCACCCTGCGCAACTTCGCGCAGCGCGAGACGTCCGGCGTGGACGTGGATGCCCGCTGGCGCCTGCCGGGCACGTTCATCGGCAACGTGCAGCTGCGCAACCTGCTGACCTACTACGCGAGCGACAAGACGCGCGGCGCCAGTGGTGATCCGTGGGACGAATACTCCGGCACGTATGCCAAGCCGCGCTTCCGCAACAACTTCTCGATCACCGCGGAAAACGGCCCCTGGACCTACGGTCTGGCCTGGCGCACGACGGGCGGCTTCTGGGACACCGACGTCGCCCGTCCGCTGGCCGCCGGCACCCGCCGTGTCGGCTCGCATGAGGAAGGCGACCTGCTGCTGCAATATGCCGGCATCAAGAACCTGGAGATGAGCCTGGCGGTCAAGAACTTCATGGACCGCATGCCGCCACTGAGCCTGACGAACGCGCTGGACAACACCTACACCCAGATGGGTTTTGCCGAGCTGTATTCCAACCGCGGCCGCTTCTTCCAGCTGGGTCTGAAGTACACCTTCCGCTGATCCGCCACGACGCGATCACAGCACTCAAAGGGCGCCGGGCATGGCGCCCTTTTTTCCTTTCAGATGCACAAAGGCTCTCATGAGTGATCTTCCTTTCACCCTCAAACGTCGGTCGCTGGTGACGGCGGCCGGTCTGGTGCCCTTGATGCCCCTGGCGGCCATGGCCCAGGAAGCCAAAGAAGCCAAGGAGGCGCCGGCCCCCAAGCCGGCAGCGCCCCCGCTGCGGGACTTCTTTCGCCAGTCGTCGCTGCGCCGCGCCATCCTCTCCCCTGACGGTCGCCTGCTCGCGGGCATCCGGGAGGTCAATGGGCGCGACAACATCGTGGTGGTGGACCTGGGCCGCAACAAGACCACCATCATCACCAACTTCTCCGATGGGGACGTCGCGAGCCTCAGCTGGATCAATTCGACGCGACTCATCTTCACCGTCACCGACCGCGAACGCGGCGGGGACCAGATCGCAGCGCCAGGCCTGTTTGCCATCAACGCCGATGCCAGCCAATTCGTGACGCTGGCCGAGCGCTCCTTTGCCAGCGAAGGCAAGAAGCTGCTGCCGCCGGGCACCAGCTTCCTGTCCCGCGTCGCCGAGAAGGGCCGCCTCACGGATGACGTCGTGGTCGTGGTCGGCTCCTACCAGGCGCTGGGCAAGTCTTCCACCACGCTGCATCGCGTCAACACCCTGACCGGTCGATCCACCCTCCTCACGGTCGGGGCCCCCGCCCGTGCCAGCGGCTGGCTGCTGGACACCAGCAATGTGGCGCGGGTCTGCGTGAGTTATGACAACGAGCGCTACACCATGCACTACCGGGACGGAGAAGACCGCCCCTGGCGCGCCATCTATTCCTACACCGAAGACGACAGCGGCAACGAGATCGTGCCGGTGGCCCTGGATGCCAAGGGGCAGCTCTATGTGACGGCCACGGCTGGCAACGACACCGCCGGTCTCTACCTCTTCGACATCCAGGCCGGTCAGCTGAACAAGGAGCCGGTGCTGGCGATCAAGGGCTTCGACATCCAGGCCGACCTGGTGTTTGACGCGACCCGCAGCCGCCTGCTGGCCCTGCGTTACGAAGCCATCAAGTCAGGCACCTACTGGCTGGATGAACGCTGGGAAGCGATCCAGGCCAAGGTGGATGCCGCCCTGCCCGGGTTGGTCAATCACCTCGCGCCCGCCGCCTCGAGTGACGACGGGGCGAAGGCGGTGGCGCTGGTCTACAGCTATTCGGACGTGGAGCCGGGGCGCTATTTCCTGTTCCGTGAGGACCAGGGCCTGACCAGTGTCGGCGCGACCCGCCCCTGGATCCAGCCGGATGCGATGCGCCCCATCCAGTTCTACCGCTACCCGGCCCGCGACGGACTGCAGATTCCCGCGCAGCTCACCCTGCCCGCCGGCGTGGAGAAGCCACCGCTGATCGTGCTGCATTACGGGGGCCCCTGGGTGCGCCCGATCGGCTGGCACTGGGATCCGGTGGTGCAGTTCCTGGCATCGCGCGGCTATGCGGTCTTTATGCCAGCGCCTCGCGCCTCGACCGGCTTTGGCAACAAGCTGTTCCGTGCCGGCTGGAAGCAGTGGGGCCTGGGCATGCAGGACGACGTGACCGACGGGGTCAAGCAACTGATCGCGCAGGGCAAGGTGGACGGCCGGCGTGTGGCGCTGGTCGGCGCCAGCTACGGCGGCTACCTGACCATGATGGGGCTGGTGAAGGAGCCCGAGCTGTTCCGCTGCGGCGTCAACTGGGTGGGGGTGACCGACCCGTCCTTCATGTTCACCGTCACCTGGACCGACTTCAATCGTTTCGGCGCGCCCGACACCAATCTGCGCCGACTGATCGGTGATCCGGAGAAGGATGCGCAGCAGTTCCGCGAGACCTCGCCGCTGCTGCGTGCCGCCGAGATCAAGCAGCCGGTGCTGATGGCCTATGGCGCGCAGGACCAGCGCGTGCCGCTGATCAACGGCGAGAAGATGCGCGCCGCGCTGGCGGGGCATAACAAGGCGGTGGAGTGGGTGGTGTATCCGGATGAAGGCCACGGCTGGCGGCGGGAAGCCAATCAGATCGACTTCTGGGGCCGGGTGGAGACCTTCCTGGCGCGAAATCTCGCCTGACGGCCGCCCAGCAATGCAAAAGGCCCGCGACGAATCGCGGGCCTTCTTTTTTGATTCACCGCCCGGGGCGGTGAGTCCGTGCTGCGCCTTATTGCAGGGTGTAGCGCAGGGTCAGGCGGAACTGACGGCCACGCACGTCATGCAGGCTGAAGTCGTACAGCGAGGTCGTGCTGAATCCCGGGTCGTACGGGGGCATGCGATCAAACACGTTCAGGACGCCCAGGCTCGCTTGCAGCTGCTTCGTGACGCTGTAGCGGCCGAACAGATCCAGCGTGGTGTGCGAGCGGATGTACTTGGGAAGCACACCATTCTGGAAGGCCGGGCTCTGCGGCGTGAAGTAAGCGTCGGCCACCAGCTGCTGCTGGATGTGGTGGGTGTAGTTCGCCGCTGCGGTGAAGGACCAGGCGTCGTAGTCATAGTCCACCGACACATTGCCGCGAATGCGCGGAATGGTGTTGCTGCCTCCGTTCGTCCCCACGTACTCGTCACCGTCTTCCTTGAAGGAATCGATGTAGTTCACATTGCCGCGCAGCGTGAACTTGCCGAAGTTAGTGGGAATGCGCCAGGTGCCGTCGATGTCCCAACCGTTCGTCGTCCGCTGGCTGAGGTTCTTGTAGCTCGACAGAATGGTCGAGATGAAGTTGGTCTCAGGATCGCGAATGATCGTCGGCGTCGAGGGGCAACCGGTGCCACCGTCCGGGCAGGAGTCGTCCAGCAACTTCTGCAGCGACGGCGAAGCCACCACGTTGCGCCAGTTGATGTAGTACATGTCGATGCCCAGGTTGAAGTTCTTGGTGGGCTCGAACACCACGCCGAAGGTGCGGCTGGTCGACTTCTCGGCCTTCAGACCGGGGTTGCTGAAGAACACACCGGAGACGGTGCGCGCGACGCCGTCTTCCGGATCGACCAGCGTCTGGAAGAAGGTCGCCACCGACGGCGAGATTTCCGGCAGCGTCGGCGCACGGAATCCCTTGCCCCAGTTGCCGCGCAGCAGCACGCCGTCCATCGGCTTGAACTTCAGGCCGAGCTTGGGCGTGGTGGAGCTGCCATAGTCGCTGTAGCGGTCATACCGCAGGGCGGCCTGCACTTCCAGTTGCTTCAGCACCGGCAGCGACAGCTCGGAGAAGACCGAGGTGTTGTTGCGGCTGCCGTTGGTCGAGGTGATGCCCTGGCCCAGGATGCCGCCGGCTACCGCCAGTGCGGTGGGTTGATCCTTCAGCTTTTCGCGGCGATGTTCCACACCGAGCGCCAGACCGATCTCGCCACCGGGCAGCTGACCGAAGGTGGTGTTGGCCTTGGTGTCGATGAAGGTCATGTCCGAGGTGGACGTGCGGGGGTTCACCAGATGCAGGCCATCGCGCACCGCTTGGCTGTTGGTGGTGTACTTGTCCAGGCTGTACTGGGTGGACGCCGAATTCGGAATCGGCGGCTGCGTGGCGGGCACATTGAAGGTGGAGCTCACCCCTGCCACCGGCAGCAGATTGGAGCTGGTGGACTCGGTCTTGGTGCGCGAGTAACCTACGGCGCTGTCAAAGTCCCACTTGCCCAGCGTATAGCTGGCACCTGCCAGCAGGCGGGTGGAGTCCGAGGTGATCTCGGTCTCGCGATTGCCGATGTCGTTGAGTGTGCCGTTGTAGCGCGCGCGGCTGGGGAAGGGGTTCCCCGAGACGCCCGGCTGGAAGCTGATGTTGTAGATGTAGGGCACCAGCGTGCCTTCGGCGTTGGGCTTGAGCCCGGTGGTGCCGGCGAAGGTGGCGGGGTTCAACGACTGCGACGTTTCCACGCGGCTCAGGCCCACTTCAAAGTAGGCGGTGGCATCCGGCGACAGCTGCTTCGTACCGCGGGACACCAGGCCATAACGCTCGGTGCCGGGCAGCGCCGTGATGCTGTCCTTGAAGTCGCGGGTGCAGAAGGTGTTGCTGGCCACGGACTGGCCGGCCGCGGTGGCCGGCACCAGCGGGCTGATCAGACCGGCTGCCAGCGCTTCCGGGCCCGTCATCACCGTGCCCGGGCAGTCGGAAATGGCCCGGTAGTTGAACGTCAGCGCGCCGGTCGTGGGGTTGAGCTGACGCCAGGTGCCGCTGCCCAGCAGCGACTGGAAGTTGCGGCCGCCCGCGTATTTGCGGAAGTCACGCGTCTTCAGGTATTCGGTGTCGCCCTGCATCAGCTGGTCGCGCTTGTAGTAGTCCAGCGCGACGAAGACGTTGTAGCCATCGCTGCCCAGATCACCAAAGCCACCGGCACCGGTCAGGCGATAGTCATTTTTTCCTTCGAACCAGCCGCCCGAGGCGGTCAGGTCGAAGCCCTTGAAGTCCTTGCGCAGGATGATGTTGACCACCCCGGCAATCGCATCCGAGCCATAGATGGCGGAAGCGCCGTCCATCAGGATGTCGACCCGCTCCACCGCGCTGCTGGGGATGGAGTTCAGGTCCACGAAGGTGTCCTGCAGGTTCTGCGCGAAGCCGTAGCCCGCGACGCGGCGGCCGTTCAGCAGCACCAGCGTCGTCTTCTGGCCGAGGCCGCGCAGCGAGATGCCGGCGGCGCCCGGGGCGAAGCTGTTGCTGAAGCTCTCACCGAAGCTGCCGGAGTTGGACGGCAGGTTGCGCAGCACTTCGGCCACGGTGGCCTGGCCGCTGCGTTCGATCTGGTCACGCGAGATGACCTGGACCGGGGAGACGGTTTCAGCGTCGATGCGCTTGATGTTGGAGCCGGTGACCTCCACACGCTGCAGCTGGGTGGTGCTGGAGGTGGAAGATTGAGCGTCGCCCTGCGTCTGGGCAAGCACTTGTGAACCGTACAGGCTCGCCGCCAACGCGGTCAGCGTCAACGCAAGCTTTTGTGAAGATTTCATAGTCATCCTGTAAAGATGGGCCGAAGACCGCACGAGTGTGTCGATGTCGCACAGGTCTTTTGCCTCGCGGCAACACCACTTGACAAGATGGCTGATCAAACAATTGGAAAACAGTCGGGATGGGCGGGTGGCAAGCGTTTGCGTTCGTCTATCGTCAAAACGTGCGCGAGACCGTTGCTGCACCTCGCATGCGCGAGGGGGACAGCGCCATCCCTGGCTCGGTGGCGCACCTGCAGCGTCCCTCGGGGCGCAGGCCCGGGAGCGGTTCAGCCTCCCCCTGCATGAGCGGGAGCAGCCCATCGTCCCGATCAGCCGGCCGTTGGCTTTTGGCGACGGGGTAGCGCAACCAGAGGAGGACGTTGTTGCAAGGCAGTAACACCTGGTCGATTCGCGATCAGGGTTGTCCCGGCCGGGCGGCGGGTGCGACACGCCAATGCATCGCAAAGACGCAGGCGAAAAAAACGGCCTCGGAAATCCGAGGCCGTTCTGAGCCCGTCATGGGCCACGTGCATGCAGTGTCAGGGAGAGGCCCTTGCGCGCTGCGCCGGCCGCTCCCCTCCACCCATCAGAAGTCGTAGCTGCCGTTCAGGTAGACCGTGCGGCCCAGCGGGCTGGCATAACGCGGGTCGTAACCGACCTGGTGACCCGACGAGTTACGCAGCGTCAGCGGCGGCGTTTCGTTGGTCACGTTGTTGATGCCCAGGCGCACATTCAGCGCCTTGTTGTAGCGGTAGGTCGTCTGCCAGTCGAAGGTGATGAACTCCGGCACGCGCAGGGTCACCTTGGCGGCGGCACCCGTCGCCACTTCGCGCACGTCGGCCGTGGTGTCGGTGTAGGCGGAACGGTAGTTCACACGCAGCAGGTTGCTCAGCTTGCCGCTGTTCAGGTCGAACGTGGCGCGAACCACGTTGCGGAACACGACGTTCTGGTCGGTGCCATAACGGCCCAGGCTGCTGGTGATCTGATCATTCGTACCCTGGACGGTGTAGTCCGAGTTGATCATGTAGGTGCCGTTCAGCGTCGTGGTCAGCTTGCCCAGACCTTCGATGCCCAGACGACCTTCCACCTGCCAGTCCACGCCCTTGTAGTTCGCCTTGCCGATGTTGATCGGACGCGAAATGAAGGCGTAGAAGGGGTTGGTTTCAGCCGGCAGCTGATAGGTGGTGAACAGGTCCTTGTACTTCACCGGGTCGGCGAAGGCCAGGTCCGGCGTCACGGCGCTGACGGCGTCGCTCAGCTTGACCTGCCAGTAGTCCACGCTCATGCCGAAGTTGCGGGTCGGGTCAAAGCGCACACCGAAGGTGGCCTGCTTGGACTTCTCGGGCTTCAGGCCCTCGGTGCCTACAGCCAGCTGCGTGTATTGCGACTTGCCGCCCTTGCAGGCGTCGGTGCCCGGGTAGGGGCAGGCGTAGTTGCTGGCGGTCACACCGTTGGTCACCAGCGGTGCGGCGATGTCCAGCATGTCAGGCGCCTTGAAGCCGGTGCCGTAGGAGCCGCGGACCAGCACTTCCTTGTTCAGCTTGTAGCGGGCCGACAGCTTGTAGGTGGTGGCCGACTCGTCGCTGCCGAAGTTCTTGTTGTTCTGCAGGTCCTTGACCTTGGTGATCGTGTCGTAACGCAGGGCTGCGTTCACTTCCAGATCCTTCAGCACGGGGATGACCAGCTCGGCGAACGCGCCGTAGTTGTCACGCTCCATGTCGTACTGGGGCGGCGTCGAGAAGTTGTAGATCACGCCGTTCACTGCATCCGCCGACGGCGTCTGCTTGTAGTGATAGTTGCGGAAATCCACACCCGTACCCAGCTTCACTTCACCGGCCGGCAGGTTGAACACCGTGCCCGAAGCACCGGCATTCACTGCCTTCATGGTGGTCGAGGCCTTGCGGATCGACCCGTGATAGATGGAATCGTCGATCTGCTGCTGCAGTGCGTCCGACGTGTTGCCGCTCAGGGCAAACGGATCCACCTGGCCGCTGTTGATCAGCGTGTTGAATTCAGCCTTCTTGAAGTAGCCGCCGATGTACTTTTCGTTCAGCGAGTTCTGCGACCAGGTGGCCGAGGCATTCACGTCCCAGTCGCCGATCGAACCTTCGGTGCCGATGGCGATGTGCTTGCCGTCGGTCAGGGTCTGCGAGTCCCGGGTGCCGAAGTCGTTGGCGCGGTACAGGGCCGACACCGAGGACAGGTGGGCGCGCTGGTCGGCGGTCAGGTAGGGCTCGACGTACTTGGTGTACAGCGGCGAGGTCGTGGCGATGTTCACGGGCACCGGATTGGCCGCAATGCGGGCGATCACGTCGGTGCGGGTGTAGATCAGGTCGGAGAACAGCTTGAAGTTCTCACCCAGCTTCATTTCGCCGGAGGTGAAGAACGAATCGCGCTTGGTTTCCGGATAGACGTCGATGCTGCTGACGAAGTCGTAACCGCAGGTCGCCGTGCCCGAAGCGGCGCTGGCGCCGAACGGGATGGTGTTGCTCAGGTTGTAGTAGTTGTTCGGCGCGCACTTGCCGTTGGCACGGAGGTACGGGCTGAAGGTGTAGCTGTCCGGAGCCTTGGTTTCGGCGCCGATGGCCTTGAAGCGGACCTGGGCATTGGCCGGGTCGGCCGACGAGCTGGTGCGGTCGTAGACGTACGCCTTGCCGTTGTAGTTGAACGGCACCCAGGCGCTGCTGGCGAAGGCACGGTCGGACGCCTTCATCGAGTCCTGGATGTCGTGGCGGTAGGAAGCCACCACGCTGAAGCCGTTGCTGCCCAGGTCGCCCAGGCCGTAGGTGATGCTGGCGCTCTTGGCGGTGGCACCGTTGCCCACAGGGTTGCTGTAGTCAACGCTGATGTTGCCGCCCTTCTGGTTGCGCTTCAGCACGAAGTTCACCACGCCGGCGATGGCGTCGGAGCCGTACAGCGCGGAAGCGCCGTCGGTCAGCACCTCGATGCGCTCGATGGCGGCCATCGGGATGGAGTTCAGGTTGATGCGCGAGCCCGAGCCGGTCGGCGCCACGCGGCGGCCGTTCACCAGCACCAGGGTGTAGCTTTCGCCGATGCCGTGCAGCGAGGCGGTCACGATGCCGCCGGAATTCGAGCCGATCGAGATATCACCGACGGTGAAACCCTGCATGGCGGGGATGCGCTGGACCAGGTCCGCCACGTTGGTGGTGCCGGTGGCCTTGATTTCTTCCTGCGTGATGATCTGGACGGGCAGCGAGCCTTCATTCGCGAAGCGCTTGATGCTGGAGCCGGTGATCTCGATACGCTCCAGCTGCTGGGTCTGCTCTTGAGCGTGGGCGGCCATCGAGACCGCCAGAATTGCTGCGGCCGCGCTGATGGCGCGGATATGCGGCTTGTTCGCCATGTTCAAAAATCCCGAAAGTTGTAATGCACGCCCGGCTTCACCGTCGCGTAACGGTCCCCACCGAATGTGAACAAAACTTTACGGGTATGAACCGGGGTTGCTCACCCCAGGTTCACCCTTATTGCGCGGGCAAGTCAGACCCCTACGAACGCCGTCAGCTTTCCCTGGCGCGAAGGTTCATGACTTTTATCACAGCCCATCTGCACCGATCTGGTGCTCAATGTCCGGCTTTTGCGCGCTGTCGCCACGCATGCAGCAGCGGCTCGGTGTAGCCGGACGGCTGTTCCTTCCCGAGAAACACGAGGTCCAGGGCCGCCTGAAAAGCAACGCTCTGGTCCGGATTCACCGCCATGGGGCGGTAATTCGGGTCGCCGGCATTTTGTTGATCGACTACAGATGACATCCGAGCGAAGGTGTCCCGCACCTGTTGTTCAGTGACGACGCCGTGCAGCAACCAGTTGGCAATGTGCTGACTGGAAATGCGCAAGGTTGCACGGTCTTCCATCAGACCGACCCCATTGATGTCGGGCACCTTGGAGCAGCCCACGCCCTGATCGATCCAGCGGACCACATAGCCGAGGATGCCCTGGACGTTGTTGTCCAGCTCCTGCTGCTTCTCGGCGTCGCTCCAGTTTGGGGCTGCGGCCACCGGCACCGTCAGGATGCGTTCGAGCAGGGCGTTGAAATCTTCCCGGCCGGCGGCGGCTTCGAGCTCGGTCTGCACCTGGGCCACGCTCACCTGGTGATAGTGCAGCGCATGCAGGGTGGCGGCGGTCGGGCTGGGCACCCAGGCGGTGTTGGCGCCGGCCTTCGGATGGGCGATCTTCTGTTCCAGCATGGCGGCCATCAGGTCCGGCATGGCCCACATGCCCTTGCCGATCTGGGCGCGGCCCCGCAGCCCGGCCCGCAGGCCCACCAGCACGTTGTTGCGCTCATACGCCTGGATCCAGGGAGCGCCCTTCATGTCGCCCTTGCGCAGCATCGGACCGGCGCGCATGGCGGTGTGCATCTCGTCGCCGGTGCGGTCGAGGAAGCCGGTGTTGATGAAGGCCACGCGGCTCGGTGCGGCGGCAATGCAGGCAGCCAGGTTCACGCTGGTGCGGCGCTCCTCATCCATGATGCCGAGCTTCACCGTGGCGTCGGGCAGACCCAGCAGTTGCTCGACACGGCCGAACAGCTCGTTGGCAAAGGCCACTTCGGCCGGGCCATGCATCTTCGGCTTGACGATGTAGATGCTGCCCTGCCGAGAGTTGCGCAGGCCGGAGCCGGACAGCTGCTTCAGGTCGTGGACAGCAATCAGGGTGGTGATGACGGCATCCATGATCCCTTCGGGGATCTCGGCGCCACCGTCCATCAGGATGGCCGGATTGGTCATCAGATGGCCGACGTTGCGCACGAACAGCAGGGAGCGGCCGGGCAGCACCACCTCGCCGCCCTGGGGGGACTGGTAGCGGCGGTCCGGATTCAGCCGGCGGGTGATCGTCTTGCCGCCCTTGCTGACTTCCTCCGTCAGGGTGCCGCGCAGAATGCCCAGCCAGTTGCGGTAGGCCAGCAGCTTGTCTTCGGCATCCACCGCCGCGATGGAGTCTTCGAGGTCCAGGATGGTGGACAGCGCCGCTTCCATCAGCAGGTCGGACACACCGGCCGGATCGGTCTTGCCGATGGGAGAGCTGCGGTCGATCTGGATCTCGATGTGCAGGCCGTTGTGGCGCAGCAGGACGGCGGTGGGTGCACCCGGGTCGCCGAGGAAGCCGACAAGCGCGGAGGGATCGGCCAGTGCCGCGGTGCTGCCGCTTCGCAGCGCCACCACCAGCGCGCCCTGCTCGATGCGATAGGCCGTTGCGTCCGCATGAGAGGCGCCGTTCAGCGGAGCGGCCTGGTCCAGCACTCCGCGGGCAAAGGCGATGACCTTGTTGCCGCGGATCGGGTTGTAGGCGCCGTCGCGGGTTGCGCCGTCGGTCTCCGCAATGGCATCGGTGCCATAAAGCGCGTCATACAGCGAGCCCCAGCGGGCATTGGCGGCGTTGAGCGCATAGCGGGCATTCAGGATGGGGACCACCAGCTGGGGGCCGGCCTGGATCGCCAGTTCGGCATCGACATGGGCCGTCGTGGCCTGCCCCTGCTGCGGGACGGGGACCAGGTAACCGATCCGGGTCAGGAAATCCTTGTAGGCCGCCATGTCCTGAATGGGGCCGGGATGGGCCTGATGCCAGGCGTCCAGCTCGGTCTGCAGCCGGTCCCGCTCCTTCAGCAGGGCGGCATTCTTGGGGGCCAGGTCATGCACCAGCGCATCGAATCCCGACCAGAACGCATCTGGCGTGAGGCCGGTGCCGGCCAGGGCTTCGCTGTCGATGAATCGGGCCAGATCGGCGTCGATCTGAAGGCGGTGGTGCTGAACACGAGCGGTCATGGTGTCTCCCCGGCTGGGTCTTGAGAGCGAATGCCGTCAACTTTAGGACAGGACCCGCCTTCGATTGGTCACCGCAGCCGCAGGAGATCCCTGACTTTTTTGCACAAATAACAACGCCAAGGCTCAGGATTCCCCACGGCAAACGGCGCAAAGACCACAATCGGCCTTCATGGATCGCCTCAAACAGATGGAGTCCTTCGTGCTGGTGGCCACCAAGGGCAGCCTGACCGCCGCCGCGCAGGCGGAAGGGGTCGCGCCTGCGGTGATGGGCCGGCGACTGGACGCGCTGGAATCCCGGCTCGGGGTGAAACTGCTGCTGCGCACCACCCGCCGCCTGAGCCTGACCCATGAAGGCAGCGCCTTCCTGGAAGACTGCCAGCGTCTGCTCACGGAGTTCGACAACGCCGAGGCCAGCGTCACCGCCGGTGGCGTCAAGGCCAGCGGCCATCTGCGGGTCACCGCCCCGGCAGGCTTTGGCCGACGCCATGTGGCGCCGCTGGTGCCCGACTTCCTTGCGCGCCATCCCGATGTGAGTGTGTCGCTCAACCTCAGCGACCGGGTGGTGGACATCGTCAATGAAGGCTTCGACTGCGCGGTGCGTGTAGGTGACCTGAGCGACTCCAGCCTGATCAGCATGCGCCTGGCCGACAACCGCCGGCTGTGCGTGGCCACCCCCGCCTATCTGCAACGGGCTGGCATTCCGCGTCATCCGTCGGAGCTGGCGCGTCATGAATGCCTGACCCTGAGCTCCGATGCCAGCCAGACCCGCGGCTGGGCCTTCCGGGTGGACGGCCAGGTGCAGCATCTGCGTCCCACCGGACGGCTGGACTGCAGTGATGGACAGGTGCTGCATGACTGGTGCCGCAGCGGCCTGGGGCTGGCCTGGCGCAGCACCTGGGAAGTGGTGGACGACCTGCGCAGCGGCCTGCTCGTCAGCGTGCTGGACGATTTTGCGGCGCCGCCCAACGGCATCTTTGCGGTGGTGTCCCAGCGCAAACACCTGCCGCTGCGGGTGCGGCTGTGGATAGACTTCCTCAAAGAACACTACGCCCAGCCCCGCTACTGGCAAGGGTCCGAACATCGCAACGCTGGGGATGGCGCCGGCGGAGCTCCCCCCTCTTCCTCTTTCACGGAGAACGCATGACGCTCGAAGCCCTGCTGGCCGGCCTGCACATTCTGGCCATCCTCAGCCTGGTCGTGTTTTTAAGCAGCCAGGCCGCTTTGTGCCGGTCGGAATGGATGAATGCTGCGGTGGTGACCCGGCTCACCCGGGTGGACATGATCTATGGGATCACGGCGGTGGCCGTGCTCGCCACCGGGCTGTTTCGCACCTGGTGGGGCATGAAGGGCGGCGGCTGGTATTGGCACCAGCCTCTGCTGCACTTCAAGCTGGGGCTGTTTGTGGTGATCGGGTTGCTGTCGATCAAACCGACCCTGACCTACCGCCGCTGGGCCAAAACCCTGCGGGCCACCGGCAGCCTGCCGGATGAGGAGGAGGTCAAGGCCACGCGGCGGCTGGTGATGCTGCAGGCGCATCTGCTGCTGCTCATCCCCATCGCCGCGGTGATGCTGGCCCGCGGGGTGTGGACCCGCGGGTAGCCTTTGGACCCGAGAGGATCAATGCGCCGCGAGGCATTCCTTCATGAAGGCCTTGCGGGCATCACCGGTCTTCTTCTGATCGGCGGCGTCCTTGTTGCAGGCCGCCATCTTTTCCTGCTGCGGCGTCAGCTTCTTCTCCGGCTCGGTCTTGCCCGCCAGGCAGGCCTTCATGAAGGCCTTGCGGTCGTCGCCGGTCTTGCCTTGGGCCTTGGCATCCTTGCTGCAGGTGCCCATGCGTTGCTGCTGGGGCGTCAGTTCCTTCTTCTTCTCGTCCTGCGCATGGGCGGGGGCCAGAAAGGTCAGGGACAACAACAGGCCGGCGCTCAGCGTCATCAGTGTTTTCATTTCATGCTCTCCTACGGGGGTTGGGGGAAGGACCTCAGGGCAGTGAAACACAGCAACGGGGCGGCCTCAAGCGCGGTTGACCTGCGTCATGTCCGGCACTGGCTCACATGATGCGGCGTGGATGGGCCAGTGCCTCATGCGCCAGATGCAGCCTGCGCACCAGCACCTGGATGAAAGCCCGGTCGAACCGGTGCTGACACTCGGGGCTGAGCTGTCCCAAGGACTCAGGTGTGAAGGACACGGTGGTGCACATGTCGGTCACCCGGATGTCGGTGCTGTGGCGCCGCAATTCCGGATTGGGCGCGAGGTAGGCCATCTCGCCGACCGAGGTGCCGGTGCCCAGCGTCGCCACCAGCGCGCCCTCACGCCAGACCTCCACCTCGCCCTGCGCGATGATGTGGAAGGTGTTGCCCTCCTGGCCCCGCTTGAAGAGCAGGTAGTCCAGCGGGTAACGGCGCCAGCGCGCCCGCCGCACCACTTCCCACAATTCCACATCACCGAAGTTGGCGAAGAACTCGAGACCGCGCAGCAGATTGAAACGCTCCGAGTCCTTGACTTCATTGAGACGGGCCAGCGGCACCAGCTGCCGCGCCACCAGCTCGGACAGCGCCTGGCCGAAGGCCTCCCAGTCGGCATACCGCTCATGCGGATGTTTGGCCAGTGCCTTGAGAATGACCGCATCCAGCGCCTCGGTCACGCCGCCGCGCTGGCCCTGCATCGGCTGTGGCGCCTGGTGGTAGATCTGATGCATCAGCGCCATCTGGTTGGGCGCATCGAAGGGCGGGCGGCCACAGATCATGTGATAGAGCACGGCGCCCAGTGAATAGATGTCGGCCTGGCAGCCGACGTCACCGCCTTCGATCTGCTCCGGCGGCATGTAGGCCAGCGAACCCACCCGGTGCACCTGCGTCATTTCGGCATGCAGATTCAGGGCGCTGCCGAAGTCGCTGACCTTCACATCGGTCACCTGACCGCTGCTGTCCAGCACCGCCAGCAGATTCGCGGGCTTGATGTCCCGGTGCACCACGCCCTGCCGGAAGACGTACGACAGCGCCATCGCGCACTTGAAGCCCAGCTCGACGATCTGGTCCAGCGGCAGCAGCCGGTCGGTGCGGCAGAAATGCTTGAGCGTCACGCCATGGACATATTCCATGACGAGGTAGGGCGCGTCGCCGTCCTGCACCGCATCCAGGATCTGCACCACATTCGGATGCTGCAGACGGCCGGCCAGCGCTGCTTCAGACGCAAAAAAGCGTCGGCTGAGGGTGTCTTCCTCGGCGCCCTGCCCCATCCAGCTGCGCATGCGCTTGATGGCGACCTCCTGGTGGCGGAAGTCGTCCATGGCCAGAAAGACGTCGCTGGTGGCGCCCTCGCCCAGCCGGCGCAGCACCCGGTACTTGCCGATCTGCTCCGGCAGGTCGGCGCCTGGCGCGTTCAGGCCCTCGGCCGGACGGCTCTGGCTGGTGGAAATGTCTGCAGGCGCACTCATCGTTGCAGGCATCCTGCCGCACGGGTGGAGGAGCGGCAAGTGGGTTGACCGTCTATTACAGGGCATGCCCCCTAAAATGCGACACATGATCCAAGCCAAGCAGGAATTGCTCGACGCCCTGGGGACCGTGCTCCAGGCCTTGAGCCAGGACGCCGTCGCCAGCGGCGCCATGGCCGCCGCACCGGTGGCCGCCTTTGAAACGCCCAAGCAGGCCAGCCATGGCGACTTCGCCTGTACGGCGGCCATGCAGCTGTCCAAGGCCTTGCGAAAGAATCCGCGCGAACTGGCGCAGACGCTGATCGCCCAGCTGCAGGCGCAGCCGGCGGTGCAGCGCTGGGTCGAAGCGCTGGAGATCGCCGGCCCTGGGTTCATCAACCTGCGCCTGACGCCTGCAGCACGCCAGGCCGTCATCGGCGAGGTGCTGAGCGCTGCCGAGCATTTTGGTGAACAACCGTCGCATCCGGATTCGGTGCTGGTGGAATTCGTCTCCGCCAACCCCACCGGCCCCCTGCACGTGGGCCACGCCCGCCAGGCGGCCCTGGGCGATTCGCTCTGCCAGCTGTTCAGCACCCAGGGCTGGACGGTGAGCCGCGAGTTCTACTACAACGACGCCGGTGTGCAGATCGCCACCCTGGCGCACTCCACCCAGGCCCGCCTGAAGGGGCTCAAGCCGGGGGATGCCGGCTGGCCCGAGTCCGCCTACAACGGCGACTACATCCAGGACATCGCCGACGCCTTCCTGAGCAAGGCCACCGTCAAGGCCGACGACCGCGAATTCACCGCCTCCGGGGACATCAACGACCTGGACAGCATCCGTCAATTCGCCGTGGCTTATCTGCGTCACGAGCAAGACCTGGATCTGCAGGCGTTTGGTCTGCGCTTTGACAACTACTTCCTCGAAAGCAGCCTCTACAGCGGCGGCCAGGTGGAAGATGCCGTCTCCCGCATGATCGCCAACGGCAAGACCTATGAAGACGGCGGCGCGCTGTGGCTGCGCTCAACCGACTACGGGGACGACAAGGACCGCGTCATGCGCAAGTCCGACGGCACCTACACCTACTTCGTGCCGGACGTGGCCTACCACGTCAACAAGTTCAAGCGCGGCTTCAGCAAGTGCATCAACATCCAGGGCACCGACCACCACGGCACCATCGCCCGGGTGCGCGGCGGCCTGCAGGCCACCGGCGTGGGCATTCCGCAAGGCTTCCCGGATTACGTGCTGCACAAGATGGTCACGGTGATGAAGGGCGGCGAGGAGGTGAAGATCTCCAAGCGGGCCGGCTCTTACGTCACCCTGCGCGACCTGATCGACTGGACCAGCCGCGATGCGGTGCGTTTCTTCCTGATCAGCCGCAAGGCCGACACCGAGTTCGTGTTCGACATCGACCTGGCGCTCAAGGCCAATGACGAGAACCCGGTGTTCTACGTCCAGTACGCCCATGCCCGGATCTGCTCGGTGCTGCGCAACTGGGCCGAGCAGGGCGGCGACATGGCCGCACTGAAGGAGGCCGACCTCAGCCTGCTGACCGCACCGACCGAATATGCGCTGATGCAGAAGCTGGCGGACTATCCCCGCATGCTGACCAGCGCCGCCCAGGACCTGGCGCCGCACGACGTGGCGTTCTACCTGCGCGATCTGGCGGGTGCCTTCCACAGCTACTATGGCGCCGAACGTTTCCTGGTGGAAGACAACGCCGCACTGACCCGTTCGCGCATGGCCCTGCTGACGGCCACCCGTCAGGTCGTGCGCAATGCGCTGACGGTGCTGGGGGTGTCCGCACCGGAAACGATGGCTCGAGACAACCAGGAGCATGCATGAGCAAGGAGAAACAGCGCGGCGGCTTCGCCATGGGCCTGATCGTGGGCCTGTTGCTGGGGCTGGGGATCGCGCTGGGCGTGGCGTTGTATGTGACCAAGGCGCCGGTGCCGTTCATCAACAAGCTGCCGCAGCGCACCGCGGAGCAGGATGCACAGGAAGCCGAGCGCAATCGCAACTGGGATCCGAATGCCCCGCTCGCAGGCCGTGCAGGCGCCAAGGCGGCGTCGGGCGTGGTGACACCCGGACCGGCCCCGGCGGTCGTGCCCGCCACACCGCAGGCCGCGGCCACCCAGCCGCCGGCAGCCACCCAGACGGCGCCCACCGTCGGCAGCAACGGCGCGATCGTGCCGCCGGCCGTGGAAGGGCGTCCGGTCGCCAAGGCCGATCCGAAGCCGGCGAGCGAGAAAGCGGCCGAGAAGCCCGCAGACAAGCCGGCCGACAAGCCTGCTGCGTCTGCCAACGGCTACTTCGTCCAGGCGGGCGCCTTCACCCGAATGGAAGACGCCGAGCAGCAGCGGGCCAAGCTGGCCATCCAGGGTTTTTCGGCCAAGGTGATGGAACGCGAGCAATCGGGTCGTACCGTCTATCGGGTCCGGATGGGCCCGTTTGACAGCCGGGACGAAGCCGAAAGCCAGCAAAAGAAGCTGGAAGGCGCTGGTATCGAAGCCAATCTGGTGGCGGTGCAGCGTTAATCCTTGCCTAAGTCTGTATCCCTAGCATCGCGGCACCGGGAGGAACCGGTGATCCGCAAAGGAAGCACACACATGAAGCGTCGCGAATTCACCCAGCTGTCGGCCGCCTCGGCCCTGGCAGCGGGCACCGCTGGCGGGCTGCTGGTCCAGCCGGCCCTGGCTCAGGGCGGTCCGATCGAGGGCCGTCAATATCAGCGCCTGAACACCAAGGTGCCTGGCGCGGCGCCCGGCAAGATCGAGGTCATCGAATTCTTCTGGTACGGCTGCCCGCACTGCTACGTGTTCGAGCCGACCATCGAAGCCTGGGCCAAGCAGCTGCCGGCCGATGTGGTCTACCGCAAGGTGCATGTGGCCTTCCGCGAGAACGTGAAGGTCCACCAGCGCCTGTTCTTCACGCTGGAAGCGATGGGCAAGGAAGCGCAGGTGCGCCCGGCCATCTTCAATGCCATCCACCGCGGCGGCCAGTCTCTGACCGACCCGAAGGCCATGGCCACCTTCCTGGCCCCGCTGGGCGTGGATTCGGCGAAGTTCCTGGAGCTGTACAACTCCTTCACCGTGCAGACCAAGTGCCAGCAGGCCACGAAGCTGCAGGACAGCTACAACATCGACGGCGTGCCGACCGTCGCCGTCGGCGGCCGCTTCCTGACCTCTCCGGCCATGGCGGGTTTTGGCCTGCGCGTCAGCGAGGAAGAACTCGGCCAGCGCGCGATTGCCGTCGCCAACTTCCTGATCGAGCAAGCACGCAAGGGCTGACCGCCCGCACCGCGAAGGCCTGCCGGCCGCGACTCCTTCGGGAGTTGGCGGACTGCAGGCCTTTTGTTTTTTGCGGGGCTAGAATGGTCTGCAAGTTTTGTGCCGCCAGGATTCCACCATGCCCCTTCGCCGTCCCCTGCTGTTGTCCGGAGCACTCGCCCTGGCGTTGGCCGCGCCCTGGGTGCAGGCCGCCAAGGACGACCGCCAGAAGCCCCTGAACCTGGTGTTCGACAAGGAAGGCGAGGTGGACAAGGTCAAGCAGCGCGCCGAATTCAACGGCAATGTGATTCTGACCAAAGGCTCCCTGATGCTGCGCGCCGAACGCATGGACGTGCAGGAAACCAAGGACGGCTACTACCTGGCCTACGCCAACGGCGTGCCCAGCCGCCAGGTGCAGTTCCGCCAGGACCGCGACACCCCCGGTGAACGCATCGAAGGCCGGGCCGACCAGATCGAATACGACACCCGCAGCGAAACCATCCGGCTGATCGGCAATGCCGAAGCCAAGGTGATGCGCGGCGACCAGCTGATGCAGACCATGGCCGGCGCCACCCTGAACTACGACAACCGCACCGAACGCCTGCTGGTGGAAACCGGCGCCAATTCGCCGCATCCCAGCGGCCGCGGCCGCGTGGTGCTGATGCCCAAGAACGTGCCCGCCGAGCCCGCTTCCGCCGCCAGCGCCCCGCTGGGTCTGCGCCCCAGCCTCAACCTGACGCCGCGCCCGACCCCATGAGTGACGCTCAAGCCTCCACCCCCAAGAGCCGCCTGCAGGCCTGGGGGCTGCAGAAGACCTATGGCGTGCGCAAGGTGGTCAAGGACGTCCACCTGGACCTGCACAGCGGCGAAGTGATCGGCCTGCTGGGCCCCAATGGCGCCGGCAAGACCACCAGCTTCTACATGATCGTGGGCCTGGTCCGCGCCGACGCCGGCGAGATCCAGATCGACGGCCAGCCGGTGCAGCGCCTGCCCATCCATCAGCGCTCCCGCCTTGGCCTGAGCTACCTGCCGCAGGAAGCGTCCATCTTCCGCAAGCTGAATGTGGAAGAGAACATCCGCGCAGTGCTGGAACTGCAGCGGGACGATCAAGGCAAAGCCTGGCCGACCGCCCGCATCAATGCCGAGCTCGACAAGCTGCTGCAGGAACTCTCCATCGAGAAGCTGCGGGACACGCCCGCCCCGGCCCTGTCTGGCGGTGAGCGGCGGCGCGTCGAGATCGCCCGCGCCCTGGCCACCCAGCCCCGCTTCATCCTGCTGGACGAGCCCTTCGCCGGGGTGGATCCGATCGCCGTGCTGGAGATCCAGCGCATCATCCGCTTCCTCAAGCAGCGCGGCATTGGCGTCCTGATCACCGACCACAACGTCCGGGAAACCCTGGGCATCTGCGACCGCGCCTACATCATCAGTGAAGGTGCGGTGCTGGCAGAAGGTACGCCGCAACACATCGTCGAACACCAGGACGTCCGCCGGGTCTATCTCGGCGAGCACTTCCGGATGTAAGCGCGGGAGCGACGATGAGGCCGACGCTACAGGTACGCCTGTCCCAGCATCTTGCGCTGACGCCTCAGCTGCAGCAGTCCATCCGTCTGCTGCAACTCTCCACGCTCGAACTTCATCAGGAAGTCGAGCAGATGCTGGCCAGCAATCCGCTGCTGGAGCCGGACGAAGAACACGATGCGGCCAGTCCGCCCGGTGCCAGTCCGGCCGAACGCGTTTCTGATGAGCGTGTGCCCGACCGCGATGATCGTGGCAGCGACACCGCGGATCGCGGTGCCGAAAGCGACGGCAGCGCAGACAGCGCCGGCAGCGATGAAATCCGTGCGGAGGACTTCGGCACCACCGAGCGCGAAGACTGGGAAAACGGCACCGAGCACGACGACTTCGACGGCATCCGCGAGCAGCCCTCCAGCAGCGCCAGCAGTGGCGGCGAGGACGACGAGCGGCCCGAGACCGAGGCTCCCGATGCGTCGCTCCAGGACGTGCTGCGCGCCCAGATGGCGGGCATGCATCTGGGCGAGGTGGACCGTGCGGCCTTGCTGGCACTGATCGAATCGCTCAACGACGACGGCTATCTGGAAGATCCCCTGGAAGAGCTGGTCGCCGCCCTGCTGGGGGACGATGGCGAGGGGGCGGATCCGGAGCAGCGCGAACTGCTGCTCGACACCTTCAAGTGCGCGCTCAAGTGGCTGCAGTCGATGGAGCCGGCGGGCGTTGGCGCGCGGGATCTGGGCGAATGCCTGGAACTGCAGCTGCGCACCCATCCGCGTTCGCCGGAACAGGCCCTGGCGGTGGTGATCTGCCGGCGGCATCTGGACCTGCTGGCCAAGCGCGACTGGCGCCGTCTGATGTCCCTGACGGGCGCCGATGACGAGCTGCTGCGCGGCGCTCAGGCGATGATCGCCACGCTGGAGCCCAAGCCGGGCCGGCGCTTCGCCCGCAGCGACAACCGGCCGGTGGTGCCGGACGTGATCGTGCAGAAGTCCGGCCGGGGCTTCCGGGTGATGATCAATCCGGACGTGCTGCCCAAGCTGCGCATCAATGAGCTGTACGCCCAGGCCCTGCGGGCCACCCGCGGCGGCGTCAGCAATTCGCCGCTGGGCGGCCAGTTGCAGGAGGCGCGCTGGTTCATCAAGAACATCCAGCAGCGCTTCGACACCATCCTGCGGGTCAGCGAAGCCATCGTGGAGCGCCAGCGCGGCTTCTTCACCCATGGCGAGCTGGCGATGAAACCGCTGGTGCTGCGGGAGATTGCCGACGAACTCGGCCTGCATGAATCCACCATCTCCCGGGTGACCACCGCCAAATACATGTCCACGCCGTGGGGCACCTTCGAGCTGAAGTATTTCTTCGGCTCCAGCCTGGCAACCGAAGCCGGCGGCAATGCATCGTCCACCGCGGTGCGGGCGCTGATCAAGCAGTTCATCGCGGCGGAGGACACCAGCAATCCGCTGTCCGACAGCCAGCTGTCCACCATGCTGGGCGAGCAGGGCATCACGGTGGCGCGCCGCACCGTCGCCAAATACCGTGAAGCGTTGAAGCTGGCGCCCGCCAACCTGCGCAAGGCGCGCTGACGGCACGGTCCCCCTCAGTGGGACAATGCCGCCATGGCACGGCGCCCCGCCGCGCCAGAGACCGACCCGTTCAGAACCCTCATGTCCACGCCCTCCTTCCATCTGTTCCTGCCCTGCCCTGCCGGCGTTGAATCCTGGCTGGAGGCGGAAGTCCGCGAGATCCTGTCGGCGGACGAATGCCTGGACGGCCCGAAGGCCTTCCGCGGCGGCGTGGGCCTGCTGGGCACGCTGGAGGCGGTGATGCGCCTGAACCTGCACAGCCGGCTGGCTCAGCGGGTGCTGGTGGAAGTGGCCATTGGTGAGTACTACCAGGAAGACGACATCTATTCGCTGGCCAACACCATCGACTGGAGTGAATGGATCACCCCGCGTCAGACGCTGCGGGTGGACACCACGGCGCAGCATTCACCGCTGCACAGCCTGAACTTTGCGACGCTGCGGGTGAAGGATGCCGTCTGCGACGTGATGCGGGAAGTCACCGGCGAGCGGCCGAGCGTGGATACCCGCTGGCCGGATCTGCCGCTGCAGCTGCATCTGACCGAGCAGCATGCGACGCTGTATGTGGACAGCTCGGGTGAGCCGCTGTTCAAGCGCGGCTGGCGGGAAGACAAGGGCGATGCGCCGCTGAAGGAAACGCTGGCGGCCGCCATGCTGGCAGCGGCCGGCTGGAAGGGCACGCCGGAGGCCGGTGGCGCGCTGCACGATCCCTGCTGCGGCTCCGGCACCATCGTGGTGGAAGCGGCGACGATTGCCTGCGGCATCGCGCCCGGCATCCAGCGCCGGTTCGCTTTCGAGAAGCTCAAGCCCTTCCAGGCGCTGATGCCGGCCTGGCGGGCGATGAAGGAAGAAGCCCGTGCGGCGGAACATGCCCCTGCGGTGCCGCTGTTCGCCAGCGACGTGGCCTTCCGGATGGTGGACTTCGCACGCCGCAATGCGCAGCGTGCGGGCGTCGAGGCCTACATCCAGTTCAACGGCGGCGATGCGCTGGAACGTCCGGCGCCGAAGTTGCCGGACGATCTGCCCGGCACGCTGATGTTGAATCCCCCGTATGGGGAACGTATTGAGGTACGCGGCAAGGCGGGCAACCGGTCGAGCTTCGAGGGCGGTTTGTCCGAAGAGCGGGATGCGGGGGATGACTTCTTCCCCCGCCTGTCGGCCCACTGGAAGCGGGCCTACACCCAGCATCCGGCCGGCTGGACGGCGTGGCTGCTCTGCCCGGAGATGAAGCTGCCGAGCAAGATGCGCCTGAAGGAATCGCGCCGCGTTCCCATGTGGAATGGCCCGATTGAGTGCCGCCTGTTCAAGTTTGATCTGATCGCAGGCTCGGCGCGGAAACCCTCTGTAGAGTCAGACGGCTCGCGCTAAATACGGCTGAAGCAGCTGATGCGGGCGGCATGTCGCAAGATGCCGCCCACAGAGGCTGAATGGGAGGACTGCCATGATCCGCGCGGAACTGGGCGAATCTCTGGAGGCGTACGTGGTGGAACTGATCAAAGCGGGTCGTTATGGATCCGAAAGCGAAGTCTTGCAGGCGGCTGTGGCGCTGCTTCAGCAGCGTGAGCAGGCCCTGGCCAGCTTCGAGGCTGACCTCCGACGCCGCCTGGCGACCGCAGACGATGCGCACATGGTCTCCGCAGAAGAGGCCTTTGAGGCACTGCGAAAGCAGTTTCCTGATCCAGATCGCCCCAACTCTGCATGAAGGTCCGCCTCCATCGGGAGGCGGCCGCTATGACGCCGCGGATGCTTCCAGGCCGCCGAGCGCCACCCAGCCCAGCACCGCGAGCGGTGCGGTGTCGGCACGCAGAATGCGCGGGCCCAGTTGCACCGCCTGGAAGCCCCGGGCGCGGGCGGACTGCTCTTCGTCGCTGCTGAGTCCGCCCTCCGGGCCGCTCAGCACCACGATCGGGCCCTGACCTTCGCGGCTGCGGGCCGACAGCGGCTGCGCCGCCACCGGACTCAGCAACCAGCGCCGCTCCCCGCCATCCGTCCCGCGCGCTGCCAGACCAGCCAGCCACGCCGACAACGTCATCACCGGCGCCACCTGCAGCGGCCGCGTACGGCCGCATTGCTCCGCCGCCGCCACTGCCACGCCCTGCCAGTGCTGCTGCTTCTTCTGCGCACGGTCACCCGTCAGCCGGAGCACCGAACGCTCGCTCATCAAAGGCTGGATGGCCGTGGCGCCCAGCTCACAGGCCTTCTCCACAATGCCGTCCATCCGGTCGTTGGCCGGCATGACCACCGCCAATGTCACCGATGGATGCAATTCGCGATCGACGCTGTGGCGCTCGCGCAGCACCACCCGCACCTCGCTGCGGCCCATGGCGGTGACCTCCGCGGTCCACTCATCGCCGCTGCCGTCGAACAGCAACACCTGACCGCCCGGCTGGAGCCGCAGCACCTGGACATGGCGCGCCGCACCGGGCGGCAGCGCGAAGTCCTGATGCTGATCTTCCGACGCAGCCGCCAGCGGCTGCTCCACAAACAGACGCGCAGCCAAGCTCACCCCTTCTGACGGCCGATCCAGTCGGAGAAGGTGGTCAGGAAGCCCTGCATGAACTTCTCGGTGTCCGGCTTGGTGAAGCCATGGTCTTCGGTGAACATCGTGTTGGCACCGCCCACGTACATCTCGGGCGTGGGCAGGGTCGCCACATTCAGGCAGACCAGCACCTGGCGCAGATGATGATGGGCACCAAAGCCGCCCAGCGCCCCAGGCGACAGCGTGATGATCGCGCCGGGCTTGCCATTGAAGGCGTTGTGACCATACGGCCGCGACCCCACATCCAGCGCATTCTTCAACACGGCGGGAATCGAGCGGTTGTATTCGGGGCTCAGGAACAGCACCGCATCCGCCGCCTTGATGGTGGCGCGGAATTCGGCATAGCCGGCCGGCGGCGCTTCAGCCTCGTCGTCGTTGTAGAAGCTCAGATGGCCGATCTCGACGATCTCCAGCTTCAGGGACGGTGGGGCGATCTTTTGCAGCGCCAGCGCCAGCTGGCGGTTGTAGGAGCCTTTGCGCAGGCTGCCGATCAGCACCGCGACGCGGTACGGTTGCGCTTGGGGTTCAGACATGGGCGACCTCCTGGGAAGGGTTCAATTGAATCCCAGTGTCGCACGCAGTTCATGCGCTGCTGCATCGCCCTTCGTCGCCCGCACACGGTCCACGACGTCCAGCGCCAGCGTCTGCAGTTGCTCGAAGTCGGCGCATTGCTCCACTTCCAGCGCCATGCGATAGCCCTTGAGCAAGCCCTGCTGCTTCGCAAACACGGTGAGCGCGGTGTAGAGCTGCTGGAAGTCCAGCGACGACACCGGCGCGCCCATCGGTCTTGTTGAACTGCCCGGCATTGGCCGGGACGCAGCGCCCTGGCTGCCGGCGGCGGTGACGGAAGCGGGGCCGGTGGCCGGCGCGCTGCCAGAGGATACGGCTCGGGGCGACGCGGCCCCGGATGCAGACAATGCGCCCGCGCCGCGGCCGGTAGAGGCGCCGCCCGAATCCCCGGCGAGCCCCATGGGCGTGCCGATGGCCGCAGGGCTGGCCGTGGAGGCAGAGCCCCCCGCACCCGCCGCGCCGGACCCGCTGGCCCCACCCCCTGGCGCACGCACCGCCGCAGGCGACACCAGCCGATGCTGCAGCAGCAGTTCCAGATCGGCCGGCGTGGCGCCCTGCACCATGCCCAGCCATTGCCCGCCGGTCTTGGACGGGTCGATCACCAGCAGCAGATTGCGTGCAATCCGGCCCTGGACCAGGGCTCTTGTCTTGATCTCTGCCCGTCCGGCCTCAGACTTCTCGTAGCGTTCTTCCAACACGGCCATGCCTCCTCAGGACCGCGAAGCTTAGGCGGTCGCGGTCCTGGCGGAGGCAGGGAAACTGCTACTTTTTGTCGCGCAGTTCACGCCGCAACACCTTGCCCACCGGCGTCTTGGGCAGCTCCGTGCGGAACTCGATGATGCGCGGCCGCTTGTAGCCGGTCAGGTTGGCCTCGCAGTAGGCCTTCACATCCGCTTCGGTCAGGGCCGGGTTCTTGCGGACGATCACCACCTTGACCGCTTCACCGGCCTTTTCGTCCGGCACGCCGACCGCAGCGCATTCCAGCACGCCCGGCATCAGCGTCAGTACGTCCTCGACCTCGTTCGGGTAGACGTTGAAGCCGCTCACCAGGATCATGTCCTTCTTGCGGTCCACGATGCGGAAGTAGCCCCGCTCGTCCACCGTGCCGATGTCGCCGGTGCGGAAATAACCGTCGGCGGTCATGACCTTGGCGGTCTCGTCAGGACGCTGCCAGTAGCCGGCCATCACCTGCGGGCCGCGGATGGCGATCTCGCCGGAGGTGCCCGCAGGCACTTCCCGGCCGTCGTCGTCCAGCAGCGTCACTTCGGTGCCGGGCAGCGGCAGGCCGATGGAGCCGGTGTAGGCGGTGCTGTCGGTCGGATTGCAGCAGGCGACCGGCGAGGTCTCTGACAGACCGTAGCCTTCCACGATCGGGCAGCCGGTCTTTTCCAGCCACAGCTTGGCCGTGGCCTGCTGAACGGCCATGCCGCCACCCACCGAAATCACCAGACCGCTCCAGTCCACCGTGCCGAAGGACGGGTGATTGGCCATGGCCATGAACAGCGTGTTCACCGCCGGCAGGCTGTGGAAGCGGTGCTGGCTCAGTTCCTTGAACACGCCCGGCAGGTCCCGCGGATTGGGGATCAGCACATTGCAGCCGCCCACCCGCATTGACAGCATCAGGTTGGTTGTGAAACCGAAGATGTGATAGAGCGGCAGCGCACAGATGCTGACCAACTGCTCGTCCTTGGGGATCTTGCGCAGCGCCGGCTGATACCAGGCTTCGCACTGCAGCGTGTTGGCCACCAGGTTGCGATGCAGCAGCACGGCGCCCTTGGAGACGCCGGTGGTGCCGCCGGTGTATTGCAGCACGGCGATGTCGCTCGGGCCGATGACCGGACGGGCGTAGGTCTGACCACGGCCCTTGGACAGGGCATCGTTGAAACGCACGGCGGTGGGCAGCTCAAAGGCCGGCACCAGCTTCTTGACCTTGCGCACCACGTAGTTGACGACGGCCCCCTTGACGAAGCCGAGCATGTCGCCCATCGAGGCCAGCACCACATGCTTGGTCGGCACATGGGCCATCACCTGCTGCAGCGTGGCGGCGAAGTTCTCGATGATGACGATCGCCTTGGCGCCGGCGTCCTTGAGCTGATGCTCGAGCTCCCGCGGGGTGTAGAGCGGATTGACGTTCACCACCACAAAGCCGGCACGCAGCACGGCGGCCACGGCCACCGGATACTGCGGCACATTGGGCATCATGATGGCGACGCGGTCGCCCTTTTCCAGACCCAGGCCTTGGAGATAAGCCGCCAGTGAACGCGACGCCTCATCGATCTGCGCAAAGCTGACCGAGCGGCCCAGCATCTTGTAGGCCGGCCGCTCCGGAAACTGCTTGAAAGCCGTCTCCATCAGCTCGACCAGCGAAGGATAGACATCCGCATTGATCTCGGCGGGCATGCCGGCCGGATAGTGCTTCAGCCAGGTTTTCTCCATTGTTATGTCTCCAGGGTACGGCGCGGATTCTCGCCGATCCCCGTGCGCCCCCCATCAGGGGATTCGATAAAGCGCACAGGGGCGCGCCGAAGGGCGCCAATGCAGCGGACCATACGCGGTGCGGCGCCGCCCTCACCTCTCTAGGGTGGGATCACTAATCCATGGCGCGACGCCTGCATCTGGTGCACGCAATTGGCGGCGTGGGCTCATCGCAAAGGCAGCCAGACGGCCAGCTCGGTGCCGGGCCCTTCGGTACTGTCCGACGGCGCGCGCCATTCGATGCGCGCGGAAATCCGCTCCGCCCGCCGCCGCATGCCGCGCAGCCCATGACCCTCCCGGCGCTGTTCCGACAGGCCCAGGCCGTTGTCGGTGATCAGGAGCGTGACGCCACCGCCGTCGTCGTCCACCCGGGTGGCGAACCGCACCCGCGTCGCATGCGCATGGTGGATGACGTTGCTGAGCCCTTCCTGCACGATGCGGATCAGCTCGCGGCCTCCGGTGCCTCGCAGCACCGGCACCAGCGGCACATCGGCCAGTTGCCAGTCCAGCGTCAGGCCGCCCGCCGCCAGACGTGGCCCCATGCGGTGACGCAGATTGGCCAGCAGCAGCGTCAGGTCGCCATCGGTGACCGCCAGGGCATCGACGGTCAGGCGCATCTCCCGGATGCAGTCGTCGAGCACTTCCACCAGGGTTTCGGAGGGCACGCCCCGCTCCGCGCTCAGGCGCGCGGTGACGAGTTGCGAGCCCAGGCCGTCATGCATCTCCTGCAGCAGCCGCTCCCGCTCTTCGGCAGCCGTGCGCTGGCGTTCACTGTCCTGCAGTTCCTGCCAGCGGGTCTGCAGCTCGCGGGTACGGGCCTCCAGCGCCCGCTCCAGCACCACGCGGGCCAGCGCCTGATCCCTCAGCGAGCCCACGAAGCGCCGCTGCAGCGCCACCCCGGCCATGGCGATCAACACGGCATGGCCCACCACATTGATGTCCACCACACTGAGCTGCTGGGACGCCACCAGGGCGAAGTAACTGACGTACAGCCACACCCAGGTGGACAGCGCCACCGCCAGCGCCCCCACCAGCGGTGCGGCAGCCCGGCTCTCCAGCGCCGCTTTGGCCGCGATCACCACGGCCAGCAGCAGGATCAGGCATCGACTGCCCAGGGCCCACCAGGGCCAGACCGTGCCGAAATTGGTCCAGCTCCAGCTCAGGACCGCAGCGGTACTGTCGATCACCACGCCCAGCCCCAGATACGCGACCACGACCCACAACACCCATCGCCAGGGATAGCCGTTGAGCCGCGTCACCAGGAACAGCAGCAGCCCCTTGGACACCACATCCGCCACATCCAGCACCACCCGCCACCACGGGGCCGGCAGCAGCGCGCCGTTGAGCAGGTAGGGCGACATCAGCAGCGCCAGACAGATGCAGAACAGACCCGTCACCCCGTAGAGCCATTCCTGACGCAACGCCAGCCACACCAGCACCATGAACAGACCGATGGCCACGCCGCCCAGCGCCGTGGTGACTCGCAGCACCTGCCAGAAGCGGCGGCCTTCCTGCAAGGCGCGCATCTGCGGTGCCGGCCCCAGCAGCGCGGCCGACAGTCCGGCGCCCTCGAATCCGGGTCGCACCAGCCGCACACTCAGTCGATGGTCGCCCTCACCCAGCAGGGCCGGTGGAATGCTCACCTGCATCCGCCGTCCGGCCAGCAGCAGGCCGCGCTGGGCGAAGTCGTCTTCGTCTTCCGCGGTGAAGCCGCGCCCCATGCTGGAATGCGCCAGCAACTGCCCATCCAGATAGATGCTGGCCGCCGGACGATGCTGGATCACCAGCCAATGCGGCTGCTCCGCGGCCCGGGGCATCTGGAAATCGATGGCGAACCACAGCGGCCCGGGCGCCTCGGATTCACGGATTTGCACCGGCAGGTGATGGCTGCTGGCCTCAGCCTCCATCGGCCCCGAGACCGCGCCTGGCACCGCCCGCGGATCCACCGCACTGCCGGACAGCAGCCGGGCTTCCGCGAGCCGCAGCACCTGCGGGGGCAATGCGGTGCCGTACTGCTGGGACAGCCGATGCACGCCCCACAGCAGCGCCACCGGCAACACTAGCAGCAGCGCCAGCCGGCGCGCGCGCGCGGCGCCCATGCCGCGTCACTCCACCGCCTTGACCATGTCCTCGACGACCTTCTTGGCGTCGCCGAACACCATCATGGTCTTGTCCATGTAGAACAGCTCGTTGTCCAGGCCCGCGTAGCCCGCGGCCATCGACCGCTTGTTCACGATGACGGTGCGCGCCTTGTAGGCTTCCAGAATCGGCATGCCGTAAATGGCCGATCCCTTCTGCAGCGCCGCGGGATTCACCACGTCGTTGGCGCCGAGGATGATGGCGACATCGGTCTGGCCGAATTCCGGATTGATGTCTTCCATCTCATGCACCTGGTCGTAAGGCACTTCCGCCTCGGCCAGCAGCACGTTCATGTGGCCGGGCATGCGGCCCGCGACCGGATGGATGGCATAGCGCACCTGCACGCCCTTGGCCGTCAGCTTCTGCGCCAGTTCCTTGACCGCATGCTGCGCCCGCGCCACTGCCAGCCCGTATCCAGGCACGATGATGACGCTCTCCGCATTGCCCAGGATGAAGGCCGCATCGTCCGCACTGCCGCTGCGCACATTGCGCTGCACGGCGGCGGCTGCGGCGGCCCCCGGCTCGGCGCCGAAGCCGCCCAGGATCACATTGAAGAAGGAGCGGTTCATCGCCTTGCACATGATGTAGCTCAGGATCGCCCCCGAGCTGCCCACCAGCGAGCCGGCGATGATCAGCATGCTGTTGTTGAGCGAAAAGCCGATGCCCGCCGCCGCCCAGCCGGAGTAGCTGTTGAGCATCGACACCACCACCGGCATGTCCGCGCCGCCGATCGGGATGATCAGCAGCACGCCCAGTGCGAATCCCAGCGCGGCCACCAGCAGAAAGCTGGTCCAGCCTTGAGAATGCCAGAAGGCGGCGATGCACACGAGGGCGGCGATGCCCAGCGCCAGGTTCAGCAGATGCTGGCCGGCAAACACCACCGGCGCGCCCTGGAACAGCCGGAAGCGGTACTTGCCGCTGAGCTTGCCGAAGGCGATCACCGAGCCGGAGAAGGTGACCGCGCCAATGAAGCAGCCCAGCGCCAGCTCGATGCGATTGCCGCCTGGCAGCGGTTCACCGGGCTGCGCAATGCCCAGCGCATGCGGCTCGGCCACCGCCGCCACGGCGATGCAGACCGCCGCCAGGCCGATCATGCTGTGCATGAAGGCGACCAGCTCCGGCATCTTGGTCATCTCCACCCGCTGCGCCATGACCGCGCCGATGCCCCCGCCCACCACCAACCCGGCGAGCACCAGACCGAATCCGCCCGCATGGCCGCCGGCCAGCTTCAGAATCAGTGCCGCGGTGGTGAACACCGCGATCGTCATGCCGGCCATGCCGAAGAGATTGCCGCGGATGGAGGTGGTGGGATGCGACAGGCCCTTGAGTGCCTGGATGAAACAGACGCTGGCAACGAGATACAGCAGCGTGACGAGGTTCATGGACATGCGCAGGCTCCGGATCGCGGGGATCGAAGGGATCGAAGGAAACGTCAGAGAAGGGACGGCAGGCAACTGCCAAGCGGCGGTCTACTTCCGATCCTTCTTCCTGAACATCTCCAGCATGCGGCGCGTGACCAGGAAGCCGCCAAACACATTCACCGCCGCCAGCGCGACCGCCGCCGTGCCCATCACCTGGCCCAGCATCGTGTCGGTGAGCGCCGCCGCGAGCATCGCGCCGACGATGACGATGGCCGAGATCGCATTGGTCACCGCCATCAGCGGCGTGTGCAGGGCGGGCGTCACCGTCCAGACCACGTGATAGCCGACGTAGATGGCCAGCACGAAGATGGTGAGGTTGATCAGGGTGGGAGAGACAGCGTCCATCGGATCCTCCGGAATGAGTCGTTCAGGCCCGCAGCAGCCGGCCGTCATGCGCCACCAGGCAGGCGGTGACGATGTCGTCATCCGGCGGCAGCACCACACCGCCGGCGCCCGGCAGCACCAGCTTGAGAAAGTCCAGCACGTTGCGCGCATACAGGGACGACGCATCCGCCGCGACCAGCGCCGGCAGATTGGTCTCACCCACCAGCGTCACGCCGTGTTTCACCACCGTCTGGCCGGGCTCGGTCAGGGGACAGTTGCCTCCGGCGGGCGCGGCGAGGTCGACGATGACCGACCCGGCTTTCATCGAACGCACCATCTCTTCAGTGACCAGCACCGGCGCAGCCCGTCCGGGAATCAGCGCCGTGGTGATCACCACATCGGCCTGGGCGACGCGCTTGGCCACCTCCTGCTGCTGGCGGGACAACCAGCTCGCGGGCATCGGCCGGGCATAACCGCCCACACCTTCGGCGGCTTCGCGCTCCTCGGGTGTTTCGTACGGCACGTCGATGAACTTGGCGCCCAGGGATTCGACCTGCTCCTTCACCGCCGGACGCACATCTGACGCCTCGATCACCGCACCCAGCCGTTTGGCGGTGGCAATGGCCTGCAGGCCGGCCACGCCGACGCCCAGCACCACCACCCGTGCGGCCTTGATGGTGCCGGCCGCCGTCATCAGCATCGGAAACAGCCGCTGGTAGTGGGAGGCCGCGAGCATCACCGCCTTGTAGCCGGCGATGTTGGCCTGGCTGGACAGCACGTCCATGCTCTGCGCACGGGTGGTGCGCGGCGCCGCTTCCAGCGCAAAGGCGGTCAAGCCGGCATCGGCGAGGCGCTGCAGGCCGTCCCGGTCGAACGGATTGAGCATGCCCACCAGCGAGGCGCCTCGCTGGAAGGACGACAGCTCCTGCGCGTCCGGCGCCCGCACCTTCAACACCAGCTCGGCCCCCAGCGCCTGGGCGGCGGGGACGATCTCCGCGCCGGCGGCGCCGTAGGCCTCGTCCGTGGCGCTGGCGCGCTGTCCGGCCGACGTTTCCACCACCACCCGATGACCCTGCGCGACCAGCTTCTTCACCGTTTCCGGTGTGGCCGCCACCCGTGTTTCACCCGCCGCAGTCTCGCGCGGCACACCGATCAGCATCTGGAATCCTCCACTCTGCATTCGGGGACAGGGCCCAGACTTCGGGCTCGATGGGCCAAGCTTACCGGCGCGCCCGTGCGAAATACGCCCCTTGGAGACAGGGATTTCACTAGGAAGAAAGCAGCTGCAGATGGCAATCTCGTCACAACAAAGCCGCAAAGCTGTTGCGAGTTGCAAGCACAGGTCCACGAAAGACGCGGCCGGGCGTTGGAGGAAGGTAGAAAGGAGCCACCATGCTCAAGAACATCCTGTTTGCCTCCGCCGTGGCTGTGACGGCCCTGGCGGCTCCTGCCGTTTCAAACGCCGCTGACGTCGGGGTTTCGGTCACCATTGGCCAGCCCGGTTTCTATGGCCAGATCGACATCGGCAACACCCGCCCGCAAGTGGTCTACGCCGAGCCGATGATCATTGAACGGGTGGTCTCGCCGCCCCCGCCGGTCTATCTGCGGGTGCCTTCGGGCCATCAGAAGAACTGGCGCCGTTACTGCGGTCAGTACGGGGCCTGCGGCCGTCCGGTCTACTTCGTGCAGGACAACTGGTACACCAACGTGTACGCCCCGCAGTACCGCCGCGAACATCCCCACGGTGGCCCCGGCGGCCCGGGCTGGAAGGACGACCATCCCGGCAAGGGCCATGGCCGCGGACACGACAAGGACCGGTATGACGACCGGCGCGATGATCGGCGTGACGACTGGCGCGATGACCGTCGCGACGATCGACGTGACGACCGTCGTGATGATCGCCGAGGCCCCGATCGCGATCACCGCTGATCCGGCGCTGATCCGGGGCTTCTGGCTCCTCCAGGTTTTCTCAACGGCCCTTCGGGGCCGTTTGTCATGGAGCGCGCGCCTGGCACGTCCCCGGATCGAGCGAGGCCGGATCCTGGAGCCGTCATGAAGAAGACGCACAATGACGGCCCACACAAACAACCCATCCCGGGGAGCGCGCCACGGTCAGCCCTGACTGCCGGACCGCCGCCCACCCGGGGCCGGTGAGGAGATCCATGACCGAACGCTTCAAGCCCAGCGTCACCGTGGCTGCCGTGATCGAACGCGAAGGCCGTTATCTGCTGGTGGAGGAACTGACCTCCGAGGGCCTGCTGCTCAACAACCCCGCCGGCCATCTGGAACAGGGCGAATCTTTCGTGGAAGGCGTGGCCCGGGAAGTGCTGGAAGAAACCGCACGGCCCTTCACGCCGACCGCCTGGCTGGGCGTCTACATGTCGCGCTTCCTGCGACCGAGCCGGGGCCAGGATGTGACCTATGTGCGCATCGCCTTCGTGGGCGACGTCGGGGATCAGATCCCCGGACAGGCCTTTGACGAACCGGTGCAGCGCACCCTGTGGATGACCCTGGACGAGATCCGCGCCTGCCGGGAGCGGCATCGCAGCCCGCTGGTGTTGCAGTGCATCGAGGACCATGCGGCCGGCCGACGCCTGCCGATGGAAGCGCTGCACACCCATCCGTCGCTGTACCACCCGCCCGAGCACCGCTGAGCGGACCGAGCGCGACTACAGCGTCATGGCGGCACTCACCGCCTGATCCAGCCGCTCGGCATGGCGGCGGCTGGCTTCCAGCTCATTGATGGCGCAGCGGGAGAGCGTCACCAGCGCCTCGCGCTGACGCTCCCGCAGCCGGCGCGGCAGCCGGTCCAGCACACACAGCGTGCCCACCAGTTCACCGCCCGCCAGGGCCAGCGGCACTGCGGCGTAGAAGCGGATATAGGGAGCGCCCTGCACCAGCGGATGATCGGCGAACCGGGCGTCATGCCAGGTGTCCGGCACTTCCACCACCGGGCCCTGATGCAGCACCTGCGCGCAGAAGCCGCGAGACCGCGGCATCGTGCCGAAGCTCAGCCCGGAGGTGCCGATGAAGCGCTGCGTGTCCGCATTGATCAGGCTGATGGCGGCCATGCCGCTGCCGCTGATGTCGCAGGCCAGATCCGCCAGTTCATCGAATGCCGGGAGGGCCAAGGAGCGCGCTTCCAGTGCCGCCACGGCCGCCACCCGCTGCGGCTCGTCGGCAAAGAGGGGCGGCAGCCAGCTGCGCAGCAGCGCCAGCGCTTCCGTCACCTGGGTGCTTTTGTCGAAGAAGCCGGAGATGCGGTATTCCAGGCAGGCGCGCCGCATTTCCTCGTAATAGCTGTTGCTCAGCACGATCACCCGTGCGCCACAACCGAGTTGCCGGATGGCCCGCAGCACCCGCAGGCCGCTGCCGGGCTGCAGGGCCAGATCCATCAGCACAGCATCGGGCTGGGTCTGGGCGATCACCTGGATGGCGGCGGCCTCATCGGCGGCCTCGCCCACGATGTGCAGGCGCTTGTCGGTGGCCAGCTGCTGGATCAACTGGCTTCGAATGGTGGCGGAACTCTCGACGATGACAACGTTCATGATGCGACTCCCTGGCTGACAGTGTGCGGTGCAAGGCCGCACAGCGGCAGTCAGCGATGCCTGCGCCGGGTGTGAGCGGCGGCGCAAAGCGATGTCGGGGGATTGCCTACAGGCGGGGCATAGGCAGGGGATAGACGGGGGGATGCCCCCCATCGGGCCGCCGCCCGTTGTGAGAAAACACACGCCGCACCGGGCGCAAGGCCCCAACCGAGCCCCCGGCTCCCGCTTGTCGGACAATCGCGGGCATGAATTCCAAGAAGCAACGCATCGTCGTCGGGCTGTCCGGCGGCGTTGATTCCGCCGTGTCCGCCTGGCTGCTGAAGCAGGCGGGGCATGAGGTTGTCGGCATCTTCATGAAGAACTGGGAAGATGACGACGACAGCGAATACTGCTCGTCCAACATCGACTTCGTGGATGCGGCCGCGGTGGCCGATGTGATCGGCATCGAGATCGAACACGTCAATTTCGCTGCGGAATACAAGGACCGGGTCTTTGCCGAGTTCCTGCGCGAGTACCAGGCGGGCCGCACGCCCAATCCGGACGTGCTGTGCAATGCCGAGATCAAGTTCAAGGCCTTCCTGGACCATGCGATGCGGCTGGGCGCCGAGAAGATCGCCACCGGCCACTACGCCCGGGTGCGTGAACAGGGCGGCGAGGTGCAACTGCTCAAGGGGCTGGATCCGCTGAAGGACCAGAGCTACTTCCTGCACCGGCTGAATCAGGCGCAGCTGCAAAAGACGATGTTCCCGGTGGGCGAGCTGCCCAAGACCGAGGTGCGCCGCCTGGCGGAAGAGATCGGCCTGCCCAACGCCAAGAAAAAGGATTCCACCGGCATCTGCTTCATCGGCGAGCGGCCGTTCCGCGAATTCCTCAACCGCTATCTCTCCCACAAGCCGGGCCCCATCAAGGACGACCGCGGCCGCAAGCTCGGCGAACATGTGGGCCTGTCGTTCTATACGCTGGGCCAGCGCCAGGGCCTGGGCATCGGCGGCATCAAGGAAAAGGGCGCGCCGCGCGGCGGCGGGGAGCACGAACCGTGGTTCGTCGCCCGCAAGGACCTGGAGACCAACACGCTGGTGGTGGTGCAGGGCCATGACCATCCGATGCTGCAGAGCCACCGCCTGATTGCCAACGACCTGAGCTGGACCGGCACGACGCCGGGCTTTGGCGGCTACGGCGCCAAGACGCGCTACCGGCAGGCCGATGCCGCCTGCGCCCTCACGCCCGGCGACGGCGAGATCCGCCTGGACTTCCCGCAGGCCCAGTGGGCGGTCACGCCGGGCCAGAGCGCGGTGCTGTATGACGGCGAGGTCTGCCTGGGCGGGGGCGTCATCGTGAGCACGCCGCCGCTGGACTGACCGGGATTCCCTTGGACCGCCTGCTCGCCCGCATCGCCCAGCCCGCCTTCGTGCTGCGCATCGCCGCCCTGGCGGTGTGCCTGCTGGAGCTGGCCTCGGCCGTCTGGGGCCTCATGGGCCATCCGACGGAGCCTTACGACGGCGTGCTGGCGAGCCTGTATCGCCGCATGGGCGGCGACACCCACGACGCGCCCTTTGTGCTGACCTGCCTGGGCCTGGTGATGGCTTTCGCCTGGCACTTCTGGCGCATTGCGCGGCAACGGCACCTGGACCACCCGCCCCGCCATGCCATGCGGCATGTGGTGCTGCTGGATGCGCTGGCCCTGCTGGTCACACCCGGCCTGCCCTTTCTGGTGACGGTGCTGGGGGCGCTGATCCTGAATGTGCGGCGCGCCTTCGGTTTTGCGCTGGCGCAGGTGCTGATCAATGTGGTGCTGTACTGGGCGTTTCCAAGCGAAGCTCAGCGGACCGAACAGCTCACCGCCGGCCTGCCCTGGTGGCTGAACAGCCTGGGGCTGGCGATTTCGATGGTGGCCCTGCATGGCATGGCCTTCGGACTGGGGCGGCTGGCCGCGACCGAGGCGGAGCGCCGCCGCTGGTTTCAGGCGATGCTGGCGGAGAAGGACAGCGGCGAGCGGCTGCAGGTGGAGCAGTTGCGGTATGCCGAGCGCCTCAGCATGGCCCGCGAATTGCATGACGTGATGGGGCACCATCTCACCGCGCTCAATCTACATCTGCAGCTGAGCGATGCCCTGCTCAAGCGCCACGATGAAACCGGCGCGGCGCAGGCGGTCGAGAAAGCCCGCCTTGGCGCGGCCGGCCTGCTGGCGGAGGTGCGTGCGGCCGTGTCGCGGGAGCGGGAGAGCCAGCGGATCAACCTGGAAGCCGCCCTGCGCACGCTGGCCGAAGGCATCGCCAGCACCCAGATCGAGCTGTGCCTGGACCCTGTCGCGCAGGACCTGTCCCCGCGCTGTGCGCACGCGCTGCTGCGCTGCGTCCAGGAGTCGGTGACGAATGCGGTGCGACACGCGGGTGCCACACAGGTGCGGGTCACCCTGATCGTGATCGGCGAAGGCGACGCGATGCAGGTGCGTGTGCAGGTTGACGACAATGGGCGGGGCACACGCAAGCTGCGTGAAGGCAACGGATTGAAGGGCATGCAGGAACGCATGGCCGAGCTGGGCGGCGCGATGCGGGTGCTGCGGCATCACCCCGGCTTCCTGATCGAGCTGGAATGCCCGCGGTTTGCATGAGCCGTGAGCCATGAGCCAAAAGCGGCTGCGCTGTGGTCCCCGGGGACCTTGAGGAGATGCGGAGATGAGCGAAGTGATCAAGCTGCTGCTGGTGGAAGACCAGCAGCTGGTGCGCGAAGGCCTCAAGGGCCTGCTGGCGCTGCATGAGGACATCCACCTCATCGGCGAGGCCTCCGACGGCGCGGAGGCGCTGGAGCTGCTGGCGCGGGAGCAGCCGGATGTGATCCTGTCGGACATGCGCATGCCGCGTCTGGACGGCATCGGGCTCATCCGCGCGCTGGCAGCGCGGGCGCTCAAGATCCCGGTGGTGTTGCTGACGACTTTCGATGACGCGCAGGCCTTCGACGAAGCGGTACGCGCGGGGGCGCGAGGCTTCCTGCTCAAGGCCATCAGCCCGGACACGCTGGTGCAGGCGCTGCGGGATGTGGTGGAGGGCGGCACGGCGCTGCGGCCGCTGCTCACCGAGCGGATGGAACGGGCGCCGGTGGAGCGGGCCTTCAATGCCACGCCGGAGCCCGAGCCCCTGAGCCCGAAGGAGCTGCAGGTGCTGCGGCTGGTGGCCAGCGGTCGCAGCAATACCGAGATTGCCGCGCTGCTGGGCAACAGCGAGGGCGTGATCAAGAACCACTGCTCGTCGGTCTTCGCCAAGATGGGCGTCCGCGACCGGACGCAGGCGGTGCTGCGGGCGATCGACCTCGGCTGGATCTGAGCGGGAGCACTGTCGGATCGGCGCATGGCGGCGGGCGTGGGCGTGCGGCCCCACGCACGTTGACCGATGACCGATGACCGGTTCAACGCACGGCGGGTCCGTCGGTCGGCAGCAGGCCTTCGGGCACGCCGCGCACCGTCGCATTGGCCTGCATCGGACGCATCAGCTGCGGGCGTCCGAGCTCCATCACCCAGTAGGGCTGGGCATCGGCGCCGTCGCGCATGTCGCAGGCCAGACCGACTTCGGTGAAATCGGCACCCATCAGGTTCTGGCAATGGCCGGGGCTGTTGAGCCAGAGGCTCAGAACCTCGTCCACCGAATCAGGGCCGGAGGCGAGGTTTTCGCCGGCCAGGCGCAGCGAATAGCGGACCGCTTCCAGACGCTGCGGCAGCGTGGCACCGGACAGGCTGGTGTGGGTGAGTTGACGGCGGCTGGACAGCTCGGCCGCGTATCGGCTGGCGGCATCCAGCAGCGCGGGTTGCCAGCGCAGCGGCACGGCGGCGGACATGGCCTGATTGCCGCAGGTGCGACCCTGGGCGCGGATCTCGTTCAGGCGCTTGAGCACCTGGTCGGTGACCAGCGGCACATCGCAGGGTGCGGCGGCGGCAGGCGGCGTCAGAAGGACGGCTGCGCTCAGCGACGCAGCCAGGATGGCGGCTTTCATGCCGGCAGTGTCCTGCGGTCGTTTTCCGGCAGGGGAAAGCGGACGTAACACCGAGGGTGCGGTGTGAAGCAGTTCACGGATGGCAGACCCGGCGCCAGCCGTCGGGACGGACGGCCGGGTCAGCCCTGGGCAGCCCTGGGCGTATTGCCCCCTCAGCGGGAGTGCGGCATCCGGCGCGTGGGCCTGAAGAAGGCGTGGCGACCGACGGCGAAGGCCAGATACAGCGCCAGCAGCGCGGTCAGGCCAAAGGCCTTGGTCGAGACCACCTGGCCGATGGTGGCCAGATGCGGACGGAGCAGAAACAGCACGACGGTGGCGCCGACAAACACGGCCAGGGACACCACAGACGCCAGGAGCAAACGGCGAGACTTCTTCAATTCAATTCAGGACCCATGCCAGCCCAGGAGGCTGGGCGCGAGGCCGCAGTATCGGGACGGCGGACTCTAGCAAAGTTTGGCGGGGCTGCTGTGAGGGATCGCCCGCATGCGGAATGGGCGGGGTTCAGCGAATGCACCGCCGCGGCTCATGCTGGGGACGCGAGGGTTGTCAGCTACGCCCCTTGGTGCCGAACGGACGAGGCCGTTTCGGTCGTTCTGCGCGCCCGCCGTACGCGGAGGCGTCGAACTGCTCTCGCTGCAACCTCAGCTCCTCCCCTTCGAGCCGCTGCGCCAGGGCGTCGCAATCGCGTGTAGTGACACCTGCTGCTGCAAAGTGGGCCCGCCAGCCGTTCACCACTTCAATCGCGTTCGCGACTTCGTTCGCAGCTTGTGAAGCTGTCATCCCGAAGGCCTCACACTGGGACATCGCATTCGAGAGGGTCGACGCCTGTCCATCTGTGCCGCAGATGAATTCCTGAAAGCCCTGTCCTGAGTTCGTCGGCAGCACGTCATACGCAGGCGCCAGCCTTAGACGTCCATTGTCACGGGGATGCACCACCAGAAGAGCGTGGTTCTTTTCATGGTCATCCGTGTTGTCGATGAGAATGTTGAACACCATTCTCCGAAATAGTTCTTCAGCATCCCGCAGATGCGCGTCCTCGGCCGCCACTCCAGAGCGGCGAAGCACGCGAGCAAGCGATGGGTAACCAAGCTCGGGCTCCGCTCCGGCCGGCGTTTCAGCGCGAATTGCAGTGCCAGCAGAGAGGCTGTGGATGCGTACACCGGAAGTTCGATCAAAGCGGCGGACCGCCAGTGCATGGCCCTCCCGAAGTCTCAGCACTTGCGTCTCGGCCGTGGTGATTCCTGCGAGCCGAGCCAGCGTCATGGAGGCGTGCTCGATCAAGGGAACATCGACAGGCTCGCTGTTGAAGAACTTGATGACCCACTCCTGGCCATTGATGTCGATCAGCGCCTTGGGCTTGGCGCCGCCCAGCGGGCTGCCGCCGCCGGCAATGATGCGGGCTTCAAGCGCGGAGAGAGGTTCCGCCGCTTCGATCTTGGCCACGACATCACTGAGCTGTTGAGCATCTTCCAAGCGAGGCAAGGGTCCCCCTGGACGCGGCTGATAACTGGTGCCTGAGGTCGAAACACCCAACGCGCCAAAACGCTCGTCCCCTGCGTAATAGAGATACTCCATCAGGGAGGTACGTTTAGGGCGATCCACAAAGCGAATCACTTTCTCGCCCCAGCGATCAGGCCTGGCATCATCCACAGCGCCAACCGCTCGCGCCTCCCCGGCCATTCGTCCCGGAGGCAGGTGTTCCACATCAATCAGCGGCAGGTCTTCGCTGAGGGGGAAGCCTTCCTGAAGCCACTGCGCCGCGTAGCGGAGAGAGACGCCCTTGCCGGAGGCCACCAGACTCAAGAGACCGACATATTGCGGTTGACCGGGGTCCGCCAAATGCCAGAGATGGAGCGTGTCGTATCGCATCAGGGAGTCTCACTCCGTTGTCGAAGCCGTGCTTCTGCCGACGCCTGGGCCCGCGCCCGACCCAGCTCCACGGCTTCACGCACATCCAGCTCTAGTGCGCCGCGGTCGGCTTCGGGTGCGGCCAGTTGGGACAATTCCCCGTCGCGCTGGATCAGCCACAGGGCCGATGCCACGATACCGATACTGACGGTTGGGTCACCGGACTCCAGGCGCAGCAAAGTCGGGACCGTGACGCCCATGCGTTTCGCCCACGTCTTCAACGACTCCTTGCGGCGGAGTCGAGCCACGGCGAGGTCAGCACCGAGCTTTTCAAGCGCGGCTAGCGTTGATGGCGGCAACTGTTGGATGGCGCGAGCGGGCTTTGGCATACAAATAGAATATATCGAAGATGGGCATTTCGATAAACTCTATTTTCACTTCAGGGCCTTTTGGCACCGCCGCTTCGCTCAGAGAGCCACGCGGCGCACGCCGGGCAGCCGGGTGCATCCGTTCCGTTTGCACAGGTAGCGAACTTCCTGCAGCGACCAGGCTGGAACCGATGACGCTTCACTTGCGGCGTCACTGGGGCCCTCCGTGAATGCCTCCACGACGGGCAGCACGACTTCTCCGGGTCGAGACCCGGTGGTCAGTCCCTCACAAGTCGCCCAGTAGCCAGTGAAGCGGTGGGCCTGTACCTTCACCCCGGGGCGGGCAGCAGGGACCAACACCACACTGCGCCAGCGCTGCGCCGTTCCGCTCTTGCCCAAGCCTTCATGGGGAAACGCGAGGCACGTGCCCCATCGCATCGAGCCAACGCCGACATTGAATGCTTGCGGTGATGTCCAGTCGATGTCGGGAAACGGCAAGCCGTTGGCGGCGCCATGGTCCACACGCGTCCATCCTCGCCCTGTTGCGGAGTCGTGGAGCGTGCCGAGCTCCAGGTCGATCAGCAGGGCACCCACCAGAATATCGCACCCCTTCGGCCCGCAACCGCGACTCTGAGGCAACGGCTTCAGCGTAACCGGTGTGGCAGCTCCATTGATAGCCGCTGACGCAGGCGCTGATGCTGGCACCGACGCCAGCATCGCGACAGATGCCTCCGGCGTCTTCCCGTCCGGCATGCCCTGCGCAGCGCCACCCAGAGCCGGCAGCGCGACAGCGGGGCCCGTCAGTCACTGCGGCCATCGGCTCATGGTCACAGCTGCAATGCGCGTTCGATCTCGGTCAGCTTGTAGCGGGCCAGGGCCAGATTGCCCTTGTTCTTGTCCAGCACCAGATACAGGAAGAGGCCCGCGTTGTTCGGCACCAGACGGATCAGGTGGTACTGATCGGACAGCGTGATGAGGATGTCCTCAATGCCCTTGCGCAGTCCCAGCGACTCCATCGTCTGCAGCTTGGCACGGACGACCTGCGTGTTGCCGGCGGCGGCCAGATCCAGATTGACGGCGGTGCCGGCCTGGGCCAGGCACATGCCGCTGCGATAGTCGACCAGCGCGGCGGCCAGTGCGCCGTCAATGGTCATGGCGGCGTCGATGGACTGCTTCAGATTGCTCATGGTGTCTTGGTGAGGGGAAGGAGTGGCGTGAATGGAGTCGAGGCCGAAACGGCTGGTCAACTTGTTGAATTCTTCGATCAGCACGAACCACAGCGTCTCAGGGCTGCTATCGGGCAATCGATAAAGCACGGTGGACGGTGTGGCCTTGGTCACCATTGGCACCAGGGTCATTTCTTCGACGATGGCGCTGGGCATCAGAAGCAATCGCACGGCTGGCACCTCTGCGGCCCATGCGCGGCGCAGCAGATCCAGCGCATTCTGCAATGAGCCCGGTCCAATGATGATCAGCAGTGCAGCAGGGCCGCCGGCCGCGCCGAGATCATCGTTCGGAAACGGCGGACGTACCCAGTCAATGGTGGGCATGCCTGGCGTGGCGCTCAAGGCGATGGCCTGACGAGGTTGTGTGGCTGACAGAGTCGCGCCGGTCTGGCTGACGGCCAAGCCGCCGAGGCGCGCCGTCAAATCGACGACACGCAGGCCGGATCTGCTCATGAAGGGGGTCCCGAGAGTGAAGTCCACGGCCCCAGCGGCCGCTCAGCGCGGAGTGTGGAGATGGCGTCTGCGAATCGGCCCCCCGCGTTTGGGGGGCGCGAGCTGTGTGCAATCGTTACGCGCGCCGGAATTCACGCAATGGGTTTGTTCAGCCTGTTCAATGGGCGCTCAACGCCCGTGCGGCTCGATGAGATCGACGCAAAAACATCACCTCTCTGCGAAGCCGTTACCGGACGGCTGAGAAGCGCGGCAATGCAGCGTCACTGCCGTAATGCTTGGCCGGTATAGAGCGCCACTGCCGGCACCATGGTCGCGGTATTGGCCGGCAGGGTGATCAGCGCCTTGCCGTCGCGGTCCACCACGACCGATTCCCCGGAACAGGCCGTGCCGTCCGCATTACGCGTACCGCGCAGGATATTGCAGTAAGTGCCCGCGGGGAGTCCTGTGGTGAAGGTGCGGGACCAGGCACTGCCGGAGTTGTTCAATGCCACGAATCCGACGCTGCCGCGGCTGAAGGCAATCTGATTGGCATTGCCCTGCACCCAGTTGGACTGCGGCTGACCGATGGTGGCAGCTCGGAACTTCACCATGGGCGCGATGTCGCTCCAGCGGTGCACGAAATCCCAATTCACGCCGATTTGTGCCGCGCCATTCTGATAGGGACTGGCGGTGGGGCGGTCCTGGTCCTTCTGCGTGAAGCGGAAGCCGGAATGCAATTGCACCTCGCCATACCCCTGGGCCAGCATGAAGATGTTGGCCAGCACATAGCGGAAAGCGTCATCGTCGTTCTTCACCGCGCCGCTGCGATTGTTGGTGTTCAGAGAGCTGCCGTCGCGCTCGGTATCCCAGTTGTTGACGAAGACGGTCGCCTGCTCGCTGGGCAGGAAACCCCAGGAGCCACCCCATTGATTCCAGGTGCCCATCATGGTGGGAATGGAGGCGGGAGTGGCGCCGTTTTCATTGCGCCAGGCTTCGCGCATCAGGACCGCAAAGTGGAACTCGTTGACGGTGCCACTGGAGAAGTAATCCGCGCGATTCGCTTCGGCGTCCGGAATGATTTCGTGGGTGACCCACAAGGGCTCGCCGAGTTGCGTGCGCGGATGAGCCTGCTTCACAGTGCTGAGAATGGCCTGCAGAGACTGCGGAGACTGATGCTTGGCAGCATCAATGCGAAAGCCGTCGATGCCCAGGTCCAGCAGATCGTTCATGTAGCTGACGATCTGCCCGCGCACATACGGACTCTCCGTATCAAGATCGGGCATGCTGCTCAGACGGCAGGTCTGCACCGCTGTCCGGCCGGAAGCGCTGTTGTAGTCGGTGTCCTGGATGTCGCAGGCAGGATGGAAATCGTTGGCGCTGAAATAGGGATAGCTCAGCGTGGATGAGTTCCAGCTGGAGCCATCGGTCGCCAGACCGGAGGAGCTGCTGGCGCCGGTGGCCAGCTGGTTGACCACCACGTCGGCATAGACACGCACACCCGCCGCATGGCAGGAATGGATCATCGCCTGCAGCTCGGCGCGTGTGCCGAAACGGCTGTTGAGAGATTTGTAATTCACCGGCTGGTAGACGCCCCACCAGGAAGTGGTGACCCGCGATGCATGCGGGGGAGAAATCTGGATCGCGCCGTAGCCCTGAGGACCGAGAAACTGGGAACACTCGGTGGCCAGGTCATTCCAGCGCCACTGGAACATCTGAACCGAGGTGGCCCGCGGGTTCATGGTTGGCACGGGGACCGGCGCTGGTGCAGGTGCAGGTGCAGGCGCAGGTGCAGGCGCAGGCGCAGGTGCAGGTGCGGGTGCAGGTGCGGGTGCAGGTACAGGGGCCGGGGTGGTCGGTGGCGTGGTGCCGGTGGCCGGGTCGGCTGGGACATCTGACTGACTTCCCTGGCCGCCACCGCCGCAAGCTTGAAGCAGCTGGCAGACCAATACGATGGCAGTGAGACGAACGTCGAAACGGGACTTTGTCATGGAGCGATCAGCCAGGCGCCTCTGGCGCATTCCAGTGAGCCCGAAGCGGGCATTGCGGAAGGTGCAGGAAGTGCGGAAGCCGCAGGAGAGTGCATCAACAGGGGGCATGAATCGCTGCCCTCACGGCACGACCCGTCGCGGGAAGAGCGCCCGCACCCATTACGTCGCATTGTCCGAGGGAAGAGGCCGGCAGCGGCCTTGCCAATGGACACCGAGGGAAACAGGCGTGAGCGCATGTACCCAGCCGCAGTGCCAGCAAGCAGATGGCGACAAGCCTCGTACGATGCAGCGGTCTCCAGCCACCCGCCCCCCGACCCATTTATGAGCATCACCCCACCGAATCCCGACATCCCAAGGCAGGTACCCAGACAAAGAGGGCTGGACCACCCCACTCGCGACGTCATTGCGGCGCTCCCGCCCTACCCGCAGCTGCCGCTGGACCGCATCCTCGTCGTTCGCACCGAAGAGGACGAGGCTTTCGCCCTCGACAGCATTGCTGAAGCCGGCATCGTCGGATTCGACACGGAGACCAAGCCGGTGTTTCAGGCCGATCAGTCGTCTGATGGGCCTCACGTCATCCAGTTGGCCACGATGACGCATGCCTTCATTTTCCAGGTGGGCTCTGGCGATCTGTCTCCGCTGCTGCTGGATTGCCTGGAGTCTCCTCATCTGACCAAGGTGGGATTCGGTCTTCAATCCGATCGTCGGCCGCTGTTCAACCGATTCGGCGTCGAGATGCAGAACGTGGTGGATGTGGCGCTGGCCTTTCGGTCACTGGGTTACCGGCAGATGGTCGGCGCCAAGGCAGCCGTCGCGATCGTCCTCGGTGAGCGGTTGCGGAAGTCGAAGAAGACCACCACGTCGAATTGGAAGCATCGAGTGCTGACGCCAGAGCAACTGCACTACGCGGCGGATGATGCCCAGGCTGCGTTGGCGGTCTATCTTGCGATGGGGTGCCCGACGCCCGGCAATGCGCAGTCCAGGACGGGGCGCGGCTAGCGCGAAATGTGGAAGTTTGGTGATGTGTGCGCGGTCTGTGCCGGCGGTGGTCAACGGGGCGGCGTCCAGACCTGGTCGCGATGGGTGTGGAACCACTCGCGCACTTCGTGGTCGTGGAAGATTTCAGTCCACTGACCCTCGCGCTTGAACGCTGCGCCGCCATAACCTGCGAGCAGCAAAACGCCGTCCCGCTGGGCGAGGTTGCCAGCGCAGACCTTGATTCCTGGCGGAGCGTCCGCCTCCACGAGCGCATCGTCCTTCAAGGTCCAGAGCCCATGGTCGCTGGTGGCCAGCAGTTGACCGTCGCACCAGACCATGTCCTTGATGGGAATGGACATCTGCACCGTCGTCTTCAGTTGGACCCACTGGTCGTCCCATCCACGAAAGACGTGGTTGCCTGCGGCGAGGTAGACCTGACCGTCGCCACCGCAACAGACGGCAGAGATGCCGCAATCGCTGGGGAAGTGAAGCTTGTTCCATCGGCCGGACGACAGGCGCCACAGATCGCCCGGGTCACCGACGGCATAAAGGTCGTCCGCTCTGAATCCATCGAAATCGACAAAACTCAGCACGTGGTCATCGGGTTCTGGCATCTCTTCACCGACTGCCTCCCAAACGCCAGGCGAATGACGGACAAAGACCTGCCGCGCAGTCGTACACGCGAACAACCGGCCGCCGAAGCTTTTGACCTTGCTGAATCCGCCCCGCTTGAGGCCGCCTTCTGCCACGGTGGCCATCGGGCTCTCCATGCCCGAAGAGCCCGCAGCAGGAGACCACGCCTTCGAGCTGCTGTCGATGACCACCACCTTCTCCTCGGGCTGGAAGGCCACACCGCACAGGCTTCTGCCCATGCCGGTCAGGTGCGTCACCGGGAACTTCTTGTCATCCGGCAGCTGGAGCCCAATACCGATGAGCCGCTTGGCCAGGCTCTTTTCGGGCGGGGGATCACTGGACTCGTTCCACCCCGGGCGCTGGGTGTAGTCCTCACGGGCCAGCAAATACAGGACGTCGCGATTCTTGATTTCGCAATCGATGACGTTGAAGCCGGCGATACGGGGTTTGAGATGTTCGATGGCAAGACTCATGGGAATGCACCTGGGGTGCCCTCTCTGTAGGGCTTAGGCGTCGTGTTCCGATTCGTCGGTGTCTTCATACGCTTCTTGGTGCCATGCGTGGTCCACTGAGGCTCGCGTGGCTCTCCACCCAGGCAAAAGCTGTGCAAGCTCGGCGATGGTTGAATCTCGCTCCAGTATGCAGCCCATGCAAACGAGCTTGAGATCGGCCTCGTTCAATGTGGTGCCACAGAGAAACTGCCAGTCCCCGTCGTGATCGTGATAGACCTCCAGAACTGGCCTTGAGCCATTGATCACAAACTTTGTCGTGAACGACACTGTATTGATGGGCGTATCGAACGGCCAGTCCGTGAAGTTGTGATCGTGGCTCATGGTGCTGTTAGCAATGCAAGGATCGATGGGCTTTCACACCCGGCGGCAATGACGTCTGGCGTGGTCCAAGAAGATCGTAAATGATCGGCACAACATGTAGTCCATGGTCGCGTAGCTTGTGGCAAGGCGTGCGCCGGCGGCTAAACCGCGTCAGCGCCCCTTGGTAACTGGGGCCAGCGCCGGCAACTTCGTGAGCAGGGAGCCAACCCGTTGTTTGACCCGTGGCACCGAGTGCGCCGCGATTGCGGCTTCTAGCACCCGCACACCGCCGTGGCTTTCAACAACGACCAGTAGGCGACACCTTCGGGATACTCGTGCCACGCTCCATCACGGCGCTTGCCAAGTCCAGTGCCACCATGCGTTCGCTGGCCCTGGGCGGCGGCATCCACGACGGCTCCGCTGTCGTTGACCGGGACCCCTGTGAAGAAAAAAGCCCCCTGCTCGCAGGAGCAGGGGGCTTTGAGAGAACAGATGCGGGGGAGCGATCAGAACGGAATATCGTCATCCATATCATCAAACCCCGTCGCCGGCTTGGCGGCCGGAGCCGGTGCCGGACGCGGCGCGCTGCGGGGAGCCGGTGCGCGCGGGCTGTCGAAATCACCTGCGTCACGGCCGCTGCCGCCGCCTTCACGACCACCGCCCTCGCGACCGCCACCACCGGCGCTGCGCTCGCGGTTGTAGCCACCGCCACCGCCGCCGCCCATGTCGTCGCCGCCATCACGGCCGCCCAGCAGCTGCATGGTTTCGGCAATGATTTCGGTCGTGTAGTTGTCCTTGCCTTCCTTGTCCTGCCACTTGCGGGTCTTCAGGCGACCTTCCACATAGACCGGACGGCCCTTCTTCAGATATTCACCGGCGATCTCCGCCAGCCGGTCGTAAAACACCACCCGGTGCCATTCGGTTTCTTCCTGGCGCTCGCCGCCTTCACGGCTCTTCCAGTTGCGGGTCGTGGCGATGCTCACATTGCACACCGCGCTGCCGCTGGGGGTGTAGCGCAGTTCAGGGTCACGGCCGAGATTGCCGAGGATGATGACTTTGTTGACCGAGGCCATGGTTGCCGTCCGCTTGCGTATGGTTAAAAAATTTCGGCCGCCCGGCATCCCCGGACAGGCTCCAGGGACGGCGCGGCGGCGCTAGGCCCAATTATGCCGCCTACCCCCGATCCTTCGAATGGGTGGAATTTCCGGGCCGCCTGACCGATCCCAGTCCTCCCGCCCCCACCTTCCCGCTGTTCCGTGCCCACGGCCAACGCCTCAGTCCGCATCCGACCGCTGCTTGTGGGTGTACATCGCCGCATCCGCCTGGGTCAGCAGCGTCTCCAGCTCCAGGGGTTCATCGGCCGACATGGATGCGCTGCCGACACTGAAATCCAGCGCGTATCCCCGCTGGGCCCGCAGGTTCAAGGCGTTGAGCTGTGTCCTCAGCCGCTCCATCGCCCGATCCTTTTCTTCGGTCGCGGTGCCGCTGAGCAGCGCCACGAACTCATCCCCGCCGATCCGCGCCACCACATCCGACGCCCGCAGACAGTAGCGCAGCAAGCCGGCGAAACTCTTCAGCGCCCAGTCGCCTTCGGCATGGCCGTAGCGGTCGTTGACCTGCTTGAAGTCGTCGAGATCAAAATACAGCAGCGTCGCCGGCCAGGCCTTGCGTTGGCACAAGGCCACCACGTGGCCGGCCTGGGACTCGAAGCCGCGCCGGTTTGCCAGCCCCGTCAGCTCGTCCACCATGGCCGCATACAGCGCCGCAAACTGCTGCTCCACCAGGTAGGCCAGGTCCCGCAGCGTGGCCTTGTCGTCTTCATCAAAGCCGCGCGGCTGGCGATCGATCAGACACAAAGTGCCCAACCGATGGCCGGATGGCGAACGGACCGGATAACCCGCGTAGAAGCGCACCTGCGGCGGGCCGGTGACCAGCGGGTTGTCCGCAAACCGGGGATCCCGATGGGCGTCCGGCACCAGAAGGATGTCATCGGACAGGATCGCATGGCCGCAGAAGGACAGGTCCCGCGGCGTCTCCCGCACCTCCAGCCCCTGGGCTGATTTGAACCATTGCCGGTCCGCATCCACCAGGCTGACCAGGGCGATCGGCACCTGGAAGATCCGCCGGGCCATGCGCGTGATGCGATCGAAGCGCTCATCCGGCTCGGTGTCCAGAATCTGCAGGACCCGCAGGGTGGCGCGGCGGGCATCTTCGTCAACAGGAAATGGGGGAGCAATCATGAACTGCGGTCTCCGTGACCCCTCCGTGGAGGGTGGGCGGGCGTCCTTTGGACGGATTCCGCGCCCTTGCGCAGACCCGGTCCTGCTTTCTCCTGGACAATCGCGGGCTCCATGAGTCCGCCGAAGCATCATCCCGTCCCCATCCACATCCTGCAAGAGGTGTTCGGATACAGCGCGTTCCGCGGCCAGCAGGCCGCGATCGTCGAGCACGTCACCGACGGTGGGGATGCCCTGGTGCTGATGCCCACCGGCGGTGGCAAGAGCCTCTGTTACCAGGTGCCTGCCATTGCCCGGCAACGGGCGGGCCACGGGGTGACGGTGGTGGTGAGCCCGCTCATCGCCCTGATGCACGACCAGGTCGGCGCGCTGGAAGAAGCCGGTGTGCATGCCGCCTTCCTGAACTCCACCCAGTCGCTGGAGGAAGCGCAGGCAATCGAGCGGGAAATGCTGGCCGGACGCCTGTCCCTGCTCTACGCCGCGCCCGAGCGACTGAACACGCCCCGCTTCCTGGCCCAGCTGACGTCGCTGCATGAGCGCGGCCTGCTGAGCCTGTTTGCGATCGACGAAGCCCATTGCGTCAGCCAGTGGGGCCATGATTTCCGCAGCGAATACCTGTCGCTGAGCCTGCTGCACGAGCGCTTCCCGGATGTGCCCCGCATCGCCCTGACGGCCACCGCGGACGACATCACCCGTGCCGACATCATCGACCGGCTTCAGCTGCATGAAGCGCGGGTCTTCATCGCCAGCTTCGACCGGCCCAACATCCGCTATCTGATCGTCGAGAAAGACAAGCCGCGGGAGCAGCTGCTGCGCTTCATCCAGGAGGACCATGACGGCGAAGCCGGCGTGGTGTACTGCCAGAGCCGCAAGAAAGTGGAAGAAACCGCCGAGTGGCTGCGGGCCGAAGGTGTCTCCGCCCTGGCCTATCACGCGGGCATGGACAGCGACGTGCGCATGCGCCACCAGGACCGCTTCCTGCGGGAGGACGGCATCGTGATGGTGGCGACGGTTGCCTTCGGCATGGGCATCGACAAACCGGATGTCCGGTTCGTGGCCCACCTGGACCTGCCCAAGAACATCGAAGGCTACTACCAGGAGACCGGTCGCGCCGGTCGGGATGGGGAAGCCGCCGAAGCCTGGATGGCCTACGGGCTGGCCGATGTGGTGAACCAGCGCCGCATGATCGACGAGAGCCCCTCCACCGAGGAGTTCAAGCAGGTGCAGCGCGGCAAGCTGGATGCGCTGCTGGCCCTGGCCGAAGCGACGGACTGCCGGCGTCAGCGGTTGCTGGCGTATTTCGGGGAAGACAGCGAGCCTTGCGGCAACTGCGACAACTGCCTGAATCCACCGGCCACCTGGGACGCCACCGAAGCGGCCCGCATGGCGCTCTCCTGCATCTACCGCTTCCGGCAGAACGGCGGGCAGCGCTTTGGCGCGGGGCATCTCATCGACGTGCTGCGGGGCAAAGACACGGAGAAGGTGCGGCAGTACGGCCACCAGCATCTGTCCACCTGGGCCATTGGCGCACATCTGAGCGAACAGCAATGGCGGGCGGTGCTGCGCCAGCTGATCGCGCTGGGGCATGTGGTGACAGAAGGGGAGTTCAGCACCCTGTCACTGAACGAATCCGCACGCGGGGTGCTCAAAGGCGAGGTGGAACTGCTGCTTCGTCAGCCGACGGCGCCTGCGCGCAAGGGCAAGACCAGCCGCAGTGGCACCGGCAGCCGCCGCACGGCACTGGCGGATCCGGATCTGGCGCCGGACGCGCAGCGGCGCTTCGAATCCCTCAAGGCCTGGCGGGCCGAGGTGGCGCGGGAGCATGGACTGCCGGCCTATGTGATTTTCCAGAACGTGACCCTGGCCGAGATGGCACGTCAACATCCGCGAACGCTGGATGAGCTCTCCGGCATCAGTGGGGTCGGAGCGAAAAAGCTGGAAGCGTATGGAGAGGATCTGCTTCGGGTGCTGGACGCACGCTGAGCAGGAAAGCCTTTTCGCGAAGGCTCACAGCGGCAGGCTGGCGTTGATGTCGGTGGCTGCAGCCACCTGGGTGTCGTCCAGCGTGGTGGCGCGGCGGCCGGTGATGTAGACGGTGGGCAGGGTGTGCACCTGCGCCTGGGCCACGACGCGGGTGGCGGTGATGTAGACGGTGTCGAGCTTGATCGGGCGGGCTTCCCGGTCGCCATGCTTGCCGGATTGGGCCTGGGCCAGGCCGACGGTCAGGGCGGCGGTGGCGACGATCCCGAAGACCAGGGCCTTCACGCTGGTGGCAACGGTCTGCTGGGAAGCGGTGCGGATGGTGTTCATGTCGATCTCCTTGGGCTGCATCGGTGGGTCAGTGAATGCAGTGTCGTCAACGCGCCCGGATCTCTCCAGGCGTGAGCGACGAAGTGGCTGGGAGACGGCGTGAACTGCAAAGAGCGCAGATGAAGGGCGTGGAGCGCGAAGGCGCTCAGGCCCCGGTCGCTGGAGGCGCCTTGGCGTCCCCCTCCGCGCCGGCCTCCTCCACCGGCACCGGCTTCTGCCCAGGCAGCAGGCCGGCTTTGCGCAAACGGTCCAGCACATCAAACAGCAGATCGCTCTTGACCCCATAGGCGGCCCGCGGCGAGTTCACGAAGCCGCTGGCATTCAGGATCAGATTGGTGCCTTCGGCGTTGATGCCATCGAGCTGCACATTGGGCGCCGGCGTGCCCAGCACCGACGGATGGGCCCGGAAGGCCTCCAGGATGATCGCCCGTGCCCGGGTGGTGTCGGTGGCCAGCGGCATCGGCAGTTTGAACTGCACCATGCCCAGCGACTCCCCATACGTCACATTGCGGACGATCTTGGTGATGAACTCCGAATTGGGGACGATGACGGTGGAGCGGTCCCCCATCTGGATTTCGGTCGCCCGCACATTGATGCGGCGGATGTCCCCTTCCACGCCGGACAGCGCCACCCAGTCCCCCACCTTCACTGGCCGTTCCGCCAGCAGGATCAAGCCGGACACGAAGTTCTGCACCACGGCCTGCAGACCGAAACCGATGCCCACGGACAGCGCGCTGGCCACCCACGCCACTCGCTCCAGACCGACCCCCACCGCGGACATCGCCGCTGCGATGACCGCCACCACGCCGACGTACCCAAAGAGGGTGGTGGCGGACATTCGCATGCCGGCATCCATCCGGGTGGTGGGCATGTAGCGGGTGGCCAGCCATTGCTTGAGCAGCCGCACGGCGATCAGACCGAGCACCAGGACCGCCAGCCCCTGCAGCAGGGCCATCGGCCTGAGGCTGAGCTCCCCGATCGACAGTCCTTCCTGGATGCGGCCGGCACGGGCGAAGAGTTCCAGCGGACCTTCTCCGAACGGCGCCAGCAACAGCACGATGGCGAACAGCGCCACCATGACACGGGCAGCGCCGGTCAGCAGCACGGCGGCTTGTGCGCGGGCCCGGGCGGCCGGGGTCGCTGCGGCGGCGTGATGGGCGGCTGCCCCCCCGCCGGTAGACCCACCCCCACCGCCGGCACCATGGGCTGCGCCGGAGCCCCCGGAACCCCCTGGGTGATCCTCCTGCGCCGCAGCGGCCTGCTGGCTGCGCTTGAGCAGCCACTGCCCGATGTCCTCCACCATCGCAGAGACCAGATAGGCCGCGCTGAGAACGATGAGACCCCAGACCAGCTGGTTCACGACGAAGCTGCCCAGGCCCACATAACCGATCAGCACCGCCAGCAGGGACGCCGCCAGCACGATCCACAAGGCGGAGCGCAGCAGCGACAACCACAGCGGCAGACTGGGCGGTGGTTCGGAAGGCACATGGGTGTCGGACTTGCCGCTGGCGGGGGTGTCTCGCGTGGCCGCCTTGGCACTGTCGTGGGCGGAGGCGGCCGCTGCCGGATGCTCCTGCGCATGCGCCTCTTGCGCCTCCTGAGCCTCTTGCGCCCCTTGCGCCGCGTCGGGCGCCTCTCCCTTGCGCTGCGCCTGCCGCAAGGCTGCGCCCAGCATCAGGATGAAGACCAGCGATGAGCCTGCGCTGATCGTCCACAACATCGCATCGCTGGCCTGCAGCGCGCCGGCCAGCCGCGCCAGCACCCAGGCCGCGACGATGGTGATCGAGAAGGTCGCCGGGAACCAGGCCAATCGGGAGGCGGTGGTGTCCGGAATCGGCGGCAGCCGCCAGGACGGCTTGCGCGGCATCAACAGCGCGGACGCCAGCCCATAAACAAAGGCGCCGAACCAGACAATCGCTTCAGCGTGCGCCAGCCATTGGTCCAGACGTGCGGTCGAGTTCTCGCCCAGGCTCAGCACCAGGACGGCTGCATGACCGATCAGACCGGGCATCAGCGTACGCGTCAGCAGAACGCCACCGGCATACAGCGAGCGCCGCAGCCGCCCCGGCGCCACCCGGTGCGCGGTGAGATGCGCCACACCACGTTGCACACCGAATTGCAGCAGCATCAGCACGGCGACCGCCGCGGCCAGCATCAGCCATTGGCCGGAGGTCACTCCGGCGGTGCGGATGCGCAGCTCGTCCCCGAAGTCCTGCAGGCGCCGCAGGTCGGGCGCCGTATCCCGGCTGAACTTGCGCCAGAAGTGCACGCCCACCAGGGCATCGACCTTTTCACCCAGACGCGCGCCGAGCTGGGAACGACGGTTCTCTAGCGCCGTGGCGGCGGCCTGCTCGGCCTCCACCGCCATCAGCCGCGCCAGCTTGATTTGCGAATCCAGGCGCGATACCGATGCCATCAGATCGGCGCGCTGCTTGGCGACGTCGCTGGATTCCTTGACCCCGTCCGCCGGTTTGCCCAGCTGGGCGAGCCGGGCCTGCACATCCTGCAGTTCCGGCTCCAGCGCGGCCGCCGCTTCCTGCGCCTGGGTCTGGGCGGACAGGGCGCGCTTGCGCAATTGCAGGGTGGCGGCGTCATCCAGGGTGTCGTCCTGCAGCCGGCGGACGGTGTCCATGTCCTTGCGGGCGGCGTCCAAAAGCTGGGCCGGGTCAGGGGGCGCGTTGTCTGGTGTTTGCTGGGCCGCGGCCAGTCCTGCGGCGCCCAGCAGCAGTGTGAGCATCAGCTGGCGCAGCAGGTGAGACAGCCAGTGACCCCACGCCTGCGGCAGCGTCCGTGGCATCAAGCGCTGCAGCCAGCCTTGTGGTGAACCTGGCTGCGGTTGCGGCAGCACGTGACCCATCCCAGGGCAGCGCCTGTGCACCGGGTGGGACATCGGAGAGGAAAGCAGAGGACGTGGCATCCGCTGATTGTGGCGTCAGGTCGGAATCCAGTCGGTGCGGCCCCAAACGAAGGCGGACAGTGTCCGGATCGGCGGACAGCTTCTGCGGGGGCGGGCGCTGCGCCCCCCAAAAAGCAAAACGCCTGACCGAAGCCAGGCGTTGGTGCGGGCGCTTGAGCGCCGTCTGAGGCAGCGTGCCGCTGAGATCAGCAGAGCTGCGTGGTGCAGGCGACCTGTGCGGCAGCCACGACGGCATCGCTCGCACGCTTGGACCGGCTGCCGGTGATGTAGACGGTGGGCAACTGCTTCACTTCCAGACCATCAGCGCGCTTGCCGGTGATGTAGACCGTCTCCAGCTGGATGGCCGAAGCCAGACGCTCCTGCTGGGCTTGATGATGGGTGATGCTCAGTGTGAGGGCGACGGTGGCGCCGAGACCGAAAGCGAATGCCTTGAAACTGGTGCTGCTCATGAGGTTCTCCTTGGGGTTTGCTGCGTCAGTGATCACAGTGTCGGCAACGCCCGGCGGACTTTCCAGGCACTCGCGATGAATGCGCGGCAAAGTGGTGTGAACTGCATCCGGCCACGACGAACGTCAGCGCTTGATGGGGTGCCATCCCATCGCCCGTCAGGCGTCATTCAGGCGCCATTCAATAGACATCCGAGAGCGCCCCGAGGAGGCGGCGAGACGAAAAAAACCCGCCACCAGGGCGGGTTCGAGCGGGGTCAGACAGCCGGCCCGGGAGAGGCCCAGCGTCCGTCAGCCGCGGGGTTTGCTGGCCTGCTCGGCCTGGGGCCCGGGCACCGACTGGCTGCTGGCCCAGTGGGCGGGCGCGGACCGGTGCACCACATCGGCGCGGTCGGCCAGACAGACAGCAATGACGGCGGCACTGACCACGGCGGCCAATGCGGTGAAGAAGGTTTTGGTGACGTCGCTCATGTGGCTCTCCCGGGATGGCTCTTGAAATCGGTATGGATGCTGACGGTGTCCGGGCGCTTTGCAGGAAGCGCGCCGATCGCCGCAGACTCCCTGACTCGACCAGGGGCAACGGCGCAGGATGAACTGTGCGCGAGTGACACGGCGACCGCCATGGCGGCGCGATGATCTGCGGACGTCCAGCGATGAACTGCTGCTGGAACGCACGGATGCAGGTTAGTCGGCCCCACCGCTTCCCGCCCTCCCCCAGAGTGGGGAGCGCTGTTCATCATTGGGGGGGATGCTGATGGGCTGCAGGGGCTTGGAGTGCCGCCGTGACCCGTCACACCCGCGGAATGAGTCATGGCCCTATCATGGCGAGTTCGCCTCTTGCTGTGTCCAGGCCCATGTCCACCAATGTTTCGCCGTCCAACACCGTCACGTCCGATGTGGCCGATGCCCTCGAGCAGCGGGGGCCGACGCTGCCCGGACCGGTGGCCAACACCCCTGCCCCGGCCGGCGCGGCACAGCCCGCGGGTGCGTCTCCCGCCGATGTGCCGATGATCCGCGTGCGCGGCGCGCGCACCCACAACCTCAAGAACATCGACGTTGACCTGCCGCGCAACCAGCTGGTGGTGATCACCGGGCTGTCCGGATCCGGCAAGTCGAGCCTGGCCTTCGACACGCTCTACGCCGAAGGTCAGCGCCGGTATGTGGAAAGCCTGTCCGCCTATGCCCGTCAGTTCCTGCAACTGATGGACAAACCGGAGGTGGATGTCATCGAGGGCCTGTCCCCCGCCATCTCCATCGAGCAGAAGGCCACCAGCCACAACCCGCGCTCCACCGTGGGCACGGTGACGGAAATCCACGATTACCTGCGTCTGCTGTATGCCCGCGCCGGCACGCCGTTCTGCCCGGACCATCATCTGCCGCTGGAGGCACAAAGCGTCGGACAGATGGTGGATGCGGTGCTGGCCATGGCGGACGAATCCCGGCTGATGGTGCTGGCCCCGGTGGTGCGGGACCGCAAGGGCGAGTTTTTGGAACTTTTCCAGGACCTGCAGGCGCAGGGCTATGTGCGCTTCCGGGTGGATGGCCGTACCGTTGAGGTGCCGGACCTGCCGGCGCTGAAGAAGGCGGAGAAGCACGACATCGACGTGGTGGTCGATCGCATCAAGCTGCGTCACGACAGCGCCGACAGCCTTCGCCAGCGCCTGGCCGAGAGCTTCGAGGCTGCGCTGCGCCTGGCCGACGGGCGCGCGCTGGTGCTCAACATGGACACCGAAGCCGAGCACATCTATTCCAGCAAGTTCGCCTGCCCCATCTGCAGCTATTCCTTGCCAGAGCTGGAACCGCGCCTGTTCTCCTTCAACTCGCCGGTCGGGGCCTGCCCGTCCTGCGAGGGTCTGGGCCAGGTGGTGGTGTTCGATCCGGAGCGGGTGGTGGCCTTCCCGTCGCTGAGCATGGCCAGCGGTGCGGTCAAGGGTTGGGATCGTCGCAATGCCTACACCTTCTCCATGCTGGAGTCGGTGGCCAAGCACTACGACTTCGACATCGAACAACCGTTTGAAGAACTGCCCGCGCTGGCGCAGCAGGTGCTGCTGCACGGCTCCGGCGAGGATGAAATCAGCTTTGTCTATCAGGCCGAAGGCGCCAATGGACGCAAGCGAAGCGTGAAGCGGTCGCATCCGTTCGAGGGCATCCTGCCAACCCTGCAACGGCGTTTCAAGGAAACCGATTCGGCCACGGTGCGGGAAGAGCTGACGCGTTATCAAAGCGCCAAGCCCTGCCCGCATTGCGAAGGCTCACGCCTGCGCCGCGAAGCCCGGAATGTGCTGCTGCAGCCCGCCGATGCCCCGGAGGGCGTGCGGGGCAAGCCGATCTATGAGGTGGAGCACGCGACCCTGCGGGAGGCCCTGGTCTACTTTGAGCAGCTGCGGCTCAAGGGCGCCAAGGCGGAAATCGCGGACAAGGTGATCCGCGAGATCGCCTCGCGCTTGCGTTTCCTCAATGACGTCGGCCTGAACTACCTCAGCCTGGACCGCAGCGCGGACACCCTGTCCGGCGGCGAGGCGCAGCGCATCCGGCTGGCATCGCAGATCGGCTCGGGCCTGACCGGCGTGATGTATGTGCTGGATGAACCCAGCATCGGCCTGCACCAGCGGGACAACGACCGTCTGATCGCCACCCTGCGGCGCCTGCGGGATCTGGGCAACAGTGTGCTGGTGGTGGAGCACGATGAAGACGCCATCCGCGCGGCCGACCATGTGCTGGACCTGGGGCCCGGGGCGGGCGTCCACGGCGGCCGCATCATGGCGCAGGGCACGCCGGAGGAAGTGGCGGCCAATCCGGAGTCTTCCACCGGACGGTATCTCAGCGGTCTGGAGCGCATCGAGGTGCCGCGCAAGCGCCACAGTCTGGCCGACATGCCGGAGGCCCGCACCCTCAAGATCGTCAATGCGACCGGCAACAATCTCAAAGGCGTCTCGGTGGAGATTCCGGTCGGCCTGCTGACCTGCGTGACGGGCGTGTCCGGCTCCGGCAAGAGCACGCTGGTGAACGACACGCTGTATGCCGCCGTGTCCCGCAAGCTCTATCAGAGCCATCAGGAACCCGCACCGCATGACGAGATCGACGGCATGGAGGCCTTCGACAAAGTCATCAACGTCGATCAGTCGCCGATCGGACGCACGCCGCGTTCCAACCCGGCCACCTACACCGGCCTGTTCACCCCCATCCGCGAGCTGTTCGCCGAAATGCCCACCGCCCGCGAGCGGGGGTATGGCGCGGGCCGTTTCAGCTTCAACGTCGCGGGTGGTCGCTGCGAGTCCTGCCAGGGCGACGGCGTGCTGAAGGTGGAAATGCACTTCCTGCCGGATGTCTATGTGCCCTGTGACACCTGCGGCGGCAAGCGCTACAACCGCGAGACGCTGGAAGTCCTCTACAAGGGCAAGAACATCTCGGAGGTGCTCGGTCTGACGGTGGAAGATGCGCTGAGCTTCTTCAGCGCGGTCCCGACTTTGGCGCGCAAGCTGCAGACGCTGATGGATGTCGGTCTGGGCTATGTGAAGCTCGGCCAGAGCGCCACCACCCTCTCCGGCGGTGAAGCGCAGCGGGTGAAGCTGGCGCTGGAACTGTCCAAACGCGACACCGGCCGCACCCTCTACATCCTGGATGAGCCGACCACCGGCCTGCACTTCGCGGACATTGCGCTGCTGCTGAAGGTGCTTCACCAGCTGCGGGATGCGGGCAACACCATCGTCATCATCGAACACAACCTGGACGTCATCAAAACGGCGGACTGGCTGATCGACATGGGGCCGGAAGGCGGATCCGGCGGTGGTGAGCTGCTGGTGGCCGGCACGCCGGAAGAAGTGGCGGCCTGCGAGGCGAGCCACACCGGTCGTTATCTGAAGCCGCTGCTGGCTCGGGGCTGATCCAGGCGGTGAGGTCGGCCGGCTGCTGCAACTGCAGCCGCTGGCGCGGCTGCGGCTGCGGCTGCGGCGGCTGATGCTACTGCGGCGGTTGCTGCGGCTTCCGCGACTGACGCATCACGTCGCGCAGGCCGCGCAAGCCCAACAGGCTCAGCAGACCCGCTCCCAGCAGCATCCAGCTCTGCGGCTCAGGCACCGGCGTTGGCGCAGGTGTCGGTAACGGAGATGGGCCCGGCGCGGGGAATGGCGAGGGACCCGGCGATGGTGCCGGTGTCGGCACCGGCGTCGGCGCCTCCGAGGCCGCACTGCCGGGAGGCAGCAGCACCAGTCCCAGGCCCGGCGGCGGCACATTCGCGCTGCCACCGCCGAGCGGAATGCTGTTCGGCGTGAGAGCGGGCAGCGCGGCGGCTTGCGTGAAGCTGCCCGCATCCCCATTGCCGGCGCCCCCGCCTTCGACCAGCGGCCCACCCGCGGCCGGAGGATCAAACAGCAGCGGCGTGGTGTCTTCTTCCGTCGAGCGGCCCGGTGCGCCCGCGGCCTTCAGTGCGCCGCGGGTGATGCGGCTGACGTTGCGGCAGACCGTCGGCACCAGCAGGCACTGACCGTCCTCGCAATAGACCAGTCCGCGCTCGAGTGCCGTGTCCTTCCACTTTGCGCGGGAGACCGACCGGCAGACCTGACCGGTGCCGAAATGCATGTCGCGGATCTGCGGGCCGTAGTCATAGGAACCGAGGATGGCGTCACGGCGGATGTCGACGATCTCGTCGTACCGACGTGCCTGCATCCGCGCCTTGAGCTTGGCACGAGTGGCAGCCGGAATGTCCTGATAGCGATCCACGGCCGCCACGAGATCCCCCACGAACGGGTTCACACCGGGACGGTCCCAGGAGCACTGCGGCAGCGTCAGGCTGGACGCGGCCAAGGCGACGGAAACAACCAACGACATCAAATCTTTATGTTCAGCCGGTCTGCACAGGGTCAGACCTTGCTGTGTCGCGCCGTATCCACTTGTATCGGCACGTGATCCGAGTGTACGGAGACGAACCCCGTATGTCGGTCAGTCTCCCCTCAGCCGAGGGTGTCAGAACGGGGGGTTTGGCATCGACGGGAACAACATGCGCACGCGGCGTCGGTATCGCAAACAATGCGCAGCGTGCCACCCGCTGTCGTGCAGGGGGACGCGGTGCGACGGCTACTGCCTGAATGCAGGATGCGTGCCGCGCGAGTGCCGCAGTCTGCGTGAGGGACAACACGGACGGCTGCCGGTTTTCGCTGGTATCGTGAGGGCAGATGTTCCCCACCGCCATGTCCGACGCCTCCGCCCCCCGCCACGTCCTGTATGTCGAGGACGACCGCATCAACATCGTGTTGATGGAGGAAGTGTTCCGCCTGATGCCCGGCTGGGTCCTGCACATCGCGGAAACCGGCGCCCAGGCGATGGAGATGCTGCCGCAGGTGATGCCCACCCTGGTGCTGATGGACATGAACCTGCCGGACATGAACGGCCTGCAGCTGATGGCCCTGGTGAAGGCCGATCCGCGGCTGGCCCAGTTGCGCTGCGTGGCGCTGTCGGCGGATGTGATGGACGACCAGCGCCAGCGCGCCCGCGCGGCCGGTTTCCAGGACTACTGGCTCAAGCCGATTGACGTGCGTCAATTGCGGTTGGCGCTCGAAAAACTCTGACGCGTCTGACCTCGGGCAGGTGCCGCCCGGGTCCGCGCCCCCAATAAAAAAGCCCGCGTGATGCGGGCTTCATCCAGAAGCGGGGGGTGACCCTTGCGGATCCTCCCCAGCCGGACCATCAGTCCTTGAGATGGCTGTTGATCAGCTTGGTCATCTCGAACATGTCGGCCTTGGCCTTGCCGAAGACTTCCTTCAGCTTGGCATCGGCATTGATGACGCGCTTTTGCGCTTCGTCCTGCAGCTTGTTCTTCTTGATGTATTCCCAAACCTTCTTGATCACGTCCGTGCGCGGCAGCGGCTTGTCGCCGACGATCGCGCCCAGAGCGGGACTGGGGGTCAGGGCCTTCATGAAGGCCGCATTGGGCGTGCGCTTCTTTGCAGGAGCGGCTGCCTTCTTCGCAGGTGCGGCCTTCTTGGCAGGAGCCGCCTTCTTGGCGGGGGCTGCTGCTGCCTTCTTTGCAGGAGCGGCAGGTGCAGCCTTCTTCGCAGGAGCAGCGGCAGCCTTCTTTGCAGGAGCCGCCTTCTTGGCCGGTGCTGCCTTCTTGGCGGGCGCGGCCTTCTTCGCAGTTGCCATTTCGATTCTCTCCATCAAGGGTTGTTGATGTGCCGGGCCCTGGTGAAGGTCTGACGCCTTCGGTACTCGTGAGCACCCTGCGCGGGCAATGGTACTGCGGCCCTCTCCCATTGAGAAGGCTTTACGGGAGAGAAATCGGCCCTCAAGTCAACGCCGCACCCCCTGTTTGTCGCGGCCTCGCATCATTTGATGGGATCGCCGCGCGAATGCGGTGGCCGCCGACAACTCAATAGACGTCGCGCCGATACCGTCCCTGCTGCAGCAGTTGGTCGACATGCGCGTCGCCGAGGACCTCGCGAAGCACTGCATCGACAGCGCCCGCCATGCCGTGCAGGCTGCCGCAGACGTAGAGCGCGGCACCATCCGCCACCCATTGGCGCAGACGATCGGACTGCCGCGCGAGCAGGTGCTGCACATGCAGTCGCTCGGCCTGATCGCGTGAAAACGCGAGGTCGGTGTGGCGCAGCAGACCGCTGCGTTGCCAGGCCTCGATCTCTTCGCGGTAGTGAGCGTCGTGCGCGGACTGGCGTTCTCCGAACACCAGCCACGCCGGCGGCGATGCAGCGGCAGCACGTGCCTGCAGATGCGCGCGCAGTCCGGCCAGGCCCGTGCCATTGCCGATCAGGATCAGCGGCCGCTGCTGGTTATCCCCGATCCGGAAACTCGGATGGGCGCGAACCCGCAAGGCGATCTCGCCATCCAGCGGCAAATGCTCCGTCAGCAATCCGGAGGCCTGACCGAGCTGGCCATCCTCACGACGGGTTTGCCGCACCAGCAGTTCAACCCGCCCGGACTGCGGCAAGGAGGCGATGGTGTATTCCCGAGGGCGGGTGCGCTCGGCATCCGTCGCCATCGGCGCCGTCGGCAGCACCTGCACAAGATCGCCTGCTTCCCACGACGGCAAGGGTTCCCCCGCGGGCGGCACCAATGCGAGATGGAAGACGGGGCCACCGAGGCTGCCCGGATTGAGATGGCGTCGCTCGACCAGTCGCCACGGCTCGAAGGCCGGGCCGGACCAGTCGGTCGTCTCCGGCAGATCTGCTGTCCCCGCCACATGACTCAGCCGCTGCTGCCACTGCGCCAGGGCGGCCGGGTCTTCCCGGTCCACGTCGATGCGATCAAAGAGCGGTTGCGCGCCGCACTGCAGCAACCAGGCATGCACCGCGCGGCCGAAACCGCAGAAGTGGGCATAGGTCTGATCTCCCAGCGCCATCACGCCCACCTGCAGATGCTGCAGGTCCAGGCCCGGCGTCTGCGACATCACATCGCGGACAAACGGCACCGCGCTGTCCGGCGGGTCGCCTTCGCCGTAAGTGCTGGCGATGATCAGCGCATGGCGCGCGCCCTGCAGGTCCTGCGCGCTCACCTGCCCCAGCGCACACACCCGCACCGGCATGCCGGCCAGGTGCAGGAACTTGCCAGTGTGCCAGGCCAGCGATTCCGCCTGGCCGGTCTGGCTGGCATGCAGCACCAGCACCGGCGGGCCCGCGTCGGCCGTCGGCAGCAGTGCAGCCGCTTCGGCCGCAGCGGCCTGCTGCAGTCGGCGATGCCGCCATGCCACCGCCGCGCACAGCATCAGATAAAGCAGGACCAGGAGCAGCGCAATCGCCACGCGGGACGCCATCACAACACAACCATCAGATCAGAAGCGCTTGCAGCGCGGAAGACAGGTGCTCATCGAAACGGCCCGACGGCCGGCGCACCACCAGGCGGGCGGCCAGCTGCTGCTGCTCGGCGAGGCGCAGCCCTTCAACCGGGCCCAGCACCATCAAGGCGGTGGACCAGCCGTCCGCCCACATGGCGCTGGGATGCAGCACGGTGACCGACGCGAGGCCATGGGACACCGGCCGCCGCTGGCGCGGATCCACGGTGTGGGAGACACGCTGGCCGTGGGCGTCGAGGTAGGCCTTGCGGTAATCGCCGGAGGTGGCGATGGACAGGCCGTGCAGCGCCACCCGCATCGGCGGCAGCGCAAAGTCGGATTGCGGCGGTTCAAGATCGACCCACCAGGGCTGGCCGTCCGGCTTGAGGCCGGCGCCGCGCAACTCCCCGCCGACCTCCACCAGATGATGCGGCAGGCCCAGACCGGTCAGCAGGTCGCTGAGACGGTCCACCGCATCGCCTTTGGCAATGGCGGAGAGGTCCAGCGTGGCGCGACCCGGCTGGGTCAGCACGCGGCGCTGCGCATCCCAACGCAGCGACTGCCAGCCGCAATGGGCCTGCGCGCACTGCTCGGGCGTGGGCAAGCGGAACTCTGGATCGTCGTGCCGAAGCCAGGTGCCGGGCCTGGCGATGGCATTGGAGCCAATGGCCAGCACGCCACTCGGTCCGAATCCCCACAGGCCGACGAGCTCACCGGCGGTCGGGTCGTAGGCCCCCTCACTGAGCGCGGCGATGTCCAGCGCCGCCGACAGCACCCGGGCAAAGCCTTCAGGCAATGCATGCTCCGAGCCGGACGCTGCACGATTGAATCGGCTGAGGATCGAATCGGGCGTCCATTGGCTCATCTCGGCAATGACGTCATTGCAGACCCGCTGGAGCGCCGCATCGATGGCGGCCAGCCGCAACCCCGGCGGCCCCACCAATGCAACCGACCAGGTGGTCCCCATCGTCACGCCGGACAAACGATGCACCGGCTGTCCGAGCGCCGGAGGCTCGCCCGTGATGTCGTGAGGCACGGCGACCCGCGGCGCCCAGGCGGAACCCTGGGGCTTGCGGGACTGCGGCTCCATCGGCCGGGACGGGACCTCCGCGCTCATGCCTGCGCCTTACTTGGGCAGGACTTCGAAGGTCGCGCTGACGGCTGCGCGTTGCAGCGGCGCTTCGCGGGTGCCGCGATCGCCCCCTGCACCGGCTGCAGTGCCGGGAGCGCCCGGGCCACCCTGTGCACCGGTGCTCGCACCAATCCAGTAGCGGCCCGGCTCGGTCCACGACACGGTGAACTCGCCCTGTGCATCGGTCTTCAGCGACACCTCGCCCAGCTTGTAGCGATAGCGGTTGCCGTCACGCAGCACCTTGACCGCCACGTCCGCCGCCGGCTTGCCGTCCAGCATCAGGCGGAAGCGGGTCTTGTCGCCGTGGCTGAGGTCGGTCACCGGACCCAGCGGCAGCAGTTCCAGACCCTGGCCCTCGGGCGCGAACTGCACCTTGCCCGGCTCTTCCTTGCTGACGAAGGTCTGCTGGCGATTGGTCATCATCGTCAGCGAGGTGATTTCCGCATCGGCCGGCACGTCCTTGGCGAGGGTCGCCGGGCTGCTGCGGAAACGCTTGGTCTCGGTGCCCTGCTTGTAGGTGCCCATCAGCGCCTGACTGACGTTGCTGATGCGATAGGTGCCGTCCTGCGGGAGCTTCACATCGAAGCTTTCACGGTGGCGGGCAGTGCTGCGGTTGTCCGCTTCCAGCGACTGGCCGTTCGGGCCGGTGATGCGCAGGGTGTCCAGCTTCAGCGCCCGCTCAAAGTTGAACAGGTCTTCGGACACGGCGGCATCCACCGACACCACGCCGTCGCGGCCGGTGACATTGGCGGTGTTGGGCAGCAGCCAGGTCATGTGGGCGCTGGCGGACAGCGGCAGCAGCAAGGCGGCAGCCAGAGCGAGGGGGGACAGGCGGACGGCGCGGCTGCAGGCAGCGAATCGGGTGATGGCGTTCATGGAAGGGCTCCTCCGTCTCAAGGCTTCGCGGTGAATTCGAGGGCGCCGAGCTCATGCTCGCCTTGCGCCGTGGACTTCTGGGCCGATTTGATCGGCCAGGTCAGCGGCAGGCGCTGCACTTCGCGGCCGCCGGCTTCGCGGCTGGACTCCACCACGATCTCGTAGTTTCCGGCCGGCAGGTTGGCCAGGCTCGGGTGGTTGTCCAGGCTGATGACCTGTTCCCCGGGCGCGCGGGTGGCCCCGCTGATGCCATCGGCCGGCACCGTCAGGTTGCGGCCGCCCTGGCGCCACCATTGGCGCATGTCGCGCAGCCATTTGGTGCCCCCGTTGTTGGACTTCTTGATGTCGTACCAGACCGCCAGCTGCGCCACGGCCGGACCGGATTCACCGGCCTTTTCCAGCCACACCGCCACATACGGGCGGTGATATTCGGCGACGTTCAGACGCGGCAGTTCGAGCTTGAGCTGCGCGGTGGCGGCCCAGGCCGACGAGCCGGTGGCCAGGGTGCCGAGGGCGCCCAGCGCGACGAGAGAGTGACGGGTGGAGGTATTCATGGTCATCGTTCGTGGTGCTTGATTCACAAGAGGAACTTGCAGGAGCCTGGCGATGGCTGGGCGGGACTGGAGTTGTCGAGGATCGGTGTTGCTGCTGTGTGTGCGGGGGTTTCGTGCTGCGGTGGATCCGTGCTGCGCTCGAATCAGTGCATGAACAGCAGGGCCAGCAGCGCCGGGATGAGGAAGCCCAGACCGACGATCGGCCAGGTGGTCGGGCGACTGACCGCATGGAACTTCAGGATCAGCAGGCCGGTGATCGAGAACAGCAGGCAGGCGACGGCGAACAGGTCCAGGAACCAGCTCCAGGCCACGCCGGCATGGCGGCCCTTGTGCAGGTCGTTGAGGTAGGAGATCCAGCCGCGGTCGGTGTCTTCGAATTCCACCTCGCCGGTCGTGCGGTCGATGCGCACCCATGCGTCGCCGCCCGGACGGGGCATCGAGAGGTAGATCTCGTCGCGGGACCATTCGGCGTCGCGGTCGTCAATCTTGCGGCCGAGGGTTTTGGTGAGCCACTCGCGCACGGGGGCCGGCACCGCCGATTTGTGGTCCTGCGCCGCGCGTGACCTTGAAGCGGCCGTGACAGCAGTTGTCGGCGCCGGGGCCTCCGGGTCCACCGCGGCGAGCAATTCCGGTGGAAGCTGCGCCTGGCGATTCACCACGGTGGGCGTCGATTCAATGCTCGACGCATGGTTGAGCGTGATGCCGGTCGCCGCAAACAGCAGCATGCCGATGAGGCACAGCGCCGAGCTGATCCAGTGCCACTGGTGCAGCGTCTTCAGCCAGGCGGAGCGGGAGCCGGCTGCGCGCGCGGATGCCTTCGACGCGGGCGTCCCGGGAGACGAGGTGGACGTGGATGCAGCCGTGGCGGCTGCTGTGACCGTGGGGTTGGGGTTGGCCTTGGCGTTGGCGGCAAGCGCAGCGCCCGGGGGTGCTCCGGGAGCGGAGTCCACAGGGGCAGTTGAGCCCGCAGGGACCGCGGGGGCCGCGGACGAAGAAGGCAGCTCTCGCGACATCAGGTCTCGGCCCAGAGGCGCAGCAGGTTGTGATAGTGGGCGGTGAGCGTGGTCGTCTCGGCGTTGTCGCCCAGCGTGGCCCGCAGGCGCTGAATGGTCTGGTCCAGCTCGAACATCATGTGGCGCTGCCAGTCCTGGCGGATCATGCTCTGCGTCCAGAAGAAGGAGCAGACCCGCGCGCCACGGGTCACCGGCATCACCCGGTGCAGGCTGGTGCTGGCGTAGACGATCATGTCGCCGGCCGGCAGCTTCACCTCATGCGTGCCGTAGGTGTCCACCACTTCCAGCTCACCGCCGTCGTATTCCTCCGGCTCGCAGAGGAACAGGGTGGTGGAGACGTCGCTGCGCAGCGGCTGGGTCGTGCCCTGCTGCCGCATGATCGCGCCGTCCACATGGAAGCCGTAGTGCTCGCCGCCCTCGTAGCGGTTGAACAGCGGGGCCAGCGTGCGCAGCGGCAGGGCAGCCGACAGGAACAGCGGATGTCGGGCCAGCACCTGCTGGATGTGCTCGCCGATCTGCCGGGCCACCGGATGATCCACCGGCAGTTGCCGGTTCTGCTTGACCCGCGCGCCCTGCTCGCCCACGGTGGCGCGGCCATCGGTCCAGTCGGCGGCGTCCAGCAGGCGGCGCATCTCGCGCACGTCCTGTTTGCTGAGTACTTCGGGAATATGAAGAAGCATGTCGATCTCGGTCTTGAATGGCACGCAGGCCCGCCCGTCCCATCGACGGAACGGAACGGGCCTGCCACCCTACACCATGCGGCTGAAGGAATGGTGCGCGGGCGTGGGGCGGCGCTTCGTCAGAAGCCGACGTTGGCGGTCAGCATCGCGGTGCGCGGTGCTCCCAGGCTCAGGCGGCCACCGCCATTGTTCAGCGAAGACATGTATTGCTTGTCGAACAGATTGGTGACGTTCAGCTGCAGGTTGACGTTCTTGTTGACGCGGTAGGCGGCCATCGCATTGGCCACGGTGTAGGCGGGCAATTCCGGCAGGCCGGTGCTGGCCGCAGCTGCCACGGTGATCACGCGCTTTTGCACCGCGGTGTGGCTCACGCCGGCGCCGAAGGTGAAGTCACCCCACTGGTACGAGGTCCACAGCGTAGCCGACCACTTCGGCGACCAGCGGACGCCATCCGTCACCGTCTGGGCACCGGTCGTGGTGTTGACGCTGCGCTGGTTGATCTGCTTGGTGTTCATCGTCTGCACACCGGCGGTCAGTTGCCAGAAATTGGTCAGTTGACCGACCGCTGCCAGCTCGATGCCCTCGACGCGGGTCTTGCCGCCCTGGGTCGCCACGTTGGTGACCGGGTCCACGCTGACCTGGCCATCGTTCTCGCTGCGATAGAGCGCGGCGGTCAGGTTCAGACGCTTGTTCAGCAGGTCCCACTTGGTGCCGAGTTCATAGTTCTTGGCTTCCTGCGGGTCGGAGGCGGTGGCGTTTTGGCCGCTGGCGGCCAGCGTGAAGTTGCTGCCGCCGGGAGGCAGGATGGAGTTCGCCGCAGCCGCGTAGACCGTGCCGTTGTCGGCCAGTTTGTAGAGCAGCGCCGTGTTCCAGCTGGTCACCCACTTGCCGGCGTTGTAGGCCGCGGTCGCGGTCGCGTACTTGCTGGTGTAGTGGTCGGTGCGCAGGCCCAGGGTGAGCTTGAGCGCATCGGTCAGGGCTAGCGTGTCCAGGGCGTAGATCGCCTGGGTGGTCGTGCTGCCGGAGGTGTCGCTGGCCGGGTTGCGCACCGAGCCGCCCAGGTCCACATACGGATTGGGGTTGTAGAGGTTGGCGGCAGGCGCGGCGGTGGAGCTGAACGCCTTGTTGTCCTGGCTTTCGTACGTCAGCTCAACACCGGTCACCAGGTCATGCTTCAAACCGGCCGTGGCGAAGCTGGTGGTCAGGCTGGTCTGGTTGGTCAGGATCTCGTTGGTCTGGTTGATGTGCTGACGCGAACGGGTGATGGTCCAGGTGCTCGGGTCAGCCGGCGTCACGGCCGTGATGCCGATGATGCCGGTCACCATCCGGTCCATGTAAGTGCGGCCGTAGCGGGAGACGTTGCGGACGGTGGTGCCGCCGCCCAGGTCCATCTCCAGCTTGGTGGTGACCATGTCGGCCTTGACGTCTTCGTAGTCGTTGACGCTGCCGTAGAAATTGCTGGTGTCCACCTTCTTCGCGGACAGCAGCGCCGTGCGGGCCGGACCGGTCACCGAGTCGGCCAGCGTGTAACCGGCCCAGCCGATCGACGGGATGCCACCATCGGGACGATTGTTCTGGCGGATGTGCTGCGAGTAGATGAAGAAGCGGGTCGGCGTGCCCAGGCCGAAGGCCACGGACGGGGCCAGTGCGTAGGTCTTCTTCTTCACGATGTCGCGACCCGGCACGCCGGAGTCGTCCCACACACCGTTCAGGCGAACGGCCGTGCCTTCGGCCAGCTTCTGGTTCACATCCACCGAGGCGCGCTTGCGCTCGGAGGTGCCGACGGTGGCCGAGCCTTCGATGAAGGAGTCCGCCTGCGGCAGCTTGGTGATCAGGTTGATGTAGCCGGCGCTGGCAGCGCGGCCGGTATCGGCGCCGGAGGGGCCCTTCACCACTTCGATCTGCTCAAGGTTGAAGACGTCGCGGGTCACCGCGCCGAGGTCGCGGATGCCGTCAACGAAGGTGGAGGTGCTGGCGGAGAAGCCGCGCATCTGGAAGGCGTCGCCCGCCGAGGTGTTGCCGTTTTCGCCCAGCTGCATCGTGATGCCCGGGGTGTTCTGCAGCGCGTCCATCAGCGACACAGCGCCCTGCTCACGCAGCACTTCCTTGCGGATGACCTGGATCGTCTTGGGCGTTTCCAGCAGCGGCTGGGTCAGCTTGGACGATGCGCTCTTCTCGACCTTGTAGTCCGACGTCGCCGTGCCATCCACCCGCACGGTGGGCATGAAGGTGCTGCTGCTGGCGGAGGGGGTGGTGTCAGCCGCGGCCGGGGCGGGGGCCGGATCGGCCTGGGCCACCAGGGGCAGTGCGAAGGACGCGGCCAGTGCTGCCAGCGGTGCCACCGCATGCTTGCGGCTCTTGATGTACGTAGCCATGAAGGAAGAGCTCCGAAGTCTTGTCGAATGTGTCGATGGGCTCTGCTGGCTGCGTGTGGCTGGCTTGGCATCGGCGCTCTACTGCGCACCTGATGCGAAAACCCCTCCCTGTCCACGACTGGCTGGCGGCAAGTCAGTTCCGCTGTGGGAACCGAAGCCGCAGATGCTAATTATTCTCATTTGGATGTGTCAAAGCCTTTCTGGGCGTGTTGGCACCTGTTCGTGGTGGGCACACGACGAAATCAGCCGGAAACACGCTGCAAAAGGTGAAAGCGCCTCAGCGTGGGCACTTCAGGCGCAGGAGGCCGCCCGGCACGCACTTCAGCGGCGCCGCACCGGCCCTTGCGAGCCCGGTGCGAGCGCCTGCCCGATCAGCTCAGGGAGCCGGTCTGCTCGCCCGACTTCAGCTTGGGCGCGGTGCGCACACTCATGATCATGGTCACCGCGAGGATGCCGATCACGGTGCCCAGCGAGATCAGCACCGGGATCTTGACCACGTCGATCAACAGCATCTTGCTGCCGATGAACACCAGCACCACCGCCAGACCATAGCTGAGCAGATGGAACTTCGACGCCATGGCTGCCAGCAGGAAGTACATCGCACGCAGACCCAGAATCGCGAAGATGTTGGAGCTCAGCACGATGAACGGATCGGAGGTGATGGCAAAGATCGCAGGAATCGAGTCCACCGCAAAGATGACGTCCGTCAGGCCGACCAGGGCAATCACCAGCAGCATCGGCGTGGCCAGCCGCTTGCCGTTCTCGACGGTGAAGAACTTCTCACCGTCGAAGTCCTTGCTCACCGGCATGATCTTGCGCAGCAGCTTCAGAGCCGGATTGCTTTCCAGATCCGGTTCCTGACCGGCCGCCCACCACATCTTGATGCCGGTGATAAGCAGGAACGCGCCGAACAGGTAGAGCACCCAGTGGAACTGCGCGATCAGCCAGCCACCCACCAGGATCATCACCGTGCGCAGCACGATGGCGCCGATGATGCCGATCATCAGCACCCGCTTCTGGAAGGCGCTGGGCACCGCGAAGTAGGTGAAGATCATCAGGAAGACAAAGATGTTGTCCACCGCCAGGGATTTCTCGATGAGATACCCGGTGATGAACTCCAGGGCCTTGGTGTTGGCCACCTCGGTGCTGCCGGTGCCATCGCGCACGGCCCACCACAGCAGACCCATGAAGGCGACGCTCATCGCCACCCAGACGATGGACCAGTTCACCGCCTCCTTGACGGTGACATCGTGGGCGCCCTGCTTGCGCAGCACCACAAAGTCCACGATGAGCGCCAGCACCACGATGCCGACGAACACCACCCACAGCCAACCTGGCACGATCGTGCTCATACAGTCCCCTTGCAAGCAGGACGCCCATCATGAAGGGTCGTCCCGAGTGATACCAGTGCCTGTCCCCACGTCGGGAGGACGGCGCCAACGCCCGAAAGGTCTTGCAAGGCTGGGGTGGGATCGAGGCATCCCCTCCAGGTGCAGCGTCCGGCTGTCCGAGGACAACGTATTGACGAATCGCTGCCGCGGCGGAACCGCGTGGCTACTCCCCTTTCGGAAGTTCGGATTATGCGGATGGGTCGTCTGATTTCAATTCGGTTTTTTCTACGCTCGGCTCCCGGTATGCTGGCGGCATGAAGACCTTGATCCGTTGGTTGCTGCTGGCTGGTGCCCTGCTGCTGGTGGCCCATCTCTATCCGGGCGTACAGGTGAAGAGCTTCACCTCGGCGCTGATCGCGGCACTGGTGCTGGGCCTGTTCAACACCTTGCTGCGGCCGGTGCTGGTGCTGCTGACGCTGCCGGTCACGCTGTTGACGCTGGGGCTGTTCCTCTTCGTCATCAATGCACTGCTGTTCTGGGCGACCGCGTCGGTGCTGGACGGGTTCACCGTCACCGGCTTCCCGGCGGCGCTGATCGGCTCGCTGATCTACAGCCTGTGCGGCATGGCAATTGACGTGCTGATGGAGCGGCTGTTTCCGGACAGCGAATGAGATCAGGGCCTGCAGCGTTGCGGCTGGCAGGCCCTGGGGAAGTCAGTTCGACGGGTCAGGCGCGCGGCGTCAAGGCTCGGCGCCGGGGGGCACGCCACGCGGATACATCTCCGCCAGCATCTGGCGACGTTCATACACCAGGCTGCGCAAGCGGGCGTCAATGACCGACGCTTCAATCTGATCTGAATCGCGGCCCCGCGACAGCCGGGACGCCGAGCGCAAACGGTCGATCGCGCCGACGATGTCGCCCACGGCCGCCCGGGCTTCGCCTTGCGCCCGCACCGAGCGCAGAGGCTGATCCAACTGCTGCCACAGCGGCGCGATTTCCTGCCAGCCCAGTGCGTCGTTGTTGTTCAGACTCAGATAGGTCTGCAACGAATCGGCCGCCGCCCGTTTGACCTCAGGCCGTCCATCGGCCTTGGCCAGCTCGGCCTTCATCATGATCATCGGACGAGACCGTTCGTCCTTCAGCGCCTCCAGCGCTGCAAAACCGGCGTCCGGCTTGCCGCGCGCCAGTTCAAACTCGGCATGCAGATAGACCATCATCCGTTTGGCACCGGGGTCGGCACCCAGCATGCCGGCAATCGCATCAGCCGTTTTCAATGTCGTCTCTGCGCGTGAGAACTCCCGCAGCTTGATCGACGCCAGTGCGCTGGCATAACGGGCGGCCAGCTGATCCATCTGGGTGCCCTGGCGCGAGCCCGCATCCAGGCCCTGCAGATAGCGCCAGGCCTCCGCCCGCGGGTCCATCAGCACCTTGGAGCGCGCCGCCATCAGCGCATGTTCCGTGGTGCCGACCACACGGGTTTCGCCCGCCGTGCCCAGACGCGCCCGCGCCTCGCCGATCCGTTCACTGGTCAACGGGTGGCTGCGCAGATAGGGGTAGGCGCCGGAATCCATCAGGTGATAGGACTGCTCCATTCGCTCGAACATGCTGGCCATGCCCGCTGGCGCATAACCGGCCTGCGTCATGACCTGGAAGCCGACACGGTCTGCTTCACGCTCCATGTCCCGCGAGAAATTCAGCGAGGCCTGCGCTGCGGCGGCCTGGCTGCCCATCACCGCCGCCTGCACGCCGTCGGTGTTGCGGCTGCGCGCGGCGGCGAGGATGCCCAGGATCATGCCGGCCGTCGCCAGCATCGAATTGCGCGATTCGCCGATGTAGCTGCGGGCGATGTGCCGCTGCGTGACGTGGGAGAGTTCGTGCCCCAGCACGGACGCCAGTTCATCCCGCGCGCCCGTCATGGCGATCAGCCCCAGGTGCACACCGATGTAGCCGCCAGGCAGGGCAAAGGCGTTGACCGACTTGTCCCGCACCAGAAAGACTTCCCAGGCGAACCGGTCGGTGGTGTCGTCACTGATGTTGCCCAGCTTGCGGGCGGCCTGCACCAGCGGGCTGAAGGTGCCCTGCACATATTCGAGCAGCAACGGATCGTCCAGATAGTCCGGATCAGGCCGGATGCTGCGCATGATCTGGTCGCCCAGCTTCTTCTCCGCGCTGATGCTGACCTCGGCGGACACCGAGTCTCCCAACGCGGGCAGGTTGACCTGCGCCCAGACGGACTGCGTCAGCAGCGTGGCGCTGACAAGCGCTGCGAGGCCCCGCTGCCAAAGCCGTGCAGGGGCGCGCCCCGCATCGCGACGGGGGGTGGGACCGATAGCATTCACTCGCTTCAAGGCATCTCCAAGACCACGATCTATCATGGCGCCATTCTGGTTTCCCAATTGTTGCCCTCGTGGGCCCACACTGCCATGAGCTCACCTCTCACCCATTTTGACGCCGAAGGCCAAGCCCACATGGTGGATGTCGGCGGCAAGGAAGTCACCCACCGGGTGGCGCGGGCCGCGGGCCGTATCCGTATGCTGCCAGAGACCTTGGCCCTGATCGTCAAAGGCGAGGCAAAAAAAGGCGATGTACTGGGGGTTGCCCGCATCGCGGCGATTCAGGCCGCCAAGCGAACGTCCGACCTGATTCCGCTGTGCCATCCGCTGCCGATCACCCGGGTGGCCATTGAATTCGAGATCGATGAGGCGGCCCATGCGGTCGTCTGCACCGCCCAGGTGGAGACGCTGGGACGCACCGGCGTGGAGATGGAAGCGCTGACCGCCGTGCAGGTCGGCCTGCTCACCATCTACGACATGTGCAAGGCGGCTGACCGCGGCATGGTGATGGAGCAAATCCGGGTGCTGGAGAAGCACGGCGGGAAGTCCGGGGACTGGGTCGCGAAGGTGTGAGCACCGCCGGCGCGGCGGTGGCCCGTGCCGTTCAGCGCATCTCGCGGAAGCCGTAGTCCCGCGACGGCGGGTCGCATTGGTAAGGACGGGGCTGCAGCGCGGTCTCCTCCGCCACCTTGCATTCCTCGAAGAACTCGTCCCCGACCGGATTGCGGAATTCCTTCAGACGCTGGGCGAGATACCGCGCCTTGTCGACCTCGCCGACCGAGGCCAGCGAGCGGGACCACGCCACCATCAGCCGCGTGTCGATGAGGTGGTGACCAGTCCGCTGGGCCGCCACCAGCGCCTCGGCGCTCGGCGGCACCACCGTGGCGATGGCGTAATCCGCCTGAAGGTCAAACAGCGGCGAGCGCTGCCCGATGGCCATGCGCTCCTCCAGCGACGCAGCGTCCGCGGGCGGTGCGTAGATGTGCACGATGCGCAGATAGTCCCAGACCGTCACTGGCACCAGCAGCACGGCAGCCGCGCCCAGCGCCGCGAGGTCCCAGCGCGTCACGCCGCGCGCGGTCGTGGGGTCGCTGGATGCGCTGGATGCGCTGGATGCGCTGGCATTGTGGGCCAGGACTCCACCCGTCGAAGCCTGCAGGCCGTCGCTGTTCATCGGCGCCTCGGACCGTGCATCCAACTGCGTCGTTTTGGGCATCGGCCGCAGGCTCAATCCATAAGCAAACGCGGCGGGCAGCAGGAAGTAGGCATACCAGAGCGGGTACTCGGACATGCTGTGCAGACCGATCATCAGCACCACCATGAAGGCGCAGAAGCGGGCACCGCTGACATCGTGGAGGCTGCGTTTCCAGGCCAGCAGAAATCCGGCGAAGAGCAAACCCACCACCAGCAGGCCCGCCGGCCATCCCAGCTCCACCAGCAACTGCAGCACCATGTTGTGGCAGTGATCGAAGAAGGCGACGGGGCGGTCGGGAAACGGCGTCATCGTCCAGGCGAAGTTGAAATCACCCCAGCCGGTGCCGGTCCAGGGGTTCTGCTGCAGCAGCGACCATGTGTTGCGCAGAATGGCCAAGCGCGAGGGCGAGCCGGCGCCTTCATCGCTCAAGCGGGTTTCTGCGCCGAAGGCATGTCCGCTGGCATGGGTCCAGACCCGCACAAGCAGCCAGCTGAGACCGAACATCACGGGCGTGAACGACAGCGCCAGCCGCGGCCCGGCGCGCAAGCCGCCGGCGCCCGCCCGCCGGACGCTGATCAACCAGCTGCCCAGGCCCCACGCCGCCAGCAGACCGACGCCGATGAAGCCGGTGCGGGAAGCACTGAACAGCACACACAGCACGAAGAGGAAGAGCAGCCCGCACAGCGCCACGGTCGCGCGACGGGCGCTGCCCAGATTCCGCTCCAGCCAGCCGCCCTGCCCCAGCCACACCGCAGCCACGCAGCTCCACAGCAGCAGGCTGGCCAGATGGTTGGGCTGGCGCATGTTGCCCACGGCGCGACCGGCGAGGCCGGTGCGGGCGATGAAGGTCCCATCCGCCCAACTCGGGACGAAGAACTGCACGAAGCTGACGATCGCACTGAGCAGGCCCGCGCCGACCAGGGCCAGGCAGAACAGGGTGACCAGCCGATGGTGGTGGGCCGCCTGCACCGCTTGAGCGCCCTGGATGAGCACCAGCGCGCCGAACAGCATCGCTGCGCCCGAGAGCGCAATCGACCAGGGCAATCCGTTGAGCAGGGGCGCGGTGAGCGCAGCGGCCAGCATCACCACCAGCGCGCCGGAGACCGGCTCCAGTCGCCAGCCGCGGTTGAGCACCCCGCCGCAAGCCAGCCCGAGCAGCGTCACGCCGAAGCCGAAGAAGGCGAGCAACTGGTTGTAGAGCGTCGCAGACGGCGTCTGATTGAAGGCGAAGAGCGGGGCGAGGGTGACGCCGATGAGCAGGCCGACCAGCACCAGCCAATGGCTGCGCCCCACGGCCGCAAAGGAAGTGGGCGTCGAGGGGTGACCAGATACCGGCGGTTGAGCAAGTGGTTGAGCGGGCGTGGGCGCTTCGATCGTCATGTGAAATCCAGGGCGGCGGACAAGGCGGAACTCTAAACGGTCCGGACGGGTCCGCCCGACGGTCAGCGCTCAAGAGCGACCGTGAGCCACCATGCGCGAAGGAGAGCGTGCGCGCAGAGCGCCGGTATGACGTCTGCGCGCGGCGTCTTTATCGCAACTGATCCCAGGAATACGACTGGGTCGGCGCGCCACACTGATAGGGCTGCTCCGACACCGCCACCGCACCGTTGCAGTCCTTGAAGAACGCCTTCGCCGCGGGATGCTGTGACGGTCGGATGATCTGCGCAAGGAAACGTGCCCTGTCGGTCTGCCCCGTGGCGTGGAGGGCGTTGGCCCAGCTGATCAGCACCTGGGTGTCGATGAAGCGACGTGACGCCCGCTGCGCCAGTTGCAGCGACAACGGTCCGGGCGGAAGCACCTGCGCAGCGGCGCCGTCCGCATGAAGACTGAAGAACAGCGATCGCTGACCTTGCCCCAGTCGATCGATCAGCTCGGCGGAACCGCTGCTGGGCTGGTAGATGCGGAGGATGTCGCCATATTCCTTGGCAGCCAGCACGGCACCCAGGATCATGACCACGCCGGCGAACGCGAGTTTGCTGTTGGCCCTCGCGGGGGTAGGCTCCGTGGCCTTGCTTGCCGCAGCGTCGGTGGCGGCGTCCGACACCTCGTCACGCACCGCTTCAGACACGTCGATGCTCTCGGGGCCACGACCTGCCTGCAGACAGCAGCCGACCACCAGCGCCGAGGGCAGCAGGAAGTAGGCATACCAGAACGGGTATTCCGACATGCAATGCGCGCCAATGGTGATCAGCAGCATCAGGCCACAGAGACTGGTCGGGGCGTTGTCCCGGACCGCCGCTCTCAGAAGCTGCCAGGCGCCCCACATCAGCAGCAGACTGGTCAGCAGTCCCAGGGGCAAGCCCATCTCCGCAAACAGTTGCAGAAAGAGGTTGTGGGTGTGATCGACCAGCAGCGGATGGCCTTCGGGGAACGGCGTCACCGTCCAGACGAAATTGAAGTTGCCCCATCCGGTGCCCCACCAGGGGTGCTGCAGGATCAGCATCCAGGCGTCATGAAGAATCCTCACCCGCTCCGCGGAATGCGAAGCCTGGTCGCCCATCTTCTGTTGGGCGAAGAACCCCAGGCCATGGGTCTCCATCCACCAACCGACCAGCGGCCAGGCCACAGCGAAGGTAAGCGGCATCAGCCACAGCCCCAGGCGGCTGTCACGACTCAGACGGTTGGCACCGCGCCCGCGGCCGACAGCATCCCACAAGGCCCAGAGGACCAGCAGCGCCATGCCCACCATCCCCGTACGCGACGCGGTGAGCAGCACACCCACGGCGAAAAGTGGCGGCAGCGCCAGAACAGCGATCCGGGCCGCGCCAGCATGTCGCAGCAGCCCCGCCAGCGTCCCGCTGTCCTTCAGCCAGACGATGGCAATGCTGCTCCACAGAAACACGCTGGCCAGGTTGTTGGGCTGACGCATGTTGCCGATGGCCCGTCCTTCGGGGCCCGGCAAGGCCACCAACAGGTTGTCGGCCATCGAGGGCAGGAAGACCTGGATCCACGCGACCACCAGACTGACGAGGCCCGCGGTCACCAGTGCCACACACAGGGATGCAAACGCGAGCTGGCGCGCCTGCCCCGACAGATTGGCGCCGACCTGCACCAAAAGAAGTGCAGAAGCGACTGCCACAACCATCGTCAGCGTGACGGACACAGGAAGGTCCGTGCTGATGGGAGTGACCAAGGCGGTCAACAGCACCAGCGCCAGCGCGAGGCTGACCCCGTCTTTGCTGAGATGGCGGACGGTCTGCCCCTTCATCCCCAGGCCCAGCAGGCACAGCCCGAAACCACCGTACGCCAGCAACTGGTTGTACAGAGACAGCAACGGACGCTCGCTATAGGCGCACAGCGGAGCCAATGCCGCGCCGACCAGCAGGCCAAGGGCGATCAACCAAAGCCCGGCGCGCTGCTGGGAAGAAGAAGGAGGCATGGGGCGGGCAAAGGTGGCTGAGACAGAGGACACCCAGCGGGCGGAGGTCCGGTGCGCTGGGTGGTGGTGGATGTCGACGGCGGTCGGGGGTGTCGATCAGTGATCGATCGGCGCGAAGCCAACCGGATCACCGGTCGAGCGGTCCACCAGAACGGACCAGTCCGTCCGATGCGCCAGCATGGGCAGGAACAGCAGTTGTTCCACCGGGCGTCCGGTGCGGGCGGCCGCTTCACGGACGGCGGTCGCCTGTTCGGGATTCCGCTTGAGCCAGTCGTCAAGCGACTGGCCGGTCTTGACGGTTTGCGCCCGGGCAGCGGCATCCCATGGACGCCAGTAGCTGGGACGTGCACCCAGGTCGGCGCCGTTCATGCTCAGCATGATGGCGTCCATCCGCTGTTCCTTCGTCGGCGTCGCGGTGCTGACCAATTCGGGGCCGGTCACCGACAGGGCGCGGTACTGCGGCAACGCCTGGGGCAACTCGGAGACCACCACATCGTTGGCGGTGGTGACCCGGAAGCGATCCACTTCAAGCGCCAACACGGCGGGTCGTGCCAGGTACACCGTCCGCAAGCCGTACCCCAGCGCCAGCACCTGCAGCACGACGATGATCAACAGGTCACGCCGAAGTTCCTTGCGAGGCTTGGCGAGGTTGAAGACCGCCAAGGTCAGTAGCGGGCCGATCACCACGTCCACCCCCATCAGGATGAACAGCAATTCCTGCCCGCCCGAGATGATGCGATACGGCCAGGGATACCACACCAGCAGCACGACAGCCGCTGCCAGCGCGGCCACCAGGACCGAGGCCAGCAGGTGAACACCGAACGCTTGAAATCTGACACGCCAATTCATTTGATCAAAACCAGCCGTGGGTCCAAAAGCGAGGATTGTTATTGTCCACGTCCGGGCGTCCGTCGACCGGTCCGGAGGTGTCGAACTGTGGCGATGAGGTGACGGCGCAAGTGAGCAGTGCCTGGACCGCCATGGCAGACAAAGCGATGGCGAGTGCCAGCTTCAGCACCAGCAGGAGTGGCGCTGGCATGACTCGGGCACGCGTCCACGAGGATGTCGAGGTGGAAGACGCTCCGGTGGATGCTTCAATGCCGAAGGCCTTGGGGGCGGCCATGCACAGCCCGATCAATACGGCGATCCATAAGTGGGGCACTGGTTCGACGAAACTGCCGGAGAACGCCCCGTCCACCGCAATGCCGACCAATGCAACCACCAAGCCAATGGCTGCGCTGACATGCACCGCGGGCGTGGCTCGAAGCGTGCGAATCATACGGATCATCCATTGAATCGCTGGCACCAAGATGAGCATCGCGCCAATCACGCCATATTCCGCCAGGATCTGAGCGTAGATGTTGTGTGGGTTCGCAGCTTCACCGTTGTACCAGTGCGCAAAATGCATGGGACCGACTCCGACCCACGGAGCGCTGCGCCACAGCTTGAACGCACATCCCAGCAGGTAGTCGCGGAAATGACTACTGGTTAATCCCTGCACCTCAATGGAGTGACCGGCGGGTTCCAGCCAGCGCAGGTAAACCAGCCACATGAGGCCCATGCCCAGCAGTGTGCACCCTCCAGACCGCCAAGCGTATGCGGCAGCGCGGCCGCGAAAGACAATCAGCGCCACCAGTAGGCCGAGGAACAGCGCCAGCATCGTGGCCCGTCCCAGTGTGATGAACAGCACCATTCCGCTTATGAGCAACGTGACGGCTGCCCATCGCCGCCACAGTGTCCGAGCGTCCTGCGTGGCGACGACCGCCACCAGGGGCAGCACGACGGTTTGGGTATGGTTGAGGAAGCGTGGGTTGTCAAAGCCGACGATCGCTTCCCACGGAAAGATGTTGCCTCCGCCGACGATGGCGGCAGCGAGGAGCAGAAGCACTAGCAGGGCCTGCGCGGAGACGCCCGCCACCGTGAACCGCAGCAAAGTGGTGATGGCGTCCGGCGACTGGAGGCATTGCCGCAACAAAAGAATCAGTCCGAACAGCCCGGCCCAGATCATCAGCTCGTGGAGCGCGATCAACGGATGGGCGGAGAGGGTCGTGGAAGCCGCCAGCAGCAGGAGCAACGCGCCCCAGCGGACGCCGTCTCGTCGGCTCACGCATTGGGGATTTGCAGGGGTCGAGAGCAGCAGCCCGATCGCCGCCGCGGCAAGAATCAACAGCTGACAGACGCGGGCAAAGTCATGCGCCGTGTGGGCCGTCTGCAAGCCAGGATGAAGCAGCGGAATACCCCATAACAGTAGAGGAAGTGCCGGCAGCAGTCTGCGTAACGTCATGGGCGATCCGCGCGGATTCGAGTCATCGATTCAACAATAAAAAAAGGGGAGCATACGCTCCCCTTTTTGGGCGGAATCAATGATTAGCCGCTGTGCTTGCAAGAAGCCGACAGGAACTTGTTGGGGATGTCGCCCTCCGCGCCGCAGGTCCAGGCCAGAGCCATCGTGGAGCTGTCAACCTTGCCCACCAGGCTCAGCGTCTTATCGTCAACGCCTTCGCCGATATTCCGGGCAGTGGCCTTCAGCGTCGCGGTGTCCGTACCTGGCGTGTACTCGATCTTGGACATGTACTTGCTGGTGCCGCTGACCGGCAGTTCGTCGGTGGTCGGCAGCTTGTTCATCGTGGTGGTGAACTCTTGCAGCGGCTGCTTGTAGGCCGACAGAGCCAGGATCAGTTCGCTAACCTTGGACTTCTTCATGTAGTCCGAGTAAGCCGGCAGAGCCACGGCAGCCAGAATGCCGATGATCGCCACGACGATCATCAGTTCGATCAGGGTGAAACCCTTTTGGATAGTGCGCTTCATAGAAAAACTCCTGAATGAAAGGGAGGGAGGTTCGGTCGAGACACTGCTGATGAATGCAGGGGCTGTGCCAGGGCCCGTCGAGCTCAAAAACCGTGGAAAACAGCACGTTTGGCAGGTCAGTTCTGGAACCGGGTGACGATTTCCGTCTCCCTGGCTCGCAAAGTTCGTCCGTCTGCTCTGACCCGCCAAAATTTGTCAGTCGCGCCGAAACGAGCCGTTACGCCGCCGTGCCTCAGGCACTGGACCGGCAGGCCGCGACCAGATAGGGCTGAGGGATCGTGCCCGAACACGTCCACTCCACCACACCCGCGGACAAGCCGCCCGCGCCCGGCTTGCCAGTGAGCACCAACTTCAATCCGTCAATATCCGACGCGATCGAGCCCGCACGCACCGTCGCTGCAATGCTGACTTCGGTGTCACTGACCTTGGTGTACGTCACGCTGTCCACATACGCGCTGGGCGCACCCGACCAGTTCAACTGGGCCGCGGACGGGAAGCTCGCTGTGGTGGTCACATGTTCCGTGATCAGCGCCTTCGGGGGCGTGAGGGCCAGCAGCACTTCGCTGAGCCGCGTTTTCTTGATGTAGTCCAGATAAGTGGGCAGGGCGAGGGCTGCGAGGATGCCGATGATGGCCACCACGATCACCAGTTCGATGAGCGTGAAGCCTTGCTGAGAGCGTTTCATGAGGGGGCTGTTCGGATGAGGGCTGAAAAAGATCGCCCTCATGACTGCAGAGGTCATGCCACGCCCCACGCGCGACGCTTTGCAGGGCACGCCCCCGTGAGCCTTATCGCAGATGTCGTGCAAGTGACAACTTACGTCAGCACGGATCGGCGCAGTTGGTCGCTTTCGCGGGACTGGGGACAAGAAATGTCAATCTAGGCCCCATGCTTGCGGCACTTCCAACGCTTCGCAGCCTGCCAGACCGCGCCCCGCCCCGCCACGGCGCCAGCTTCGCGTCTCTCGCGACGATGGCGGTGAGGATCCGGGTAGAAGGTCCGGGTGAACGTCCGGCGCAGGTCCGGATTCGGGGAGCTCCAGGGCCCTGCCCGCCGCCGACCTTACGGCGTCAGACCAGACTGAACTCCTGGAAATGCTCCAGCGCCGTCACCCGATGGCTGTGCCCCAGCGCGTCCACGGCGGCCATCACGGCGGCCCGTTCGCCTGGCTTGATGTGGGTGATGTGCACCCGCATCGGCGTCTTGAGCTTCTGCAGTTCTTCCCCCAACGTGCAGGGGCAATGATGCTGACTGATCCCGGCCAGCTCACATTCGTCATCCGCAAAGGCGCATTCGATGACCAGATCGGACATCGTCAGCTGCGCCAGCCGTTCCCACAGCTTGGGGTTGGGCCCGGTGTCCCCGGTGAATACCCAGTGAGCACCCGAGCCCGGATTCACCGCGAATCCCACCGCCGGCACCGTGTGCGCCGCGGTCAGGACCTCGATCTCTCGCCCCGCACCCAGGTCCAGCCGGTCGCCCACGACAAACGGATGGAAGCTCAGCGCCGGTCGCTCCACCGAAGGCAGCCGTGTGAAATCAGGCCAGATGACGCCATTGAAGATGTGGTCTTTCAAGGCCTTGAGCGTCTGCGGCAGCGCATGCACCTGCACCGCCGGACGTCCCTGCTGGGCGCGTTGACGCTGCACCGTGTCCGCCAGCAGGCCGACGGCCAGCACATGATCCAGATGGGAATGGGTCAAAAAGATGTGATTGACCCGCGCCATGGCATCCGCGGACAGCTCGCCCACGCCGCTGCCGGCGTCGATGAGCACATCGTTGTCCAGCAGGAAAGAGGTGGTTTTGTGGCCGGCCGCCATGGCCCCGGCGCACCCGAGCACGCGAATCTTCATGAGCCCACTGTAGGGCCACCCATCCCGCTTGCTAAGCGCTGAATTGGGCATTCCCCGAGTTTTTGCCTCAGGTTACGACTGCCCACGCCCTTGGCGTGAAAACCTCCACGTGTAGGCAATCGCCTGACACGACTAGAGGGTGTGACTAACGTGCGCCAGCGCACGTTAGTAGCGCTGTCAGCCCTGCATGAACTGCATCTGGGTGCCGGCCAGCTCAATCACGTCACCGTTTTTGAGGGGCACCGATTCGGCGGCCAGGGGCGCACCGTTAACCACCGGGCGGGATGCGCCTTCCACATGGGCAAAGACGTAGCCGCTGGGGCGCTTGGTGATGGAAGCCACCTGCACGCCAGGCTTGCCCACCGTCGTGACGACCTTGGACAGTGCCACCTCGCGGCCGGCAGCCGGCCCGTTGAGCACCTTGATGGCCGCCGGTGCAGCCGTGGCCGCTGGCGCACCGCCACCCAGCCCGCCGAAGGACGACGGCAGACCGAAACCACTGCTGGGCGCGGTCTGGCCCGGGCGCAGGATCATGGTCTTTTCGTAGTCGCCGCTGTCTTCGACCAGATACTTGATCTTGTACTTGCCGACTTCAATGACATCCCCGTGCGAGAGCAGCTGCTTCTTCACGGCCTTGCCATTGATGTAGGTGCCGTTGGTCGAATTCAGGTCTTCGATGAAGACGTCCGAACCCACCATCTGCATGACGGCATGCTCGCCGCTGACGGCGAGGTTGTCGATCACGATGTCGTTGTAGGGGCGCCGACCGAGCGTGGTCTTGTCCTTGGTGACCTGCACCTCTTTGATCACCACACCGTCGAGCGAAACCACCAGTTTGCCCATCTTTGACCTCGTGTCCTGTCTTTAGTTGTGATGGCGCGCTCAGCGACGCCCGTGGTTACGACTGAAGGGCCACCATGCCCACGGCTTGGTACGACTTTCCGCGCGAACCAGAACGATCGCAATATTATCCTTGCCGCCCATGTCATTGGCGGCATCCACCAGCGCCTGAGCAGCTTCAGGCAGGTCCGAGTGGCTTTGCAGAATCTGCGCCACCGAGGCGTCATCCACCATATCAGACAGCCCGTCGCTGCACAGCAGAATCTCGTCGCCGGGTTGCAGTTCATGCTGGTGAATCTCCAGCATGACGGTGTCTTCCACCCCCACAGCCCGTGTGACCAGATTCTTGTTGCTGGAAAACACCGCTTCTTCAGGCGTAAGCAGACCAGCATCGATCTGCTCTTGCAGTAACGAATGGTCTCTGGTGATCTGGGTCAGCTGGCCGTCCCGCAGTCGATATGCGCGGGAATCGCCCACATGGCCGAGCAGCACGCTCTGCTCCCGGAACACCGCCACGACCAGGGTCGTGCCCATGCCGGCATAACGGGGGTTGGTGTTGGCAGCGTTGAAGATCGCCCGGTTGGCGTTGTCCACGCAGATGTCCATCGCACGGCGGACATCGGCATCAGACGCCTGCTGACCTGCTTCGGCCAGCCAACGACCCAATTCCGCCTTGATGAAGGAGGTCAGCATCTGGCTGGCCACCTCACCGGCGTTGTAACCGCCCATGCCGTCCGCCAGCACGGCCAAGCCGACGCCTGGATCCAGGGCGATCGAGTCTTCATTGTTGTCGCGCACTCGACCGGTGTCGGTCGCGCTGAAGAACTCCAGGGTCATGTGTTGCGGGCGGGATCGTCTGGGGGAGGATGATTGTGCACCGCCGCGATACCCCGCAGGCGTAAAGTTTCCTCGAAAGCCAGCCCCGTTGTCGGGGGGGTTGTGGCAGGACCGCCCTCATCGGTGCGTTTGGCGTTCCCACTTGAGGGGGATGCGGCGACCTCGCCCTTGCTGTTGGCGAGCTCGACCGGCAGATCGGCCAGCACCGCTTCCAGGTCCTGGGCGAGCTGCTCACCGGAGGCGTAGCGCAATTCCGGGCGCTTTTCGAGCGACAACGCCACCACCATCGCCAGCGATTCCGGCAGATCTGCGCGGTACAGCCGGACGTCGGGCGGGGGTTGATTGGCAATCTGGTGCATCAGGGACGCCATGGACTCCGATTGATGGGGCAAATGCCCTGTCAAAAGCTGAAACAACATGACGCCTAAAGAATACAGGTCGCTGCGGCCATCCACCTTCAGTCCGGCCAGTTGTTCCGGGGACATGTACGACGGCGTGCCCAGGACCAGCCCGGTCCGGGTGCGGCTGCCGTCCGCCACCCGGGCGATGCCGAAATCCATGATCTTCACGCTGCCGGTGGCCCGGTCCAGCATGACATTGGCAGGTTTGATGTCCCGATGCACGACGCCATGGCTGTGGGCGTAATGCAGCGCGCGGGCCAGGCGCGCGCCCAGCAGCAGCACTTCGCGCAGGGGCAGACGGTGGCCGTCCCGGGTGTAGTGGCTGAGGTCGTGGCCGACCACCAGCTCCATCGCGATCCAGGTGTCGCCGCCGCTTTCGCCGGCATCCAGCACCCGCAGGATGTCGGGATGCTCCAGATGCTGCGCGGCGCTGGCCTCTCGGATGAAGCGCTCCCGCACATCCAGCAGATCTTCCGGCGCAAACTCGCGCTGCAGCGAGAGCCGCTTGATCGCGACCGGGCCGCCGCTGCGACGGTCCACCGCCTGATGGACCTTGGCCATGGCGCCGCGGCCGATTTCCTGGCCGAGCTCGTAATTGTCCAGCCGGGATCCGGCCCACCGGGGCATGGGCTGCGTGGTCTGCAGCGCGCTGGGCAGATCCTCCACCGCCGGTGGCGGAAGAGGCCGTCCCAGAAGTCGCTTGAAGAACCCTGCAGCGGTCATGGCATGGTGGTGCTCGGGTTTGAGTGGACAGAGGCAGCCGGGTTCAAGCCGGATGGAGCCTGGATTCAGGCCGAGTACAGGCCGGTGTGGGCCAGACTCAATCCGGCTTCGGGCGGCGGCTGGCCAGAAGCTTGCCGGTGCCCAGCACCAGCAGTGCTCCGACCACCCCGGCACCGTATTGCAGCCAGGGCACCACCACCGTCGTGCCCGGCTTGCTGCCCGGCTGGTTGGGGACCCAGCCACTCAGGGCCGGGTCAGTCACCAGCATGGTACCCGCAATCCAGCCCAGCAGCATCGCGCCCAGGGTGATGACGGTGGGGTAGCGGTCCATGAGCTTGATGACCAGCTGGCTGCCCCAGACGATGATCGGGATGGAGACCAGCAGACCGAAGATGACCAGGATCAGCTGATGGCCGTGGCCTGCGCCTTCGGCCGCGCCAGCGATGGCGATCACGTTGTCCAGCGACATGACGAAGTCCGCCACGATCACCGTCTTCACCGCGGCCCAGAGCTTGTCGCTGGCCTGGATGTTGGCATGGTCATCGTCTTCTTCCGGCAGCATCAGCTTGATGCCGATCCAGAAGAGCAGCAGGCCGCCGACCAGCTTCAGGAAGGGCAGCGCCAGCAGTTGCAGCGCAAAGAAGATCAGAACGACCCGCAGGATGATGGCGCCCGCAGTGCCCCAGAGAATGCCCTGGGTGCGAAGCTTGGGCGGCAGCTTGCGGCAGGCCAGCGCAATCACGACGGCGTTGTCGCCGCCGAGCAGGATGTCGATGGCGATGATCTGGAGAACCGCCAGCCAGAACGGGGCGTGGAGAAGCATGTCCATAAGCGAAGACCTGCCGGATGTCGCGCCAGGCGCGCACCCAGTGTAGAACGGTTGGGGGGACCCAAACGACAAGAGGGGCCTTGCGGCCCCTCCTGGATCGTCGGTGGAAGCTGGCGCATTGTCGGCGCCCGCCCCCCGGGCTTCTGATGCGTGAAATTACGCATCAGAGGCTTTGACAGGTTTTTCCTGTCGCTTACAGCAGGCTCTTGAGCAGCTTGCCCATTTCCGACGGATTGCGCGTCACCTTGAAGCCGCACTCTTCCATGATGGCGAGCTTGGCATCGGCCGTGTCAGCACCACCGGAGATCAGCGCGCCGGCGTGGCCCATGCGCTTTCCGGGAGGGGCGGTGACGCCAGCGATGAAGCCGACCACCGGCTTCTTCATGTTGGCCTTGCACCAGCGGGCGGCTTCGGCTTCGTCCGGACCACCGATTTCACCGATCATGATCACGGCGTCGGTGTCCGGATCGTCGTTGAACGCCTGCATCACGTCGATGTGCTTCAGACCGTTGATCGGGTCGCCACCGATACCGACGGCCGAGGACTGGCCCAGACCCAGGTCGGTCAGCTGAGCGACCGCTTCATAGGTCAGCGTGCCCGAGCGGGACACGACACCGATGCGGCCCTTGCGGTGGATGTGACCGGGCATGATGCCGATCTTGATCTCTTCCGGGGTGATCAGGCCGGGGCAGTTGGGGCCCAGCAGCAGCGTCTTCTTGCCGCCGGCGGCTTCCTTGGCGCGCATCTTGTTGCGCACTTCCAGCATGTCCCGGACGGGGATGCCTTCGGTGATGCAGATGGCCAGGTCCAGGTCGGCTTCCACCGCTTCCCAGATGGCAGCAGCAGCGCCAGCGGGCGGCACGTAGATCACGGACACGGTGGCGCCGGTCTGGGCGGCCGCTTCCTTGACGGTACCGTAGATGGGGATCTCGGAGAACTTCTCACCGGCCTTCTTCGGGTTCACGCCCGCCACGAAGGCGTTCTTGCCATTGGCATAAGCCTGGCAGCCGAGGGTGTGGAACTGACCGGTCTTGCCCGTGATGCCCTGGGTGATGACCTTGGTGTCCTTGTTGATGTAGA
>CBIHOT010000008.1:0-131974 GCA_966211495.1 uncultured Roseateles sp. | reverse complement strand
CAGCACAAGATGCTGCACCTGGACATCAAGCCGGCCAACATCTTCATCACCAACGACAACAAGGCGGTGCTGCTGGACTTCGGTGCGGCGCGCGAAGTGCTGTCCAAGGAAGGCAACTTCATCCGTCCGATGTACACCCCGGGCTTTGCTGCCCCGGAGATGTACCGCCGTGACGGATCGCTGGGCCCCTGGACCGACATCTACGCGATCGGCGCCTGCATCTATGCGTGCATGCAGGGCTATCCGCCCAACGACGCCCCTCAGCGTCTGGAGAAGGACCGCCTGGGCCTGAGCCTCTCGCGCCTGCGCAATGTGTATTCGGACAACCTGCTGGAAGTGACCGAATGGTGCATGTCGCTGGACCCGCTGACCCGTCCGCAGAGCGTGTTTGCGCTGCAGAAGGAACTGTCGCGGGAGACCGAGCGTCGCTACACCAAGCTCAGTTTCAGCGAACGGCTGAAGCTGCAGCTTGAAAACCTCAAGACCGGAGCCAAGGCGTGAGGTTTTCCGTCTATCAGGTCAGCCGCCGTGGCGGCCGGGAAAAGAATGAAGACCGCATGGGGTATTGCTATACCCGCGAGTCCGGTCTCTTTGCCCTGGCCGACGGCATGGGCGGCCATCCCGACGGCGAAGTCGCAGCCCATATGGCGCTGCAGAACGTCGCCGCCTTGTATCAACGCGATGCGCAGCCGGTGCTGCCGCATCCGACCCAGTTCCTGGAAACCGCTGTCCTGCTGGCTCACCAGCAGCTGCTCGCCTATGCCGCCGAGCGCGGCATGAGCGACACGCCGCGCACCACCGTCGTGGTGGCGGTGATGCAACAGGGTCAGATCTGGTGGGCGCACTGCGGCGACTCCCGCATGTACCTGGCGCGAGACACCGAGCTGATCGCCCGCACCCGGGACCACTCCTACAGCGAGCTGCAGGAAGCCCTGGGCCGTCATGCCACGGGCGCCGAGCGTTTCAACCGCCACGTCCTGTTCACCTGCCTGGGCAGCCCGGGCAAGCCGATGATCGACGTCAACGGTCCGGTGCTGCTGCAAAACGGCGATCGCATGCTGCTGTGCTCCGACGGTCTGTGGAGCTCGGTCAGCGATGCCGACATCCTGCGCCTGCTGTCTGAAGCCCGCACCGTGGCCGATGCCGTGCCGGAGCTGGTCGAGCAGGCGCTGCGCCAGGCCGGCGCCCGCAGTGACAACGTCACCGCGCTGGCCGTGGAGTGGGAAGGGGAGGGCGATGCGCCCGACTCCATCTCCACCCAGGACCTGGACGACCAGGGCTTTGCGTCCACCATCCAGGGCGCGGGCCAGGAACAGCTCGACGAAGCCGAGATCGACAGCGCCGTGCGCGAGATCCAGGACGCCATTCGTCGCGCTGGCAAGAAACCCCGCTGAAGGAACATTCCATGACCGCAATTGCCAGCCGCCCGCAAGGGCGCGCGGCCGACGCCCTGCGCCCGGTTCGCATCACCCGCCACTACACCCGCCACGCTGAAGGCGCGGTGCTGATCGAGTTCGGCGACACCAAGGTGCTGTGCACCGCGTCCGTCGAAGAAAAGGTGCCGCCGCACAAGAAGGGTTCCGGCGAAGGCTGGGTGACGGCCGAATACGGCATGCTGCCGCGCGCCACCCACACCCGCAGCGACCGCGAAGCCGCCCGCGGCAAACAGACCGGCCGCACGCAGGAAATCCAGCGCCTGATCGGCCGCGCACTGCGCTCGGTGTTTGATCTGAAGAAGCTGGGCGAGCGCACCATTCAGCTGGACTGCGATGTGCTGCAGGCCGATGGCGGCACCCGCACGGCGGCCATCACCGGGGCCTATGTGGCCGCTTTTGACGCGGTGAGCTTCCTGCTGTCGGAAGGCAAGATCAGCGAATCGCCGCTGCTGGATGCGGTGGCCGCCATCTCCGTCGGCATCAAGGACGGGCAGGCACTGCTGGATCTCGAATACGTGGAAGACTCCACCTGCGACACCGACATGAATGTGGTGATGACCGGCGCCGGTCACTTCGTGGAACTGCAGGGCACCGCCGAAGGCGTGGCCTTCACCCGCGCCGAAGTGGATGTGCTGCTGAACCTGGCCGAAAAGGGCATTCGTGACCTGCTGGTCGCGCAGCGACAGGCGCTGGGTCTTTTCTGAGTCCGCCGGGACGAGCAAGCGATGAAGTTGGTCCTGGCCTCCAACAATGCCAAGAAGCTGAAGGAACTGCAGGCGCTGTTTCAGCCGATCGGGCTGGAGCTCGTCACCCAGGGCAGCCTGGGCATTCCTGAAGCCGAAGAGCCGTTCGACACCTTTGTCGAGAACGCGCTGACCAAGGCCCGCCACGCGTCCCGCGAAAGCGGCTTGCCGGCGCTGGCCGACGATTCCGGCCTGGCCGTCGATGCCCTGGGCGGCGCGCCCGGCGTGCTGTCGGCCCGCTACGCCACGCTGTTCGGCTTTGAGAAGAGCGATGCGGAGAACAACCGCGTCCTGCTCGACAAGCTGGCTGGGCAGACCGACCGCCGTGCGCGCTTTGTCTGCGCCCTGGTGGCCGTGCGCTCGGCCACCGATCCGGAGCCGCTGATTGCGATGGGGCGCTGGAACGGCGAGATCCTCACGGCTGCACGCGGTGAAGCGGGATTCGGCTACGACCCGCTGATGTTCATCCCGTCTCTGGGTCAGAGTGTGGCGGAGCTGGGGGCCGAGCAGAAGAACCGGCTGAGCCACCGCGCGCTCGCGTCGGAAGACCTGCTGCGGCAGATGCGCGAGGCCTGGCACCTTGGCTGACATCATCCGCATGATGCGGCCCGGCACGCTCAGCCTGTCTGCGCTGCCGCCGCTCTCGCTGTATGTGCACCTGCCCTGGTGCCTGCGCAAATGCCCGTATTGCGACTTCAACTCGCACGAGTTCCGCGCCGGCAAGGAGCTGGACGACGAGACGGCGGCCCGTTATCTCGCGGCGCTGCGAGCCGATCTTGAGGCGTCGCTGCCTCTGGTGTGGGGCCGTCCGGTCATCTCGGTGTTCATTGGGGGGGGCACGCCCAGCCTGTTCAAGCCGTCGCAGATTGCCGAGCTGATCTCCGATCTGCGCGCGCGTCTGCCGCTGGAGCCGGGCTGTGAGATCACGATGGAAGCCAATCCCGGCACCTTCGAGCGCGAGCGCTTCGCCGGCTTTGCGCAGGCGGGGGTGACGCGGCTGTCCATCGGCGTGCAGAGCTTCGACGATACGCAGCTCGCCGCGCTGGGCCGGGTGCACAGCAGTGCGCAGGCGCATGCGGCCATCGAAGAAGCGTCGCGTGCCTTCGACACCTTCAACATCGACCTGATGTATGCGCTGCCGGGACAGACTCTTGAGGCGTTGGGGAAGGACCTGGATCAGGCGCTGGCCTATCGGCCGCCGCACCTGTCGGTCTATCACCTGACCATCGAGCCCAACACGCGCTTTGCCAATCAGCCGCCGGAGCATCTGCCCGATCCGGACCTGGCCAGCGACATGCTGGACCTGATCACCGACCGCACCGCCATCCAGGGACTGTCGCGGTATGAAGTGTCCGCCTACGCCCGTGACGGGCACCGCTGCCAGCACAACCTGAACTACTGGCAGTTTGGCGACTATCTCGGCATTGGTGCCGGGGCGCATGGCAAGCTGTCGTTTGCCCATCGCCTGCTGCGGCAGGTGCGCTGGCGCGATCCCGCCACCTACATGGCCAAGGCGATGGAAGGGCAGGCGGTGTCCAACGAGAACGAAGTGGCCCGGTCGGAGCTGCCGTTCGAATTCATGCTCAATGCGCTGCGTCTGAAGGACGGGGTGTCGATGCAGAGTTTCCTGGAGCGCACCGGTCTGCCGCCGTCCAGCATTGCGCAGGCGATGGCACAGGGACGCGCCAAGGGCCTGCTGGATCCGGACCCGGCCGTGATCCGGCCGACGCCCCTGGGCTTCGATTTCCTGAGCGATCTGCAGGCGCTGTTTCTGGCGTCCTGAAGCGATCAGACCCGGTTCAGCGACATCCCCGCCGTGCTGCGCAGTCGCTCGATCAGGCGCGGCGCGATCTGCTGCAGCGGCAGCACTTCATCGGCCGCGCCCGCATTGATCGCTTCGCGCGGCATGCCGAAGACCACGCAGGTGGCCTCGTCCTGCACGAGGTTGTAGGCGCCGGCATCCTTCATGACCTTCATTGCCTTGGCGCCATCGGCGCCCATGCCGGTCAGCATGATGCCCAGGGCGTTCTGGCCCACCACACGCGCCGCCGACTGGAACAGCACTTCCACCGAAGGCTTGTGTCGGTTCACCGGTTCACCGTCCTGCACCCGGGCGATGTAGTTGGCGCCTGAGCGCTCCACGCTGAAGTGCATGCCGCCCGGGGCGATGTAGCCGTGACCGGGCAGGATCCGCTCACCGTCCTGCGCTTCCTTGACCCGGATCTTGCACAGGCCGTCCAGGCGGGCGGCATAGCTGCGGGTGAAGCCCGGCGGCATGTGCTGGGTGATGCAGACGGCCGGGCAGTCGGCCGGCAGATTGATCAGCACGTCCTTGGTGGCTTCGGTGCCGCCGGTGGACGCGCCAATGAAGATGATCTTCTCGGTGGAGAGTCGGCCCAGGCTGGCGATCGGCGCTGCCGGGCGGGCGGCCGCGGTGCTGTGCGCTGCGGCGGCGCCCACGGCGCCAGAGGTGGGCGCGGGCGGCAGGCGGCGGATCTGCGCCTTCGCGGCAATGCGGATCTTGTCGGTGATGTCCTGGGCCAGGGCACGGATGCCGTCCGCCACACCGATCTTCGGCTTGGCCACGAAGTCCACGGCGCCCAGTTCCAGCGCCTTGAGCGTGACTTCCGCGCCGCGCTCGGTCAGCGTGGACACCATCACCACCGGCATCGGACGCAGCCGCATCAGCCGCTGCAGAAAATCCAGCCCGTCCATCTTGGGCATTTCCACGTCCAGCGTGATCACGTCTGGATTCAGGTTGCGGATCATCTCCCGCGCCGCCAGCGGGTCACTCGCCGCGCCGATGCACTGCATGTCCGGCTGTCGGTTGATGATCTCGGTCAGGATGCTGCGCACCAGGGCGGAATCGTCCACCACGACGACGGTGGTCTTGGCCATTTCTTATTACTCCTCGATACGGCAGCCAGGTCAGAACAGGTCGATCGACCCGCCCGAGCTGGCCACAGGTTGTGCCTTTTGCGCAGCGGCCTTGTCCTGCTGCACCAGTGCGTCCGCGTTGGCGGCCGCGAGGCGCTTCACCATGGCCTTGCCGCTGCGCGGCAGGAAGCAGACCTTGCGGGGGTAGACATCCATCACGTCCTTGGACACCACCGGAATCCGTTCCGTCTTCAGGTAGTCCAGCACGAAGTTGGTGTTGCGCTCGCCCACGTTGATGGTGTTCATGCCGGCGATGACCGCGCCACCGCCGAAGATCTTGGCTTCCATCCGCCCCTTGCTGGCACCGCGCTTCATCATTTCGTTGATGAGCAGTTCCATTGCGAAGGAGCCGTAGCGGCCGGAGTCGCCCTGACCTTCCGGCAGCATGAAATGGTTCATGCCGCCGATCTGCGCATGGCGGTCCCACAGGCATGCGGCGATGCAGGACCCCAGCGTGGTCATGACCAGCAGATCTTCGTTGTCCACGAAGTACTCGCCCGGCAGCACCTTCACCGCCGCATTCTTGAAATGGGCGTCGTAGAAGAAGAACGAGGCTTCTCCCTGCTTGCGCGATTGCGTCTTGAGCTGGGCCACCCGTGCCGCACCGGCACTGGCCAGCGCCGTGCTGTTGAGCAGGGCTTGAGAGGCGTTGGGCATGCTCATGAGGTCAACAATCCAAAAGGGTGGTACATCAAAAACCTGGACGCAGCGGACTGGCTGGTCAGCCGACCCGCTCGTAGATCGTCTTGCCGCGCAACTTGAACAGGTCGCGCGATTCGGTGAAATTCTCCGAGTGCCCCACAAACAGCAGGCCGCCCGGACGCATCACCCGGTGAATGCGTTCCAGCACCTTGCGCTGCGTCGGAGCGTCAAAGTAGATCATGACGTTCCGGCAGAACACGATATGGAACGGCTCCCCCAGGGACCACTGCGCGTCCATCAGGTTCAGCGTCCGGAACTCGATCATGCGCGCCAATTCGGGCTTCACGCGGATCCGACCCTCGTTGGCACCCGTGCCGCGCAGGAAAAATTGCCGCAAGCGCTGAGGAGATAGTCCCCGCGACTCCGCCGAATACACCCCGCGGCGTGCCGTGTTGAGCACGTTGGTGTCGATGTCGCTGGAAATGATCTGCACGCCGGAACTCCCGCCGAGCGATTCCTGGCAGGTCATGGCGATGGAATAGGGTTCCTCTCCGGTCGATGCCGCGCAGCACCAGATCCGGATGGGTTTGCCGGTGAGCGTTTTCAGATCATCCGTCAGGGAATGGAAATGATGCTCTTCCCGGAAGAAGGACGTCAGGTTGGTGGTTAGGCAATTGACGAATTCCTGCCATTCCTGATCCGCCTGTGGGCCGGTGACGCTTTCCAGCCACTCCAGATAACTGGCGAAGGATCGATGGCCGGTGTCCCGCAGCCGCCGCGACAGCCGGCTGTACACCATTGCATGCTTGCCGTCGTGCAAGCTGATGCCGGCGTGCTGATAGATCAGTTGCCGGACACGGTCAAAGTCCGCCCGGCTGAAACTGAATTCATGGTCGATCGCCTCAACGGGGGAGGCTGGAGCCGTGGGTCCAGGGCGCATGGGGCAAAACTTCTTAAGTGTTAGGGATGCCGTAGCACCAAGGGGTCGTCAAAAACAACCAATCAACCCCGTTATGGTGAACGCCATTGTCGGCAATCGATAGTTTGAGCGCTAGACCGTAAAAAGATGTGTGAAAGAGGTGGGACTCTGCGGCCTTTTTTTGATCCCACCCTGGGGGGATGCACTGCTAGACTGTTTTTCGGAATCTCCCTCGTGCCTTCCGGATCGCCTTGGATCAACCGCCCCGTCTCATCCCAGCGCATGCGCTGCGCCTGGAACTGGCCCTGCAGTTGCTGCAGCAGGCTGGAGCCATGCTTCCGGATGCCGAGCCCTACACGGAAGTGTGGTTGCAAGGCATCCTGGACGCGTTGTGTGACCTCTCCAGCAAGGATGCGCTGACCGGACTGGTCAACCGACGCAGCTTTGAGATGGCGCTGGACCGCGAACTGGACCGCGTGGCCCGCTCCGGTGAACCGGCCCTGTTGCTGGTGCTGGACATCGACCATTTCAAGGCCATTAATGACAACCACGGCCATGCGGCCGGCGACCAGGTCATCCGTGCGGTGGCCCGGTCCATCAGCCAGATGGTGCGTCCGATGGACACGGTGGCCCGGATCGGCGGCGAGGAATTCGCCATCATCCTGCCCAATTGCCCGACCACCTACGGGGTGACCGTCGCGGAGAGAATCCGGGAACGGGTGGCGAGTTTGACCGTCGAGGTGGGGCAGGCGGCGCCGCTGACCACCACCATCAGTATCGGAGGAGCGTTTGCGCCGCAGTGGGTCAGGTCTTCCGCATTGTTGTGGACGGAGCGGGCGGACCGTCAGCTCTACCGTGCCAAGGCCGAGGGTCGCAATCGTGCCTGTCTGGAGAGCCATATCGACTCCCTGGTGTCGGCAGAGGAAAAAGGCATGTTGTTCGCCGTAACGCAACAGGATAGTGAATGAGCATGACAACAGCTCCTGCTGCAAGACCCGCCCGTGGAGGCGCCCGTACCTTGGCCGTGACCAGCGGCAAGGGCGGGGTGGGCAAGACTTTTGTATCCGCCAATCTGGCGGCGGCGCTGGCCGCGCGGGGAGACCGCGTACTGGTGCTGGACGCCGACCTGGGCCTGGCCAACCTGGATGTGGTGCTGAACCTGCATCCCAAGCTGACCCTGCACGATGTGTTCACCGAGCGCTGCACGCTGGAGCAGGCGATTTTGCCGGCCCCGGGGGGCTTTCATGTGCTGCTGGCGGGCTCTGGCATGGTGGAGTATTCGCGGCTGACGCCGGATGTGCGCGACAAGCTGCTGCACATCCTGGAAGTGGTGCGCCCGCGCTTTGACTGGGTGATTCTGGACACCGGCGCCGGTATTTCGGACGTGGTGCTGTTTGCCGTGTCCATGGCGCATGATGTGCTGGTGGTGGCCACGCCGGAGCCGACCTCGCTGACGGATGCGTACGCCACCATCAAGGTGCTGGCGACCCAGCAGAACCGGCGCCATGTGGGACTGGTGATCAATCAGGCCAATCGGCCTGGCGAGGGCAAGCTGATCTGCGGTCAGTTGCAGCAGGTGCTGCAGCGCTTCGTCGGCCCCACGCCTGGACAGACCTTCAAGCTGGAACTGCTGGCGGAAGTGAAGAACGACCAGATGGTGCGTCAGGCGGTGCTCAAGCGACAACTGCTGCTGGAGCACTATCCGGGATCCGATGCGGCCCAGGCCGTCCGGGCGCTCGCGACCAAGCTGCTGGAGCAGCGGGCCGCTGCGCAGGCCTGACGGAAGCGGGCGCGACCTGAGCATGAGTGAGAGCGGCAAGACATCCCCGGCCACCGCCTTCGAGTGGGTGGGCGGCGAAGAGGCGGTGCGCCGCCTGGTGGATCGTTTTTACGACCTGATGGACCTGGAGCCGGGCTATGCCGAACTGCGCTCCGTCCATCCCACGACGCTGGACGGGTCCCGGGACAAGCTCTTCTGGTTCCTCTGTGGCTGGCTGGGCGGGCCCGACTACTTCGTCGAGAAATTCGGCCACCCGCGGCTGCGTGCGCGGCACATGCCATTTCGCGTCGGCCATGTCGAACGCGATCAGTGGATGGCCTGTATGAAGCAGGCGATGGCCGAATGCGGTCTGGACGACACCCTGCAGGAGCGGCTCGCCGCTGCCTTCGGCAACACCGCCGACTGGATGGTCAACCAGGCGCCGCCGGTCCGCAAGGTGTTCTGACGCGTGCATTTCTAACAGGGGCGGCCTTCCCGTCGGGGGGGCGGTGAACACGGCGGCCCCGCCATCGTCTACCGTTGAGCCCATGATGTTCCAACCGTATGACGACGATGTGGTCGGCATCGATGCCAATCCCGACCTGCTCCATGTCCGCATCGAAGACGGCCAGCTGTGGCTGTCCGAGGACGCGCGTCAGGACATCGAGATTTGTGCCGGGCAGTGCCCGAACACCTCCAATCCGCGGCTGATGCTGGAATTCCTGCGCTCCGCCTGCCTGCGTCTGCAGCTGGTGGACATGGAGAGCGAGGAGGCGGAAGGCGCGTTCATGTCCTTCTGCGTGCTCAAGGGCCTGGAACATGCCATTGACACCCACTGGCAGGGCGCGGACGCCGTCGGCGCTTTCAGGCCCGAGCAACTGCTGCACGTCTTCACCTCCAGCTTCCATCCGCAGGTCAGCATGACCCTGCATTGAAGCGGGTCAGGTGGCGTTGAGCAGCACCATCAGGGCGCCGCTGCCGCCATCGCTGGCGCGGGCCTGGACAAAGGCCAGCACCTCCTGCTTCTGCACCAGCCAGCGCCGCACGCGCGCTTTCAGCACCGGCTCACGACCCGGGGAGCCGTTGCCCTTGCCATGCACCACCCGCACGCAGCGCAGACCGCGGCGGGCGCTGTCGTGGATGAACTGGCCCAGAGCCTCACGCGCCTGATCGCGGCGCAGGCCGTGCAGATCGATCTGCCCTTGCAGCGCCCAATGCCCGCGGCGCAGCTTGCGCACCGACTCCTGCGTGATCTCGGGCCGGCGGAAGGACAGCGTTTCGTCGGTTTCCAGCAAGGAATCGACATCGAAATCGTCGGACAGGGCCTGCTTCCAGGCGGCCTGCTCGTCCAGCATCCGCTGCACCGGCTCCGGTGACGGCCGGCCCGGCTGCAGCAGCACACGATTGGCCTGCGGCATCTTCACCACCGGCCCAACGGTCAGTTCAAAGATGCGAGCTTCCTGCTCGCGCAGACGCGCCTGCGCCGCCTCACGTTCGCGACGCTCTTCTTCCGCCCGTTGGCGGATCCGAAGTTCTCGGTGCAGGGTCTGCAGGTCTTGCAGGCTGCGCAGGCGATCATTCACAACAAACCCAATTCGGCCATGGAGACAGCTTGCCCCGCGCCAACCACAAAATGGTCCAGCACCGACACCTCCACCAGGGCCAGCGCCTGCTTGAGCGTCCGTGTGAGCCGGATGTCGGCCTCGGACGGCTGGGCATGGCCGGACGGATGGTTGTGCGCCAGGATCACCGCCGCGGCCTCCAGGGCCAGCGCGCGCTTCACCACTTCGCGGGGGTACGCAATGGTATGGGATAGGGTACCCCGGAACATGTTATCCATACGGATGAGACGGTGGCGGACGTCCAGAAACATCACGGCGAAGCACTCGTGGGGCAGGGCGTCGAGCTGCAAACGAAGGTAGGTGCGCACGGCGTCCACCGATTCGAACACCGGCTGGTCGGACAGGCCTTCGCGCAGGCCGCGGCGGGCGAGCTCCATGACGGCGGCGAGCATCGCCTGCTTGGAGGGGCCGACGCCGCGCAGCTCGGCCAGGTCCTTGGGATCGGCGCGGAGCAGGCCTGCCAGGCCGTTGAAGCGGTCCAGCAGCTCGCGGGCCAGGGCCAGCACCGACTGGCCGGGCAGGCCGGTGCGCAGCAGCACGGCCAGCAGTTCGCTGTCGCACAGGGATTCGGGGCCGCGGGACAACAGTTTTTCGCGCGGACGGGCGTCGAGGGGCAGGCTGGCGAGGGTCATCTGAAGCGCTCTCGGGAGTTGGGCAGCGCTCAAGCCTAAAATCCGGCTTCGATTCCCAAAATACCCCTGACTTGTGAACCTCGTCCAACCTGGATCGTTCCTGACCCTGCATTACCGGCTCACCGGCCCGGATGGCCAGGACGTGATCAACACCTTCAACGACAAGCCGGCCACGCTGTCGCTGGGGACCGGCGAGCTTGCGCCCGCAATCGAAGCCCGCCTGATCGGGCTGGCGGAAGGCAGCCGCACCGTGCTGGAACTGGGCCCGGGCGAGGCGTTCGGTGAACGCAATCCGGAGATGATGCAGCGGGTGAAGCTCAGCCTGATGCGCGAGCTGGGGGACCCCACCGAGGTGTACCAGGTGGGGGATGTGGTGCAGTTTCCGACGCCGGACGGCCAGGGGCAATATGCGGGCGTGGTGCGGGAAGTGGGCGCGGATTGGCTGCTGTTCGACTTCAACCATCCGCTGGCCGGCCAGCCGGTGAGCTTTGAAGTGCAACTGATCGGTGTGTTGTGAGCGGAGCGGACATGCAGTTGAACAAGGACATCATCCTGGCTGAACCGCGCGGCTTCTGCGCGGGGGTGGACCGGGCCATCGAGATCGTCGAGCGGGCGCTGAAGAAGTTCGGCGCTCCCATCTATGTGCGTCATGAGATCGTGCACAACACCTACGTGGTGAACGACCTCAAGGCCAAGGGCGCCATCTTCATCGAAGACCTCGCGGACGTGCCTCCCGGCGCGACGCTGGTGTTCTCCGCCCACGGCGTGAGCCAGGCGGTTCGCCAGGAAGCGGCGGATCGCGGCTTCCAGGTGTTTGACGCCACCTGTCCGCTGGTCACCAAGGTGCATGTGGAAGTGGCCAAGCTGCACCGCGAGGGCTACGAATTCATCATGATCGGCCACAAGGGCCATCCCGAAGTGGAAGGCACCATGGGCCAGCTGCGGGACGGCATCTACCTGGTGGAAGAAGCCTCGGATGTGCCGCATGTGCAGGTGAAGGATCCCTCGCGAGTGGCGGTGGTGACGCAGACGACCCTGAGCGTGGACGACGCGGCGGAGATCCTGCTGGCGGTGAAGCGTCACTTCCCGCTGGTGCGCGAGCCCAAGAAGCAGGACATCTGCTACGCCACTCAGAACCGCCAGGACGCGGTGAAGGTGCTGGCGCCGCAGGTGGACGTGATGATCGTGGTGGGCAGCCCCACCAGCTCCAACAGCAACCGACTGCGCGAACTGGCGGAGCGGCTGGGCACGCCCGCCTACATGGTGGATGCGGCCGAAGACCTGAAGGCTGAATGGCTGGACGGCCGCAGCCAGGTGGGGCTCACCGCGGGCGCCTCGGCGCCGGATGTGCTGGTGCAGGCCGTCATCGACCGGCTGCGTCAGCTGGGCGCCACCACCGTGCGCAAGCTGCCCGGCGTGGAGGAGCATGTGCGCTTCCCGTTGCCGATGGGCCTGGGCGACAAGTCCATGGCCGAGGTCACCAGCGAACGATCTTGATCGCTGCTGGCGCCCGTGCGGCGGACACCGGTCCGTTCCGGGCCTGACCTCTCCCTGGCGCGCGGTGCAAGGCATCGCGCGTCGCCCTGAGCATCCAAGAACATCGAAGAGAACTCCCATGCTGGACATCACCCAAGTGCGCAAGGACCTGGACGCCGTGATCGCGCGTCTGCAGGCCCGCAAGAATCCGCAGCCCTATCTTGACGTGGACCGCTACAAGGCGCTCGAAGCCGAACGCAAGCAGGTGCAGATGCGCACCGAAGAATTGCAGGCCAAGCGGAATTCGCTGTCCAAGCAGGTCGGCCAGCTCAAGAGCAAGGGCGAAGACGCCAGCGCGCTGATGGCGGAAGTGGGCGGCATCGCTGACGAACTCAAAGCGGGCGCCGAGCGTCTGGACGGCATCCAGGCGGAACTGACGCAGATGCTGATGAGCGTGCCCAACCTGCCGCACGAGAGCGTGCCGGTGGGCAGCGGCGAAGAAGGCAATGTGGAAGTGCGCCGCTGGGGCACGCCGCGCGAACTGGGCTTTGCGGCGCGGGATCACGTGGATCTGGGCGCTCCGCTGGGCCTGGACTTTGAAACCGGCGCCAAGCTGAGCGGTTCGCGCTTCACCTTCATGAAGGGTCCGATTGCTCGCCTGCATCGTGCGCTGGCCCAGTTCATGCTGGATCTGCAAACGCAGCAGCACGGCTACACCGAGTGCTACACGCCCTACATCGTCAACCGAGAGGTGCTGGAAGGCACCGGCCAGCTGCCCAAGTTCAAGGAAGACATGTTCTGGGTGCTGCGTGGCGGCGATGAGGAAGCGGTGGAGCAGTATCTGATCTCCACCTCGGAGATTTCGCTGACCAACACCGTGCGAGACCAGGTGCTGGACGTGAACCAGCTGCCGATCAAGCTGACGGCTCACAGCCCGTGCTTCCGCTCGGAAGCCGGCAGCGGTGGCCGGGACGTGCGCGGCATGATCCGCCAGCATCAGTTCGACAAGGTGGAGATGGTGCAGATCGTCCACCCCGAGAAGAGCTACGAAGCGCTGGAGGAGATGGTGGGTCATGCGGAAGCCGTGCTGCAGAAGCTGGGCCTGCCGTATCGGGTGATGTCGCTGTGCACCGGGGACATGGGATTTGGCGCCGCCAAGACCTATGACCTGGAGGTGTGGCTGCCGGCGCAGAACACTTACCGCGAGATCAGCTCCTGCTCGAACTGCGAGGGCTTCCAGGCGCGACGCATGCAGGCGCGTTTCAAGAATGCGCAGGGCAAGAACGAGCTGGTGCACACCCTCAATGGCTCGGGCCTGGCGGTGGGGCGCACGCTGGTGGCGGTGCTGGAAAACTATCAGCAGGCCGATGGCAGCATTGAGGTGCCGGAGGCGCTGCGCCCGTATCTGGGCGGGCAGGCGGTGTTGAAGGCCTGAGGCTGGAGGTCGCGCTGAAGCTCAAGGCGCCGCGGTTTGAAAGCCGTGGGCCATGTGACGACGGCGGCCGAGTTGAATCAGCACAGAACGAGTTCGCACAATCACGCGCTGAAACTTGTTCGGGGCCAGAAAACGCTGCTACACTCTTGGTCTTTCTCGCAGTCAACCCGCGAGACGCAAACACTCCGCAAGGGGTGTGTCACCGAATCAGGGAAGGTGGCAGAGTGGTTGAATGTACCTGACTCGAAATCAGGCGTAGGGCGAACCCCTACCGGGGGTTCGAATCCCCCCCTTCCCGCCAAATTGTCCGGAGTCATCCGGGCCGCAAAAAGCCAGTCGAGAGACTGGCTTTTTTGTTGTCTTCCGAGGCGCTGACACCGATGCGGATAGAGACACTGCGACAGTCATTCGACCTTCTGAGTCGCTCCCTTCCTCCTGGCATTGAGCCCGGCATGCCTTGGCCGCGTGATCAGGGGTATGACGACTACGAATCGCCAGCCCTGATTCATGCAGCCGCCCAGGAACTGGGTGGGCAGTCCTTCCTCACCGGCGATCCTGCCCGTGTGGAGACCTTCCTGGCGCTTGCTCAAACTCTGGCTGAGCCGCGAGTCATCGTTTTCTGGCTGCGCGCGTCAACGTTTTTTGCTGACGATGCGGGTGCAGGGCTTCAGCGATTGGTCGCGGGATGGATCACCAGCCCTGATCCGTTGAAAAGCTACTTGGCACGGCACGTTGACCAATTGGTGGAAGCCGGCGGGGCTGGCTGAAACGCCTGGCCCAGGTCAGGCGCCTGGCTGTATGAACTCCGGTGGCACACCATCCACCAACCAGACGCCATTGGCCGAGCATCGGAATTGATGGCGATGGAGTAGTTGTTCTGAACGTCTTATGAAAGATGTACAGTACAACGAATTAGGCGCCCAGGCAAGTTGTCCTTTGCATTGACGCGGTCGCGCCCCATTCCCGAAAACAGTCCACCATGGCCAAATCCAGTGCTCCCTCCGACTTCCCCCGCCCCTTCACCACGGTGGATGTCGTCATCTTCACCGTCCTGGACGAAGCGTTGAAAGTGCTGCTGGTGCAGCGCCCCTCCGGCCGAGGCGAGCCGTTCCCCGGTCAGTGGGCGCTGCCCGGCGGCTATGTGGACATCGATCAGGACGCCGACCTGCTCGCCTGTGCCCGCCGCAAGCTGCTGGACAAGACCTCGGTCCGCAGCCCGTATCTCGAGCAACTGGGCAGCTGGGGCAGTGCCACCCGGGACCCACGCGGCTGGTCCGCCACTCATGCGTACTTTGCCCTGATGCCGGCTCAAGCCGTGCAACTGTCCAAAGGCGCGAATGCTGCGGACGTGAACTGGTTCGATGCCGATGAGGTCCTCGCGTCCCCCTCTTTGGCGTTTGATCACGACGAGATTCTTCGTGCCGCCGTGGACCGCCTGCGCAGCAAGGTGGAATACACCTCGCTCCCCGCTTTTCTGCTGACCGAGCCGTTCACACTGCCGCAGCTGCAAAAGATGTACGAGATCGTCCTCGGGCGGCCCGTCGACAAGAGTGGATTCCGCACGCGGATGCTGGCCGTTGATTTCCTGGAGGAAGCGGGTGTGGTCGAAAGCTCCGCTTACCGGCCCCCCATGGGCTATCGCCTGAAGGATCGCACCTTGCCGGTTTTCTTTCCGCGCACCTTCAGCCCTCGCGGCGAACAGTGAAGGGCCTGGACGGAGATCACCATGCACTCACATCGCACCCTGCGAGCGCGCCGCGCCAACATCGTCACGCTCGACGTGGACGCGATCGTCAACGCCGCGAATTCGTCGCTGCTTGGCGGCGGCGGCGTGGATGGCGCCATCCACCGAGCGGCAGGCCCCCAATTGCTGGAAGCCTGCCGACAGCTCCACGGCTGTCGGGCCGGGCAGGCCAAGATCACCGCCGGCTTTCGACTGCCGGCGCGCTACATCATTCACACTGTGGGACCGGTCTGGCGCGGCGGCCGCGATGGCGAGCCAGAGCTCCTGCGCAGCTGCTACATCCGCAGCCTGGATCTCGCGCGGGCTCATGCCATCCGCTCAATCGCATTTCCCAGCATCAGCACCGGTTCCTACGGTTACCCGGTGGAGGCGGCCGCCCAGGTGGCGGTCGCGACAGTGAGGGCCTGGCTGGAGGCGAGCCCGGCCGACCCGATGGACCCAGCCGGCCCGACGAACCTGGACGTCACCTTCTGCTGCTTCTCCGACCATGATCTGGCAGTCTACGAATCGTTGCTCGGCCCCGCCGCCCCGGCCTGATGCCGGTCACCGAAACCCCTTAGACTCCGCCCCACCTCATTCCCGCATCCCCGGGCGCCATCGCCCGTGCGCCGGCTGCCATGCCCACCGCCATCACTGTTTCGCTCGAACCGGCTGCCCAGCCGGAGGTCATCGCGCTGATTGAAGCGCTGGATGCCTATCAGATCCCGTTGTATCCGGCGGAGAGCCATCACGGCATCGACATGGCGGCGCTGTCCGAGCCCAACGTGCTGTTTGCCGTCGCGCGGGACGGGCAGGGCGTTGCCGTCGCTTGCGGGGCCATCGTCGTCGGGCCCGAATACGGAGAGCTCAAGCGGATGTACACCTTGCCCAGTCATCGAGGGCAGGGGATCGCCCGTGCGCTGCTGGCCCTGCTGGAGGCCGAGGCGCAAACCCGTGGCGTCTCCGAGTTCACGCTGGAGACCGGTTATCTGCAGCACGAAGCCATCGGCCTGTACGAACGGCTGGGCTATTGCCGCTGCGGCCCCTTCGGCGACTACGCGGAAGACCCGAACAGCGTGTTCATGCGCAAGCGGGTGGGTGCCGCATGAGCGGGCCAGCGTCGCAACATTCATCGCTGCCGCAGCCAGTGCCAGTGCCACCTTCGCCGCCACCGTCACCGCCGACACCCCCCGCGTCCTCCACCCCACTGGCCGTCAAGCTGCTGGTGGGCCTTGGTGTCCTGGCGGTGCTGTATCTCGGGCGCGAGGTGCTGGAGCCCATCACGCTCGCCGCGATGCTGAGTTTTCTGATGGCGCCGGTGGTGCGCAAATTGCGCAGCCTCGGCCTGAATCAGACCACCGCCGCCGTCGGCACGCTCGCCCTGGCCGGACTGGTGGTCAGCGGGATCGCGATGGTGCTGGTGATGCAGCTCAGCGCACTGTCGCGGGAACTGCCGGCGTACGAAGAGAACGTGCGAACCAAGGTCATGCGGCTGCGCATGATGATGCTGGATCAGCTCCAGCAGGCGCAGGGCCGCGCCGGCCGCATGATCGGTGACCTTGCCGCCCCCGCGGATGCAGGCGGCCGCAGCGCCGATGCGGCAGAGGCGGGCGACCGGCCCGGCGGCGCCGGTGACACCAAACCCGACACCAGCGCCTCCCTCATCCGGCAACTGCTCGCTGCGGTCTGGGGACCGGTGGGTGTGGTGGGCATCGTGGTGCTGGTGCTGATCTTTGCGCTGCTGGAGCAGGATGCGCTGCGCGATCGGCTGATCCGTCTCGTCGGGGGCCACGACGTTCGCGCGGCTACCGCTGCCTTCAACGACGCCGGTCAGCGGCTGTCCCGCTACTTCGTCTCGCAATTCCTGGTGAATGTCGGCGTGGGTCTGGTCATCGGCGCGCTGCTCTACGCCACCCATGTGCCGCACGCCACCATCTGGGCCGTGCTGGCCGGGTTGCTGCGTTTCATCCCGTACGTCGGCTTCCCGGCCGCTGCGCTCTGTGCAGGCGTGATGTCGGCCGCGATGGCGCCGGGCTGGGACCTGATGATCTCCACCCTGCTGATCTTCCTCGCGGTGGAAGTGGTGGTGGCCCATGTGATCGAACCGCAGCTGTATGGGCACGCCACCGGTCTGTCGCCGTTTTCGGTGGTGGTCTCGGCGATTTTCTGGAGTGCGCTCTGGGGGCCGGTCGGCCTGCTCTTGTCCACGCCGCTGACACTGTGCCTGGTGGTGGCCGGACGCCATGTGCCGGCGCTCTCGTTCCTCGACGTGCTGCTGGGCGATGCGCCGGCGCTCGACATGTCTCAGCGCTTCTATCAGCGCAGCCTCAGTGGCGATGCGGTCGAGATTCTGGCCGACGCTCGCGCCTACCTGAAGCGCCGCACGCTGGCCCGCTACTGCGACAAGGTGGTGATGCCGGCGCTGGAACTGGCTCGTCATGATTTCGAGCAGAACCTGATCACGCCGGAGCAGCGGATGGCGGCCCAGCAGGTCATCGTGCAGGTCTTCGCCACGTTGACGCACAGTCCCATGCCGCGCCGTCGCAAGGCTGCCGTGCTGGACGGCGCGGACCTTGGCATGCGCCTGCGCCAGGAACGCCTGCAGACGGAAGGGCGCTGGCAGGGGGCGCTGGATGTGCCGGCCGGCTCGGTGATGCTGTGCATCAGCATGGGCGGCCGGTCGGCCCATCTGGTGGCGGAAATCCTGGTGCGGGTGCTGCGCGACAGCCGCCTCGACGCCCGTCACGTCACCGCCGAAGAACTCACCGGTCCGCCTGACGAGGCCAAGCTGGAGGCGATCGGCACCGTGTTCGTGGTGGGTGCAGCGGTGCAGGAGCACGACGCGGAAGAGGCTCGCCTGCTCAACGAGTGCCTGGCGCAGTTGCCGTCCGCCCAAGTGGTGATGGTGATGCCGCCGGGGCAGGCGACCCATGACCCGATCGGCAGCGGTCGGGTCCATCACACCGCCTATTCCTTCGAGGAAGTGCTGGGGCTGCTGCCGAGACCTTGACGATGACAGCGCATCGGCCAGGAGGGCACCCCCTGGAGACGGCGCGGATCGTTCCCGTGCTGCGCAGGATCACCGCCATTCCCCGAAATTAGAGCGCCGACCCGACCCGTATCAGGGTTCTCCCGGGGGATACTCGCCGGCACGTTTTCTGCTTCGTCTCCGGGATGAGTGACCGACCCCTGCACCTCCCTGTCGATGCCGCCGCCACCACCCCGGCGACGGTGACGATGGATGACCTGACCATCCGCTCTCATACCCTGTTTGAGGATGCTCAGGCGATATTCACTGGCACGCTGTTTGTGTCGCTGGCCCTGATCCTGTTTGCCCAGGCGGGCCTGCTGACCGGCGGCACCGCGGGCGCCGCGTTCGTGTTGCACTATGCGACCGACGTCAGCCTGGGCCGACTGTTTTTCCTGATCAACCTGCCGTTCTACTGGTTCGCCTGGACCCGCATGGGCCGGGAATTCACCATCAAGACCTTCATCTCGATTGCGCTGCTGTCGCTGATGACCGAGTTTTCGCCGCGCCTCTTCGCCATCGACCGGCTGCATCCGGCCTATGCGGCGGTGCTGGGCGGCTTGCTGCTGGGGTCCGGTTGCCTGTTCCTGGCGCGGCATCGGGCCAGCCTGGGCGGGGCCACCATCGTGTCCCTGTATCTGCAAAAAGCCAAAGGCTGGCGGGCCGGCAAGGTGCAGATGGTCATGGACTGCGCCATCGTGCTGCTGGCCCTGACGGTGATCTCGCCGGAGCGGGTGGCCTACTCGGTGCTGGCGGCGGTGGTGATGAATCTGTTCATTGCGGTGAACCACAGGCCGGGACGCTACGCGGTGCTGTGAGACGCTGACTCGCGTGACGGAGCAGGCACCCTTGGCTGCCCGCCGCTTCATTGAGCGGGTCAGGGTTAACCCTTGATGGAGGGCGGGATGAGGCGTTCCGGTGCGACAAACTGCCCACTCCATCAAGCTGGCGGAAAAAAAGTGTGTCGGTTTCATAAATCGCCCTAAAGTCATCCGAGACATGGCCGAAAAACCGAACATGCCCTGAAAAGGTAAGCAGGCGGGAAGCGTTCCCACCCGGCATCCGCTGGCCGATTCCGCGGAATCCTTCGTGGAGGCACATCATGATCTCTGCTCTCGCAACAACCGCGACCAGCTCCGCTTCGAGCGCTGCGCCGCTGCGCAGCCGCGAGCAGGAGTCCGTCAATGCCGTGGAGGCGCCCGAAGCCTCCGCGGTCGTTACTTTGTCCGCCGCAGCGACCTCGCTCGCGGCGCGTGCGGCGTCGACCCCGACGCGCCCGACACCGGCCACGGCTTCGGCTCCGGCGGTGGGAGCTGGCGCTGACTCGGTGTCGGGGGCCGCAGACGTCGCAGACACGGCGGTCGGTTCGGCCGGTTCCGTGGCCGCCGCGACGGCCACGAATCCGCCGGTGAATGCGGCAACGGCCGCCGCTCCGGCGGTGGCCAACAGCCCGGCGCCGGTACGCGCCACCGCGGTCGGCGCTACCACTGCGGCCGGCGTTGCATCCGCGACTGGCTTGACCCCTTTGGCAAGCGGCCTCGCCGCAGCCTCGACGGGCCGTGTGCCTGCGGCAACGGGTGTCGCTGCCGCCTCCGTCGGTGCTGCGCCGACCACCACCGGCGCCGCTCCCGACCTTGTCGCTAGCGCAGCGACCAGCGGTGGCAGGCCCACGACCGCCGCATCTTCAGCGGACCCCGCATCGGCCACAGCGTCGTCACCGGCGACGCAGCCAGCGGCTCCGAGTGCATCATCTAGCGCCAGCGCTAGCAGCAGTTCCCCCTCCACCGTGTCACTGGTGCCCAACCTGATCTACGCACCGGCTGACAGCAATGAGGACGGCGTGATCTCGGTGGCTGAGCAAAAAGCCTACGACCTGGAGCAGTTCCCCGAAGGCGTCGAACTCAAATCGTCTCCGGTGCCGCCACCGCGGGTGAGCCAGGAATTGCGGGAGTACGTGGCGGTGTCTCAGGGCGGCGACTGATCGCCGACCGCCCCTTGGGTCCTCGCCTTCGTCGGCGTCCTCGGAACGGGTGACGCCAAGGGTTCGAGGCCAGATCGCCTCTGCGGCCGGCACCCCGCGGATCGTCCGCGAACGCCGCTCCCAGCGGCATTTCAGGCACCGCCGACGCCGACCACTGCTCACCACCCCCTTTGGTGGGCCCACCTCAGGTGGGTAGCTCATCTCCCCCATCCCGCGCACAGTCTCCTCATTGTGGCCATCGGGCCACCAGGAGACGGACATGCATTTCGCTGAAGTCGATACAGGCGACTATCGCATTTACGCCGGCGCCATCGAGCGACCCCGCCAATTCGGTTATGTGGCGGCGGTCGTCGTCATGCGGCAAGGCCGCGCCCCGGACAAGCGGGAAGCCTATCGGGACGAGAACCTCGCTGGCGGCTACGGCTGGGCCACGCCTGCCGAGGCCCTTCGCTTTGCCATCAACGCCGGCAAGGAAGCGGTGATGTGCAACATCGGCATGCAGGCCTGAGCCGTGGCGCACACGAAAACCCCGGGACACCGCCGCACGCTGTTGGCGGTTGGCAATACCCGTCTGGTGGTGGAAGCCGCTCCGCGCTGCGCTGCCAGAGATCGCCCGGCGCGCCTCGTGGCGCAGGGGGCCTGGTCCCGTCATCGGGTCTGCCGGGCCGCACCCAAGTCCGCATCTATTCGGACAGCCCGCACAGCCCCCACGGCGCGCTGAGCGTGCGCAAGCCGCTTTGAAGGCGCGGCTCAGGCCGCCCAGCCCGTCTTTCGTCGCGTCACCGGCGTTCTGCCCTTGGAGCCGCCGGAGCCCGCCGCTATCGTGCGGGCATGTCTTCTCCGCCCACCGCGACTCCCCGCCCCAGCTTCCGCGCGCCGGGCCAGCCCTGGCACGGATTCGTCTCGTATCTCACGCCGCGCCGTCTGGCTCTGGCCCTGGTCCTGGCCACGCTGGCTGCCGCTGCGCTGGATCCCATCTTCATCATCCCGTTCCCGGTGCTTCTGGGACGGACGATGTTCGTCGGCATGCTGGCGCTGCTGGCGTTCTCGGCCGCCGGCCAGTGGCCGCGTCGGCTGCCCCGCTGGTGGGCGCGATGGCTCTTCCAGGTGGTGGTGGTGGCGGCTGCCGTGCCGCTGGCCACCCTGGTCGTCTACCTGGTGGCGGTCGGTGGCGATCTGGCGAGCCTGGTCCAGTCCGAAGCCCGCATGCTGGGCTTCATGTGGATCGCCGGCTCGGGCCTGGTCGTCGGTCCCTTGCTCGCCATGGGGGCGCTCTACCGCCAGCGGGACGCCGAGGCGCGCAACCAGGCGCTGAGCTTCGAGCTGGAGCGCAGTGAACTGGAACGGCAGGCGCTGGATGCCCGCCTGCGTCTGCTGCAGGCGCAGGTGGAGCCGCATTTCCTGTTCAACACCCTGGCCAATGTCCAGGCCTTGGTGGACACCGGTTCGCCACAGGCGGCGCCGGTGCTTCGCAGCCTGATTGCGTACCTGCGCGCCGCCATGCCGCGGCTGCAAGGGGAGAGCACCACCCTGGGCGACGAACTCGCACTGGTCCAGGCCTATCTCGAATTGATGCACCTGCGCATGCCGGACCGGATGAGCTTCATCGTCGATGTGTCCCCTGCGCTGAGCGCCTTGCGGTTCCCCCCGATGGCGCTGCTCACACTGGTCGAGAACGCGGTCCGGCATGGCGTCGATCCCAGCGAGGACGGCGGCCGTATCGAAGTGGGCGGCGCGCAGCAGGAGGGCCGCATTCGCCTCTGGGTCAGCGACACCGGTGTCGGGCTGCAGCATGAGATGGGCGCAGGCACTGGGCTGCGCAATCTCCGCGAGCGCCTGACGCTGTTCTACGGACTCTCCTCGACGCTGGAACTCACCGAGAATCAGCCGCACGGCCTGCGGGCTGAACTTAGTTTCCCGTCGCCGTAGCCGGAGGTGCAGCCGAAGCAGCAAACGCCTCCGCATCCGCACCTGAGCCCGCAGCCGCGCCTGTCCCCTCATCCAACATCCGCAGTCGCCCTCCATGACCGCCGCCGCCCCCACCGCCCTCATTGCCGACGATGAACCGCTGCTGCGCGACAGCCTGCAACGCAGCCTGGCCGCGGCATGGCCGGCGCTCAGCGTGGTGGCGCAGGCCCGCAACGGACGGGAGGCGGTGGAGCTGTTCGAGGCGCACCGGCCGGACGTGGTGTTCCTGGATGTCCACATGCCGGGCCTGAACGGGATGGAGGCGGCGCGGCAGATCGCGCGGCAGGCTCACATCGTGTTTGTCACGGCCTATCAGGACTATGCGCTGCAGGCCTTCGAGCGCGGGGCGATCGACTATCTCGTCAAGCCGATTGATGAGGCGCGCCTGGCCGACACGGTGGAGCGGTTGAAGGATCGACTGCAGACGTCCGCACCCGCCCAGGCCCCTGTGGCGCTGGAGACGGTGATCGAGGAACTGGCGCGCCGCATTGCGCGCCCTGTCTCCGGGTCCCTGCAGACGCCATCCTCCACCGCGATGACCACGGCCGCCTCCAGCGCCCTGGCGATGCGCTCGCCGCCGTCCCCTGCCGCGTCCACTGCCAGGGAGCCGGTGACCCACGCGCTGGCGTCCGATACCGGCCCGCTGCAGTGGATCCGCGCTTCGGTGGGCAGCACCCTGAAGCTGATCCCGGTGGACGAGATCCTGTTCCTGCGGTCGGACGAGAAGTACACCCTGGTGGCCACCGCCGATGGCGAGGCGCTGATCCGCACGCCGATCCGCGAGCTGATCGAGCGTCTGGACCCGCAATGCTTTGTGCAGGTGCACCGCTCGGTGGTGGTGAACCTGCATGCGATCAGCCACGTCACCCGCGGGCCGAATGAGACGGCGGACCTGCACCTGAAGGCCCGCCCGGAAGTGCTGCCGGTCAGCCGCAGTTACCTGCATCTGTTCCGGCAGATGTGACGCTTCAGCGCTTCAGCGGCTCCGTCCGGATGATCAGCCACGCCAACGCGTCCCCGCTGACCAGCGGCGACAGCCGGCGGCGCACTTCCGCGTGGTAGTCGTTGAGCCACGCGAGCTCTTCATCCGACAGCAGCGACACCATCACGCATCGCGTATCGATCGGGCACAGCGTCAGCGTTTCGAAGGCCAGCATCTCGCCAAACTGGCCGTTCTCCGGCGTCTCATGCTGGACGTTCAGCACCAGATTCTCGATCCGCACGCCCCACTGCCTGGGACGGTAGAGGCCCGGCTCGATCGAGGTGATCATGCCCGGCTCCATCGCCATGTTGGCATCCGGCACCGCTTTGGAAATGCTCTGCGGGCCCTCATGCACATTCATGAAGTAGCCCACGCCATGACCGGTGCCGTGGCCATAGTCCAGGCCATGGGCCCACAGCGGTGCGCGGGCGATGGCATCGAGCATCGGGCTCAGCGTGCCGCGCGGGAAGACGGTGCGGGAGAGCGCAATGGTGCCCTTGAGCACCAGGGTGTAGTCGCGCCGCTGGGCGTCCGACACCTGACCGATGGGCCACACGCGGGTGATGTCGGTGGTGCCGCCCAGGTACTGGCCGCCGGAGTCGATCAGCAGCAGGCCGTCGCCCTTGATCTCGGAGAACAGCTCCGGCAGGGCACGGTAATGGGGAAGCGCGCCATTGGCATTGAAGCCGGCGATGGTGGAGAAGGACAGGCCCACAAAACCGGGGCGCTTGGCCCGCTCGGCGCTGAGGTGCTCGTCCACCTTCAGTTCATCCAGCGCTTCACCGCGCGCCAGCGCGGCTTCAAACCAGGCGTAGAACGCGCACATGGCCGCGCCGTCCTGCTCCATGGCTTCGCGCACGAATTGCGCTTCAGCCGCGTTCTTGCGGCTCTTGAAGAGGGTGCTCGGATTGATGGCTTCGATCACACGCACCGCCGCCGGCAGTGCTTCGCGCAGGCCCAGCGTCACGCGGCGCGGGTCGATCAGCACGGTGGCGGTGGCGGGCACCTGCGACAGTGCGGCGCGGGCATCGGCATAAGGACGCACCTGGACGCCATCGGCGGCCAGACGGGCGCTCAGTGCGGCGTCGATCTTGCCGTCCTGCACGAACAGCTCGGCGCCGTCCGCTGTCAGCAGCGCATGGGCGACAAACACCGGGTTGTAGGTGACATCGGAACCGCGCAGGTTGAACAGCCAGGCCACGTCATCCACGCTGGAGACCAGGTGATGCGTGGCGCCATGCTGGGCCATCGCGACCCGCACCTGGGCCAGCTTGTCGGCGCGGCTCACGGTCGCATGCGGCGCCAGATGCTCATACACCTTGGCATCGGGCAGGCCGGGGCGGCCGTCCCAGGTGGCGTCGAGCAGGTCCAGGCCGGTATTGATGCGGATCTGGCGAGGCGTCAGCGTCTGGCGCAGCAGCTGCGCCATGGCCAGTCCCAGCACCTGACCGTCCACCACCAGCGTCTGCCCCGGCTGCAGCGTCTCGGCCAGCCAGTTGACGTGATGGGTGGCGGCGCCGGTCGGGATCTTGAACAGCGAGATGCCGCTGCCTTCCAGCTCACGCTCGGCCTGCGTCCAGTAACGGCTGTCGGCGAACAGCATCGCCTGGTCGAGGGTGACCACCAGCGTGGCCATGGAGCCGGTGAAGCCGGACAGCCATTCACGTCCCTGCCAGCGCTCCGGCAGGTATTCCGACAGATGGGGGTCGGCCGACGGCACCAGGATGGCGTGGGCATCGGCGTTGCGCAGGGCGTCCCGCAGGCGGGAGATGCGCAGCTTGATCTGGGAAATGCGGGTATCCATGGGCGGGCCTTGTGAGCTGCATCAACGTGCCCCGATTGTAGGAGTTGGGCCCGCCCGTGCCGGTCGGCATGCCCCGATGGACAGACCAACTTCACTTCCGTTCACAACTGCATTCCCAACCGCGTTCACAATTCCGTGCGAAGCGCCCAGAGTTCCGGGAAGAGCACCGTGTCCAGCATCTTGCGCAGGTAGCTCACGCCGCCGGTGCCGCCGGTGCCGCGTTTGAAGCCGATTACCCGCTCCACCGTGGTGACATGGCGGAAACGCCAAAGGCGGAAGGCGTCTTCCAGATCGACCAGTTCCTCGCCCATCTGGTAGAGGTCCCAGTATTGCTTCGGGTCGCGGTAGACCTGCAGCCAGGCGGCCTTCACGCCCTCGTCCGCTTCGTAAGGGCGGGTGAAATCGCGCATCAGGTGCGTGGCCGGCACGTGGATGCCGCGTCGCTGCATCAGGCGCAGCACCTCGTCGTAGAGCGAGGGGGCTTCATAGGCGGCCTGCACGTCGGCCAGCAGGTCCGGCCGGTGCGCATGCGGCTTGAGCATGGCCGCATTCTTGTTGCCCAGCATGAATTCGATGCGGCGGTACTGCGCGCTCTGGAATCCGCTGCTGTTGGAGAGGTAGGGCCGGATGGCGGAATACTCGGGCGGCGTCATCGTGCCCAGCACGTCCCAGGCATGCACCAGCTGCTCCATGATGCGTGACACCCGCGCCAGCATCTTGAAGGCCTCGGGCAGATGGTCCGCCGCCACCTCGCGCACGGCGCCGTGCAGCTCATGCAGCATCAGCTTCATCCACAGTTCGGACGTCTGGTGCTGCACGATGAACAGCATCTCGTTGTGGTCCGGCGAGAGCGGATGCTGGGCGCTGAGCACCTGGTCCAGATGCAGATAGTCCCCATAGCTCATGTCGCGCGAGAAATCGAGCTGCGCGCCTTCTTCCTGCACGATGCGCTCGGTGGCGCCGGTGTGATGCGGGCAACTCATGTGACGGCAGCCTTCTGGTTGAAGCGGGCCTCGCGCCATTCTTCGCGCGTCAGCACCTGGTAGAGATGTTCCACCGCGTCGTAGGCATCGGTGAAGCCGACATACAGCGGCGTGAAGCCGAAGCGCAGGATGTGCGGCACCTGGTCGAGACGGTCCGGATCGCCGGCGCGATAGTCGCCGATGACCCCGCGCTCGATCAGCGCCTGCACCACCGCATAGCTGGCGCGCTCCAGCGGCGGCTTCAGCGCCAGACAGACCTGGCTGCCGCGGCGGGCATCTTCACGCGGCGACACGACGGTGACCCCGAGTGCGCCGCAGCGTTCTTCCGCCAGCCGCGCGAACAGCTCGGTGAGCTGCAGCGACTTGCGGCGCAAGGCCGCCATGCCGCCCATCGGCTCGGCGGCCAGCAGCGTGTCCACGCCGCATTCCAGCGCGGCCATCGAAATGATGGCCGGCGTGCCGCAGATGTAGCGGCGGATGCCGGGCGCCGGGCGATAGTCGGGGCTGAACTCGAAGGGTGCGGCATGGCCCAGCCATCCGGAGAGCGGCTGCCAGAAGCGGTCGGCATGACGGGGGTGCACCCACACAAAGGCCGGGGCGCCCGGGCCGCCGTTGAGGTACTTGTAGCCGCAGCCGATGGCGAAGTCCGCATTGGCGCCGGTCAGGTCCACCGGCACGGCGCCGGCGGAATGGCAGAGGTCCCAGATGGTCAGGGCGCCGACGTCGTGCGCGGCGCGCGTCAGCGCGGCCATGTCGTGCCAGGCGCCGGTGCGGTAGTTCACATCGGTGATCAGCAGCACCGCCAGCTCGGTGTTGATCGCCGCTTCGAGTTCTTCCGGGCTGTCCACCAGCACCAGGCGCATGCCGTGCTGCTCGGCCACGCTCTGGCTGATGTAGAGGTCGGTGGGAAAGTTGCTGCGCTCGGTGACGATGGTCGTGCGTGACGGCGACTCCGCCTTGATCATGCGCACCGCGGCGGTGAGCACCTTGTAGATGTTGAGCGAGGTCGAATCAGCCACGACCACTTCACCCGGCCCTGCGCCGATCAGCCGCGCGATCTTGTCGCCGATGCGGGTGGGCAGGTCGATCCAGCCGGCGGTGTTCCAGCTCTTGATGAGATCGCGACCCCATTCCTCGGTGACGACCTGCTGCACACGGCCCGCGGTCGCCGCCGGCATCGCGCCCAGGGAGTTCCCGTCCAGATAGATGACGCCGGGCGGCAGCACCATCTGCTGTCGCAAAGCGGCCAAGGGATCGGCCGCATCGAGGGCCTGGCAGTCTTGTCGTGTGGTCATGAGAGGGATGGGTGTGAGTGGGGCATCGGGGAGCAAGCGTCGGTGGCGTCAGAGCGCCCGCAGCACGGCGCGCACCGGCGAGGCGCACGCACCAGCGAGCTTCAAGGGCAGGGCGATCAATTCGTAGTCCCCTTCGGGCACGTCGTCGAGCACGAGGTTTTCCAGCACGCGCAGGTCGAGGCGCCGCAGCTGCTGATGGCTGTCCAGGCTCTTGCTGGTGGCCGGGTCGACCGAGGGCGTGTCCAGGCCGATGAGCCGCACGCCGCGGGACGCCAGCCATTCCACCGTCTCCGGCGCATAGGCGGTGAACGCGGGATTCCAGACCGTATCGGCCTTCCGGTTGCAGCGCACCAGCACCCGAGGCGGCAGATCGTCCTGGGCGTGGGCCAGATGCTCGATGCGGATCAGCGGGCCACAGTCGATCGCATGAATGACCCGGCACGGACCGAGATAGGGATCCAGCGCGACCTCGGCGGCGGAAGGCGCGTCATGGGCGTAATGCAGCGGTGCATCGGCATGGGCGCCCACATGCGGCGACAGCGTCAGGGCACTGAGGTTCACCGGACAGTCCGCCGACAGGCGTGCGGTCCAGCGCAGGGCGTACGGTTCATCGCCGGGGAAGATCGGCGAATCCGGCGCGACGACCGGCGAGATATCCCAGAGGGTCTTGTGGCTCATGGCAGATGGGGCAAGAGGTCTGGCGGGTGGAGATCCCGGGCAACGGCGCGCACCTTATCGTGGGCTCGCGGGGCGTGGTGTCGGTTAATTCCAACAGGCCGTCGGCGAGCGACGTGAAGCTTCGATGCAAGCACTTTGACGCGATCCATTTTGCGACGTGCGAAGCTGGCATGGTGGTGACACGATTCACCCTGAGACCGCACTACCATGTGGCATGGCACTTCGTGCCCCAGAGCAGATGGCGTTCAGCCAGTGAGAGAGACATCCATGACCCCGACATCTTCCTCCCCGACGCAAGACCCCAAGGCCGGCAAGGCGCCCAAGGCCGCGAAGGCGCATTTCCACTGGGACGATCCGCTGCTGCTGGACCAGCAGTTGACCGACGATGAACGCGCCGTTCGCGACGCGGCCCATGCCTACTGCCAGGACCGGCTCGCACCGCGCGTGGTGGAGGCGTTCCGGCACGAGAAGACCGATGCCGCCATCTTCCGCGAGATGGGCGAGCTGGGCCTGCTGGGGGCCACCATTCCGGACACCTACGGCGGCGCGGGCCTGAACTACGTCTGTTATGGGCTGATCGCACGCGAGGTGGAGCGGGTGGATAGCGGCTACCGCTCGATGATGAGTGTGCAGAGTTCGCTGGTGATGGTGCCCATCCACGAATTCGGCAATGAGGCCACCCGCCAGAAATACCTGCCCAAGCTGGCCAGCGGCGAATGGATCGGCTGCTTCGGCCTGACCGAGCCCAACCACGGCTCCGACCCGGCCTCGATGGTGACGCGCGCCCGCAAGGTGGACGGCGGTTATTCCCTCACCGGCAGCAAGATGTGGATCACCAACAGCCCGATCGCCGATGTCTTCGTGGTCTGGGCCAAGGACGACGAAGGCCAGATCCGCGGCTTCGTGCTGGAGAAGGGGTGGAAGGGACTGACCGCGCCCGCCATCCACGGCAAGGTCGGCCTGCGGGCATCGATCACCGGCGAGATCGTGATGGACGGCGTGTTCTGCCCTGAAGAAAACGCCTTCCCCGACGTGCGCGGTCTCAAGGGCCCCTTCACCTGCCTGAACAGCGCCCGCTTCGGCATTGCCTGGGGCGCGCTGGGGGCCGCGGAGAACTGCTGGTTCACCGCTCGCCAATATGTGCTGGACCGTCAGCAGTTCGGCAAGCCGCTGGCGGCCAATCAGTTGGTGCAGAAGAAGCTGGCGGACATGCAGACCGAGATCACCCTGGGCCTGCAGGGCTGCCTGCGGCTGGGCCGCATGAAGGACGAAGGCACCGCGGCGGTGGAGATCACCTCCATCATGAAGCGCAACAGCTGCGGCAAGGCCCTGGACATCGCACGGACCGCGCGGGACATGCTGGGGGGCAATGGCATCAGCGATGAATTCGGCATCGCCCGCCATCTGGTCAACCTGGAAGTGGTCAACACCTACGAGGGCACGCACGACATCCATGCGCTGATCCTCGGACGCGCGCAGACGGGCATCGCGGCGTTCTAAGACGCCGTGGGGGAGGGCAGCGCGCGCCGCCCCCTGCGCTTCATCCCGGTTGGATGCGAAGAGCGGGCGCTTCGATCCGCCTCAGCGGCTGTGCGCCGTCAGGTTCGCGAGTGGCGTGACCAGGGCCACACCGGGTGCGGCATGCCGCAGCCCGCTCTGGGCATCCCGAAGATCGGACTCCGGGTCCGTCGTCAGCGTCGGCATGTCGATCGACTGATGGGCCGGGTCGCGACGCATCGCCACGCCCACCGTCATCATGTCGATCACCAGCAGATGCAGGATGCGGCTGATCATCGGCATGTGGGTGGCGACGTCCTCGACGTGATCCACGATCAGCAGCGCATCCGCCTTCTTCGCCAGCGGTGACTGGCTGGCCGTGATCGCCAGGATCGAGGCCCCCCGCTCCTTCGCCGCATCGGCCACCGCAATCAGCTCCGGCACCTTGCCGCTGCCGCTGATGAGCACCGCCACGTCGCCAGTGCGCAGCGTCTGCGCGGCCAGCAGTTGCAGGCGGGGTTCCACATAGGCGTTGCAGGCCATGCCCAGGCGCAGGAACTTGAACTGCGCGTCCTGCGCCACCACACCGTAATGGCCCACAGCGAAGAACTCGATGCGGGCGGCGCCCAGCAGCAACTCGATGCTGCGGTCGATCATGTCCCGGTTCAGCTGGCTGCGTACCTGCAGGATCGCCGAGGCGGTGTTGCCCAGCACCTTTTCGCCCAGCTCGACCATCGAGTCGTCCTGCGTCACCTGCGTGTGGCTGACGGGGACGGTGCCGGTCAGGCCCGAGGCCAGACGCAGCTTGAAGTCGGACAGACCCTCGCAGCCCAGGGAGCGGCAGAAGCGGATGACCGTCGGCTGACTGACATTGGCCGCCTTGGCAATCTCGGCGATCGGGTCGTTGAGGACCTTGCGTGAATGGGCCAGCACATGATCGGCGACGCGCTGCTCCGCGGGGGAGAGGTTGTCCCGGGCCCGGCGGATCTGTCCGAGGATCGCCGAGGTGCCACTGCTGCTGCTGCTTTGCAGGCTGCGCAGTTGCGCTTCGAGAATGGCGGAGGTGCCGGTGAAGGTGGCGTGCTCGGCGGTGACGACGAACGTCGGAATGGCGGAGACGTAATCGCTGAAGCGTCCCTTGTCTTCGAAGCGTTCGCGAAAGCGTGAACGGTCGAAGTATTCGCCCAGCCGCGGAATGATGCCGCCGCCCAGATAGATGCCGCCATGCGCGCCCAGGGTGACGGCCAGATTGGCAGCGACCGTGCCCATCAGGGTGCAGAAGAGCTCGAGCGTTTCGCCACAGACGAGGTCCGAGCCTTCCAGCGCGCGGGCGGTGATCTCCGGCGCGGTGAGCGTTTCGGGCGGGCGACGCAGGTAGGCCGCCATGGCGCGATAGATCAGTTCCAGGCCGGGACCCGAGAGCAATCGTTCAAAAGACACATGCTGGAATTCATTCCAGGCGAATCGCAGCAGGGCGATTTCGCGGTCGTCGCGCGGAGCAAACGTGGTGTGTCCGCCTTCGGAGCCGAGCGACACCCAGCCGTCGCCGGCTGGAATCAATCCGGAGACGCCAAGACCCGAGCCCGCGCCAAGCAATCCCATTACGCTGTGCGGACGGGCTTCACCGCCGCCCACCTGCCGCAACTCACTGGACCGCAAGCGGGGCAGGGCCATCGCCAGCGCGGTGAAGTCGTTCACCACCACCAGCGTCTCCAGCCCCAATTGCTGCCGGGTCTCTTCAATGGAGAACGACCAGTGGTAGTTGGTCATTTGCACGCGGTCGCCATCCACCGGATTGGCAATGGCCACTGCGGCGTGGGCAATGGGTGCCTTCGGCAGCTGATCCATGTAGGCCCGGACGGCGGCGTGGAAGTCCGCATGCTCGTCGCAGCGTAGCGAGACGATGTGCTCGAACTCTCCGGGCGCGGTCTCGAGGGCAAAGCGGGCAAAGGTGCTGCCGATGTCGGCCATCAGCCGTGGACTGTCGAAATCACGCATGGAAATAGCAAGGACTCACCCGCGCCGGCACCGGCGACAGGCCGGCGCACCAGCCGAGGATGGGCGATTATGGCCATGGCTTCACTGTAGTGCCACTACAGCAATCCCGGAAAGAAGCGCGGTCGCCGCTTCGCGGAGGTCCTTTCTCGCAGGGGCACTGAACACGGTTCATCACGAGGTTGGACGGCCAGTGTAATGAGATCGCTACCAAGCCCGCAGCCACGGGAGAACACTCTTGTTGGTGGGGTGTAGTTTTGCTACCTTAATGCTGAGTGCGCGTGCCGGCAAGGCCTGCCTGACGCACCAGAATCGCCTGGGGCGACTCGCCGTTCGACGACGCGGCGCGGGCTGATGCAGTCCGCCACCGCGCATCAACTCCCTACCCGCTTCTCCGTTACCTGCACTTTCTTGGTGAAAGTTGTAGTACGGCTACATCGGCACTTTGGTGGCGCCACCCCATAAACGCGGCGGATATCGCTAAATCAACGAGTTAGCTCTCGATAAGTGCGCTGTCGTACGCGTTTTTTGGCGCCGTACGTTGTTCAAGGGTTTGCGCTGACTTGGTTGCGAATCTAGTTTTAGTACAAAATTTCCTCAAGGTTTGTTGGGTTCAGTGTTCCTGCCGCGGGAAACCACAGCTGTACGGTCATCAGGCAGGAACCGACGTCAGACGAAAAGAGGAGACAAGACATGACCACTTCGCACGCCAAGCGCGAGCAGTTCCGTATTCGTCCCATTGCAGCGGGTTGTATGCTGCTGGGCCTTTGGGCCGCCAGTGCCGCGCAGGCGCAACAGGCCCCTGCGACCGAAGCCGACAAGTCGGCCGACCGTACGCTGGACACGGTCACGGTGACCGGCATTCGTCGTGGCATTGAAGCCGCGATTTCCGTCAAGAAGAACTCGGACTCGATCGTCGAAGCGATTTCGGCGGAAGACATCGGCAAGCTGCCTGATGTGTCGATTGCCGAGTCGATTGCGCGCCTGCCCGGCCTGTCCGCCCAGCGCGTGGCCGGCCGTGCCCAGGTGATCAGCGTGCGGGGCCTGTCTCCCGATTTCGCCACCACGCTGCTCAATGGCCGCGAACTGGTGAGTACCGGCGACAACCGCAGCGTGGAGTTCGACCAATACCCGTCCGAACTGCTGAGCGGCGTCACCATCTACAAGACGCCGGATGCCGGCCTGGTGGGCCAGGGCCTGTCGGGCACCATCGACATGTTGACCGTGCGCCCGCTCGACTTCGGCAGCCGCGTCGTCTCCCTCAGCGCGCGGGGCAGCCGCAATTCGCTGGGCTCCGCTGCGAGCGAGAGCGCCAACGGCAACCGCGTCAGCGCCAGCTACATCGACCAATTTGCGAATCGCACCATTGGCGTCTCGATTGGCTTCGCGCATCAGGAAACGCCGATTCAGGAAAACCAGGTCGGCCTGTATGAGCCCTGGGAGGCGACCAGTCGCGCCGACCTGCCCACCGGCGTGTTCAACACCGGTGGCATCAAGGCGCTCCGCCGCACCGGCCGTCAGGAACGCAATGGCGTGATGGCCACGGTGGAATTCCGTCCCAGCAAGAACTGGACGAGTGTGGTGGACGGTTTCTGGACCAAGGCCAAGCAGGAAGACACCGCCAACCAGTTTGAAATGAGCATGGGCTGGAACGGCAATGGCGACTGCAAGCCCGCCACGCCTTGCACGAGCTGGAGCAATCCGACGGTCAACAGCACCAACTCGCTGACCGGCGGCACGCTCTCGTATGCCTATCCTCTGGTGCGCGGCATCTACAACAAGCGGGACGACAAGATCGTCGCCGCTGGCTGGAACAACAAGCTCAAGTTCGACAACGGCGCCTCGCTGATGGCGGACCTGAACTACTCCAAGGCCACCCGCGACGAAATCATTCTGGAGAACAACACCCAGCTGAGCCGCGCCACCGCCGTGCCTTATGACACGGTGCAACTGGCCTATCGCTCGGGCAACTTCTCGCAGATCGTCCCGACGCTGGACTATTCGGACGCCAACAAGCTGTTCCTGACCAACACCATCTATGGATCGGGCTACGGCAAGGTGCCGAGCGTGAAGGACGAGCTGAGCGGCTTCAAGCTGGTGGGCAACCTGCCTGCACCGGCCGCACTGGATGGCTGGTTCGCGGACTTCGACATCGGCGTGAACTATTCGGACCGCTCGAAGAAGAAGCGCCAACCGGAAGGTGGCACGACGCTCAAGGGCGCGGACAGCGTCATTGCCTCTGACCTGCAATACAGCCCCGTCAATCTGGGCTTTGCAGGCATCGGCACCATTCCCGCATGGAATGTGCCGGGCACGATTGCCCGCTACATGGACTTCAACCCCACCGACGATCAGGCGTGGCTGGTCTACAAGGCGTGGGATGTCTCGGAAAAGACCACCACCGCTTTCCTGAAGGGCAACATCGATTCAACGACCTTCGGCCTGCCGATGCGCGGCAATGTGGGTCTGCAGATCGTCAATGTGAAGCAGGAGTCGTCGTCGTTCTACTGGGATTCGACCAGCGGCACAGGCGTGCGCAAGCCGGTGTCCAGCGGCAAGACGGTGACCGACTTCCTGCCGGCGCTGAACCTGGCCTGGTCGCTGGGCAATGAGCAGACGCTGCGTCTGGGTCTGGCCAAGCAGATGGCCCGTCCGAAGGTGGATCAGCTGCGTTCGTCGCTGGACTTCGGTGTGGACAACGCCACCGGCAAGCCGGGCGCGAGCGGCGGCAATTCCAAGCTGGACCCGTGGCGCGCCAATGCGCTGGACCTGTCGTATGAGAAGTACTTCGGCTCCAAGGCGTATGTCTCGGCGGCGGGCTACTACAAGGACCTGCGCAGCTACATCTACACGCAGTCGAACGACCAATACGACTTCTCCCAGTTCCTGCAGGGCTACACCCCGCCGAGCACCTGCGGCAATGGCACGCAGCAATGCCCGCCCGTGCGGCCGACCGGCACCTACACCGCACCTTACAACGGCAAGGGCGGCAAGCTGCAAGGGGTGGAGCTGACGGCTTCGCTGCCGCTGAATCTGCTGTCGAGCTCGCTCAATGGCTTCGGCATCATTGCCAGCGCCAGCTTCAACCACAGCAACATCCAGGTGAAGGATCCTGAGAGCGCGAGCAGCGTCGGCAATGGATTCATCACGCTGCCGGGTCTGTCCAAGCAGGTCTACAACCTGACCGCGTACTACGAGCGGGACGGTTTCGAGTTCCGTATCAGCCAGCGTCGTCGTTCCGACTTCATTGGTGAAATCGGCAACTTCAATGGCGCCCGCACGCTGCGCTATGTGGTGGGTGAAAGCATTGTGGATGCGCAGGTCGGCTACACCTTCAGCGAAGGTCCGCTCAAGGGTCTGAGCCTGCTGGCGCAGGTCAACAACCTGACGGATGAAGCCTATCGCACCTACGCTGGCACCAAGGACCGTCCGCTGGAATACATGAAGTGGGGCCGCGTCTATCAGGTTGGCGCCAACTACAAGTTCTGATCGGTGCCGGGGGCCCGCGTCCACGGACGCGGGCAAGCACCATCTCAAGCCTCGGGCCGAAAGGTCCGGGGCTTTTTTGTGGGCGTTGTGTCGTGCGCGCCACTCGGCGGTTTTCGAGTGGAAATCGCGCAGAGGCCATCCATCTCGACATTGTCAAAGTAGCAAGTTCATAGCCTGTTGGTCGGGTCGCAGCGGTCTTATGGTGCGCTGTCTTCACAGCGAAATGCCACCATGACCAAGCGTGCCCCTTCACACCCACCTTCTCTGGAGTCTTCTCAAGATCAGCCTCCGGAAGATTCATTCCAATCGACGCCCGACCACCATGCCGGTCCTTCTCCCGCATTGGAGCAGGTGCATGGCATTGCCATAGGCAAGGTCGTGGGCATGAACTCCGCGGGTGCTGCGCTGGTGCAAGTGCCGCTGCTGGGCGGCGACGTGCGAATGGCCCTCTGTGCCGTGGATGTGGATCTGAGCCACCATGGGGTGGAAGTCGCGTTGGCATTTGAGGGCGCGGACGCGCGCAAGCCCATCATTCTGGGTGTCGTGCAGCCCTCCTCATGGGAAGTGGCGGCACGGACGACGGGTCAAACCCTTGAAACCGTGATCGATGGGCACCGCCGCGTGCTGGTGCGGGCCGGACAGGAGATTGAACTCCGTTGTGGGGAGGCCTCCATCCTGCTCACCACTGATGGCCGCATCCACTTGCGGGGCAAGACCATCGTCAGTGAGGCCGATATGTCGAATCGCATCCTGGGTGCATCCATCAGCATGAACTGAGGGTGCCTGCATGCAGATTGTTTCGGCATCGCGCTGGGTGGTCACTCGGTCCACGGTGAGCATGGACAGCGCGGGGCGGGAGTCGCTGGTGGTGGTGAGCAAAGCCACCTGGCAGATTCCCTTGGCGGGGCAACGGCCCCGTCCTCTACCGGCTCAGCCGCTGTCATTGACTGACCAGTACTTCGGTGAGCCGGGCATGAGCCCCATGCGTTATGGCGATGACTTCAGCCGCTTCAAGCCACGTTGCGATGTGATCTTCGATGCACGGGCCCATTCGCCCGATGGGCGCCCCTTCCAGCGTCTGGAGGTGGGCTGGCAGGTGGGGGGCCTGAGGAAAGCCTTGATGGCGCATGGGCCGAGACAATGGCGATTGCAACGACGCCGCGCCGTGGCGACTGCTCCGGCGCCGGTGTTGTCGGTGCCGCTTCATTACGGCCATGCGTGGGGTGGAGGTCCGCACCGCTTGAATCCTGTCGGCTGCGGTTGGTTCGAGCAATCACGGCGCAGCTTCGCAGAAGGGCAGGCATTGCCCGACCTCGAGCGCGGCGAGCAGTTGGTGGATGCGCCCGAATCAGAGGTCACGCCCATTGCGTTCTCCGCAGTGCCTCGAAACAGCCTGTGGCGTCGGTGCTTCGCCGGCACCTATGACGCGGCGTGGCGGCGCGATCAATTCCCTTTGGTGCCCGAAGACTTTGATGAACGCTTTCACCAATGTGCGCCGGAGGATCAGCAGATGGACTATCCCCAGGGTGGGGAGGAAGTGATCCTGCGCCACATGATGGAAGGCCGCCCGGCCGTCCGGTTCTGGTTGCCGCGTCTGGACCTGCACAAGGTGCATGTCTTGCGCAGGGACTACAGCGTGGAGTCGCCAAAGGCGGTGGTGGACACCCTCTTCTTCGAGCCCGATGCATCACGCTTTTCGGCGGTGTGGCGCGCCAGTGTGCCGATCCGCCGACGGGTGCATGAATTCGACACCATTGCAGTCGGTCAGGTCGACCCGGCCTGGTGGCTGGATCTGATGGCGGGCAGGTGCATCCGCTGTGCCGAGGTCGCATCGTGACGCTTGTTGTGGCATCGGCTGGACTGTGCTGCTCGGTGGGCGCGACTCTGGCGGCTGCCACCTACGCGATTCGTGCCAAGGTCGATCAATTCCAGCGAAGTGAATTCCGGGACGTGGCCGGCGAATCAGTGACGGTGGCTCGGATGAAGGTCGACGGCGACTTGTGGGGCGCGCGACGGCTGGCTAGCTGGATGCATGCTGCCGTGAGCGACGCGATCAGCGCCAGTCCGTCGCCCGTGGCGATCCAAGACATTCCCCTGTTCTGGCTGGCCCCGGAACCCGAGCGGCGAGGTGCCAGCCCCGGCTGGTACCGGAAGGCCTATGGTCATGCACAGACCTTGCTGGGCGGTCGATTCCATTCAGATTCACGCCTGTTTCCTTCCGGCAAAGGCGGACTGGCGGAGGTTCTTGACCATGTCGCAAGATGGTTGGAGAACCACCCGGATCAAGCGGCTCTCGTCCTCGGCGCCGACACCTTGCTTGAGTCTGCAGACATGTCGCAACACCTGCGAGATGGCCGCATCCTCGTTGGACAGAACGCGGATGGCTTCATTCCGGGTGAGGCGGCCGCGGCTTTGCTGGTCAGGTCGTCCATTGCTCCGGTGGTGGGTGAGACCTGCCTGCATGTCTTGGGTTGGTCTGCGGGCACGGAGCCGGGGCGCAGCGATGGAAGCGTCCCGACCCGCAGTCGAGGTCTGACCGAGGCGATGCGACTGGCCATTGAACGTTCTGCGCTGCCCTTCGAGCAATTGAGCTTTCGTTTCAGCGACCAGAGCGGCGAATCGTGGTTTGCGAAAGAAGCCGCGACGGCGCTGGCGCGTGTGGCGCCCACAGGCGCGCAGAAGCTGCGGCTCCAGACGTTGGCCGACTGCATCGGTGAAGTGGGGGCCGCCACTGGCCCGGCGATGCTGGCCTATCTGCATGGCGTCCGCCCCTGGGCCGGGCGCCCACCCTATGCGCCTGGATTGGCGGGCTTGCTGCATTGCGCTGGGGACGGCGACTTTCGAAGCGCTGCCGTCGTCGCCTACCAAGCCGCGTGAAGCCATTGAACGAGAGAAGGATTCATGGACACCAACGTATTCATCAATGGGCGCGAAGCCTGTTCAAAGGCTGCAGACGGGTTCACCGCCCCGGCATTCCCCGACCCCTGTTGGAGCCCACCACCGCCGCCAGCGGGGCCGGTCGTGCTGCCTTATCCGAACACGGCGCGCGCCAGAGACCTGAGCCACGGCACACAGACGGTGTTCATAATGAATAAGCCGGTGGCGGTGAAGGACATGTCTTTCCTGCATAACAGCATCGGGAATGCGACAGCGACTCCGGCGTTTCAGAAGGGTGTGGCGACGCAGGAGCTCAGAGGGAAGAGCTACTTTGTGGATTGGTCGCCGAACGTGAAGTTTGAAGGGCTGAACGTGTGTCGGCATTTGGATCCGACGACGCATAACCATCGCTGATCGAGATGGCCAAAAGAATTTTGATGCACCGCGAGGGCACGACTGAGCTTCAGGCAACACCGCCTCGCAGCGCCAGTCCGAAACGTCACTCCCCCAAAAAGCAGAGCTCGTCGGGATCGAATACGGCTGCGTTTCCATACTTTGATGGCCAAAGCTTTCCGTCGGTGTGCGAGGCGGATCGCAAGCGAATTCAAGACAAGTGCCACACCGATCGTGGTGTGGAGGAGAGCAGAGCGTCGTTTGCAAAGGCAAGGACGGATGAGTCCCAACATGCGCCAGATTCATTGCCGGTGCGTTTGCAACGGCCGTTTCGCCGGGCGATTCAAGCCATTGACAGCGTGGGGAAAAAAAAGAGCGGGTATGAACGCAATCCGAAAAACCAGTGGATGGAGGATCACTGTACCGGTTTGTGGATCAAGCCTGGAGGGGAATCCCAAGGCGGAAAGAACATCCAGGATTTCGAGCGACAAATTGCAGATGCGTTGAACTGCGAAAAAGAGGCTGTTCAAAAGATGAAGGGCGAGGTGCTGGAGAAACTTCAGCACTTAGCCAAGGGATATCGCAATGCCGACATCGACCCGACGCTTGGCGTTGCAGGGAAAAGGGCCGCTGAGCGAGCCGCGTTGTCGAGATTCCCGACGATTATGGGAATGATTAGGCGTATGAGCGGAGCCCATGGATTGGGAGAGCTGATCGGAAACGTCGCTCTGGCCGCCGTAACGGACGATATGTCGAAGCAGTTTTCGCTTGTTGAGAGCGGGCTTATGGAGGCGAGGAAGAAGCTGGATGAACTGAAAAAGTTCTCGAAGGGTAAGGTCGAGGATGGAATGGCAGCTACGCAGGCCGGCGTTGCATTCGCCAACCCTTGCCTCAAAGCCAGAAAATGCATGCTCATTCCATATAAGGACAGTGACAAGTTAGTCAGCGGGAACGGCTGCTGCGCAGGTCAAACGGGCCACCATGTTTTGCCGGACGCGATGTTCTATCACTATGTCGAGGAACAGGGTCACCGGTCCATATACCCACTGCTGAAAAAATCGGAAAAGCGGCAGTGTTGGAAACACTACGACCGTTCCACTGCTCCGACCATGTGCCTTGAGGGGACTACAAATCGAGCAACTAACGGCTCACACGGTGCCGTGCATTTTCGGACGGGTAAGCTCATGTCCAGAATGGGATCACGCGATGAGCGGTACGTAAAAACCAGATCGTCGATTTCGTTGATGCTAGGCAAGGCGTTTGGATGCGATCCGAACTGCATTAATAAGCAGCTGGATAACTACTATATGTCAGTCCACGAGTGTGGCGATCTTAGTGATGCGAGAGTGACGCCGCATTCCGGCGCGGCCGGCTGGGCCCGAGAGGGTCGCGAGAATGAATTTACTATTTGAGTGGAGGGGTGCATGGTATTTGATGAAAGCGTTTGGGATAAATACTTTCGCGGTTTCACGGTATTTGATGTCGCCATATACCGCGCGCAAGGGTATTGTTTTCTACTTGTGGAGGAAACGCCAGAACGAGATGTGCTGCCGGCCACTCGAGTTGTCACGATAGTCACGGACAGGGTAATTACCACGAAAAATACGCCATTTGCGCAAACCGGAAATTTTGAATTTTCGAGTATTGCTTGTTCAGTAGATCCGCCGGAATATGTGGTGGTCGACCTTAGGACGAAGGTCTACAGCACTGGCGCAACCTCCGCGCAATTCGAAGATCCCATTCGCAACATTTTAGACCTGAGCGCCGAAGGGGGCGCCGCAATATGCGTTTGCAAGCTCGTTCGAATCGGGAAAAAGATCTACGCAGCCGGAAGTGACAGGCGAATCTTGAGGCGAGAAGGGGTTGACCGGTGGGTAGATTTACGCGATGAGGGTCTGGGTGTGCCATTGCCCGCTGATTATGGTTCTCCTGAGGGGGCCAATTGCTTGGACGAATCGCTTGGATTTAATGATCTCAGCGGTTTCGATGAAACTGAGATATATGCTGCAGGAGGGGAGGGGGACCTATGGCGGTTAAAAGACAAGCAGTGGCTTCAATGCAGTATCCCCACCAACGTTGAGCTAGAGGCCGTGTGTTGCGCTGGAGACGGATATGTCTACGTCACCGACCTGCACGGAAACGTCTGGCGAGGACGTGAAGACAACTGGGCCCAGGTAGCTACAAGCAACCTGGCGTGGGGTTACCAGCCCAAAGATGCGTTTTGGTTCAAGGGCCGTATGTACTTCGGTGCCCAAGAAGGTATTTACACGATCCACGACAAGCAACTGGTGCCATTAGCGTACGTGGACCCCACAGCCCCCAGTTCCATGGTGAGCGGGCGAATCGATATTAGCCCGGACGGCAACTTTCTGCTGACTGCGGGACCCTACGGAGCCTGCCTGTACGACGGCGAAACGTGGACGCGGCTCTTCAGCGCCTACGATTGCTCTTGAGATGACATTCCAACCGCCCGCCTCCACGGCTCTGACGAGGCGCACCCGACGCAATGCCACGGAGGCAGCCCTTTTGGAGAATCAGGGCTTTTTAGAAATCTGGTCCCGACAAAAAACCATTGCTGAGCGAAATGGCCAAACAAATTCCAGCGCGCCGTGAGGGCCGGACTGAGCTTCATGCAACGCCGCCGGGTAGCGCCGTTCCGACACGTCAGTCTCCCAAAAAGCAGAGCCAGTCGGGATCGAATACGGCGGCGTTTCCGTACTTTGACGGCCAGAGCTTTCCGTCGGTCTGCGAGGCGGATCGCAAGCGAATTCAAGACAAGTGCCACACCGATCGTGGTGTGGAGGAGAGCAGAGCGTCGTTTGCAAAGGCAAGGACGGATGAGTCCCAACATGCGCCAGATTCATTGCCGGTGCGTTTGCAACGGCCGTTTCGCCGGGCGATTCAAGCCATTGACAGCGTGGGGAAAAAAAAGAGCGGGTATGAACGCAATCCGAAAAACCAGTGGATGGAGGATCACTGTACCGGTTTGTGGATCAAGCCTGGAGGGGAATCCCAGGGCGGAAAGAACATCCAGGATTTCGAGCGACAAATTGCAGATGCGTTGAACAGTGAGAAAGAGACCGCTAAAAACATGCAGAGTGAGATTCTGAAAGAGCTTCAGAACCTCGCAAAGCATCATCACCACGATTACCTTGGCGAGCCAATGGGTGCCGCCGCTACGAAGGCTGCGGCTGCTGAACGGGCCGCCAAATCGACCTATCCCGCGCTGATGAGTCTCGTAGGACAAACGAAAGCCTTCCAAGGTCTGGGAAAACTTATTGGAAACACGAGCGGTGCTTCAGCTTCCGACAGTATTGCCAAGAGACTTCTAGCAATGGAAGGGGAGGTGTCAGCTGCGCAGACCATGGTGGATGAATTGGCTGGGTTCAGCCAGGGAAAGGTAGAAGACGCGATGGCATCCACTCAGGCCGGGGTAGCCTTTGCGAATCCCTGTTTATGGGCGAGAAAGTGCATGCTTGTGCCGTACAAGGATGCGGGGAATATTGCCAAAGGCTCAGGATGCTGCATTGGGCAAACCGGGCACCATGTCCTCCCGGATGCGATGTTCTACGACTACGAAATTCAGCGTGACACTTTGTCCGGGAAGTACCGCGCCAAGAAAAAAGGAAAAAGGTCTTGTTGGAGTGCGTACAAGCACGCGGATGCGCCCACCATTTGTCTGGAGGGTACGACTAATCGTGCGACCAATGGCAGTCATGGGATGGCGCATAAGTGGACTGGGATTGTATTAGAGCGGCATCGATGGCTGAGTGACGTGAAATATAGCGAAGTATCTGCGGAAATTTCTCGCATATTGGCGACAAGCTTTCATTGCGATTTGGATTGCATCAGTGCTCAATTAAATGCTTATTACAAGCAAGTGCATGTGTGCGGTTCCTTGGAGGATGCGAAAGTTGCATGTCACTCAGGCGAAGCTCGCCCATTTGATAGAGAAACGGGTTCTGCCACTATTTGATAAGGAATGAGAATGCTGACCAAAGATGTGTGGGATAGTTATTTCAAAGGTTTTTCGTTCTCCGATTGTGCTATTTTCAGAGAACTTGGCTATTGTTTTTTGTTGGTAGAGGATCAGCCGGAAGACGGTTTTTTGCCTCTGACGAGATTTGTAACGATAGTGAGAGATGCCGAGATTCGTGTCGACAATGTTCCCATGGCGGAAACCGGCGGCTTCCGGTTTGGCACGATTGCCGCGGGAACCGACCCTGCTGAATATGTCGCGGTTGATATCGCGAGTTCGGTCTACAGCGCCAGCGCCACAGCCAAGAAGTTTGAGAAACCTATTGAAGCCATCCTCGATCTATCGGCGCCGCGCGGTGCAGCCGTCACCATTCGAAGAGTCGTCAGGATTGGCGCCCACGTCTACGCCGTTGGCAGTGATCGCCATATTTACGTGCGCGGTGGCGTGGACCGATGGGAAGGGTTCCCGGGTGAAAAGATCCCCATGCCTTCGACGTATTCCGACCCCAAATCGGTCGAGCCTTGGGGAAGCCTGCTGGGTTTCAACGACCTGAGTCGTTTTGAAAACGGCGACTTCTACGCCGCTGGCGGTCCAGGAGACGTCTGGCGCTTCGATGGAACTTCCTGGACCCAGTGCCCGATTCCGACGAACGCGGTGATTGAAACCGTGTGCTGCGCCGGGGACGGGAAGGTCTATGTGTCGGACCTCCATGGAAACGTCTGGGCGGGGCGAGAAGACCAATGGAGCCAGGTCGCTGAAGGTGGTTTGAGTTGGGGCGGTCAGCCAGTGGACGCCTTGTGGTTCAAAGGCCGTATGTACTTCGGTGCGCAAGCAGGCATCTACGTGATCCGCAACAAGCGGCTGGTGCCACTCGGCGACGTGGACCGTGCGGTCCCCAGTTCGATGGTCAGCGGCCGAATCGACATCAGCCCCGACGGTAACTTCATGCTGACTGCCGGGCCTTATGGAGCCTGCCTGTATGACGGGCACACGTGGACCCGTCTGTTCAGCGCCTTCGACTTCCGTTGAGATGACGTTAGAAACTCCTGCCATTCCCCGCTTCGACGAGGTGCTCCGACGCCATGCACTGGACGCCGCTTTCTATTGGCGCCAACTGGACGGCTCACTGGACTCTTTCCACCTCACCCCGGAGCGATTGGACGAATTCAGTCTGCAGATGCAGGCCCATCTGGAGGGATTGCTGAGCGCGCGGCGCGAGGGATGGAGCGCCGCCTTGAATGCGCTTGAGCGTTGGCGGCAGCCCGGGGAGGTCTTTGTGGCCACCTGGCTCGCGGGGCAGGTGGACCACCCGACGCTGTGGCAGCCGATATGGTCGCTCGTCCACATCAATCGCGATGGATTGATTCGCGCCATGGTGTCGGCGTTCGCATGGCTGCCGACGCAGCAGCGCACCCGGCTCATTCAGCGCTGGCTGGACCCGAACGCGAGCAATGTCCAGAAGGTGGTGGCCCTTCGTGCCGCCGCATTGACCGACCTGCCCGCTGAGGCCATAGGGACTCGTCCACTGGCGGATTGGTTGAATGCTGCTGACCCTTGGATCACAGCCTCTGCCTGTCGCTGGGCCTCCAGCGTTTGCCACCGGTATGAGTCGGTTGTTCCGACGCTGCGATCCCTGCTGTCTTCCGATGCATGGGTCGTCCGGACGGAAGCCGCCATTGCGCTGACCCGGCTCGGACATGACGACAACGGCGTGCTCAGCGCGCTGTGGCGGGGTGTCGCCGAGCAGACGCTGCGCGTGCAGGCTGCCAGCGGCTGGTATCTGCACCAGGAGGGGAGGCGTCTGCGCCGCTGGCTGGCACATTTGGCGCATGCGGTACCGGTCGGCCATCCCGGCATCGAGCCGTTGCTGGCGCAATTGCCGCAGCGATCCGCACTGCTGTTCGCGTTGCACCATGGCCGTCCCGAGGTGTTTCCCTATGTGCTGGAGCAAATGGAGGATCCGGCGCACCAGCGTCTCGCCGGCTGGGTGTGGCAAACGATGACAGGTTGGAATCTGGAGCAGCACGGGCTGGTGGACAGCGATGTGACGGCAACGGAAGCCATGGACGCTGGCCTCCCGCGGCCGGATGCGGCGGCGGTTCGCGCCCTTCACTATCATCTGGTAGTGGACATCCCTGAGGGAAGCAGCCTGCTTTACGGCGAAGCGCTGTCGCTACCCCTCGCTGCGGATGTGTTGGAGGCCGCGCCGCAAGCCGTCCGACATGTGGTGGCGCTGGCCTTGTCCTACGGCGCGGCAGACCATGTTTTCCAGGTCCGCGCACCGCTCTGGAAACAGCGCCCCGCGCTTCATCAACTGCGAATGGCCTCCGCAGACGACGCACCCTCTGGACGGCCAACGCATTGACCCGTGAACAGCGCAATCTGGCCGATTGAAAGCCCCGCATCCAAATTCCGGCTTTTGCAAGTATTTGTTCGCTGCTCTCGTGTCGCACTGCCACGGCGCGCTGTTCAGGATTCTCTGAGTCACGAAACACAAGGACACCAGTCGTTGCCGACCTCCCGCGTTTCCTTCTTAGACTCGGCAGCAATCGAATCAGGAGGCCGAGGATGGCACGCATGTCAAGAATGGACCCGCCGCGGGTTCCCAACCGCTTGGGTCAGGCTCTGCTGCTGACCGTGGCCTGTCTCGTGGCCACAGCGCTCTCCGCCCATGAGGCCCACGCCGCCACACTGCGCGCCGTGGCCAACAACAATTACGTCAGCGCCACGGCCACCGGCACCTCGTTCCTGACCGCCACGGCGCCCGTCGCCAGCACCTGGGAGCAATTCCAGGTGGTCAACAACGCCAACGGCACCGTCTCCCTTCGGGCCACAATCAGCGGCAACTACGTGGCCGCAGACACCGGCCTCAATGCACCGGACACCAACAAGCTGATTGCCAATCGCGGCAGCATTGGCGGCTGGGAACAGTTCACCGTCGTGCCGCAGTCCAATGGCACGGTCGCTCTGCGGTCGTCCGCCAATGGGCTGTACGTGTCCGCCGACCTGAACCTCGGCGGCGTACTGGTCGCCAACCGCAGCACGGTGGCGGCCTGGGAGCAGTTTGTGATCAGCGATCTGCCCGCGCCCGCCACCCCGCCCGACTTCGGGCCCAACGTGCGCGTCGTCAATCCGAACACGCCCAATCTGCAGGGCCTGATCAACGACATCTACAACGCTCAGCAGCCGAATCACTTCGGCAATCGACGTGACGCGATTCTGTTGACGCCGGGCACCTACAACAACCTGCGCATTCCGGTGGGCTTCTACACGCAGGTGCTGGGCCTGGGCAGTCATCCGGATCAGGTGCAGGTCATCGGGGATCTGCGCTCCAACGCCTATCTGGACGGCGACAACGCCACCCAGAACTTCTGGCGCGGTGCTGAGAATTTCTCGGTCACCCCCACGCTCGGCATCGGCAACAACACCATGCAATGGGCGGTGTCGCAGGCCATTCCGTTCCGCCGGATGCATGTGCGCGGCAACATCAAGCTGAATCAGAACAGCGGTTGGTCCAGTGGCGGCTGGTTCTCGGATGTGCTGGTGGACGGTCAGGTCAATTCCGGCAGTCAGCAGCAATGGATCTCCCGCAACAGCCAATGGGGCAGCTGGGTCGGATCCAACTGGAACATGGTGTTCGTCGGCGTGCCGACTGCGCCCGCGGGCGAGTTCCCGACGGCAGGACAGCGTTTCACCAAGATCGCGCAGACCCCGGTGATCCGTGAGAAGCCCTATCTGTTCATCGACAGTGACGGCAGCTATGCCGTGCGAGTGCCTTCGCTGCGCACCAACACCAGCGGCATCTCGTGGGCCAATGGCGGCATCACGCCCGGGCGCACCCTGCCGATCACCCAGTTCTACATTGCAAAGCCCTCTGATTCAGCAGCCACCTTGAATGCGCAGCTCGCCGCAGGCAAGCATCTGTTGATGACCCCTGGCGTTTATGTGCTGACGCAGACCCTGCGCATCAACAACCCCAACACGGTGGTGCTGGGCATCGGATTCCCCACGCTGCGCTCCGACAATGGCCAGCCGCTGATCCAGACGGCGGATGTGGACGGTCTGACGCTCTCGGGTCTCTTCCTCGATGCAGGCGCGGTGGAGTCGGGTGTACTGGTGGAGATCGGCCCCAATGGCGCCGCGGCCAACCACGCAGCCAATCCGATTGCGCTGCATGACCTGTTCTTCCGCGTCGGCGGTGCAGCCGCTGGCCGTGTGCGCATTGCCCTGAGCGTCAACAGCAACAACACCATCGTCGATCACACCTGGATCTGGCGTGCAGATCATGGCGCCGGCGTGGGCTGGGCGAGCAATCCGTCCGAAAACGGTCTGTGGGTGAATGGCAATGACGTGACCATGTACGGTCTGTTTGTCGAGCACTTCCAGAAGCATCAAGTCGTATGGAACGGCAACGGCGGCCGGGTCTACTTCTATCAGTCGGAAATTCCGTACGACCCGCCGAGCCAGTCCGCCTGGAATAGCCCCACTGGTCGCGGTTATGCGTCCTACAAGGTGGCCGACTGGGTGACCAGTCATGAGGCCTGGGGTCTGGGCGTCTACAGCGTCTTCACCAACGGCAATATCTGGCTGGACCGCGCCATCGAAACACCGGTCAGCAGTGCCGTACGTTTCCACAACATGATCTCCGTCTGCCTCGGCAACAACGGCGGCATCGTGCATGTGATCAACAACACCGGCGCACAGACAGGCTGCAATGCCTCCTATACGCCGACCGTCACCAACTTTCCCTGAGCGGGTCAGGCCAGTGCATCGAGCCGCACCGCCAGCATCCGGTACTGGCGGCGGATCCATCCCTGTGCCTGTGCGCTGGCCAGCAGGGCATTGACCGTCTGCCGCGACAGGCTGGCGCTGCGGGCCAACTCCGTCTGCGTGGCGTGGATGGTCTGCCAGCCCGAGTCTTCATGCGCACCGGGGCTGGTCCCGGCCCCGGCCCCCGAACTGGCCTGACCGCGCTCCCGCACCAACTGCCGCAAGGCCAGCCGCAGTCGATCTTCTGCGCGTTCATGACGGGCCGCCCCCAGCAGGCCCAGGTTGCCGTCAAACCGGCGCGCAAATTCCAGCATCAGCGCGCGTGAGAAACCGGCGCACTCATCCATCAGCAGGCGATACGCCGGCTCGGTGATCTGCCAGACGCGGCTTGGCAGCACCGCTACTGCTTCGTACCTCGCGGGGCGCTGGGTGACGAATGCGGCAAGTCCGAACAAACGAGGCGCCTGCATGCGCTCCAGCGTAGACGTGTCACCGTTCTCCGCCAGGAAGCGCGCTTCGATTTCTCCCCCCGCCACCAGGTAAAACGCAGTCGGAATCTGGCCTTCTGCAAACAGCACTTGGCCCATCCTGAGCGTCTTGCAGGGCATCAGGGCATGCAGGCGATTCATCAGGGCATCCGGCACCATCACCTGGGGCAGGGCGGCTTGAAGCGACTGGCGCAAGTCGGGCCACGGAATCGAGCGGAGACGGCTGGACATGCAGTGATTGTCGGGCAGCCGACAATTGCCGGTTCAGTGGCAAGCTTCAATGCATGCCATGATGAGCTTTCAAGTCGGACGGCCCCATGACGAGCGATGACCCGGCGGTGTTGAACCGCATGTCCCGGCGTTTCCGGAACTTCTCCGAGCAGGACGGTCAGGATGACCGTCTTTATGCGGCTCTCGCGCGGCATATTGCGGACCATCCGCAGCTCTGCGGATTGCTGGCCGAAGCCCCACCCAGCCAGCAGTTGCCGGTGTTGCTGCTGGCCGCGCTGCATGACTGCATGCTGGACGAGACGGTCCCGCGCAGCGACCTGCACGACTACTACCCCACAGCGGACGGACACCGGCAACCGGATGACGCATTGCCCGGGGCACTCAGCGCGTTTGTTCAGCGTCATCGAAGCCGGCTGGTGCAGACGCTGCGTACCCACGCCACGCAGACCAACGAGATCGGCCGTTGTGGCGCATTGCGTGTGGCGCTGCAGGCCTTGATGCAGCGGCTGGACCTGGGAGGCGCCACACCGCATCCGATTGCACTGTTTGATTTCGGCTGCAGTGCGGGATTGAACCTGTTCGTCCAGGACTACGGCTACGAAGATGGCTGGGATCCGCAGCCCGTTGGAATGGCAGAGGCACCGGTGATTCGCAGTCAATGGCGGCGCCCGCCGCCCTCGACATTGAAGGGCGCCCGCCGCTGGCAGGTGGGCGAATCGGTCGGGGTCGATCCCGCGCCGGTCAGCATGAGCGACGGCATCGCGATTCGCTGGCTACGCGCCTGTGTGTGGCCCTACGATGAGGCCAGGGGGGGACGGCTGCGCCAGGCGTTGGCCATGGCAGCCGCGAGACCCCCACGCCTGATTGCGGCGCAGGACGGTCTTCAAGTGCTGGATCACTGGCTGTCTCAACTTCCGCGCGGGACGCAGGCGGTCATGGTCAACACCTGGGTGCTGGCGTATCTCGATCCGGAGCAACGCAAACGCGTGGATCAGACGCTGGCCGAGTGGACAAAGACGCGTCGTTTGGCCTGGATCAGCGGCGAGGCCGGCAAGTTTTCTCCGCTCGCTTCGCTGCCGCCCGCTGCAGCAGGTGAGCCGGCAGAGACCACCACCTTGTGGACACTTCGCTGGCTTGATGGCCTGCGGGTGCGCACTGAGCCGTTGGCGTGGGGCCATGCGCATGGCAAATGGATGGACTGGGTTGAAAACAAGCCATAAACGTTGGTGAAAACGCTTTTTCACCAACATATATATTCGATTGTTTGCCGGATGGCGGAGCGTGACACTCGCTGCAAAAACCAACATATAAGTTGTAGAAAACGGCTTCGTGGTAATCTTTATGCATGCCAAAACGCTCCCCTGCCGTTGACTTGATGCCCGCAGAGGCTTCCGCCCATCTGCGCCTGCTGGGCCAGAACCTGGCCATCGCGCGCAAGCGTCGGCGGGAGACGATCGGCACCTGGGCCTCACGCATCGGGGTGTCGGAGCCGACGCTGTCCCGGATGGAGCGCGGAGATCCCACGGTCTCCATGGCGGTCTATGCCACCGCCCTGTGGATGATGGGGCGCAGCCGGGCGTTGGCGGATGCTGCCGATCCGCAACTGGATCTGGGCGCTCTGGAGAACGATGTCCGCGCGGCTCAGGCACGCTCCATCCGCCGCCAACGAAAGGCCGCCGCGGGGTCCACCGCGCCAGCGCGCGCCCAGTTGGCACGAAGGAGCGGCAAATGAGCGGCGCCATTCCGGGAGACCTGCCGGACGCCCTGTATCTGTGGTGGCTCGGAGATCCGAAGCGACCCCGTGTGATTGGTGAACTGGCCATGGCACGCGCGCAGCGTGGGGTATCGCTGCGGTATGACGAGGCCTGGCTCGACAGCGGATTCCCGCTCAGCGAAGACCTTCCGCTGATCGATGGCGAGTTCATGCCGCGCGACAAGGACACTGCCGTGGGCGCGGTGGATGATGCAAGACCCGACCGATGGGGGGAGCGGGTGATCCGGTTTCTGGACCGGCCGACCCGGTTGAGCGTGCTGGACTTCCTCTACTACGCGGGCGACGAACGCTTTGGCGCCCTGGGCGTGTCACCGTCGGCCACCCGCTACCTTCCCCGAGTCATCGGGCCGCTCCCCAGCTTGCCGGACGTGCCGGCCATTGAGACGCTGGTCCAGCACATTCTGGCGGGCGCGCCCGTGGAGGAGTCACAGCGCCGGCTGGTCGCACCGGGCGTGACTTTCGGGGGCGCGCGTCCGAAAGCCCTCATTCACATTCAGGGTGAACAGTGGGTGGTGAAGTTCTCCGAGCCAGGAGAAGACTTCAACATGCCGCTGGTGGAGCACGCGACGCTGACGCTCTGTCAGCAGGCCGAGATCGAGGTGGCCGCGTCGCAGGCGCTGGCGCTTCCTCAGGGTGGACACGCGGTCGCGGTGAAGCGATTCGACCGGGCGACGGGACGACGTCTCCATGCCTTGTCCGCCAATGTCGCCCTGAAAGCCGCGGGGGCGGAGCTGGGATATCCGGAGCTGGCCCAGTTGCTGAGGCGTCGAGGTGACACCCAGGATCAGCTGGCGCGCAGGCAGATGCGGGAACTCTTTCGCCGCATGGTCTTCAACATCCTGATCGACAACACCGACGACCACGAAAAGAACCACGTGCTGCTGCAGAACCCCACGGGGTCGCTGCGACTCTCCCCCGCGTTTGACGTCCTGCCTTCTGGCCAATCGCTGGGCTATCAGCAGATGCGAGTGGGCATCTCCGGGCACGATGCCACGCTCGACAATGCGCTGTCGGAAGCCTCGCAATTCGGCCTGGATGCCAAGCAAGCCCGACAGGAAGTGGCGCATGTGGCGACTGTTGTGTCAGGGTGGAAACAGCACTTCGCCTCCGTTGGGGTCACCGCCAGAGACATCGAACTCTTGTCCGCGCAGATTGATCGCCCCGCGCTGGCCACGCAGCGGGATGCCGCGATGAAAGCGGGCCGCTGATCCCTGGCCTACCGAGGGATCCGCATCCACACCCGCCCTGACAGCGCGGGCACCTCCACCGTCACTCGACCATCCGCCGCGACCTTCAGCACGTTACCGCCGAGTGCATCTCGCAACGCATGGCCCTGCAGCGACTCCGGCAGTTGCAGCGCGACGGTCTTCGCTTCATCCGCATTGTTGAGCGTTACCAGCGCTGCCTGCGCACCATCGCGCCGCAGCAGCACGATCAGATGCTCATCCAGCAGCAACGGCGCCTCCAGGCTGCCGTGCCGCAGCACCGGCCACTGCTGCCGCAGCGCCACAAGCTGCCGCACCTGCGATTTCAGCGCTTCATCCGGATGCCCGCCCCGGTCGGCCCACGGATAGGGCGCCCGGTTGTAGGGGTCGTCTCCGCCCGTGACGCCGACCTCATCGCCGTAGTAGATCGTCGGCGCGCCCGGCCAGGTCATCTGGAACCACATCGCCAGCAGCAGGCGACGCTTGGCCAGCGCCAGCACTTCCGCACTCGCGCTCTCGTCGGCGCCCAAATGATGCAAGGCGCGCGGCTGGTCGTGGGTGGACAGCAGGTTCATCGACGCGGCCAGGGCCTGCGGCGGATAGGCCTCGCGCAGCAGCTCCAGGTTTTGGTAGAGCCGGTCAGCCCGCCCGCCTGCGGCATAGTCCAGCACCGTGTTGCGGAAGATGTAGTTCATCGTCCCGTCGAAGCTGTCGCCCAGGAAGAACTTGCTCGCATCGAACCAGGTCTCTGCGATGGTCAGCGCGTCCGGGCGGTGCTGCTTCACCGCTTGCCGCCAGCCGCGCCAGAAGTCGTCCGGTACATACGGCGCCACATCCATCCGCCATCCCGCGGCGCCCTGGTCCAGCCAGAACTTGGTCACCGAGTCCGGAGCTTCGTAGGCGAAGCGGCGGAAGTCCTTGCTGGACTTGTTTAACTCCGGGAGGTCCTTTACATCCATCCAGCCCTTGAACTGCAGGTCCGGATCGGTCTGGGTGGCGTCAAAGCTGAACCAGCTGGCGTAGGGGGAGGCCGGGTTGATCTTTCCGCCGTCGAAGGCACCGCCCGCGGGGTAGTTGCTGAAGCGGTTGAAGTAGGGCGAATCGGCTCCGACGTGATTGAGCGACGTGTCCGGAATCACCCGGATGTTGCGACGCGCTGCCTCGACGGTGAGCCGCTTGAAATCGTCGTTGGTGCCGAAGGCCGGGTCAACGCGCTTGTAGTCCGCGGTGTCGTACTTGTGATTGCTGGCCGCCTTGAAGATCGGCGTCAGGTAGAGCGCATTCGCGCCCAGCGCCTGGATGTCGTCCAGCTTGCTGATCAGGCCGGCGAGGTCGCCGCCGTAGAAGTCGTTGTTGTAGACCGCGTCTGACCCGTCGCCGCTGCCGGGTTTGTAGGGGCGGTCCATCCAGTTCGTGTGGAACTCGATGTCATGGTCCTGATAGCGGTCGCGCCCGGGCTTGGGATCGTTGGAGGGATCGCCGTTGCGAAAGCGCTCCGGGAAGACGTAGTAGTACACGGCGTCCCGCGCCCAGGCGGGCACGGTGAAGTCCGCAGCGTGCACCGTCTGGCGATAGCGGCGGATGCGGCGTTTGTCCTCCGCTTGGTCCTCAGCCTTGGCGCCGGCTTTGCCGCCTGGCATCTCGGCAATCAGGCCGATGCCCATCGAGCCTTTCTCGCGCGTCCAGTAGATGCTGTCCTTGTTGTTGCCGTAGACGTAGCGCTGGCCGCCGATGGTGACGACGAAGTAATAGCCATAGACGGCCGGCGCGCCAAAGCGGTGCCGCACGGACCATCGTTCCCGGCCCTGCGCATCCAGCGCGCCGGGCAGCTTGTGCATCGGCGCACGGGCTTGCTCGGTGTAGTCCAGCCGTTCCTGGTGACCTTCAAGCCGTCGCTTGTCGACGACCAGCTCCACCCGCGTGACGCCCGGCAGGGCCTTCACCTCGAACTCGACCCAACTGCCGGCCGGCAGTGCGCCGAAGGGGCGCTTGAAGTCGGTGCTGCGGGAATCGAAGACGACGCTCAGCGCCACCGGATCGGTGACGCTGCTGGCATTGGGATCCGGCGCGCGATAGGCCGAGCAGGCCGCGGGCGTGGGCGGGCAGGGCACCACGGTCAGCGAGGGCGTGCCTTGCGCCCATCGCAGCTCCAGCCGATGAAGGCCGCCGTCGAAGCGCTGTTGAAGGGCTGCGCCCTTGAGCGTCATCGCGCGCGGGTCGCCGCCGAAATCCGCATCGGGGGACCAGTCCTCATCGCCGATCTTGAAGGACTGCTCGCCCTTGAGCGGAAGGATCAGCTCGTGATGGTCGCAGGCCCAGTAGAGGCGCTGGGTGTCTGGCGCCGACCAGTTGTTGAGCGTGCCGCGCAGGTAGAGGTCGCGTCCGGCGAGCGGAGGGGCGGTGCAGGCGGCAGCCGCCGGGGTTGCGGCAGTGGCGGCTGGCGCTGAAGCCGAAGCCGATGCGGATGCTGAAGCTGACGCCGATGCCGATGCCGGCGCTATAGGTGCCGCATCCAGCGGCGCTGCGAGCGAAGGTGCAGCCGTTGCCGCGGCTGCCGCGAACAGCGCCGCGAAGCGCGCGCTGAACTCGCGAGCGGCCCTCATCCCTTCACACCGCCGGCCGTCAGCCCCGACACGATCCATCGCTGCGCAATGGTGAAGACCAGCGTGATCGGCAGGCCGGACAGCACGGCGGCCGCTGCGAAGTCACCCCACAGGAAGCGCTGATCGTGCAGGAAGTATTTGGAGCCGACCGCCAGCGTCAGATTGCCTTCCTCCCGCAGCAGCACCGACGCCACCGGATATTCGATGATGACCCCGATGAAGGCCAGCACGAACACCACCATCAGGATGGGCACTGCCATCGGCAGCAGCACCAGCCGGAAGGCCTGCCAATGGGTCGCGCCGTCCACCTTCGCGTTTTCTTCAATCTCCACAGGGATGGTCTCGAAGTAGCCCTTGATGGTCCAGATGTGTGTGGCCACGCCGCCCAGGTAGGCCACCACCAGCCCCGCATGAGTCTCGATGCCCAGCCACGGCACATACGCGCCAATGGTTTCGAAGATGGCGTAGATGGCCACCAGTGCCAGCACTGCCGGGAACATCTGCAGCAGCAGCATGCTGTTCAGGATGGCGCTCTTGAAGCGGAAGCGCAACCGCGCGAAGGCATAGGCCGCGGTGGTGGAAAAGGCCACGATCAGCAGCGCCGAGATCGTCGCCACCTTGATCGAATTCCACAGCCAGGTCAGCACCGGGAAGGGCGGCTGCACCATCGAGCCGTCCGCGGCCTGATAAGGAATGCCCAGCGCCAGCTTCCAGTGCTCCAGGCTGATCTCGGACGGAATCAGCTGGCCGGTGGCGAAGTTGCCCGGCCGCAGCGAGATCGACACCACCGCCAGCAACGGAAACAGCGTGATCGCCAGGAAAACCCACAACACCGCGTGGGCCGCGAAGACCCGCCAGCGGGCCTGTTTACCTCGAACGATGGCCATCAGTGGGCTCCCTTGCTCACGATTGCTTCCTCATCAGCCGCAGGTTCAGCAGAGACATCGCGGCCACGAGGAAGAAGATCAGCGTGGAAATCGCGGCGGCCAGACCGAAGTCCGACCCTGAATCGCGGAAGGCGATGCGGTAGGTGTAGCTGACCAGGATGTCGGTCTGCCCCGCCGGAATCTTGCTGGACAGATAGTCCGGCCGTCCGTCGGTCAGCAGCGCGATCACGACGAAGTTGTTGAAGTTGAAAGCGAAGGCCGCCACCAGCAGCGGCGACAGCGGCTTGATGATCAGCGGCACGGTGATCTTGAAGAAGTTGGTCAGCGGACCGGCACCGGCAATGGCCGAGGCTTCATACAGATCCGCCGGAATGGCCTTCAACAGGCCGGCCGCCAGAATCATGATGTACGGATAGCCCAGCCAGACGTTGACGATCAGCAGCATCGTCTTGGCGAGCAGCGGGTCGGCAAACCAGGCGGGTTTCACGCCGAACAGGGCATCCAGAATGGCATTGATCTCACCGAAGTTCTGGTTGAACAGGCCCTTGAACACGAGGATGCTGATGAAGCCCGGCACCGCATACGGCAGGAACAGCAAGGTGCGATAGGTGCCGCGGAACCGCAGGTCCTCCCAGTTCAGCAGCACTGCCAGCATCATGCCGATGGCCGTCGCAAACACGACGGTCAGCAGCGAGAAGACGACGGTCCAGGTGAAGATGGACAGGAACGGTCCGCGGAAGTCGGGGTCCAGCACCATGCGGGCATAGTTCTGCCAGCCCACCATCACCTTGTAGCCCGGCTGCAGGTGCTCACCGGCCTGGTTCTCGTAATAGCCGGTGCGGGCATTGGGCGAGAAGCGCTGGCCGTCCACCGTGCGCAGCAGGCTGCCGTCGGCTTGTTCTTCGAAGTGGCGGCGGATGGGGCCGAACTCGCGCAGGCCCAGGTAGTGCAGCACGTCCGCCTCGGCCGACTGGCCGGGCAAGTGCAGGCGCAGATGCGACAGCGCCTCGCGGTGCTGCACCCGTTCGCGCAGGGACAGCGCCGGGCCGAGGTCGACATCCGCGGCCTGAGTCGCCGGCAGCAAGGTCACGTCCACCGGCTTGTCGCCCCGCAGCGCGACCGGCGGCGTCACCCATTCCACCGCGCCGGTGTCCGGATGCCGCAGCACCAAACGGAACTCGCGGCCTTGTGCATGCAGTGCAAAGTCCCGCACCCGGTCGGGCAGGGCTTCATGCTGTTCCAGCAGATAGTCCCGCACCCGCTCCTGGCTCAGCAGGTGGGCCGAGGAGTAGTTGGTGAAGCCGATCTGGGTGGTGTAGAGCAGCGGAAACGCGATGAACACCAGCATGCCGGTGATGCCCGGGAACAGGTAGCGCCAGGCAAAGCCGTTCTGGTTGAGATAAATGCCAAAGCCGGCGCCGAACAGCGCGAGCGTGCCGAGCGCCCACCAGGTCTGGCCGCCCGCGTAGAGCGTGTAGACGAGGTAGAGCGCGGCCAGGGCAATCAGCGCCACCACCGGCCAATACAGCCAGCCGGCCACACGCTGCCACAGGCCGGGCGGCTGGATGCTGTAGCGCTGGGCCAGCGGCGAATCGTCGAGCGCACCCTTCAGGGACAGCGCGGAAGCAGGGGTGGCATTCATGGCTTGAGCAACATCCGGCCCGAAGCACCATCCAGGGCGTCCTTGGGGCTTTGCAGTCCGTTGGTGATGGCTTCCAGGGCCGCATCCATCGCGGTCCAGAAGCGTCCCACTTCAGGGACGTTGGGAATCGGCGCACCGGCGCGGGCGTTTTCCATCGTGGCCCGGATCAGCGGGTTGACCGACAGCTCCGCATAAAAAGCCTTGTTGGCCGGCACGCCGATGGGGACGTCGGCATCAAGCACCTTGAGCGAGGCGGGACGCATCAAATGCCATTCGATGAATTCCCGGGCGAGGTCCTTCTGACGTGAGGGCGCCGCAATCATGCAGCCCAGCACGCCCACGAAGGAGCGGGACGGTTTGCCGGGCACCGCCGAAGGAATGGGGGCGACGCCAAAGTCGATGCCTGCCTTGCGCGCGTTGTCCCAGGCCCAGGGGCCGGAGATCATCATGGCGATCTCGCCGCGGGCAAAGCCCGATTCCATCTCGGAATAGCGCGCGCCCTTGGGCATGACGCCGTCCTTGATCAGCCGGTCCAGCACCTGCGCGCCCGCCAGGGCGCCGTCGTTGTTGACCTGCACCTGGGATGGATCGAAGTCCCCCTGCGCATTGCGGCCGAAGATGACGCCGCCCGCACCGGCCAGAATCGGCCAGGTGAAGAAGCTCTTGTTGTAGTCCCAGAGCAGGGCGCTCTTGCCGCGGGCCTTGAGGCTGCGGTCCAGCGCGATGACCTGCTCGAAGGTGGACGGGGGCTGCTTCACCAGCGCCTTGTTGTAGATGAGGCCGCTGGCTTCGATGGCGATGGGGTAACCCCAGAACCGGCCCTGATAGCGGAAGGCATCCCAGGTGCTGGGTTCCAGTTCCTCATACAGCTGCCTGCGCGGTTGCACCGGCGTGATCAGGCCCGCCTTGGCCCATTCACCCACGCGGTCATGCGGCCAGCAGAAGACGTCCGGTCCTTTGCCGGCGCCGGTGGCCTGCTGGAATTTGTCCGGCGCATCGACCGGATGCTCCACCACCACCTTGACGCCGGTGGCCTGCTCGAAGGCATTGCCGACCTTCTGAAGGCCGTTGTAGGCCTTGTCGCCGTTGATCCACACCAGCAGACGCGGCGGCCCCTCGGCCCGCGCCTTGTGATGTGCGCCCAGCAGCGGCAGGGCCACCAGCAGGGCGAAGGCGAGCGCGCGAAGAGGTCGTCGCTGCACGTCGTCCGTCCGCGCAGGGCGCATCGGCGGTCCAGCCCGGCTCATGCCGGCACTCCCAGGCGGCGGAAGGCCAGGCCGTCGGCATCAAAGAGATAACAGGCGTCCGGCGGCACGAACAGGCTCAGGGCATCGCCAGAGCGCACGCGGGTGCGTCCGTCGAATTCGCAGGTCAGCGCTTCCTCTGCCCCGGGATACTCGCAATAGGCATGGGTGGAGCCGCCCAGCGATTCCACAAAGGTGACGGTCGTCTGCAGCAGGTTGCTGTCACCGCCGACCTGGAAGTGCTCGGGTCGGATGCCCAGCGTCACCTTGTCGCCAGCGCGGGCGCGGCTGGCATCCACCTCGGCCCGGATCAACGCGCCGCCCGCCAGCTTGACCAGCGCCTGCGTGGCGGAGGCCTCGACCACCTCCGCCGCCACGAAGTTCATCCGCGGACTGCCGATGAACCCCGCCACGAACAGGTTGTCCGGATGCTCATAAAGCTCGATGGGCGTGCCCACCTGCTCGATGCGTCCGGCGGACAGCACCACGATGCGGTCGGCCAGCGTCATTGCCTCCACCTGGTCATGGGTCACATAGACCATGGTGGTCTTGAGATCCTCATGCAGCTTGGCGAATTCATAACGCATGCGCACTCGCAGGGCAGCGTCCAGGTTGGACAGCGGCTCGTCGAAGAGAAACACCTCGGGCTTGCGCACGATGGCGCGGCCAATGGCCACTCGCTGTCGCTGCCCGCCGGACAGGTCCTTGGGTTTGCGGTCCAGCAGGTGTTCAATATGGAGGATGCGCGCCGCATATCGGACGGCGCGGTCGATCTCGTCCTTCGGCACCTTGGCCAGCTTCAGCCCGAACGCCATGTTCTCGTAGAGATTCATGTGCGGGTAGAGCGCGTAGCTCTGGAACACCATGGCGATGCCGCGTTCGGCCGGAGGCACATCGTTGACCAGCCGTCCGCCGATGCGCATCTCCCCACCGGTGATGTCTTCCAGCCCGGCGATGGTGCGCAGCAGGGTGGATTTGCCGCAGCCGGACGGGCCCACGAACACCATGAATTCACCGTCCCGGATCTCCAGGTCGATGCCATGCAGGATCTTGGTCTCGCCATAGGCCTTGACCACGGCTTGCAGCTTCACGTCCGCCACTTGATACCTCCGCAGCCGCCGCCGGGCGGGGGCTGCCTGTCTCGCTCATTGGAATGGATGCGACAAACGACCGGGGCGCCTGGAAAGCGGCCGGTGGCTGTCATTTGTAGAGAATATACATGGCGTACAGCACGGTCACAACGCGGTGAAACGTGTGTGTAGTTAATGGAATCCATACGAATCAACCACTTGCGGATTGATCCGGGATAACCCGATGTAGTCAAACTACAGAAAACTACAGGCGCTTGGTGGATACTTCAGCCGTCTACCGCACTGTAGAGGCCGCGCGCTGTCGGCCCCATCGCTGAACACCCTATGACTGCCGCCGCCTCCCGTGCCCTGTCCACCTTTCCCACCGGTGATGCCATGACGACTCCCACCGCCTCTTCCGACCTCAGCGTCGCTTTCCAACTGGCGCTGCAACGCGAGCTGCATGTCGGCGGCGAAGCGGCCAGCCCGCAAGCCCTGTTGCGCGCCGCCGCCCATGCCTGCCGGGAACTGCTGGCTCAGCGCTGGGCCGACACGCAGGCCGAAGACGCCCGTCGCGGCCTGAAGGCCTCGGTGCGTCGCGTGCACTATCTGTCGATGGAATTCCTGATGGGTCGCGCGCTGGGCAATGCCCTGGCCGCGCTGGGCCTGGAAGAAACGGTGCGCGCCGCCTTTACCGCCGAAGGCCATACGCTGCCGGACGTGCTGGAGCGTGAGCCGGACGCCGCCCTTGGCAATGGCGGCCTGGGGCGTCTGGCCGCCTGCTTCCTGGATTCCTTCGCCGAGCTGGGCCTGCCGTCCTTCGGTTATGGCCTTCGTTATCAATACGGGATGTTCGCCCAGGGCATCCAGAATGGCCGTCAGGTCGAAGCGCCGGACGACTGGATGGCGCAGGGCAACCCCTGGGAAGTGATGCGGCCCGAGCTGCGTTACCTCGTCGGCTTTGGCGGTCATGTGGAAGTGGACGCGGGCGGCGCGCGCCGCTGGGTGCCGGCGGACCATCTGGTGGCCCAAGCCTATGACTTCATCGTGCCGGCCCATCACACGCAGCGTGTGTCGACGCTGCGTCAGTGGCATGCCCAGGCGGAAGCGCCGATCGACTTCGCCGCCTTCTGCCGCGGCGATCATCAGGCCGCCGCCGCACACCGAGTCGCCGCCGACGCGATCAACTGGGTGCTTTATCCGGACGACAGCACCGATGCCGGCCGCCAGTTGCGGCTGAAGCAGGAGGCGTTCCTGGTCAGCGCCTCGCTGCAGGACCTGATCGCGCGCCACCTGCAGGAATTCGGCACGCTGGAGCAACTGGGCCGCGCCAACGCCATCCATTTGAACGACACCCATCCGGCGCTCGCGCCGGCCGAGCTGATGCGCCTGCTGCTGGACGAGCACGGCATGTCCTGGGACCAGGCCTGGTCCATCACGCGCCAAGCCGTCAGCTACACCAATCACACGCTGATGCCCGAGGCGCTGGAGACCTGGCCGGTGCGCCTGTTCGAAGCCCTGCTGCCGCGGCATCTGGAAATCATCTATGAGATCAATCACCGCTTCCTGGAGCAGGTGAAGCAGCAGTACCCTGGCGACGGCGAACTGGTGCGTCGCGTCTCGCTCATCGACGAAGGGGGCCACCAGGGCAACTGGGGCGGCGAGCGCCGGGTGCGCATGGCGTCGCTGGCCATCGTCGCGTCGCACCGGGTCAACGGGGTGGCGGCGCTGCATTCGGACCTGATGGTCAAGACCATCTTTGCCGATTACGCGCGGCTGTTCCCGGAGCGTTTCCACAACGTCACCAATGGCGTCACACCGCGCCGCTGGCTGCAGCAGGCCAACCCCGGTCTGTCTGCGCTGCTGGACCGCAACATCGGCATCGGCTGGCGTCAGCGCCTGGACGAGATGGGCCGTCTCACGCCGCTGGCGGCCGATCCGGCGCTGGGTCAGGCGTTGATGGCCGTCAAGCGTGAGAACAAGCAGCGTCTGGCTGATCGCATTCGCCGCGACCTCGGTGTCACGGTGGCGGTGGACAGCCTGTTTGACGTGCAGATCAAACGCATCCACGAATACAAGCGGCAGCTGCTCAATGTGCTGCATGTGATTGCCCGGTATCAGGCCATCATCGCCAATCCGACGGCGGACTGGGTGCCGCGCACGGTGGTCATTTCCGGCAAGGCGGCGTCGGCCTATGTGATGGCCAAGTCCATCATTCAGCTGGCGCACGATGTGGGCCGCGTCATCAACAGCGACCCGCGCGTGGGCGACCGTCTCAAGCTGGTCTTCCTGCCCAACTACGGCGTGAGTCTGGCCGAGCTGATCATCCCGGCAGCCGACCTGTCGGAACAGATCTCCACGGCTGGCACCGAAGCGTCTGGCACCGGCAACATGAAGTTCGCCCTGAACGGTGCGCTGACCATCGGCACCTGGGACGGCGCCAACATCGAGATGGCCGAGTCCTTCGGGGAAGAGCACATGTTCACCTTCGGCCTGCGGACCGAGGCGGTGGAAGCGCTCAAGGCGGTGGGCTATGAGCCGCGCCACTACGTCGAGCAGAATGCGCAGCTGCGGGCCGTCATCGATGCGATCTCGCGCGGCGACTTCTCGCAGGGCGATTCCGGTCGTTACCGTGCCCTGGTCGACAAGCTGCTGAACCAGGACATCTACCTGCTGATGGCCGACTTTGCCGACTATGTGAAGGCGCAGGAGCGGGTGGATGATCTGTTCCGTGATCCGGTCGCATGGGCTCGCTGCGTGCTGCTCAACATGGCCGGCATGGGGCTGTTCTCGTCGGACCGCACCATCGAGGAGTATGTGGACCGTGTCTGGTCCGCCAAGAGTCTGGGCTGAACCCGGGTGCCGTGAATCCGGGCCTGTAGCCCGGCGTGCCCCACCTGTTGCTGCCCCATCGCCATGTCCGTTGATGCGTCCCTGATCGATCTGCTGCCCGAGGCTGAACTGCGCCTGCTGGCCGCCGGGGACCATCTGCGGCCGTGGCTGTGGCTGGGCGCGCATCCGCTGCAGTGGCGGGGGGTGGACGGCGTGCGCTTTGCCGTGTGGGCGCCGACGGCGCAGCGGGTCAGCGTGGTCGGCAGCTTCAACGACTGGGACGCCGAACGGCATCCGATGCGGCTGCGCGGGGACACGGGCATCTGGGAAGTCTTTGTGCCGCACGCGGCCATCGGGGACTTCTACAAGTTCGCGGTCACCGATGCGCAGGGCCAGCCGCTGCCGCTCAAGGCCGATCCGTACGCTTTTCGCGGTGAACTGCGGCCGAACAACGCCAGCATCGTCGCAGGGCTGCCGCCGCCCGCGACCCTGCCGCCTGAACGGGCGCAGGCCAATCGGCGCGAGGCGCCGCTGTCCATCTACGAATTGCATCCCACGTCCTGGCGCCGGGACGGCGACGGCTTCCCGGACTGGGACCTGCTGGCGCGTGAGCTGCCGCCCTATGCCGCCGCCCTCGGCTTCACCCATGTGGAGCTGCTGCCCATCACCGAATATCCGTTTGATCCCTCCTGGGGTTACCAGACGCTCGGTCTGCATGCGCCGACCGCGCGCCTGGGGCCGCCCGAAGGCCTGCAACGCTTCGTGGCGGCCTGCCATGCCGCAGGCCTGGGGGTGCTGCTGGATTTCGTGCCGGCGCATTTCCCGGAAGACCCTCACGGCCTGGCGCGGTTTGACGGCTCGCCACTCTACGAATATGCCGATCCGCGAGAGGGCTGGCATCAGGACTGGCACACCCTGATCTACGACTTCGGCAAACCGCAGGTGCGGCAGTTCCTCTGCGGCGCCGCGCTGTTCTGGGCGGAGCGGCACGGCGTGGACGGACTGCGGGTGGATGCCGTTGCGTCCATGCTCTATCGCGACTATTCCCGCCAGAGCGGCGAGTGGATTCCCAATGTCCATGGCGGACGCGAGAACCTCGAAGCGGTGGCGCTGCTGCGCCGCATGAATGAGATCCTGGGCCGCGAGGTGCCGGGGTTCATCACGATTGCGGAAGAGTCCACCGCATTTCCGCTGGTGTCGGCGCCCACGTCCTCGGGCGGGCTCGGCTTTCACTACAAGTGGAACCTCGGCTGGATGAACGACACGCTGCATTACATGCGGGAGCTGCCGATCTTCCGCCAGTGGCATCACGACAAGATCACCTTCGGCCTGGTCTATGCCTTCAATGAGAACTTCGTGCTGCCGCTCTCGCACGACGAGGTGGTGCATGCCAAAGGCGCGCTGATCGCCAAGATGCCGGCCGACGATCGTCCGCTGGCGGAGATGCCGCCCGCGGTGCAGGCGCAGCCGGATCGCTGGGACACGCCGGGCGACTGGCAGCGCTTCGCTTCGCTGCGGGCGTATTACGGTTTCATGTGGGGACACCCCGGCAAGAAGTTGCTGTTCATGGGGCAGGAGTTCGCACAGACGCAGGAATGGGATTTCGAATCCGCGCTGCCGTGGGCACTGCTGCAGCGCCCCGCCCATGCCGGTGTGCAGCGGCTGGTGGAGGCCCTTAATGCGGTGTATCGCCGCTGGCCGGCATTGCATCGGCAGGAGGCCGAGCCCAGCGGCTTTGAATGGCTGCAGGATCAGGACCGCGAGCAGTCGGTCTTCGCCTTTGCGAGGCGCTGCCCCGGCGAAGCGACGGTGCTGGTGGTCAGCAACTTCACGCCGGTGGCGCGGGAGGACTATCACCTGCCGACATCGACGTCGGGATGGCATCTGCTGCTCGACACCGATGCTGAAGCCTTCGGCGGTACCGACTGGATGCAGGGCCGACCCGAACCCCGGGTCGAGCACGGCGCCCTGGTGCTGCAGCTGCCGCCGATGTCCACGCTATTTCTGGTGGCCGCGGCGGATGCTGCGTCCACCGATTCCCTTGTTTGATGACGATGATGGCCAAGACCCTTCCTCTCCAGCCCGGACGGCATGAGCCGCTGGGCGCCCATGTCCGTGATGGCGGGGTGAACTTCGCCGTCTTCTCGGCGCACGCGTGGCGGGTCGAGGTCTGCCTGTATGACGACGCGGGGCAGCGTGAGCTGGCGCGTTATCCGCTGCAGGGACCGGTGGACGGCATCTGGTCCGGCTTCCTGCCCGGCGCACGAGCGGGCCTGGTGTACGGCTTGCGCGCGCACGGTCCGCATGCGCCGCAGGAAGGCCACCGCTTCAATGCCAGCAAGCTGCTGCTGGATCCGTATGCGCGCGAGATCGTCGGCCAGTTCAGTTGGCAGGCCGAGCATCACGGCTATCCGCTGGGCCATCCCGACGGACCGATGATCCTGGACGCGCGGGACAACGGCGCCATCGCATTGAAGGCCCGGGTGGCGCCGCCGATTGCCACTGCGATCAGTGCCGGTGCAGCCGCCACCGCCGCGCCTGCACTCGACCCGCGCGCCAATGCGCCGCGCCATCCGCCCGAATCGGTGGTGCTGTACGAGGTGCATGTGAAAGGCTTCTCCATGCGGCATCCGGAGATTCCGGAGGCGCTGCGCGGCAGCTATGCGGGTCTGGCCCATCCCGCCGCCATTGCGCATTTCAAGCGCCTGGGCGTGACGACGCTGTCGCTGCTGCCGGTGCAATACACCATCGATGAGCCGCATCTGGCCCACACCGGCCTGCGCAACTACTGGGGCTACAACACGCTGGGCTTCTTCTGCCCGGATCCGCGCCTGGCCAGCCCCGCTGCCCGCCATGACCCGACCGCCGTGACGCAGGAGTTCCGCGCCATGGTGCGAGCCCTGCATGACGCCGGCCTGGAGGTGGTGCTGGACGTCGTCTACAACCACACGCCCGAGGGCAACGAATACGGCCCCACGCTGTCGCTGCGCGGTCTCGATCAGAAGAGCTACTACCGTCTGCAGCCCGACGACCCGTCCAAACTGGAAAACCTCACCGCCTGCGGCAACACGGTGCGGGTGCAGCATCCCCGGGTGACGCAGCTGGTGCTGGATTCCCTGCGCTACTGGGTGGCCGAGATGGGCGTGGACGGCTTCCGCTTCGACCTGGCCCCGGTGCTGGGCCGCACCGACTGCGGCCATGATCCACAGGCAGCCTTCTACACCGCGCTGCGGCAGGACCCGTTGCTGTCGCAGGTGCATCTGATTGCGGAGCCCTGGGATGCGGGCCCGCAGGGGTATCAGCTGGGCCAGTTCCCGGGCCGCTTCATGGAATGGAACGACAAGTTCCGGGACGGCGTGCGGGGCTACTGGCTGGGACACGGCCCCGACGGCGGACCGGTGAACCGCGGCGCGCTCGCCCGGCGCTTCACTGCCTCCAGCGATGTCTTCCAGCAGGGGCAGCGCTCACCGCTGGCGTCGGTCAACTTCCTGGCGGTGCATGACGGCTACACCCTGGCCGATCTGGTGAGCTATTCACACAAGCACAACGAGGCCAATGGCGAGGACAACCGCGACGGACGCGACGGTGAGCTCTGCCACAACTTTGGCGCCGAAGGCCCGACGGATGATTTGCAGATCCGCGACACCCGGCGCCGTGTGCAACGCGCCTTGCTGGCCACGCTGCTGCTGTCGCAGGGGACGCCGATGCTGTATGCGGGCGATGAGATCGGCAACAGCCAGGGCGGCAACAACAACGCCTACTGCCAGGACAACGACATCGGCTGGCTGAACTGGGACCGCGCCGATCTGGCGCTGGCCGGGTTTGTCGGCGAGGTGCTGCGCTGCCGGCGTGAACATCCGCTGCTGCGTCACGGACGCTGGTTCAGCAGTGGGGCCGAAGAGGCGGTGAGCCTGCGCTGGTTCCATCCGTCCGGCCGGGACATGCGCCAGGAGGACTGGCATGACGGCAGCTCGCAGGCGCTGGCCGTGCGCTTGAGCGACGGCACCGAGGACCTGCTGCTCCTGTTCAATCCATCGCCCTGCGATCATCCCTTCCAGCTGCCACCGCCGACGATGGGGCGCAGCCGTCAGGCCTGGTCGCTGCGCATCGACAGCAGCGAGGCGACACCGCCCGGACGTGTCGCGTCGCTGTCACTCTCCGTGCCGGCGCGGTCCCTGCTGCTGCTGACGGCGGAGGCGCCGGTCTGAGCCTCCAGCGGCGGAACTGCCGCCGCGACGCAGCGCACCTGCGCGCAGAATCCACCTGCTTTCGAATTCCTCCAACATCCATCCGAGACATCGCGAGACCGCCATGAGCATCGACCTGAACCAGCGCCACTCCGGCGTGCTGCTGCACATCACCTCTCTGCCGGGGCCGCACGGCATCGGCGACTTCGGTCCGGAGTCGCGTCATTTCGTGGATTGGCTGCAAGCGGCCGGGCAGTCGCTGTGGCAGTGGCTGCCCAGCACGCCGATCGGCCCGGGTGAGAGCCCCTATCAGGGCGTGTCGGCCTTTGCCGGCAGCCAATGGATGGTGGCGCTGGAGCCGCTGGTGGCGCAGGGCTGGCTGGACACGCCGGAGTTGCCTGCGGGCGGCTTCGCCTCGCAGCGGGTGGACTTCGGCCAGGTGCTGCCCTGGCGTGAGCGGCAATTGCGCGCAGCGGCCGCCGGCTTCTTCAGCAAGGCCACGCCGGAGCAGCGTGACGCCTACGCCGCCTGGTGCGACAGCCAGGCCCACTGGCTGCCCGACTATGCGCTGTTCATGGCCATCCGCTCGCCGCGTAATGGCCAGCCCTGGTGGGAATGGCCGCGCGACCTGGCGGCCCGGGAGCCGAAAGCCCTGGCCAGCGCCCGCGAGCAATACGCCGACGAGATCGCGTTCTGGCAATTCGTGCAGTGGTGCTTCGACGTGCAGTGTGGCGAGCTGAAGCGTTATGCCAATGAGCGCGGGGTCTTCATCATGGGCGACCTGCCGATCTTCGTCGCGCATGACAGCGCCGACTGCTGGGCCCGCCCGGATCTGTACGAACTGGACGACCAGTTCCAGACGACGGTGGTGGCCGGCGTGCCGCCCGATGCGCTGTCGGCCACCGGCCAGCGCTGGGGCAATCCGCTGTACCGCTGGGACAAGATGGCCCACGAGCATTTCGACTGGTGGACCGCGCGGGTGAAGCGGGCGCTGGTGAATGCGGACGTGTTCCGCATCGACCACTTCCGCGGATTCGCGGCCTATTACGAAATTCCGGGCAGCAGTCCGGATGCGACGCAGGGCCGCTGGATGACCGGACCGGGCAAGGCGCTGTTCGATGCCATCGCCAAGCAGCTGGGGGACATTCCCGTGGTGGCAGAAGACCTGGGCTTCATCACGCCGGACGTGCACGAGCTGCGCGATGCGTTGGGCTACCCCGGCATGAAGATCCTGCAATTCGGTTTTGGCGGCGACGGCACCCATGAGTTCCTGCCGCAGAACTGGCCGCGCGCCGCGGTGGCCTACACCGGCACCCATGACAACGACACGGTGCGCGGGTGGTGGAACCAGGCCAGTGCGCGCGAGCGGGCCTTTGCCGGTACCTATCTGGCGTGCGGCGACCATGACATCCACTGGGCGATGATCCGCGCCTGCGCCAATTCGGTGGCCAATCTGGCGGTGTATCCGATGCAGGACGTGCTGGGCCTGGGCAGCGAACATCGCATGAACGTGCCCGGCATCCTGGGCGGCAACTGGGGCTGGCGCTTCACCTGGGACATGGTGGGCAGTGAACCGGGCCGGGTGCTGGGACTGATCAGCGCGGCGGCGGGGCGCGCGCCGATTGCGCTGGCCCACCTGCCCGAGTAATTGCCCGCCTGGCACTCGGCGTCGTTGCCGGGCCGGTTCAGGGCGATGCGTCTTGTCCGGCCCCCGGAAAAATAGTCCGTGCGCGCGTCTCATCCGGCGCGCGCGACGGTGGATGCGGAGCCGGCGCGTTCCGGCATCCGGGCATTCCCTCGGACGGTGCGCAGACAACGTTGTCAAAATCGGCGAAAAACCAGCTGACACCCAGCGCCGCCGGAGACACCATGGGCACCACCGAGCTATTCCTGATCGCCTTGGCGGTCACGCTGGCCGTTCCGTATCTCATCTGGCGGTTGGGCGGCACCGACCAGTTTGCGCCTCTGGTGGTGGTGCAGATCCTGACCGGCGTCTTGCTGGGGCCCGGCCTGCTCGGCGGGGTCTTTCCGGAGGCCTTCCAGGCGCTCTTCAAGCCGGAGGTGGTGCAGGCGCTCAATGGCGTCTCGTGGTGGGCGGTGATCCTGTTCGTCTGGCTGGCGGGTATGGAGCTGGACCTCGGCAAGGCCTGGGCGCATCGGGTGGAAAGTGGCATCACCGCCGGTCTGGCGCTGGGCGTGCCGATGATCTTTGGGGCACTGGCCGCGCTGGTGCTGCTGGGACTGGGCGACCAGTGGATGGGCGCCGCTGCCCAGCATTGGCAGTTTGTCGTCGGCGTGGGCATGTCCTGCGCGGTGACGGCATTGCCGATTTTGATCCTGCTGATGGAGAAGCTGGAGATCCTGCGCCAGCCCATGGGGCAGCGGATTCTGCGTTACGCCAGCCTGGACGATCTGGCCATCTGGACGGTGCTGGCCATCATCCTGATGGACTGGGAGCGGGTCGGGAAGCAGTTGATCTTCCTGCTGGCCTTCGGCGTGGCGACGGTGCTGATGCGCCGGTTGATGAAGGTGCTCAGCCGTGCCGACCGGTGGATGGCGGGCCTCGTCTGGCTGGTGCTGTGCGCCTTCGGCGCGGACTGGTGCGGCCTGCACTACATGGTGGGTGCCTTCCTGGCCGGGGTGGTGATGGATGCCCAGTGGTTTGAAGAAGCCGAGCGCGATGCGCTGCGCCATCATGTGCTGCTGGTGCTGATGCCGGTTTACTTCCTCAGCTCCGGGCTGCGCACCCGCTGGGGCGTGGAGGGCGGGATGGTGTTCGCTGCGGCGGCGCTGCTGCTGGTGGCTGCCGTGTCCGGCAAGCTGCTGGGTGTGCAGGCAGCGGGACGGCTGCTGCGCTGGGGGCCAGGGGAGGCTTCCATCATCGGATGGCTGCTGCAGACCAAGGCGCTGATCATGATCATCTTTGCCAATGTGCTGCTGGACAAGCAGATCATCTCCGGCGAGACCTTCACCGCGCTGCTGCTGATGGCGGTGGCCTCGACGGTGTTGACGGTGCCGATGGTGTCGTCGCGGCTGGCGCGTATCAAGGCGCTGGTGCTGCGGGCGAGCTAGCGAATCGGCAGCGGCGCACTAGCAAGGGCGAACCAGCCAGGGTGGATCGAGCGAGTCGGATCGAGTCAGGGCGGATCGAGCCGGGGCGAGTCGGTCGGAGGCGGATCGAGGACAATCGGCGATTTGCTGCACTCGCGTTGAAGGCAGCTTCATTTGCGTCTCGAGGGCGCCTCGATGGCGCTTCGTTTGTGCCTCCACGCGCATCGCTCCTCTTGCCCGCGCCCTCCGTCCCCGCTCCCGCCCATGACCGACACCTCCTACACCCGCCTGCCGCAATGGCCGCATGCCTATCCGGCCAGCGGCGCAACTGCCACGCTCAAGCTTCACAACGAGGACTTCAACGTCACCGAACTGCCGCTGCAACTGCCCTCCGGTGCGGGTGAGCATGTCTGGATCGAGGTGGAGAAGAACGGTGCCAACACCGCGTTTGTCGCCCAGCAACTGGCCGCCGCCGCTGGGGTGCTGGACAAGGATGTGGGTTATGCCGGTCTCAAGGACCGCTACGCCATCACCCGTCAGTGGTTCAGCATCTATCTGCCCAAGGGCGAGACGCCGGACCTGACCCAGCTGCAGCATCCGGAGTTCAAGGTGCTGAGCCAAAGCCGCCATGTGAAGAAGCTGCGCCCTGGCGATCTGCTCGGCAACCGCTTCCGCATCGTGCTGCGGGACCTGAAGGGCGACCGCGCTGCGGTGGAGGCCAATCTCCAGGCAGCCGCCTCGCAGGGCGTGCCCAACTATTTCGGCGCACAGCGATTTGGCCATGACGGCGGCAATGTGGAGCAGGGCCGGCTGATGCTGGCGCGCGAGATCCGGGTGCGCAATCCGAAGAAGAAGGGCATCTACCTGTCTGCGGTGCGGTCGTTCCTGTTCAACGAAGTGCTGGCTCTGCGCATCGAACAGGGTCGCTGGGGGCAGACGCTGCCCGGCGACGTGATGGATGAGGCCGGGCGGCCGACCGGTCCGATGTGGGGCCGGGGCCGCGTCAGCACCACTGCGGAGGCGCAGGCGCTGGAGAACGGCGTGGCGGAGCGCCATGCCTTGCTCTGCGATGGTCTGGAGCATGCCGGCCTGGAGCAGGAGCGTCGCTCGCTGGTGGCGCTGCCGGGCGACATGACCTGGGAGTGGCTGAAGGACGAGTCGCAGGGCGATCAGCTGGTGCTCAGCTTCACGCTGCCCCCAGGCAACTATGCGACCTCGTTGCTGAGTGAACTGCTGTCGACCCAGGAACCGGAGCGCCAGACGGAAGGCGAGGGCGAGCCGGTGGTGTTCGAATAAGAGCGACCCGAGACGGCGACGGCGACGGCGCGGGTGTGTGGCTGGGCGGTTCGTTGGTTCGCCCGCCTCTTGCTCACCCGCTCGGAAACGCCACGCAGAACGATGCCACGCTCCCCGTTCAGCGCGCCATCGCGCCCGCGTGCGCCATCGCCGCCGCATTGCTCACTGCCGTCACCAGCACGGCAGCGGTGGCGGTCCAGGGCAGCCCCACCCGCGCCTGCGCCAGCAGTTCGCGGTTGTTGTCTGCGGGGGTGCATTCTTCGAGCGGACGGATGGTCAGGTGCTCGTCCGCACGCGCCAGCGCCAGGTCTTCTTCCGACATGCCGACAAACACCTGCGCGAAGGCCTGGCTGATGGCGTCCAGCGCGGCCTCGGTGGCACGGCGCCAGCGCTTGACCATGGCGCAGTCGGCGCGGGACGCGCTGGCGGGGATGGTCCAGCGGGAGTCGCCGCCGGTGATGGCGGAACAGGCATGGAAGACGTCGATCACGCCCTGCGGTCCGCCCAGCCGGGCGTCCAGCACCTGACGGGCGATGGTGCGGGCAAGATCCCGCTCGTGATAGGGGACCGGCACCCGGTCCAGGATGACTTCATATTTGCGCATGGTGCGTTCCTCTCTGCTTGCGTCTGAGGTGAAAGAATACTGGATGGATATCCAGTCTTTCAATCACCATTCGTCGGGTGCTGCCACCGCTTGTCAGCAGCTTTCAGAGCAAGGACTCACCCAAATGGCGGGGGCGTGTCCCCACCATCGGTGGCGTGAGGGAACCGCTAGCAAGGGTCTGTGACAGACCCGGCGCGGCGGGGACCATCGACGGATGAAGTTCCTGCCGTTCCCACCTCCCGCCGGGCGCCCGAGGGCGCATTCCAAACGCCGCACCGCCGTGATGCCAGGCGCCACCTGCATCGTGGTGGGCTGCGCACTGCAGCTGGGCGCAGCAGGTGCTCACGCTCAGGAGGACCGAGCCGCGCCCGACGCGGCAAGCCGTGCGAACGCCCCGACGCAACACCAGAGCGACACCGCGGAACTCACGCTCTATGGCCGCCTCAACGTCGCCGCCGAATCCGTCAGCGGCGGGGGCCACGGTCGCCAGTCGCGGCTGAGCAACTACCGCTCGGTGCTGGGCTTCAAGGGGCAGGAATCGCTGGGCGACGACCTGCGTGTGGTGTGGCAGATCGAAGGCTCGGTGCTGGTGGACAGTGGCGGCGGCACCAGCCTCGCCAACCGCGACACCCGTCTGGGCCTGACCGGCAGTTGGGGCACCGCCTTTGCTGGCGTCTGGACCTTGCCGTACAACGCCGCCAGCGCCGGCTTCGATCCCTTCTATCCGACCACCGCCGGCTACATGGCGCTGATCAGCAATGGCTCGGCCTCGATTGCCCGCAATGTCAGCGACACGACCTCATTCGACCGCCGCCAGCAGAACGTCATCCAGTACTGGACGCCCACCTGGGCCGGATGGTCCGGCAAGCTGGCCTACTCCCCCGGGGAGGATCGCTCGATGCTCACCGGTGCCCGGCCATCGCTTTGGTCCGGGTCGGCCACCTATGTGAGCGGCGCCTTCACCGCCGTGCTGGCGCATGAGCTGCATCGCCACTTCCAGACCGCCGACACGACCGACCGCGGCTGGAAGCTGGGCGCCAGCTGGAGCTGGGGAGACACCCGCCTCGCCGGTCTGGTGGAGCGGCTCGACTACGGCACCGCCAGCGGACGTCTGCGGCGAGACGCCCTGTATCTGTCGCTGGTGCACAAGTGGCAGGCGTTCAGCCTGATGGGCGGGTTGACGGTGGCGGCAGACGGCAAGGGGCCATCCACCGACCGCATCGGCGCGCTGCGCAGCGGCGACGAGACCGGCGCGGCGCAACTCACCGTCGGCGCGGATTACGCGCTCTCCCGCCGCACCTCGGTCTTCGCCATCGCCAGCCGCATCCGCAATGACGATGCGGCGTCCTACGACTTTGCGATCAACAGTCCGGGGGCCACGCCGGGTTCACATCCCACGCTGCTGTCGGTCGGGATACGGCACAGCTTCTGATCAGTCCAGCGGAGCACCTGGGTCGAAATTCTCGTCCAGGCTGAAGTCGCCGTCACGCATCGCGGCAATTGTGGCTTGCGCCTGCGGCAGATACCGCTGAGGCACGCGGATGCAGGCGCCGCCCACCGCGATCGACAGCAGTGAATGGGCCTGCACCAGATTCGTGTCGCCGGTTTCAGCCGGAATGCCGGCAGCGGCCAGACAGCCGCACAGCATGTGCGCTTCGGTGGGCGTGAGGTCTCGCGCGGCGATCACAAGGTCGCCGTCGGTGTCGTCAAAGCTTGGGGGCACGGCGTCTCCTGTCTGCGGATGTCGTCTTCAGTGTAGGCCGGGAGGGCAGGCTTCCGCGTCCCCCCGTGGGAGGGAATGGTCATTTACGCCCTCGCGCTCGACGGCTCAGGACACCACCAGCAGCAGCGCCGTCTTGCCGGGGACCTCCAGTTCGGCGCCCAGCGTGAACCTGCGTCCGGTCATCACCTCCTGCGCTTGCTCGCCGGGGCGCACCATGTCATGGAATCGATCCAGGGCCAGGCGCTGTGATTCGCTGCGTTTGTTCATCACCAGCATCAGGCGGCGCTGCTGCCCGGTGGTGTCGCCCGGTGCGTAGCGGAACAGCACATGCGTGCCCTCCAGCGGCGCGTACTGCATCAGTCCGCCTTCGTGAACCAGCCGCTCCTGCTTGCGCCAGTTCAGCAGGCGCTTGAGAAACGCCTGGGCCTCGCGCTGCGCCTCGCTGAGTCCTTCACCGGTCACCGCATTGACGCGGTCACCGGCCCAGCCGCCAGGGAAGTCGGCGCGCACCGCGCCATCGTCGCGATGCCTTGGACTGGTCAGCAGCACTTCGGTCCCGTACAGGAACTGCGGGATGCGGCGGATGAAGGCCAGCCAGGTCCACGCCATGCGAGTCAGCGCCCCATCTTCATGGAGCACGCTGAACAGCCGCGGCGTGTCGTGATTGCCTTCGAACAGCACCAGTTGATCGGGGCGCGGATACACGAAATCATGCGCCAGCGTTTCATACAGGCGCATCAGGCCGCCGTCGTGGGTATCGGTCTCGGTCAGACCGGCGAGCAGCGCGCCGTACAGCGGGAAGTCCATCAGGCTGGGCAGCGAGGAGACATATCCATCGTGGTTGTGCTTGCCCGCCTGCCAATACGCCACCACCGCCGGATGCGGACTCCATTCCTCGCCGACGATGTTCAGCGCGGGATATTCCTCACGCAGCCGCGCGGACCAGGCGGTGAGAAAGGCGGGGTCGGAATAGCTGTAGGTGTCGGTCCGGATGCCGGCGAGATCGGCGTCCTCGATCCACCAGAGGGTCATCTGGGTGAGGTAGGTGGCCACCAGCGGCTGGCGCTGGTTGAGGTCGGGCATGGTGCGGGTGAACCAGCCGTCGGAAAAGCGCTGACGGTCGCTGGGCGCGGCGTAGGGGTCCTGCAGCGAGATCCGCGCATGGTGGGTCTCGGTGTAGGTCGGCCACTGGTTGACCCAGTCCTGAGTCGGCAGGTCTTTCATCCACCAGTGCTCGCTGCCGATGTGATTGAGCACGATGTCCTGGATCATGCCCACGCCCAGGTCGGCGGCTTCCTTCACCACGGTGAGAAAGTCCTGGTGGCTGCCAAAGCGCGGATCGATGCGATAGAAGTCGGTCGCCGCATAGCCGTGATAGCTGTAGCGCGGGCTGTTGTTCTCCACCAGCGGTGTCGGCCAGATCATGGTGAAGCCCATGTCTGCGATGTAGGGCAGGTGGCGCCGCAGTCCGGCGAGGTCGCCGCCATGGCGGCCGTCGGGATGGCTGCGGTCGACACCTTCCTTCATGCCCGGCACCTGGTCGTTGCCCGGGTCGCCGTTGGCGAAGCGGTCCGGCACCACGAGGTAGATGGCGTCGGCCGGGCCGAAGCTCTTGCGGTCGCGTGACCCGGCACGACGCGTCTTCAGCGGATAGCGGTGCGTCAGCACAAGCTCGGAGCCGCGTCGGAGTTCGAGGGTCAGGTCGGTGGCGGTGGCCGCAGGGCTGATCTCCAGATCGAGGAACAGATAGTTGGGGCTGTCCCCGCGATGGACACGGTGCAGCGTCACGCCGGGGGCAGGGGCCAGCGTGGCATCCAGTGTGGCAATGCCGGTGCCGTGCAGCAGCACCTGCAGGCCCGGCTGGGCCATGCCCACCCACCAGTGCGGAGGCTCGACATGGTCCAGATGGAAGCCGGTCGCGGCGGTGGCGCCCGTGGCGGATGCGGCGCTGCCGCTGGGCGCAATAGGCGAAGCGCTGGCAACTGGGCCGCCGACGGAGGCGCCGCTGGGAGAGGAGGTGTTCGTCATGGCAGGGGAGGCCAGGGCGGCCGAAAATCCTGAGAGGGCGGTGAGCAAGAAGGGGCGACGTTGCATGACGCCGCTTCAGCGCAGGCGATAGACCTGCACCGACAACGGGGGCAGGGTGAGGTCGAGCTGAGCGCCGTTGACGCTGCTGGAAGCGCGGGAGGAGCGGGCGGTTGCTACTGCGTCCGAAGCCGACGCGCCCTCGGGGGCAGAAGACGGCGCAGTGATGGTGGTGGCCGACATCACCGATGCCCCGCCCGCCACACGGCCCCCGATGCCGCTCACCCCCGACGCCGCCGGATAAAGCTGCCGCAGCACCATCCCCGACGCCACCGGCAAGGCCAGCCGCGCCGCGGTCTCACCGTAATTGATCGCGACCAGCGTGCGCTCGCCTTGCCACTCACGCTGGAAGGCCAGCACCTGACCCTGCGCGACCGGTGCCTCGTAGCTGCCACGGGCCAGCGACGGCTGCCCATTGCGCAGCGCCAGCATCGCCCGATAGAAATGCAGCAGCGACGCTGGATCCGCTTCCTGCGCCTGCGCATTGTGAGAGGCCCGGTTGGGCGACAGCGGGCGGAACGGCTGGCCGCGTGTGAAGCCGCCCTCCGCCGTCCAGCTCATCGGCGCCCGCAGCGGCTGATCCCCTGGCAGCTCAGTGAGCCCCGCCTGCCCGATTTCTTCGCCGTAGTAGATGAACGGCGTGCCCGGCAACAGCAGGTAGGTCGCCGCCGCCAGCCGATAGCGCCGCTCATCCCCGCCGAACTGATCCCAGGCCCGCTGGCCAGCGAAGATATCGTGGTTGCTGAGCATCGTGGCCATCGACAGCGGCGCTTGCGTGAACCAGCCCGCCACCTTGGCAACCGCTGCTTCCGAAGCCTCTTGATCGCCCTTCGCCGCGGTGATGATGGCGCGCTCCAGGCCGAAGGCGAAGGCGCTGCCGCAGAGGTCGGGCTGTGCGTACACCGTGGGCTCGGCCGTGGCCTCGCACACCACGTGGCGGCGGGGGTAGGACTTGATCAACCGGGTGAAGGCGCCGGTCAGCACGCGGCTTTCCGGCTGGTCGTTCCAGTCCTTGGCATTGTTCTCGATCAGGTGCGGGACGGCGTCGAGCCGGTAGCCGTCCAGCCCACGGTTGAGCCAGAAGCGCAGGCTGTCCTCGTGATAGCGCACCACCGCCGGATTGCGCATGTTGAAGTCGGGCATGTCCCGGCCGAAGGTGGCGAAGTAGCGCGACCGGGTGCGCGCACCCTCCGGCAGGTACCAGGGCGTCTGATCAAAAATGGTCCAGGCCTGCAGGTCCTTCAAGGGCGCGTCGGACCAGACGAACCAGTCGCGCCACGGGCTCGCAGGATCGGACTGTGCCGCCATGAACAGCGGATGCTGCCGCGCGCTGTGGTTGAGGATGTAGTCCATCATCACGCCGATGCCGCGGCGATGCGCTTCGCGGATCAGCGTGTCGAAGTCTTCCAGGGTGCCGTATTGCGGCTCGATGCGACGGTAGTCCGCAGTCGCGTAGCCATGGTCGTGGTCGGCACTGGCCTGGATCGGCATCAGCCACAGACCCTTCACGCCCAGGGCCTGCAGATAATCCAGCCGGCTGATGAGCCCGCGCAGGTCGCCGATGCCGTCACCGTCGCTGTCCTGATAGCCGCGGACGAAGATTTCCATGAAGGCGCCGTGTTGCCAACCGTCCGGCAAGGGGCTGGGGCGCATGTCGGCGGGCACCGGGCTGAGATCGACCGGTGGGGGCGGCGCTGGTGGCGATGGGGGACGTTTGGCGGCGAAGGCACCTGCGGACAGCGCCAGCAGGACGGCGGCGGCGAGCGTATGCGGTGCGACGACTCGTCGCGCGGCCTTTGAGAGGGCCCTGGAGGTGGTCCCGGAGGCGGTTACGAGAGAGGGCCGGCGGCGCGTGAGGGCCTTCGAAGCAATGATCACAGTCGAGTCTCCATCCTGTCTTGTAGCAAAAGTACGGGAATGTGAGGCGCTGAACGGTTATGTCCGCTCATTCTTCATCCACCGCGTTTGCCGGTTTCTCCTCGCAGCATAGGGTGAACGGCGCCGTCTGAAAACCCGGTGGTCTCCGGGTATGTAGTTTTGCTACCATCGATCGGGCGCTTTGCGTTCCGGAATCTCTGCCGTCCATGATGCAGAGGCCGATGCTTCAAATGGAGACTTCATGCGAGTGTGTGTTCGGCGGCCCGTTCGGGGTGGCCTGCGTATCTGGTCGCTGTGGGCGGGCAGTCTGTCGATCATCGGCGCGGCCTCGGCAACAAGCTCCATGGCGGCGGACGCACCTGCCGCGGTCCTTGCCCGCTCGCTCGCTCCCGCGGGGATCGAGGCCTGCGCGGGGCCGCTTGCCGCGGTCCTCAGCACCGAATCTCCAAGTGTTGCCAGACTCCACCCTCAGGACGCGCCCGCCCGCGCCGTGTGGCTCGACGAGGAGCGCTTGCGTTGGCCCGGTCTGGAGCTGGCCGCGGGTCAGCGGCTTCGCCTGCATCACGCCCATGCGGGCACTCTGTCGCTGGATCCGAAGACGGGACGGATGTCGGGCGCAGACACGGTGATTTCGCTCAAGCCGACGCAAAGCCCTTTGTCACCGGCCGTGCGGGCGGCCACCGACTACCTCGGGCCTGGCGCCGAGGGCGCGCTGCCGGGCGGCGTGTCGCGTGGACAGCGTCTGGCGCTGCTGCAGGGCCAGTTGCTGTTGGCGCTGGAAGATCGCGATGGCCGCGTGTTGCAAGCCACGGCGGTTCAGCCTGCGCGTGCTTTGGATGCGCTGTATGCAGCGGCTGAGTCCGAGCCCGGCCTCGGCGTCACAGTCCGTGCGAGGGATGCTGCGGCTGCAATCGGCGCATCCAGCGCTGCTGCTGCAACGGCTGCAACCGCTACCGCTACCGCTAGCGCTGGTGCGACCACTGCCGGTGATGCAACTTCCGCCGCTGCAGCAACCACCACCGCTGCTGCAACGGCAATCGCCGCTGCCCCATCCACAGCCCGAGCTGCCACCTCCGCTGATCACGCCGCTCCTGCGCCTGTTGGCTTCAAACTCTGGGCGCCCACGGCCAGCCACGTCTCCGTCTGTGTCTACCCCGGCCCGCAAGCCGCTGCTGTCCATCACCAGCCGATGCGCCGCGATGCCCGAACGGGCGTCTGGTCTGCTCGCATGCCGCAGCTGCGTGCCGGCCAGTACTACCAATATCTCGTCGACGTCTACGTCCCAGGCAACGGCTGGGTCCGCAACCGCGTGACCGATCCCTACTCGGTCAGCCTCTCGGCCGACTCCCGCCGCAGCTACGTGGCGGACCTGTCCGACCCTGCGCTGGCGCCCACCGGCTGGGCGCGGCGCCCGGCTCCCGCGCCGGCCCGGTCGTCCACCGACATGGTGCTGTATGAGCTGCATGTCCGGGACTTCTCGCGTGAGGACCCCTCGGTACCGACGGATCTGCGCGGCAAGTATCTGGCCTTCACCCAGGACGAGTCCCTGGGCATGCGCCATCTGCGCGCGCTGGCGGCGGCGGGCCTCACCGACATCCACCTGCTCCCCATCTTCGATCTGGCCACCGTGCCGGAGCAGCGCTGCGCCGTGCCCGATGTGCCCGCCGCTGCGCCCGACAGCGATCAGCAGCAGGCCGCCGTCTCCGCCGTGGCCGGGCGCGACTGCTTCAACTGGGGCTACGACCCTTTCCACTACAACGCCCCGGAGGGCAGCTTTGCCACCGATGCCGACGACGGTGCGGTGCGCATCCGCGAAGTCCGCGCCATGGTGATGGCGCTGAATCGCGCGGGCCTGCGAGTGGGCATGGATGTGGTCTACAACCACACCTCGTCGGCGGGTCAGCATCCGCAGTCGGTGCTGGACCGGATCGTGCCGATGTACTACCACCGGCTGGACCGCCACGGACGTGTGGAGCGCTCCACCTGCTGCGACAACACCGCCACCGAACACCGCATGATGGGCCGCCTGATGGTGGACTCGGTGGTCCTGTGGGCGCAGGCCTACGGCATGCACTCCTTCCGCTTCGACCTGATGGGCCACCAGCCGCGAGAGGTGATGGTGCGGCTGCAGAATCGCCTGCTGCAGACGCTGGGCCATGACGTGCCGCTGATCGGCGAAGGCTGGAACTTTGGTGAGGTGGCCAACGGCGCCCGCTTCGTGCAGGCCTCGCAGCTGTCGCTCAACGGCACCGGCATCGGCACCTTCAGCGACCGCGGGCGGGATGCTGTGCGGGGCGGGGCGGCGGGGGACGATGCGGCAGCCTCGCGCGCGCATCCCGGCTTTGTCGTGGCGGCTCCGGCGGGCGATGAGGCGCGGCAAGCCGAATGGCTGCGTCAGGCGGACCTGCTGCGTCTCGCATTGGCCGGCACGCTGCGCAGCTACCGGTTCGAGAACGTCGATGGTCAGCAGCGCAGCGGTGCGCAGATGCCGTATGGCGATCAGCCTGCGGGATACGCCTCGATGCCGGCCGAGACCGTGAACTACGTGGAGAACCACGACAACCAGACGCTGTTCGACGCGCTGGTGCTCAAGCTGCCGACGACGACCCGCCCCGAAGACCGCGCCCGGGTGCAGCTCCTGGCGCTGGGCATCAATGCACTGAGCCAGGGCGTCGCCTACTTCCACGCCGGCGGCGAGTTGTTGCGGTCCAAGTCGATGGACCGGAACAGCTATGACTCCGGCGACTGGTTCAATGCGCTGGACTGGCGCGGTCTGGACAACGGCTTTGGTCGAGGTCTGCCGCCCCAGGCCGACAACGGGCGGGACTATCCGCTGCTCAAGCCGCTGCTCGCCGATGCCAGGCTCAAGCCGTCCCCCGCCCTCATCGACTGGACGAACCGGGCGTTCCTGGACCTGCTGCGCATCCGCGCCAGCACGCCGCTCTTTCGGCTGGGCAGCGCAGAGGAAATCCAGCAGCGGCTGCAGTTCTACAACACCGGGCCGGGTCAGCAAGCCGGACTGGTGGTGGGGCGGCTGGATGGGACGGGCCGCGCCGATGCGGGCTTCGACCGGGTGCTCTACCTGATCAATGCACGGGAAGAAGCGGCGAGCCTCACCCTGCCTTCGGAAGCGGGACACGACTGGCGCCTGCACCCGGTGCAGGCGGCGGCGTCCGCAGCGGACCGGGTGGTGGCGACGCAGGCGGTCGCGGACACGGCCACCGGCCGGTTCACCGTACCGGCGCGCAGCGTGGTGGTGTTTGTTGTGGAGCGGCAGGCCGCGCGCATCGATCGTTAGTAGCGCCTTGCAAGACTGCGCCGTCATGTCGCAGCGCAGCATGACTGCGGCATACCCTTGAGGTGCCCCGTCCGTCGCCTACAGCGTGCATGGGCGCCCGGGCAGGTCTAGTATCTGCGTCAGCAGCCCACGCCAGAGGCTGCGTCGGAGATCGTGATGGCTACGTCGCTGGATGCTCGGTCGGGTCATGCGTTGGAATCCTCGCTGCAGCGCTGCATCGGGCCTGCAGCCGCAGCGCTTCGCCGCCTGGACCTGCGTCTGGATCCCTGCCTGGTTCTTCGCCTGGTTCGCCGGCACGGTCGCTGGCTGTCGTCCGCCAGTCTCGCCCTGCTGCTGGCCTTGCTGACGAGCCTGCTCACCGCCTGCGCGGTGGCGCCAACGCGCGAAGCTCTGCCGCCCACGGCGCTGATCCACGATGACCTGTTCCCACCCCAGCAGGAGGTCATCGACGCCGACCGCATCCTGGCGCCGAGCCCCGGCATGCGGACCTTCATCGCGCAGCGCCTGACCCATGGCCTGCGGGGGCGTGAACCGCGCGACGTGCTGGTGGACGCGCTTGGTGCCCCCGGCCAGCTGCGGCTGGAATACGACGCCGAGATGACCCGCACGGCTGCCGAAGCCTTTGATGCCCGCATGGGCAACTGCCTCTCGCTCACGCTGATGACGGCGTCCTTTGCCCGCGAGCTCGGCATCCCGGTGACCTTCCGCCAGATCTACCAGGAGGAGCAGGTCAGTCGCGTGGCGGACCTGCAGGTGGTCTCGGGCCATGTGAACATCGGCCTCGGCCGCCGCCCCACCGACTTCCGAGTGCTGGGGGATCAGGAGATGATGACGGTGATCGACTTCATGCCCGGCGCCCAGATCCGGCGTCAGCGTGCGATGGAGCTGGACGAATCCACCGTGGTGGCGATGTACATGAACAACCGCGCCGCCGAATGGATGGCGCAGGGCATGCTCGACCGCGCCTACTGGTGGGCGCGCGCCGCATGGCTGCAGTCGCCGCACCTCACGTCCGCATTGAACACGCTCGGCGTGGTGTACCGCCGGCACGGGGATGTGCAGCCCGCCGAGCAGGCGTTCCGGGAAGTGCTGCGGCGAGAGCCGGGCAACCTGCAGGCGATGTCCAACCTGGCCCAGTTGCTGCGAACTGCCGACCGTTGGCCCGAGGCCAAGGTGCTGGAGGATCAGCTGGCGCGGCTGGAACCCTATCCACCGTTCAAGTTCTTCGATCTGGGGGTAGCTGCCCTGCGGGAGGGGGATGCAGCGACGGCACGGCGCTACTTCCTCAAGGAGATCGACCGCTCCGCCTATTACCACGAGTTCCATTTCTGGCTGGCCCTGGCGAACGCCCAGCTGGGTCGCTGGGACGAGGTGCGGTCGGCGCTGGCGCAGGCCGAGGCGCTGAGCACCAGCGTGCGTCAGCGGCAGTTGTACGCGGCCAAGCTGGAGAGCTTGCGCGCGAAGCTGCACTAAAAATATCCGAAGCCGAAGCCGAAGCCGTAGCGCGTGGCTCGTGGCTCATGGCTTGTTGCTTGTGGCTTCTGGCTTCTGGCGCTCCGGCTCTCGGGCGCCCAGGCGCTCGCCCTTCAGGTTCAGGCGCTCAGCGGCGCCAATCCATGCCGGGCCCGCGCACGATTGCAGGCGTCATCGCCCAGCCCCAACGGTGCACGCATCCCAAATTCGCGGCAGGGCGACGGCCGCCATTCGTAGATGCCGCAACTGGCCTTCTGGCCGACCTGGCCTTGCAATGCGGCGCAGCGAGGAGCGGCATGGTCTGTGCCCCGCATGCGGCAGAGGTGGTCGGTGAGCGGCACGGCCAGTCCATCGGGCACGCTGCCGCCTTCACTCATCAGCTCCATCCGCGAGAAATCGACACGAAAGCTCGCGCAGCAGGCACCGCAGTGGGTGCAGGGATTGTCGGAAGCGGTGAAGGACATGTCGGCAGTGTAGTGGGACCGTCGCGCCGTGCCGTCCTGTGCGGTGCCGCGCCGCGTCGTGGCTTGCCTTGCCGTGCCGCCTAGAAAGCGATTGCGTTCAGCCCGCTACCGGTGTCACGGCGGGTTCCGGCAGCGGCGGCTCGCGCACCACCGTCACGGTGCAGGTGCACTGCGTCACCACCTGGGTCGACACACTGCCGAGATACCGTCGTAGCGCCGAGCTGCCCCGTGCGCCCATCACCACATGGTCCACACCGGTCCGCGCCGCGAATTCGATCAGGGCATCCGCCGCATCCGGGGCTTCCAGCACATGGAAGGTCAGGCGGCCATCTTCCAGCGCCAACCCATGGGTCATCGGATGCGCCCAGTTCTTCAGCGCAATCAGCTGCTGCACATGGTGGCTGCGGCCCTGCGCGTCGGTGAGTTCATCCATGCCGATACGGGCGGTTTTCATCACGCCTACACAGGCCAGTCGCGCGCCCGGCTCGGTCTCCAGCAGCCGCTGAACAACATCGCGCAGCGCATCCAGCAGTCCCGCGCTGGCGCCCTGCACATCCACCGCCGCCATGATCACCGGGCTGCGTGCCACCTGCGCGCCGACCGACACCGGCGCCTGCGGCTCTGCGCCCATCGCCAGGAACCAGCGCTTGAACCGCCGCACGAGGCCGCTGCGCTCCACACGATGGGCGCGGGCGGTGAGCGGCACCGCATCCGGGCGTTGCAGATCCAGCGCCAGTTGGGTCGCGCTTTGATAACGGCGCTCCGCCCGCACCTCCAGGCAATGCAGCACCACCTCCTGGAACCAGGGCGGCAGGTCGGGACGGATGGCGCGCGGCGGGATCGGCTCCACATACAGGCGCCGACGCAGTTGCCGCACAGAGTTCGGCTGCCCGAACGGCCGCTCGCCGGTGGCCAGGTGATACAGCATCACCCCCAGTGCAAAGAGATCGCTGCGCGGGTCGTTGCGCACGAACTGCACCTGCTCGGGCGACATGTACGGGCCCGTGCCCATCGGCAACGAAAACTCCTCTTCCAGCAGGTCGGGCAGGAAGTCGTGGCGGGAGAGGCCGAAGTCCACCAGCACCACCGAGCCATCCGTGCGGCGCAGGATGTTGCTGGGCTTGATGTCCAGATGCACCAGATGCTGATGATGCAGATCGGTCAGGGCATGCGCCACCTGGATGCCGATCTCCACCACCTCCACCAGCGGCAGCGGCGCCCGGTCCAGCAGCGGGCGCAGGCTGTCCGCCTGGATATGCTCCATCACGATGTAGGCCTGACGCCGCCAGTCCCCCCGCGCCACAAAACGCGGCACATGCGGACCTTTGAGCGCCGGCAGGATCATCTGCTCCACCTCGAAGCCGACGATGCTGGCCGGATCTTCGCCGCCCTTGATGCGCGGCACCTTCATGATCAGCGGGAAGTCTTCGCCCGGCTGCGGTGTCTCGCGTCGCACCTTCCAGAGGTTGGCCATGCCGCCCTGATGCAGGCGCTCTTCCAGCACAAAACCGTCCAGCACCTGTCCGGGCTGCAAAGGGTAGGGGATGGGACTGGGCGCTTCGGTCATCGAGGGTGGAGGCATCCTGCTGTGAAACGCTATGAGCTTAACGGTTGCTCAACGTCCCAGCACCAGTCGCTGGGCCAATCGTTCGGCCAGCGCTGGCGGCAGACCCTTCGCCGCTCGGATGGCGGCGACGGCCGCTTCCACGTCGTACGGCACACGCTGGTAGGCGAGGTCGCCGCTCTCATGGTCAAACACCGCATAACAGGCGGCCGGGTTGCCGTCCCGCGGCTGGCCGCAGGCGCCGGGAATCACCAGCCACTGGCGGTTGGGCAGCAGCGGAATCGGAATGCCGGGCTGCGGCCGGAAGTCGCCCGCCTTGCCGGTGCCGGAGAGGTGGTAGAGCATCGGCTCATGCATGTGGCCGCAGAAGGTGTAGCGGCAGTCGGTGGCATGCAGGCTGCGCATCGCTTCGAGCCGACCTTGCACATAGGCAAAACCGGCGGGGTCGAAGGCATTGGCGTGGACGAAGAGGCAGTCGTCCCACACTTCATGCAGCGGCAAATCGCCCAGGAAACGCAGCTGGTCCGGCGTGAGCTGGTTGCGGGTCCATTCGATGGCGGTGCGAGCGTCCTCATGCATCGTCGGATTCGGTCCGCGGGCCACCGCCAGGTCGTGATTGCCAGCCACCGCCACCGCCCCCTGGGCGCGCAAGGTCAGTACCTGGTCCACGACCCAGCCGGGGTCGCTGCCGTAGCCGACATAGTCACCCAGCAGCGCAAACCGCTCGACGCCCTGGGCACGGGCATGGGCCAGCACCGCGCTGAAGGCTTCGCGATTGGCATGCAGGTCGGAAATCAAGGCAATCTTCATGGAGTCTCAAGCATGCCACGGCTGGCTGACGATGGGCTGATCACAGGCAAGCGACATACCGACATCCGCGCAACAGACGCCCGCCGCACCCCGGGCTTGGAGGTGCCCGTCCTGCGATCGGTTTGTTAGGCTTGCCATCATGATCGGGGGACACACCCGAGGCGACAGGGATGCAGTGCCGCAGCAGGATAACGACAAGATGCAAGCAGTGGAGTTCGGGGCCGAGGGCCGGCGTCGCGGGAAGACAGCCGGCATGCGGCGGTGCAGTGTGGCCGGCATGTGCCTGGCGGCGCTGCTGGTGGTGGGGGCATCTGCCGAAGCGGCCTGCTCCCGCGTCATGCGGGTGCCGGTGGCCCCGATCGGCTTGAGCGTCACCGCCTCGGGCGGCGCGGTCTCGGGGGTTTACCCGGACGTCCTGCGCCGCATTGAAGCCGACAGCGGTTGCCGCTTTGAATTCTCGGTGGTGCCGCGCGCGCGACTGGAGGCAATGTTCATCGGCGGGCAGGCGGATCTGCTGCTACCGGCCACCCGGACCCCGGCGCGGGATGCCCGGGGCCACTTTGTGCCGATGGGCAAGGCCCGGGCGGTGATGATGTCGCTGGCCTCGGATCGTCCCGGCGTGAGCAGTCTGCAGGAACTGCTTGATCGTCGCGATCTCCGTGTGGCGCTGGTGCGCGGCTTCGACTATGGGCAAGCCTACCTGCAGATCATTCCGCAGTTGAAGGACCAGCAGCGGCTGGTGATGGAAGCGGATCCGGTGGCGGTGGTGCGCGCGCTGGAGCGAGGTCTGGCGGATGTCACCATCATGGCGCCCTCCATCCTCACCGGTACCTTGCTGCAGGACAGCCGCAGCCGCCCCTTGCTGGACCGTCTTCGCTACGAGCCGCTGGCCGAGTTGAACTGGGGCGAGAACGGGGTCTACCTCTCGCCTCAACTCAGCGTGTCGGACCGGGAGCAGTTGACCGAGCTGCTGGACAAGGCCGCGCGCAGCGGCCTGTTCTGGAAGGCGGTGCAGCGCCACTATCCGCCGGGCAGTTATGAAGAGGGCATGCGGGCGCTCAGCCCCGCGCCCGCCGCGCCGCCTGCAGCGACCAAATGAACAAACAACAAGGGGCCCGGTGCAACACCGGACCCCTTGAAGTCTTCATCCGCGGATAGTCTTCAACCGCCGTTAGTATTCAACCGCCGATCCTGCCGAGCAGCAAATACTCCATCAGCGCCTTCTGGACATGCATGCGGTTCTCCGCTTCATCCCAGACCACCGACTGCGGGCCGTCGATCACCTCCGCGGCCACTTCTTCACCGCGGTGGGCCGGCAGGCAGTGCATGAACAGCGCGTCGGGCTTGGCCCGGGCCATCATGTCCGCATCGACACACCAGTCGGCAAAGGCGGTGCGGCGGGCTTCGTTTTCCGCCTCATAACCCATGCTGGTCCAGACATCGGTGGTGACGAGGTCCGCCCCCGCGCAGGCCTGCCGCGGGTCCTTGAAGAGCTTGTAGCAGTCGCGATTCTGGATGCCGGCCACGGCCGGATCGATCTCGTAACCGCTGGGGGTGCTCACATGGACGGTGAAGCCCAGGATCTCCGCCGCCTGCAGCCAGGTGTTGGCCATGTTGTTGCCGTCCCCCACCCACGCCACGACGCGGCCCTTGAGGCAGTCCATGTCGATGGCGCCCCGTCGGTCCATGCCGCGCTGCTCGATGAAGGTGAACAGGTCGGCCAGGATCTGGCAGGGGTGGTACTCGTTGGTCAGGCCGTTGATGACCGGCACCCGCGAGTGCGCCGCGAAGCGCTCGATCTTGGTCTGCTCGAAGGTGCGGATCATCACCAGGTCGACCATGCGGCTGATGACGCGGGCGCTGTCCTCGATCGGCTCGGCGCGGCCCAGCTGGCTGTCTCCGGTGGTGAGGTGCACCACCGAGCCGCCCATCTGGTACATGCCGGCCTCGAAGCTCACCCGGGTGCGGGTGCTGGCCTTCTCGAAGATCATCGCCAGCGTGCGGTCGGTCAGCGGCTGGTACTTCTCGTAGTTCTTGAAACGGCGCTTGATGATGGCCGCCCGGTCGAACAGGTAGGCGTACTCTTCCGCGCGCAGGTCCTTGAACTGCAGGTAGTGGCGCATCAGTCGGTCTCCCGGCTTCATGATGCAGGCGTCGCGAGGAAGCGCTTGATCAGCGGCACCAGACGGGCTGCGATCTCGGCCACTTCTTCGCGAGTGACGATCAGGGCCGGCAGCAGGCGCACCACCGAGTCCGCGGTGACGCTGATGAGCAGCTGCGCTTCTTCCGCCGCCTGGGCCAGCAGGGTGCTGCAGGGGCGGTCCAGCTGCACGCCGATCATCAGGCCATAGCCGCGCACTTCCACGAAGCCCGGCACGCCGGCCAGGCCGGCTTCGAGCGCCGCCTTGAGTTCGGCGCCGCGCTGCGTGGCATTGTCCAGCAGGCCGTCAGCTTCCATGATGGCCAGGGTCTCCGAGCCGGCACGCATGGCCAGCGGATTGCCGCCGAAGGTGGTGCCGTGGTTGCCCGGGCCCAGCACCTTGGCCGCACGCGGACCGCAGACCACCGAGCCGATCGGCACGCCCGAGCCCAGGCCCTTGGCCAGCGGCATCACGTCCGGCTGGATGCCGGCCCATTGATGCGCGAACCACTTGCCGGTGCGGCCGATGCCGCACTGCACTTCGTCCAGCATCAGCAGCAGGTCGTGCTGGTCGCACAGGCGGCGCAGGTCCTTCAGGAACTGCATGTGTGCCGGATTGATGCCGCCTTCCCCCTGGATGGTCTCCAGGAAGATGGCCGTGACGTTGGGGTTCTGGGCAATGGCCGCTTCCAGCGCGGGCAGGTCGTTCAGCGGCACTCGCACGAAGCCGGGCACCAGCGGGCCGAAGCCAGCCTGCACCTTGGGATTGCCGGTGGCCGACAGCGTGGCCAGGGAGCGTCCGTGGAAGGCCTTCTCGAAGACGATGATGGCGGGGTTGGTGTTGCCGCGGTCGTGGCCGAACTTGCGCGCGATCTTGATCGCGGCTTCATTGGCCTCGAGCCCGGAGTTGCAGAAGAAGGCGTTGGTGAGGCCGGAGAGCTCGCAGAGCTTGGCCGCCAGCTGCTCCTGCAGCGGGACGTGGTAGTAGTTGCTGGTGTGAATCAGCTTGCCGACCTGGTCCCGCAGGGCCGCCACCAGCCGGGGGTGGTTGTGCCCCAGCGTGTTGACGGCGATGCCTGACAACGCGTCCAGGTATCGTCGGCCGGCCGTATCCCACACCTGGCAGCCTTCGCCGTGCGACAGGGCGATGGGCAGGCGGCCGTAGGTTTGCATCACATGGGGTTCGGACGGGGCGGCGAACGTGGACTCCTGGGCGTTCATCAAGTCTCCAAGACAGGGTGGCGAAACGTTGGTTGGCATTGCGCGGATCCGGCATCCGGCCGGGGAACGCAATGAAAAAAGCTCCTCGAAAGGAGCGATTGATTCTACGGGTCGTGCTTCAAAAAAGTCCCGCCCGCGTCGTATCTCGCACGGCTCAGACGGGCGCAGAGAGCCCCTCTTGTGCTGCGACGCAACACATCCGAGGCACAATACCGGTTTTGCCCGGCGCCCTGCGGCGCGGCATAGGAATCAACGAGTGACGCATGACTGAGCAGCCCAAGCCGCGAGAAGTGTTCATCCAGGGAATCACGACGGATGGCCGCACCTTTCGACCGAGCGACTGGGCTGAGCGTCTGGCCGGAGCCATGTCCTGCTTTCGCCCCGGCGGCGTGCGGACTGGGCGGGATGCGCACATTGGCTACTCCCCGTATTGCGTGCCGCGCGTCATCAATGGCGTGAAGTGCGTGATCGTCAGCGAAGCACTGAAGTCGGTCGAGCCGATGGCCTGGGACTTCGTCATGAACTTCGCCCGGGACAACAAGCTGCAGGTGGTGGATGCCTGTCTGCTGCCGGATCCGCCGATGCCGGCACCGGGAGCCGCGCGCGGCTGATCGCTCCCCCACCGGAGTTTTCAGCGTATTCAAGCGCTCCTTGGCATCCCTTGGCGCCTGGGTCATTTCCTGATCCGGGTGTCGCCTCCGTTTCCATGGTCCGTCCGGGCCATCGCCATCCGTTCGGTTTCCGCCTACCGTGCCGGGTTTCCTCTGAAATCCCGCCATGGCCGTGGTCCCCGCCGACGCGGCGGTCCGCACCGCCCCCGCACTCCCTGAATTGCATGAACTGCTCCGGCTCGTTGAACGAGGCGGTGCGCTGCTGCATTGCCGCGAGTTGGCGGAGGTGTCGGCGGATGGCGCCCGACTGCCGGTGCTGGCCATCACGCTGGGCAATCCTGACCCTTCCGTGCCCGCGATGGCGATCATCGGCGGGGTGCACGGGCTGGAGCGGATCGGCGCGCAGGTGGCGTTGGCGTATCTCGGCAGCCTGGTGCGCCGGCTGCGCTGGGATGTGAGCCTGCACCAGCAACTGGAGTCGGTCCGGCTGGTCTTTCTGCCGCTGGTGAATCCGGGCGGCATCCTGCTCGGGCGTCGGTCCAACCCGGCCGGGGTCGATCTGATGCGCAACGGCCCGCAGGACGCCGACCGTGCCGTCCCCTGGCTGGTGGGTGGGCACCGGCTGGGGGCCTGGATGCCCTGGTACCGCGGGCCCTCCGGGGCGCCGCTGCAGCCGGAGAGTGAGGCGCTGTGCCGCCTGATGCGTGAAGAGCTGCTGGGTCGGCCGTTTTCGCTCAGCATCGACTGCCACTCCGGCTTCGGCCTGCACGATCGCATCTGGTTCCCTTATGCCCGCAGCCGCCGTCCGATGCGTCATCTGGCCGAAGTGCATGCGCTGTGCGAGGTCCTGGACCAGGGCCTGTCCCCGCATCCCTACGTGCTGGAGCCGCAGAGCCGCCATTACCTGGCCCACGGCGATCTCTGGGACCATCTCTATGACGAATCCATCACCCTGGATCGGGGGATCTTCCTCCCCATGACGCTCGAAATGGGGTCATGGCTATGGGTGAAGAAAAATCCGAGGCAGCTACTCTCCCGGCACGGAATGTTCAATCCGCTCATCGAACATCGACAGCAGCGGGTACTCCGAAGACATATGGCCTGGATGGACTTCATGATGCGCGCCACGCAAAGCGCGTCCCGGTGGCTGCCGGGCCCGGAAACGCGCTGGGACCATGGAGAACAGGCCCTGATTCGCTGGTATCGACGGAACCGGGCATGAGTGAAACGACCTGGATATTGCTCAGAGGGTTGACGCGCGAAAGTGGCCACTGGGGTGACTTTCCCGCGCGTCTGCTGCGGGCCCTGCGCGCCCAGCAGCCGGAGGTGCGTCTTGAATTGCTGGACCTGCCGGGCAATGGCCGGCTGTGTGAGCAGGACAGTCCGACGCAGGTGTCCGACATGGTGGAAGCCTGCCGCCGGGAGCTGCAGCGCCGCGGCGTGCAGATGCCGTGTCACGTGCTGGCGATGTCGCTGGGCGCGATGGTGGCGAGCGATTGGGCCTCGCGCTATCCGAAGGAGCTGGAGTCGGTGGTGCTGATCAACACCAGCCTGCGGCCCTTCAGCGCCTTCTTCCGGCGCCTGCGGCCGGGTAATTACTGGTCACTGCTGACCCTCAGCCTGTTCCGGCTGAGTCTGCGTCAGCGCGAGGCGAGGGTGCTGGCCATGACCACGCGGCTGCAGCGGCAGCCGGATCAGGTGCTGGACCATTGGGTGCAGTTGCAGCGCAAACATCCGGTGCGACGCCGCAATGCGCTGCGCCAATTGCTGGCGGCCGTGCGTTACCGGGCGAGTTGGAATCGGCCGCATCCGCCGATGCTGCTGCTGTGCAGTCAGGGGGATGAGCTGGTGGACTGGCGCTGCTCGCAGGCCATCAGTCGGGCCTGGGGCGCACCGCTGCGCCTGCATGCCCGTGCCGGACATGATCTGCCATTGGATGATGGCGAATGGGTGGCGCGCAATGTGGTGGACTGGCTGCACGCACGCGAGGTGGTGGGCAGTGCACCGATGCCGCTACGGGCCTGAATGGCCCGGGGGAGCTGCCAGCCGCCAATGAAAAAGCCCGCCGGAGCGGGCTTTTATTTGCACCAGAGCTGGAGATCTCTATCAGGCGGCCAGCGCCTTGATCTTGGCGGACAGGCGGCTCTTATGACGAGCTGCCTTGTTCTTGTGGAAGATGCCCTTGTCAGCCACGGAGTCGATCACGGGCTGGGCAATCTTGAAGAGGTCGGCGGCCTTGGCCTTGTCGCCAGTGACGATCGCCTTTTGCACGTTCTTGATGACCGTGCGGAACTTCGAACGCAGCGCCGTGTTGGCGGCGTTCAGCTTGACGTCTTGACGTGCGCGCTTACGGCCAGAGGCCAGACGCACGGTTTTCTTCTTGGCTTTGGAAGAGCTTGCCATTGTCTTGGGTGTCCAGATGGTGCAAAGACAGCGAGTATAGCAGTCCGCCAGTGAAAATCAAAGCGGGGCGCGCAAACGCCGCCTGATAATGCGCCGTCCCCAATTTTGACGCAGTGGCTGCCGGCCTCTGCGGCCGTCTGACCGCTCATGAATCTGTTGCGTACCGCTTCGGTGGTTTCGGTGTTCACCTTGATGTCGCGCATCACCGGGCTGGTCCGCGAACAGATGATTGCGGCGCTGTTCGGCGCCAACGCCCTGACTGACGCCTACCAGGTGGCGTTCCGCATTCCCAACATGTTTCGCCGGCTGTTTGCCGAAGGCGCATTCTCCCAGGCCTTCGTGCCAGCGCTGGCCGCCGCCCGGGCGCGCGATGGCGACGAAGCCACGCATGGCCTGATCGATGCGGTGTCCACCGTGCTGGTCTGGGTGCAGATCGTCACCTGCATCATCGGGGTGGCGGCGGCGCCGCTGCTGGTGCTGGCGCTGGGCGCCAGCCTCAACGACTCGGCCCATGAGGCCGCCGTCACCATGACCCGGTGGATGTTCCCCTACATCGGCTGCATGTCGCTGGTGGCGCTGTCGGCCGGCATCCTCAACACCTGGAAGCGCTTCGTCGTGCCGGCCGTCACGCCGGTGCTGTTCAATCTGTCGTCAATTGCGGCCGGCTATGGCCTGTCGCCGCTGCTGGCGAGCTGGGGGTACCGCCCCATCTATTCACTGGCCATCGGTGTGGTGCTGGGCGGCGTGCTGCAACTGGTGGTGCAGATTCCCGCGCTGCGCCGGGTGCACCTGATGCCGCGCATCTCCTGGGGATGGTCGGGCTTGCGCGCTGCGCTGGTCCACCCGGGCGTGCGGCAGGTGGGGCGCCAGATGGCGCCGGCGCTGGTTGGCGTGGCGGTGGCGCAGGTGTCGCTGGTGATCAATACGCAGATTGCCATTTCGGTGGGGGAGGGGGCGGCTTCCTGGCTGACCTATGCCGACCGGCTGATGGAATTTCCGATTGCCCTGCTGGGCGTGGCCCTGGGAGTGGTGCTGACGCCGCAGCTCTCGGCCGCCCAGGCCAAAGGCGATGGTCAGCAATATTCCGACCTGCTGGACTGGGGCCTGCGCCTGGTGCTGCTGCTGGCCTTGCCCTGCGCGGTGGCGCTGCTGGTGTTTGCCGAGCCGCTGGTGGCGGTGCTGTACCAGCGCGGCGCCTTCCAGGCGGCGGATGTGCACCACACGGCGCGGGCGGTGATGGGGTATGGGGTGGGGCTGATGGGCCTGGTGGCGGTGAAGATCCTCGCCCCCGGTTATTACGCCCGGCTGGATACCCGCACCCCGGTGCGGGTGGCGATGCTGGTGCTGGTGCTGACCCAAATCATGAATGGCATCTTTGTCTTCTGGCTGGGGATCGGTGTGGCAGGCTTGTCGCTGTCCATCGGCCTTGGCGCGGTGGTGAACGCCGGTCTGCTGCTGGTGGGTCTGCGCAAGCTCGGCAGCTACCGGCCCGCTCCCGGCTGGTTCTGGTTCGCGCTGCGAGTGGTGATGGCCAGCGCCGCGATGGGCGGTCTGCAGTGGTGGCTGGCCCATCACTTCGACTGGGTGGCCCTGGGCCGGCATGAACTGGTGCGCGCCGGCTGGATGGCGGTGAGCCTGGGCGGCTCGGCGCTGCTGTACTTCGCCCTGTTGCTGCTGTCTGGCATCCAGGTGAAGCATTTCATCAAGCGGGCGTAAGCCCGACCGCGGTGCGCCGTGCGATCCTCGCGCAGGGCGTAGACTCCAGCTTATGAATTTGCCGTTGGATTGGGCAGTGCCGTCGGCACTCGACTACTTCGCCACCCTGGTGGCCGATGACGAGGGCCTGAACCTGGCCGAAGCGGCGACCGCCATCGCCCTGGTGGACGTCCCGCAACTGGACGTGCAGCAAGTCATGGCCGAGCTGGACCGGCTGGGGGAGCGCCTGCGCCGGCGCCTGCCGTCGGATGCGGGCCCCAGTCACCGCCTGCGCATGCTCAACCAGTACTTCCATGGCGAGCTGGGCTTTGCGGGCAACGTCAATGACTATTACGCCGTGGGCAACAGCTATCTGCATCAGGTGCTGCAGACGCGGCGCGGCATTCCCATCACCCTGGCCATCATCTATATGGAGCTGGCGGCGCATGTGGGTCTGCGGGTCAAGGGCGTCAGCTTTCCGGGGCACTTCCTGATGAAGCTGCGCCTGCCGCAGGGCGAGGTCGTGCTGGATCCGTTCAGCGGCCGTTCGCTGGGGCGCAGCGAGCTGGACGAATTCCTGAGTCCGTGGCGGGACCGCGCCGGCCTGGCGCCGGGCGAGCCCCTGTCTCTGGACGCCTTCCTCGGCACCGCGTCGGCGCGGCAGATCCTGGCGCGCATGCTGCGCAACCTCAAGCAGATCCACCTGGAGCAGGGGGACCTGCCGCGGCTGCTGGCCATCCAGCAACGCCTGGTGGCCCTGCTGCCGGACGATCAGGCCGAAAAGGCGGAACTGGCCCAGTGCCTGCAACAGATCCGCGACCGGGACGGTCCGGCCACCCTGCACTGAACCTTTAGAATCCGCGTTGCTGTCCGTGGGCGCCACCGGGGCCCGGTCCGGACGGACGGGGCCGGCCGTGACCGCCGGGCCGAACCCCCTCCTAGGCTTGAGTCTTTTGAAGCAAATTCCGCTGTCGCTGGGTCCCGAGCCCGACTACACCTTTGACAATCTGCTGCCCGGCGACAACGTGGCGGCCCTGACGCACGTGCTCACCCTGGGCACCGGCGCGCCGCCGGTCTTCCTCTGGGGCCCGCCCGGCTGCGGCAAGACCCATGTGCTGCGGGCGCTGGCCCAGCGCTGGCAGGCGGCCGGGGCACAGGTCGGCTGGTATGACGCCGACACGCCGCTGCCCTGGGAACTGCCTGCCCATCCCAGTCTGCTGCTGATGGACGACTGCCAGCGCTTCGATGCCGGTCAGCAGCATGCCGCCTTCGCCTTGTTCGTCGAGGCGGCGACCATGGGCCTGGCGGTCGTGGCCACCGGCACCGAGCCGCCGGTGGATCTGGCACTGCGGGAGGACCTGCGCACCCGCCTGGCCTGGGGCCCGACCTTCGCCCTGCAGCCGCTGTCCGAATCGGACGTCCGCGCCGTGCTGCGCCGGGACGCCGACCGCCGCGGCCTCGTGCTCAGCGACGAGGTGATGGACTATCTGCTCACCCGCTTCGCCCGCGACCTGAAACACCTCATGACCCTGCTGGACGGCCTGGACGAATTCGCCATGGCCACCAAACGCGCGGTCACCGTGCCCCTGTTGCGCCAGATGCTGGCGGACCAGGGCGCTCATTGAATCACCTTCCCAAGGAACCCGTATCGTGGACCTGACCCTGTTCGACCTGGACGGCACCCTGATTCCCCAGGACTCGGACCATGCCTTTGGCGCCTATATGGTGGAGATCGGCTGGGCGGACGGCCAGGCGTGGTCGGCCCGCAACGACCAGTTCTACCAGCAATACCAGAACGGCACCCTCAACCTGGACGAGTACATCGAGTTCGCCACCTCCGTCTGGCGGGCCAAACCGCTGCCGGAAGCCCTGGCGGCGCGGGCGGCTTTCATGGATCGGGTCATCCGCCCGATGTTGCGCGACAATGCGCGCGCACTGGTGCAGCGGCACCTGGACGCTGGCGACCTGGTGGTGGTGGTCACGGCCACGAACGAATTCGTGACCGAGCTGATCCCCCAGGCCTTTGGCATTGATCACCTGATTGCGGTGAAGCTGGAGCGCGACGACGCCGGCCGCTACACCGGCCGCATCGACGGTGTGCCGTCCTTCCAGGGCGGCAAGGTGGTGCGGGTGCGCCAGTGGCTGGAGCAGCAGGGCCGGCGCTGGGAGGACTTCGAGCGTGTGCATTTCTACAGCGACTCGATGAATGACCTGCCGCTGCTGGAGCAGGTCACCCATCCGGTGGCCACCAATCCCAGCACGGCGCTGGACACGCTGGCGCGCGAGCGCGGCTGGCCAATACTGAAGTTGTTCGAATGATTAAAAAACTGATCAACAAGTTGCTGGGCAAGCCTGAGGGCAGCGGCTCGAAGGCGACGCCGCTGGGCCGCCGCGTCGAAATCGGCGCCGACGAGCACCGCATCAACCCCGAATTGCTGGATGAGCGCGGCGTCAAGGTCGTCAAGGGTCTGACGGATGCGGGCTTCGAGGCCTACATCGTGGGCGGCGCGGTGCGCGACCTGCTGCTGGGCCGGCGCCCCAAGGATTTCGACGTCGCCACCGATGCCACGCCGGAAGAGGTGAAGAACCAGTTCCGCCGGGCCTTCATCATCGGCCGCCGCTTCCGCATCGTGCATGTGGTGTTCGGCCGTGGGCGCGAGCATGAGGTGATCGAGGTCTCCACCTTCCGCGCGCTGCTGACGCAGGACGATGCGGAGCAGGTGCAGGGCAACGAGAAGACGTCCAAGGACGCACTGGCCGGCAAGTCCCATGTGGTGGATGCCAGCGGCCGGGTGCTGCGAGACAACGTCTGGGGCCCGCAGGTGGAAGATGCGGCGCGCCGCGACTTCACCGTCAACGCCATGTATTACGACCCCCAGCGCGAGCTGGTGGTGGACTACCACGGGGGCCTGGCCGACAGCCGCAAGAAGATCCTGCGCATGATCGGCGACCCGGAAACCCGCTACCGCGAAGACCCGGTCCGCATCCTGCGCGCCGTGCGTTTTGCCGCCAAGCTGGGCTTCACCATCGAACCCAAGACCCGTGCGCCGATCCCGGCCATGTCCGCGCTGCTGGCCAATGTGCCGCTCTCGCGCATGTTCGATGAAATGATCAAGCTGCTGCAGACCGGCCACGCCCTGGCCAGTCTGGAGGAACTGCGCAAGCAGGGCCTGGCGCGCGGCATCTTCCCGATCCTGGACGCAGTGCTGGACGAGAACGGCGCCTTGCCGGACAACGTGCATGGCCGTTTTGTCCGTCTGGCGCTGGAAGACACCGACAAGCGGGTGGAAGAGGGCCGTTCGGTGGCACCGAGCTTCATGCTGGCCTGCATGCTGTGGGGCGATGTGCAGCAGCGCTGGACCCGCCTGATCGCCGACGGCGAAGGTCCGGTGCCCGCCTTGCAGCAGGCCATCGACCTGGTCTTCGATGCCCGCGTCGGCGACATCTCCGGCCGCGGCAAGCTGGCGGCGGACATGCGTGAAATCTGGATGATGCAACCGCGCTTCGAGCGGCGCACCGGCAGCGGTCCGCATCGGTTGATCGAGCAGCCGCGTTACCGCGCTGGTTTCGACTTCCTGGCGCTGCGTGCAGAGGCTGGCGAGATCGACGCTACCCTGGCCGACTGGTGGGAAGACTTTGCGCTGGGCAATGAGGACGAGCGTCGTGCGCTGCTGGATCTGGCGCGGGAATCGCAGCGTCAGTCGTCGCCCAGGAGCCGAGGCAAGCAGGGCGGTGGACGGGTGCATCAGGTGCCGCGTGGCGCCGTGAGCGAGACCGCCGGTGAGCCGGTGGCCCGAGGCAAGGGTCGCGGTGCGGGCGCGGCGGCCGCGTCGGCCCGTGGCCCCGGTGCCCCGGACGCTGACCATGAGACCGACCGCGATGCGGATGACGGGGACGCGGACTTCGATGATCGCGACCCGGCCGCCGACTTCGGCGACGCTGGCGCCACCCGGGCGAATCCGGCGCGCAAGCGTCGGCGTCGTCGCAAGCCGAAGGCGGCGGGCGGTGCGGGCGGCGGTGACGCCGGCGGCTCCGGCGCCGGTTCTGGCGGTGCCGGCGGAGAAGGCTGAAGGCACGTGATGGGTGACGCGGCGGTCGAGCGGACGCCACCCGCCGCCCCAGCGCGGCCGGTGACGGCCTATATCGCCCTGGGCGCCAACCTCGGTCAGCTCCGCTCGACCCTGGAAGCCGCCCTGGCCGCCCTGCAGGAGTGGCCCGGCATCCGCGTCACGGCGGTGTCGAGCGCCTGGCACAGTGCGCCAGTGGGCTGTGAAGGCCCTGACTATCTGAATGCAGTCGCCGCCATCGAGACCTCGCTGGCGCCGCTGGAACTGCTGGATGCCCTCCAGGCGATCGAGCATCGCCATGGACGTGAGCGGCCGTATGTGAATGCGCCCCGCACCCTCGATCTGGACCTGCTGCTGTACGGCGAGCAACGCATCGACACCGACCGGCTGACCGTGCCGCATCCCCGTCTGCACGAACGGGCTTTTGTCGTGCTGCCGCTGATGGAGCTGGCCCCGGACCTGGTCCTGCCCGGCGGGGTGCCGCTCCAGGATTACGAGGCGGCGGTGCGTCAGCAGTCCATCAACCGCACACCTGAACCGTTGGCCCCTGCCCACAGCGGTTGATCAATCCCCGCGCGCTAGGCAACGCACTCAAACACCCGTTTCGGTGGGCGCAGCTACACTTGCGGGCTTGCCGTATGACACGGCGGTGAACTTTTTGTGACGAGAACCCATGTTTTTCGGCAAGCTTCTGCCCCGTGAGGGCAATTTTTTCGAGCTCTTCAATCAGCACGGTGCACAGATCGTGGAAGGCGCTCGCGCCTTCATGCTGATGATCCAGAACTACAACGACGTCACGCTGCGCGAGAAATACGCCGCCGAGGTGGACAAGGCCGAGCACCATGCCGACCGCATCACCGCCGAAGTGAACCGTCTGCTGCATCGCACCTTCATCACGCCGATCGACCGTGAGCAGATTCACGGCCTGATCAATGCGATGGACGACATCCTGGACCTGCTGCAGGACTCGTCCGAGACGATGCAGCTCTACGATGTGCGCTCCATTCCGGAAGAAGTGCTGCGACTGGGCGACCTGTCCGCCAAGTGCTGCGAGCGGGTCCAGCATGCGGTGTCGCTGCTGCCCAAGCTCAGCGAGCCGGCGACGGCCGAGGCCGCCATCAAGACCTGCGAAGAGATCGACAAGCTGGAATCGGATGCGGACCGCGTCATGCGCGCCGCCATGTCCAAGCTGTTCCGCGAGCAGCCGGACGTGCGCGAGCTGATCAAGCTGAAGGCGATCTACGAGCAGCTCGAATCCATCTCCGACCGTTGTGAAGACGTGGCCAACCTGATCGAGGGCATCGTCCTCGAGAACTCCTGATCCGGGGCTGGTGATGGGAACGATGCAGGTGGCCTTCTGGGTCGTGGCCATGCTCGTGGTGCTGGCCGTGCTGTTCGACTTTATGAACGGCTTTCACGACGCGGCGAATTCGATCGCCACGGTCGTGTCCACCGGGGTGCTCAAGCCGCAGCAGGCGGTGCTGTTCGCTGCCTTCTTCAACGTGGTGGCGGTGGCCTTCTTCGAGCTGAAGGTGGCGGCCACCATCGGCAAGGGCAGCATTGATCCGGGCATCGTGGATCACCATGTGATCTTCGGGGCGCTGATCGGCGCGATCTCCTGGAACGTGATCACCTGGTTTTATGGCATTCCGTCGAGCTCGTCGCATGCGCTGATCGGCGGTCTGGTGGGCGCGGCCATCGCCAAGGCCGGCACCAAGGGCCTGATCATGAGCGGCATCGGCAAGACGGTGCTGTTCATCTTCGTCTCGCCGCTGCTCGGTTTTGTGCTGGGCTCGCTGTTGATGGTCATTGTGGCCTGGCTCTTCCGTCGCAGTTCACCGCTGCGGGTGGACAACTGGTTCCGGCGGCTTCAGCTGCTGTCCGCCGGCCTCTACAGCCTGGGCCATGGCGGCAACGATGCGCAAAAGACGATCGGCCTGATCTGGATGCTGCTGATCGCTTCCGGCTATGCGTCCAGCACCGAGCATTCGCCCCCCACCTGGGTGATCGGCGCCTGCTATCTGGCCATCGGCATGGGGACCATGTTCGGCGGCTGGCGGATCGTGCGAACCATGGGTCAGAAGATCACCAAGCTCAAGCCGGTCGGCGGCTTCTGTGCGGAAACCGGCGGCGCCATCACGCTGTTCCTGGCCACCGCGCTGGGCATTCCGGTCTCGACCACCCACACCATCACCGGCGCCATCGTCGGCGTGGGCTCGACACAGCGGGCCTCGTCGGTGCGCTGGGGTGTGGCCGGCAACATCGTCTGGGCCTGGATCTTCACCATCCCGGCCTCGGCCTTCATCGGTGGTGTTTTCTACTGGCTGAGCTTCACGCTGTTCTGAAGCCCGGACCCGGACCTGGACTCGGACCGGGGGCAGGGCGCGGATCTTTCGATTCGCGTCCGCCCACCGTGTACCCATGACAAAGGCCCTGATGCCAGACGCTGCTTGCGGCGCCGGCTCAGGGCCTTTGTCATTGACGGCGGGTTGGTCGGCAGGCGCTACTGGCTGAGTTCCTGCGCCGCTTCCACCTGGGATTCGAAATAGCGCTGGGCCGAGAAGGCCAGCGTCGCCATCAGGCAGGCGCCGCCCACCATCAGGCAGGCAATCACGCCCAGCACCGGCCCCCAGCCGGTGCGCTGCGGCGGCAGGCCCGGGTTGTGGCGCTCATTCCAGCGCTCGTCCGGCGTCAGGCCGTGCAGGATGCCGGCCAGCATGCTCTGGGCGATCATCAGCCCCAGCAGCGGAATCAGCAGCCAGGCGAGATGATCATCCTGGCCCAGCACATCCATGCGATGCACCCCATACAGGCCCAGCAGGGTCGGCAGCGGATGCAGCCAGGCCCAGCGGTCCTGCAGCCCGTAGAGATAAAGGCGGTGCACCCCCAGGCTGCCGAGCGCAAAGCTCAGCCAGGTGGCCACCGTCTTGGAGCGATACGACCGCTCCTGCGCAGGACCGGCCACGGTGCTCATGCGGTGGGGGCGGGATCCGCGGCAGGGGTGGCGGGTGTCGCCGGTGCGGGAGCGGCTGCGGTCTGGGCAGGCGCAGTGGCCTGGGAAGCGGCCAGGGAGGCGGCCGGGGAAGCGGTGGGGGCAGCCGCCGGTGAGGCGGTGGGGCTGCTGGTGTCGCCCTGACCCAGCTGACGCTGCATCATCACCACATCCAGCCATCGGCCGAACTTCCAGCCGGCCGACTTCAGCACACCGTTTTGCTCAAAACCCAGGGTCTTGTGCACCCCGATGGAGCCGAGGTTCTGCGAATCCCCGATCACGGCGATCATCTGGCGCGCCCCTGCGGCCTCGCAGCGGGCGATCAGCTCGGCCAGCAGCAGCCGGCCGATGCCCTGGCCCTGCGCCTGCGGCGACAGGTAGATGGAATCCTCGACGAAGTAGCGGTAGGCCAGCCGGGGGCGGAAATAGTTGGCATAGGCATAGCCCAGCACCTGACCGTCCCGCTCGGCCACCAGGTAAGGCAGGCTGCGGCTGAGCACCTCGGTGCGGCGGCGCGCCATCTCGGCACGGTCCGGAACGTCGGTCTCGAAAGTGCCGGTGCCGTGGAGCACCGCATGCTCGTAAATCTGCTGGATGGCGGGAATATCGCCTTCCATGCTGGGACGAATGACGAGGGGAGCGGTACTGCTTGGGGATGTGGTCATTGGAGAAGGAGGACAAAGCGTCAAACCCGAGTTTATAATGCCCGGTTTTGGCGCTGGCTGACAGGTGTCGCCTCAAAGCACATTCAATGAACCCCTGAACGGGTGATCCAAGGTGGGTGACCCCAAGAAGGGTGATCCCAAGATGGGGTCCCGATGGGGCGAGTCCTCGAAAGAGGACGCCGAATGTGGTTTTGGGTGGCTGACAGCGTATCTACAGCGCCATCTTAGAGTCTTTGCGTGGAATTGAAGTGCCCGACACGCGCACCACGCCCTGAACTCTTGTTCCTGATCTGCTTGCCCCTGTGTGTCTCCCTGGTGCGGTGGAACGCTAGAAAACACTGAAGGATTGATCATGGTCGTGATTCGACTCTCCCGCGGCGGCTCCAAGAAGCGTCCGTTCTACAACCTGGTGGTGACCGACAGCCGCAACCGCCGTGACGGCCGTTTCATCGAGCGCGTGGGCTTCTACAACCCCGTGGCTTCCGGTGCTGCCGAATCGCTGCGCGTGGCGCAAGACCGCGTGGCTTACTGGGTCGGCGTGGGCGCTCAGCTGTCGCCTTCCGTCGCTCGCCTGGTGGACGTGGCCAAGAAGGCTGCCGTCGCTCCGGCCGCTGCTGCCTAAGTAGACACACGTCAATGAAAACCGCGCCCGATCTGATCGATGACCAGCCGACGGCCCTGCCCGAGGATGCCATCGAAGTCGGGCGTGTGCTGGACGCCTGGGGCATCAAGGGCTGGATCAAGATCCTGTCCCATTCCGCCGATGCCGACGCCCTGTTCAATTCCCGCCGCTGGTTTCTCAAACCCAGTGAACGGGTGAACGGTGCGCCGCCCCGCCCAGGTGCTTCAGCGGCTTCCACAGCCGGGGCCTCCGTCCCGCCGCTGCTCAAAATTCTTTCGGTGCGTGACCATGGCGACGGCATCGTTGCCCAGGCCGAAGGCGTGTCGGACCGCAGTGCGGCCGAAGCGCTCAAGGGTGCACGCATCTTCGTTTCGCGCTCCACCTTCCCCGAGACCGATCCGGACGAGTTCTACTGGATCGACCTGATCGGCCTGACCGTGGTCAACCACGAAGGTCAGACTCTCGGCGAAGTGACGGACCTGATCGACACCGGCCCGCACAGCGTCCTGCGCATCGTGCCGCCCGGTCTGACGCCGCCGGTCAAGCCCGAGCAGGAAATCCTGATCCCCTTTGTCTCCGCCTATGTGGGCGATGTGGACATGGCCGCCCGTCGCATCACGGTGGAGTGGGGTCTGGACTACTGATCGATGCGCTTTGACGTCATCACCCTGTTCCCGGAGCTCTTTGAGCCCTTCCTGCGTGTCGGGGTGACGCGCCGCGCGTATGAAAGCCGCCAGGTGGATGTCCGCCTGTGGCCGCTGCGCGATCATGCGGAAGACACCTATCGCCGGGTGGATGACCGCCCCTACGGCGGCGGCCCCGGCATGGTGATGCTGGTGGAGCCGCTGGAGCGGGCCATCACGGCCGTGCGGGCGGACCGCGCGGCTGCGGCGATGTCAGCGGCAACAATCGCGACCACAACAGCGACAACGACCGCGACACAGGCTGCTGAAGCAGCGCCGCCGGCAGAGGCCGCTAAAGCGGCTCTCCCGGACGCGGCTGTTGCCCCCTTCGTCATCCATTTCAGCCCGACTGGGCGGCATCTGGACCAGGCGCTCGTGCGTGAACTGGCCGCCGGCCCTGGCGCCATCCTGCTCTGTGGCCGTTATGAAGGCATCGACCAGCGCTTTCTCGACCGTCATGTGACGATGGAGATCAGCCTGGGTGACTTCGTGCTCTCCGGCGGCGAACTACCGGCGCTGGCGCTGCTGGATGCCGTCACCCGTCTGCAGGAGGGGGTGCTGAACGACGCAGCCTCCCACGAGCAGGACAGTTTCTCTGACGGGCTGCTGGACTGCCCGCATTACAGCCGCCCCGAAGTGCTGGACACCCCCGCCGGTCCGCAGGCTGTGCCGCCGGTGCTGCTGTCCGGCCACCATGCGGATATTGCGCGGTGGCGCCGGGAGCGCTCGCTGGCGCTGACCCTGCAGCGTCGTCCGGAGCTGATTGAAGCTGCGCGTCAGGACGGCAAGCTCAGTCGCAAGGATGAGGCCTTCCTGGCCGGACTTGCGGGCGTCGCCGGTTCTGGGGGCCGAGGCCGTCAGGCTGGCGTCACGGCCGCGGCCGGTGCTGCGTCGGTTGGCAAGTCCCACCCTGGCCACCCCGCCCAGAGCGACAGCCGCGTTGCCCAGCCAGCGGCGAAAAAGCGCTGAATCCCCGGAATTTCGCGGCTTTGCGCTATCCCGGCGACCTGATCCCTGTCTATAATCGCGGGCTTTCCCGATCCTCTGTCCGGCCTGACCTCGAATTCCTCGGGGTCTACCACGGCGGTGCTCCAGGCTTGGAGCCCCCCAGACCACCTGAAGGGCGGATGCAGCCACGCTGACATCCTGCTGCAAGGTGACTCTGACAACGCATTTGCGCGGGCACGATCACAAGGAGTTATTTGTGAACCTGATCCAGATCCTCGAGCAAGAAGAAATTGCTCGCCTGAACAAGACCATCCCCGCTTTCGGCCCCGGTGACACCGTCATCGTGAACGTGAACGTGGTGGAAGGTACCCGCAAGCGGGTGCAGGCCTACGAAGGCGTCGTGATTGCCAAGCGCAACCGCGGCCTGAACTCCAACTTCATCGTTCGCAAGATCTCGAGCGGCGAAGGCGTGGAACGTACGTTCCAAACCTACAGCCCGCTGATCGCTTCGATCGAAGTCAAGCGTCGTGGTGACGTCCGTCGTGCCAAGCTGTACTACCTGCGTCAGCGTTCGGGCAAGTCGGCACGTATCAAGGAAAAGCTGGCCTAAGTTCTGGCCGCTGCTCCTGGATTCCGGCTTCGGCCGGTGCCCAAGCAAACCGCTTCCTGCAAACCGCTCCAAGGCCTGGCCTCGGAGCGGTTTTTTCTTTCCCGGCATACTCAAGGGCGCTCTCCATCCCTTTCATGCCCACGCTGCCGAACCGTCACGCCCCCGTCGCCCCTGACTCGCCTGCCCCGCCCGTGCGCCCGGCGCTGAAAGAGCCCTGGCTGGTGCCCGTCACCGGGACCGACGCCCATCTGCCGGCCGTGCCGGCCGAGCGGCTGACCGCTGAGGCGCTGCGAGAACGTTTCCTCCGTCCGCCGCCCTTCGATCCTGAAATCCCTGGCGACGGTGGCCTGCTGTCGGATCGTGCGCCGACCCAGGCGTCGGTGCTGGTGCCGCTGGTGCAACGGGCGCAGGGCCTGTCGGTGCTGCTCACCCAGCGCACCGCTCATCTGCGCGACCACGCCGGTCAGATCAGTTTTCCCGGGGGCCGTGCCGAACCGGAAGACGGCTCGCCGGAGCGCACCGCCTTGCGGGAAGCCCACGAGGAAATCGGCCTGCCGGAGACGCTGGTGGACATCCTCGGGCAGTTGCCCTTGTATCGGACGGTGACCGCCTATGAGGTGACGCCGGTGGTCGCCCTGGTGCAGCCGTCCTTTGATCTGCGGCTGGACACCGGCGAAGTGGCGGAGGCCTTCGAGGTGCCGCTGGCCTTCCTGATGAACCCGGCCCATCACCGCCGTCACCGATTCGAGTGGGACGGCGGCCACCGTCAATTTCTCTCCATGCCCTGGACGGGGACAGGTCTTGCAAGTGCAGGTCACCCCGCGTCCGCCGCGCGCGAATTCTTCATCTGGGGTGCGACGGCCGCCATGCTACGCAATCTGTATCGCTTCCTGCAGGTCTGATTCCGCTCGAATGCGGCTCGGTCCGCCGGTGTCCCGCTATCATCCCGGGCCATGAACCTCATCGCGGTCTTGCTCGCACTGATTTGCGAGCAGCTCAAGCCTCTGCCGCACGGCAATCCTGTCCATCAAGGCATGATTGCCTGGGTGCGCTGGACGGGGCGCAATTTCGACGCCGGCCGCTCGCATCACGCAGCGGTGGTCTGGTCCATCACGGTGGTGGGCCCGGCGCTGCTGGTGGGCCTGCTGGCCATGGTGCTGCACCGCTACAGCCTGGTGCTGTCCCTGCTGCTGGATGTGCTGGTGCTTTATTTGACCCTGGGCTTCCGCCAGTTCAGTCATTACTTCACCGACATCCGGGATGCGCTGGAACGCGGCGACGAACTGGAAGCCCGTCGGCTGCTGGCGGAATGGCGTCATCTGGACGCCAGTGAATTGCCGCGGACCGAACTGCTGCGACATGTGCTGGAGCATTCGCTGCTGGCGGCGCATCGGCATGTGTTCGGTGTGTTCTTCTGGTTCGTGCTGCTGTCCGCGCTGGGCCTGGGCCCGGCCGGCGCGGTGCTGTACCGGATGGCTGAATTCGCGGGCCGTTACTGGGCCTTCAAGAGCCGCACCCTGGATGCGCCGACCAATGAACGGCTGATGCATCTGTCGCGTCGTCTGTTCGGTCTGATCGATCATGTACCGGCCCGTCTGACCGCCACCGGCTTTGCCATCGTCGGCAATTTCGAAGAGGCGGTGAACGGCTGGCGCCGGGATGCCGCCCTGTGGGCGCACAGCAACGAAGGCATCATCCTCGCCGCTGCGGCAGGGGCGGTGGGCGTCCAGCTGGGCGGCAGCGCGGCGCCTGGCGTGACGCCGGACCGCAGCAAGACCTTCGAAGCCGGTGGCGACATGGATGCCACCCGCGCGGAAGGCTCCACCGGCGGACAACCGCCGCAACTGGGTCACCTGCAAAGCGTGGTGGGTCTGGTGTGGCGCTCGGTCGTGCTGTGGATGCTGCTGATGGGCCTGCTGCGCGCAGCCAACATGCTGGGCTGACGACGGACGCAGGCGCCGGCCGCGAACCGCTTCCAGCGGTCCGCATGAGCCTTGATCACCCCGGAGGAGCGACGTTAGACGCTCCTCACGCCTCCCGCACATCGGCCAGCACCTGCTGGCCGAAGTCGTTTCTGGACAGCCACTTCAGCACCTTGCGCGCGGTGTCGGTGGCGCTGGCCAACTGGCCTTCGGTCTTGAAGGCAACGAAGCGGTCCCGGTCCGGGAAGCCGTCCGACGCGCCGCCGCGGATGGTGGCCTGCATATCAGTATCGATGATGCCCGGCGCCAGCGACACCACGCGGGCGAACGGACGTCCCTGCGTCGCCTTGACCTCCTCATCCAGCGCCATCGCGCGGCTCAGGTTGTCCATGCCGGCTTTCGCCGCGCAATAGGCGGCGGAACCGGCCATCGCCCGGCGTCCCAGTCCGGACGAGATGTTGAGGATGCGGCGGTCGCCCGGCCATGCCCCGGTGGCTTCCAGGAAGGCCGCGCTGATGAGCAGCGTCGCCTCCAGACCCACCCGAAGCGCGCCGGACAGCGCCTCCAGCGTGCTGGCCTCCACCGGCCCGGGCGTCGGGATCACACCCGCGTTGTTGATCAGGTTCACCGCGGCCCAGTCCTGCGGCTGGGTGCGCAGCCAGTCGCCCACATGCCGGGCGATGATCAGCGGCTCGGCCAGATCGGCCTGCCACTGCTGCAGGCTTGCGTCGCCCTGTTCGCGGGCGAACTGTTCCAGCGCGTCACTGCGTCCGCGGGCAATGCCGATCACCTGATGGCCGGCCAGCAGGCATTCGCGGGCCAGCGCCTCACCCAGGCCGCGCGAGCTGCCGGTGATCAGCGTCAGGGTGCGCCCTTGGGCGCTGGGGGCGTCCGCCGAGGCGGCCGGGGAAGCAACGGAATCAACCATGGGAACTCCTCAAAAATCGACGGGGCAATGAAGGGTGAGGGCGGCTTCGCCAAGCAGCGCGGGCAGGGACAGGTCACGGGCATGCAGCAGCAAACGCGGCGCCTGCGCCTGCACCTCCGCGGGGGCATACAGCGTGTCACCCAGAATAGGATGGCCGCAGGCCAGCAGATGCACCCGCAGCTGATGAGACCGGCCGGTGACCGGTTCCAGCCACAGGCGCGACGACTGCCCCTGCGGATCTCGCGACACCACGGTGACGCGGGTCAGGCTCGGCTTGCCGATATCGAAGTCCACCTTCTGTCGGGGCCGGTTGGGCCAGTCGGCAATCAGGGGCAGGTCGATGTCGAACTGGTCCCGGTCCACCCGGCCACTGACCACCGCTTCGTATCGTTTCTCCACCTGCCGCTGCGCAAAGGCGTCGCTCAAGGCGCGCTGCATCGCTTCACCACGGGCAAACACCAGCAGGCCGGACGTTGCCTGATCAAGCCGATGCACCACCAGCGCGTCCGGAAACTCCGCGCGCACCCGGTGCCAGGCGCAGTCCTGCTTGTCTTCGCCACGGCCGGGCACGGCCAGCAGACCGGCCGGTTTGTGAATGACGATGCGCTGTGCGTCCACATGCATCAGGGGGAGGGCGTTGGACATGGGGTGATTGTCGCGGCGCCCGTATCATCGCGCGGCACAAGACGCGGGAGATGCGCACGATGGAAGATCAAGACCGGCCCGATCCTCAGGTTTCAAACGGCTCACCCGAACAGCTGGACCGCCGCCGTGTGCTGGGCAGCCTGCTCGGCACCGCCGCCGCTGCCGCACTGGCCGGTTGCGCCACCGGCAGTACGCTGGCACCACAGCCGGTGGCCAGCAAATCGGTCATGGGCCTCAAGGCGGCGCCACTGCCGGAAGTGCGACTGGGCCTGATCGGGGTCGGGCAGCGCGGTGCGGAACTGGCGCAGACGCTGTGCCGCATCGAAGGCGCGCGCATCACCGCCATTGCGGACATCGATGCTGTCGCCATTGACAAGACCCTGGCGCTGATCAGTCAGGCGCGTGCGCCCAAGCCGGAGGTCATCACCGGCAGTTCCGGCGCCTGGGAGCGGCTGATCGGCCGCAGCGATGTGGATGCCGTCGTGATTGCCACCCCCTGGGAGCTGCACACCCCGATGGCGGTGGCGGCGATGAGATCCGGCAAGCACGTCTTTGTGGAAACCCCGGCGGCCGTGACCCTCAACGAGGCCTGGCTGCTGGTGGACACCTCCGAAGCCACCCAGCGCCACTGCATGATGCTGGAGAGCTGCTGCTACGGCCGGCAGGAAATGATGCTGCTGAACATGATCCGCCAAGGTCTGTTTGGTGAGCTGGTGCATGCGGAGGGCGCTTACTTCCATGATCTGCGTCAGCAGCTCAAGGATGTCGACCGCGGGCCGGGCTCGTGGCGCAGCCTGCGTTATGCCCAGCACAACGGCAATCTCTATCCCACCCACGGCCTGGGGCCGGTGGCGCAATACTTCAACATCCAGCGCGGCGACCGCTTCGAGTACCTGAACTCACAAAGCTCCAACGCCCGCGGCCTGGCGGCCTATGCCAACCGCGAACTGCCGCCCGGCCACCCGCATGCGCGGCTGCCCTACATCACCGGAGATGTGAATACCAGCGTGATCAAGTGCGCCTCCGGCCGGACGATCCTGCTGCAGCATGACACCACGACGCCGAGGCCGTATTCGCGGCTCAATACGGTGGTCGGGACGAATGGGGTGTTCAGCGGTTTCCCGGACCGAATCGCCATCGAGATGATGGATGGCCGCAAGCTGATGACACCGAGTGGCAACCGGGAAGCCTCGCGCGAATGGGACAGCGACATGAAGCCCTGGTTCGAGCGCTTCGACCATCCGCTGTGGAAGCAGCTGGGTGCTCAGGCACAGCAGGGCGGCGCGGGCGGCATGGACTTCGTCATGATGTGGCGCGTCATTTACAACCTGCGCCAGGGCCTGCCGATGGACCAGGACGTCTACGACGCCGCCGCGTGGTCCGCCGTGCTGCCGCTGTCCTGCGATTCCGTGGCGGACCGCGGCAATGCCAAGGACTTCCCGGACTTCACCCGAGGCCGCTGGAAAACGCCGCGTCCTCTGAGCGTCATGGCCTGACCGGTCAGAACTGCTGGATCCACCCTGTCTGCACCGCGGACTGCGGGTTGGATCCGGCCCCTCGGACCGCCTCGACCGCGTCGTCGGCATCACGTCCCAACCGCTTGAGCACACAGGCGGCCATCGTGCCGGTGCGTCCCATGCCGGCGGCGCAATGCACCAGCGCCCGGTCGCCGAGCCTGAGCCCGTGGGCCAGTTGCTCCACCCCTTGACGGAACAGTGCCGCCTCGGACGCCAATCCGAAATTGAGCATCGGGAGATGCATCCACCGAAACGGCAGACGCCCCGCCTGGATCGCCTTGAAGTACTGGGGCGACAAGGCCTCCACTTCATCCAGCGGATTCAGACACACCACCAGATTCAGCTGCTGATGCCGGGCCTGGTCCAGGAAGTCAGTCCAGGATTCGCGGCGTCCAGGCATCGAATGCAGCCACACGCGGCCGGAGACGTCGTCGGGAAGGGGCAGGGCACGAAAACTCATAAGGGCATTGTCGGGTCTCCCTGCTCGAATCGTTGTTAATAAACAAAGAGTTTATTTAATCGCGCGGTTCGGAGAAGATCGATTCACCGACTTCGATGGCCGTCATCGGGTCGCAGCCAGGAAGGCCAGCCATGATCACCAAGGACACGATTCACCCCTCCAGCGGACATGCCGCGGACTTGACGTCGCAGCGGGCCTTGCACGAGGCGCTCGATGAATCACTCCAGTACGACACCTACTATCCCTCCGGGTCGCTGAAGTTGTTCAGCCATCTGCCCATGGTGCTCGGAGCCCTGACGCGGCTGGGCGCCCCGCCGTCCGCTCTGCAGCGGCAGCTGGACCATTGGCGAGACCTGTCGGTGCCTGCACGGTCGTCGCCGGTTGAGGTGCCGCCGCTGGAAACGGTGCTGCCTGAGCTCCTGCTGTCGGCGCATGTGGACGCGTTTCATGCGGCGATCCGTCTAGCCTATGCGTTGCAATCCGGCCATGCGGCGGAACAGCGGGCGGCGCTGGCCGCGTGGCTGGCCAAGGCGCCGGTGGCGTCTCCTGGCCTTCGGGCGCGCCCCGCAAATCCATCAGGCGAATCGAGCGTGGATCCCCACAGCCCGGTGCCTCAGCCTCAAACGCTTCTGGGCGAAACACTGGCAGCCGTACGCGCTGATGCTCGCCTGGCGATGGACCCGGCCGCCGGCACATTGATCGTCACCCGTTTGCAGCGAGCCCAGTCCTTGCCGGCATTCAGTGAGTACCTGAGCGTGCCGGGGCTGTCGCTGGATGCGCTTGCCGAAGCGTCCCTGGCGGTCTATCTGGCCACGCATGATTTCACTGCGCTGCATCTGGTCACCGGCACCCATGCCCTGCGGGAACTGATCGATGCAGCCCGCGCCCGCGGACTGGCGCCGGATCTTCCTCGCATCCTCCAAGCCTTCTGGTCAGCCTGGCTGGCGGCATTCATCGCCATCCGGCGGCCGGCGCCTGCCTGGGAGCTGGTGCATGATGGCAGCGCCGGTGAGGCCGACTGGGAGGCTGCGCTCCCGGCGCTGGTGGACAGTGTCAACGATCACCGCATCAAGCTGGCCGATGCCGCTCGCGAGGAATGGCGTCATCGGGGCTGGCCCGGCTATGCCTTGTGTCTGAAGCCGCTCGGGGCTGCACAATGAGTGCCGTGCTGAATGCCTCTTCCTCGTCCGCCGACGCCACTGCGTCGGCTCCCGCGCCGCTCCGTCATCCCCAGTTGCTGCTGTGGGCCGTCTGTGCCTTGTGCCTGATGAGCACGGCCGGCGTGGCGCTGCCGTATCCCATCCTGGCGCCGATCTTTGTCAGCGGTCCGGTGGACAGCTTCACCCATTTCGCCGGACTCGCGCCCGCGCTGCTGATGGGGCTGGCGCTGGCGGTCAATCCGGCCGGCATTCTGCTGGGCAGTCTGTTCGTCGGCCCGATGTCCGACCGCTACGGGCGGCGTCGGGTGCTCAGCATCACCTTGACGGCCACGCTCATCAGCTACGGGCTCAGCGCGCTCGCACTGGCCGAGCGCAACTACCCACTGTTCGTGCTCTCGCGATTCGTCACCGGCCTGACCGAGGGCAATGTGGCGGTGGTGCGGGCGCTGCTGGCCGACTGGCATCCGCAACTGGACCGCACCCGCAGCTTTGCCTGGCTCAATGCCAGCCTGTACATCGGCTGGCTGGTGGGGCCGCTGCTGGGTGGCCTGACGCTACCGCTGGGCGAGTCCGTGCCGTTCATCGTGTCGGCCGGCATCCTCGTGCCCTGCCTCGTGCTGCTGCTGACGGGTCTGCCGGATGACCGGCCGCAGCGGCGTGCGGGGGGCGAAGATCGGCTGCCCCTGCTGGCTGCCATGCGGCAGCAGCAGTCGCTGGGCTTGCTGTCGGACCCGGTGCTGCGTCACCTGGCGGCCTTGCAGATGGCGTACACCTTGGGGGTGAATGCGCTGTACGAATTCGCGCCGCTGTGGATGGTGCAGCAAGCGGGACTGGACAGCCGCGGCATCGCGCTGGTGACGGCCATCCAATGCGCGGCCATGACCGCGGCCAGCATGCTGGCCGCGCGCATCGGCTCCGGGCCGACGCCGCTGCGCCGAGCTGCGCGATTCGCGGTGGTGGTGGCGGTCGGGCTGCTGGCGATGAGCCTGGCACCGTCGTGGCTGGGGCTGGCCATCATCCCGCTGCTGGGGGTGCCGCTGTCTTTCTACAACGCGCTGATGCCGGCATGGATGTCCGAACGCTTTGCCGCGTACGGGCAGGGCCGCGTGATGGGACTGCTGACGACGGTATTCTGTCTGTCCAACACCATCATCGCGCTGGTCGGCGGCGGACTGGGCATGTGGTCGGCACGCTGGATCATGTTGCTGGGCGGATGCACCTGCCTGGTGGCGGCGATCGGTTTCATTCGATTCGCCCGTGTGCATTCGACACCGCCCGCGAGCCCCCATGGCCACTGACGCTCCCACCACCAATGATGACCGCCTGCTCTTCGAGTTGAAGAGCCGTGGTCCGCAGGCTGCAGCGACGCTGGCGGCCGCGCTGGCGATCACGCCGATGGGGGCGCACAAACTGCTGGCGAGGCTGGAGGAGTTGGGCCTCGTCACCTCGCGGGAGGACACGCGGAACGCGGGGGAGGCGGCCCGCATCGGGCGACCGCGCAAGCTCTGGGCACTCACCGGAGCGGGCCATGCGCGTTTCCCGGACCGGCATGCCGACCTCACGCTGCAGCTGATCCAGAATGCCCGTCAGCTGTTTGGCGAGGCGGGCCTGGACCAGCTGATCACCGCGCGCGAGCAGGACAGCGTGCGCCGTTACGCCGCCGCGCTCTCGCGGGCGCAGAGCCTGGCGGAGCGTGTGAGGGAACTGGCGCGACTCCGATCGGAAGAAGGCTACATGGCGCGCGCTGAACGGTCCGGTCGCGATTGGCTGCTGGTGGAGGACCATTGCCCCATCTGCGCAGCCGCGACAAGCTGTCAGGGCTTTTGCCGATCGGAACTGGCGCTGTTTCAACGCAGCCTTGGCCCGGGCGTGACGGTCGAGCGGACCGAGCATCTGGTGGCTGGCGCGCGTCGATGTGTCTATCGCATTGCGGCGCCACCTCCGTCAGTGACGCAGAGCAACGTCCAAGCTTGAGACGTTTCGACGCGGCCGTGTGCGCCAGGTCAGGACACGATGTACGCCGCCGCCCCCGTGGCCAGCAGGCGTCCCTCCGCATCCGTGAAGGCCATCCGGATGTTGGCCACCCGGCTGCCCAGCCGCAGGATTTCTGCTTTCGCGCGGAACAGCTCTCCGATCGCCGGCCGCAGATAGTCCACCCGCAGGTCGATCGTGCCCAGCTTGCCGAAGCGCTCCAGACGCTTGTCCGGGGCTTCCTCCCGATGCCGCGCGCTGATGGCAGCCATCGCGGCCAGCCCGCCCAGGGCATCCAGCGTCGCGCTGATGACCCCGCCATGCATCCGCTGATGCGCATAGTGGCCGATCAGCTCCGGCCGCATCCGCAAATGGGCCTGGGCGGTGGTCTCGGTCAGCGCGTCGACTTTCAAGCCGAGCACCTGATTGAAGGTGATGAACTGCTCAAAGATCTCACACAGCTTGTGAGTGAATTCCGGTTCAAAGGGACTGATGACTTCGCTCATGCGGGCCACGATACCGCAGGGGCGGGGCGCCTCGATCGAGGGAAGCCCTGAGCCGCTGACACCTGCGTGACACCTCGGAGCGCATCAGCGTTGCCAGCCACGACGCGGCACAATGACGCTCATGAATGCGCCGTCTCCTGCTGCTGTTGAACCCCGGTCCGAAGGCTTCGACCGGGTACGCGCCGCCCTGCGCGGTCTGGACCACGCCCATGAGCCGATCTGGCTGACCACCTCGGCGCGCAGCGCGCAGGAGGCTGCGGATGCGCTGGGTGTGTCCCTCGGCCAGATTGCCAAAAGCGTGGTGTTCCGCTGCAAGGCGGACGACTCGGCCGTGCTGGTCATCGCCGCCGGTGATCGCCGCGTGGATGAACGCAAGCTCCAGGTGCACACCGGCCCGCTGGGGCGTGCGGACGCCGACTTTGTGAAGTCCCGGACCGGCTTCTCCATCGGCGGGGTGTCCCCCCTGGGATTTGCGCCTGCCGATGGGGGGACTGGCCCGCGCCTTTTCATCGACGACAGCCTGTTCCGCTTTGACACCATCTGGGCTGCCGCCGGTCACCCCAATGGGGTGTTTCAGATGACCCCGCAGCAACTCGTGGCCCTGACCGGGGCCCCCGTGATCGAGGTGATGCAGTCATGAGCGCAGCGCCCGCTGACATCCCCCGCACGCCGGAGGGACGGGTCGCCTCGCCGTGCATCAACATCTGCCGCATGCACGAGGCCACCGGACTGTGTGAGGGCTGCGCCCGCACGATCAACGAAATCGCCGGCTGGAGTCAGGCGCCCGACGCCGAACGCATCCGCATCCTGACGCTGCTACCCGAACGCCGGACGCTGCTGCAATCGCATGGAGTGCTCCCATGACCTCGATCGACTTCTACTTCGACCCGATCTCGCCCTATGCGGCTTTGGCGTTCGAGAGGCTGCCGCAGGTGCTGGTCGGGCGAAGCGTTGCGGTGCGCCATGTGCCGGTGTTTCTGGGCGGGCTGCTCAAGGCGCATGACAACAAGGGCCCGGCGGAGATTCTGCACAAACGGGACTGGGTCTACCGACAGGCGCTCTGGCTGGGCCACCACTTGAACATCCCTCTGACGGTGCCCAAGACGCATCCCTTCAATCCCTTGCCGCTGCTGCGACTCCTGTGGGCATCCGCCGAGCCGGGGCAGACGCCGTCCCGCTACGCGGTGGAGACGGTGTTCCGCCATGTCTGGCAGGGTGGAGCGGAAGCCACCGACCCGGCCCGCCTGGCGTCATTGACGCAAGCCTTGGCCCCGTCGCAGGACCCTGCCGGTGAAGCGGTCAAGACGGCGCTGCGCGACGCCACCGATGCGGCCGTGGCGCGCGGTGTGTTCGGGGTTCCCACCTTCGGGGTCGGGGACCGCCTCTTCTGGGGCCTGGACAGCCTGGACATGCTGCTGGCGTGCCTGGATGGCGACCCCTGGTTCGACGGGCCCGACTGGGCCGATGCCACCCAGGTGCGGTCCGGCTTGCAGCGCTGACAAGCCCAGGCTAGGACATACCCTCTGCTGCACTGCACAGGGCCGTCATATTCCGCATGAAGAAATGAGGGCTCAGGGTTGGCCCCGGTTTTGTCAGCCAGCGGAAAGCATCGCGTCAGACAGAGGTCAGAGGGGCGCCTGATAGTTGCCTTCCAAGAACTCCGGTCGGAGATTCTTGGTGACAACGAGGAGACAACCCCATGGCAACTGCAAGTGCAGTCAGCACCAGCGCGCCGATGACCGCGGAGGAGAAGAAAGTCATCTTCGCCTCGTCGCTGGGCACGGTATTCGAGTGGTACGACTTCTATCTCTACGGATCCCTGGCCGCCATCATCGGCAAGCAGTTCTTCACGGGGCTGGACCCCACGGCGCAGTTCATTGCGTCGTTGATGGCCTTTGCCGCCGGCTTCATCGTGCGTCCCTTCGGCGCGCTGGTGTTCGGCCGGCTGGGCGACATGATCGGCCGCAAGTACACCTTCCTGGTGACGATCCTGATCATGGGCCTGTCCACCTTCATCGTGGGCGTGCTGCCGACCTATGACACCATCGGCCCGGCCGCTGCGGTCATCCTGGTCGGTCTGCGCCTGCTGCAAGGCCTGGCACTGGGCGGTGAATATGGCGGTGCGGCTACCTATGTGGCGGAACATGCGCCCCAAGGTCGGCGCGGCGCCTACACCTCCTGGATCCAGACCACGGCCACGCTGGGTCTGTTCCTGTCGCTGATCGTCATCCTGTCCACCCGGACCCTGCTGGGCGAGCCCACGTTCGTGGCCTGGGGCTGGCGCATTCCGTTCGTGGTGTCGATCCTGCTGCTGGGCATCAGCGTCTGGATCCGCCTGTCGATGAATGAATCGCCGGCCTTCCAGAAGATGAAGTCCGAAGGCAAGACCTCCAAGGCGCCGCTGTCCGAATCCTTCGGTCAGTGGAAGAACCTGAAGATCGTGCTGCTGGCGCTGTTCGGCCTGGTGGCTGGCCAGGGTGTCGTCTGGTACACGGGTCAGTTCTACGCGCTCTTCTTCATGCAGAGCGTGCTGAAGGTGGATGCCGCGTCGGCCAACATCATGGTGGCGGTGGCGCTGCTGATCGGGACGCCGTTCTTCGTGATCTTCGGCACCCTGTCGGACAAGATCGGTCGCAAGCCCATCATCATGGCGGGCCTGCTGCTGGCCATCCTGACCTACTTCCCGCTGTTCAAGGCGCTGACCAACGCGGCCAACCCGGATCTGGCCCGTGCCCAGGCGACGGCTCAGATCACGCTGAGCACCGACCTGAACCAGTGCTCGTTCCAGGGCAGCCCGGTGGCGCGTGACGTGGACTTCACCACGCCGTGCGACATCGCCAAGCGTGCGCTGGCGCAGTCCGCAGCCAACTACGAGACGGTGTCCGGTGCTCCCGGTGCGGGCCAGGTGAAGGTGGGTGACCGTGTGATCGATGTGCCCACCGCCACGCTCACCGCGGGTGGCCACAAGTTCGACGAGGACAGCGCCAAGAAGATTGCCGCGTTCAAGAAGGACCTGGGCGATGCGATGAAGGCGGCGGGCTATCCGACCAAGGCCGACCCCGCCAAGGTCAACACGGCGCTGACGGTGGCCATCCTGACGCTGCTGGTGCTGTATGTGACGATGGTCTACGGGCCGATCGCCGCGATGCTGGTGGAGCTGTTCCCGACCCGCATCCGCTACACCTCGATGAGCCTGCCGTATCACATCGGCAATGGCTGGTTCGGTGGCCTGCTGCCGTCGATCAGCTTCGCGATGGTGGCGCAGAACGGCAACATCTATCACGGCCTCTGGTATCCGATCGGCATCGCCGCCATCACGCTGGTGATCGGCATGCTGTTCGTGCGTGAGACCAAGGACGTGGACATCTACGCCCGCGACTGAACGCGCAACGTTCTTCGATGATCGACACAACGGCCCTTCGGGGCCGTTCTCATTTCGGCCCCGAGGGGCCGTTGTCATTTCGGCCCTTCGGGGCCGTTTTTGTTTTTGGAGTCGCTTGCTTTGGGGGGATGGGGGCCATGAAAGCGGAACCCGACATGCAGGATTACGCAGGGCGCGGACTGCTTGAAGAACTGACTTGCAAAATGCGGGCGGACGTCCGTTACGACACTGCAGCGTCTCGGTGACACCGCCCCCTCAGCCTCGTGTCAGCCAACCCCCCAAGAATGCACCCACACCCTCTATCCCCTTTAGGAGACTCAGACCCATGTGGAAACTCGTCCTTGGCTTCATCGTCTTTGCCGCTCTGGCCCTGTTCGTGTTGATGCGCAGTGGCGGCAACATCGACATGACGGGGGAGAAGCATGACGTCACTGGCGGCCATGCGGACGCCGCGGCCAGCGCTGCGCCGTTGACCACCTCCGCGTCCGAAGCCGCCACTGCCGCGATCAATGCGGCATCGGCTGCGCTGCCTGCATCCTCAGGCGCCTCGCAGTAAGAGGGCCTTCAGTTCACCAACAAAAATGGGGCCTCTGGCCCCATTGCGTCATTCATCCCCCTGCGCCCGCAACGGCGCCTGCACCGGCAGCCGGATCATCATCCGCGTACCTTCCCCCGGTGTGCTGACCACCTCAATCTGCCCGCCCAGCACATTCGTCACGATGTTGTGCACGATGTGCATCCCCAAGCCCGATCCGCCCTTGCCCAGCTTCGTCGTGAAGAACGGGTCGAAGATCCGGCGCACCACCGAGGCATCCATCCCCCGTCCGTTGTCCTCCACCCGCAGCTCCACCTCACGCTCATCAATCCGGCTGCATCGCACCAGCACCTCTCCATGGTCACGCCCCTCAAAGGCATGCACCAGCGTGTTCATCAGCAGATTCGTCAGCACCTGCCCGAGCGCCCCCGGGAAGCTGCTCATCTGCAGCGCCGGTGCCAGCTCCGTTCTGATCCGGTAGGGGGTGTGCTTGAAGCTCGGCTCCACCATCACCAGCACGTCTTCCACCACCTGACCCAGTTCAAACTCTCGCCGCGTGTCGCTGGTCTGATCAATCGCCACCTGTTTGAAGTCCCGCACCAGGTCCGCCGCCTTCTGCACATTGCGATGCAGAATGTCCTGACCCCGCCGCGTGTCCTTCACCAGCTCTTCCAGCTGGCTGCGTCGCATCGGTGTGTTGTCGGTCAGCATCCGGTCCAGCTTGTTCCACCGGTCCTCCAGTGCAGACACCACCGTCAGCGCATTCCCCAGCGGCGTGTTCAGCTCATGCGCCACCCCCGCCACCAGCCGCCCCAGGGACGCCAGCTTCTCCGACTCCACCAGCTCCCGCTGCGCCGTCTTCAAATTCGCCAGCGCCTGGGTCACCTCCGCATTGGCCTCGGTCAGCTCATAGGTGCGCTGCGCCACCTGCTCTTCAAGCGTCGAAGCGTGTCCGCGCAGATCATCAAAGGCTTTCAGCAGCGCAAGGCGCATCCGCTCCATTGCTTTGCCGACGCGCGCAATCTCATCCTCGCCCCCCAGCTCCAGCGGTTTGTCCAACTGCCCGGACGCCAACTCATCGGCCGCCTGAGACAAGCGCGCCATCGGATGCAGCACCCGTCGCTGCAACACCAGCGAGATCAGCGCCAGTGACAAGGTCAGCGTCAGCAGACTGCGCCACAGCATGTTCCACAGCTCCTGCCGCTTGCGGACCAGCAGCGGTTCGGCGCTCATCACTACCGTCAGCTTGGCGATTTCGCGACCATCGCGCAGCACGGGTCGGGTCTCGCTGAGGGTCAGTTGCTGATCCCCGGCCGCCCTGTGGAACTCCACAAATGCCTGCTGCGCCGCAATCTCGGTGACGGACACCGACACGAATCGCGGGTCATCCACCTGCGCCTTCACCATCGGTTCGGCCAGGTCGGGAGACACCTGCCAGATCGGCTCCGCCAGCGAAAGCGCCAGCACTTCTGTGGCCCGGTTGAGGTCCCGGCGAAGGTCCTCCATCACCGTCTGTCGGCTGAGCTGCTGCTCATACAGAAGGACGGCCGCAGTGGGCAGCAGCAGCCCGACCAGCAGGGCCAGCATCACGGCATTGCGCAGCGAGCTTCGGATCAGGGTCACGACAACCATCCTTCGCAGGAGGGGGGACACGCCCCATTATGACGAGGCAAGGGCCGGGCGCTCATGCGGCGAAACGCTGATCCGAGGGCAGCACCGTCACCCGATTGTGCCCATCGGCACGCGCCGCCAGCAGCGCCTCATGCGCCCGCATCAGGAATCGCTGTGCCGGCTCGTCCTGCCCCAACTGCGTCACTCCCACGGACAAGCTGACGCGGTGGGCCGTATCCAGCCCCACCTGACCGGCCCCGTGGCGCCACTGCTCCGCCAGCAGATGCGCTTCATGCAGACCGGCGCCTGGCATCAGCAGCGCAAAGGCATGATCCTCCAAACGCACCGCCACATGGTGGCTCTGGGCCACACTGCGCGCCACTTTGGCCACCTGCTGAACCAGATCCGTCAACTGGTTGGTCGCCAGCGTCTGACGCAACTGCGCATAGTTGTCGATGTCTCCCAACACCAGGCACGGCGCCACCGGCGTACCGACGTCCGGGCTGCGCAGGCAGTCGGCGAGCGCCTTCTCGAATGCGCGCCGATTGCCAAGCCCGGTCAGCGGATCCAGCAGCGCCTCGTTCCGTACCCGTTGCACCTCCTGGCGCAGTCGGACCACTTCCTGCCGGCTGACTTCCAGCCGGGCCAGCAGTCCGCTGACCGCCGTCTGCATGTCCAGCGTGCCCTGCAGCGCAGCGGCCAGCACCTGGGTGTGGTGCCCCGGTGCGGCACTGGCCAGTGCCCCCTGCCAATGCAGCAGCGCCCGCGCATAGTGATGCACCTGAAGCGCCGCCTGCTCGGTGCAGTCCGACACCCCGCCCAGCGCCTGCCCGATCTCTCGGGACAGATGCACCGCCTGCTCCTCATCCACCTCGGCGATGTGCCGCCGATAGAGCGACCAGGTCTGCGCCTCATCCAGGCAGCGGCCGTCCTCGGTCAAGGCCAGCAGGTCGCGGCTGAGGGCCGCATTCATCTGGACCACATGCTCGTACCACACCGCATAACTCACCGGATGCAGGGCCGCGCGCTGACGCGACATCATCGGCAAGGCGGCCCGCAGCGCCTGCGCACTGGCGGCGATGCTCTCCGTATACCTCATCACTGAGTCCCTCTCTCGCAGGGGATGCCGTCCTGGCGTGGACTGCCGGCGGCTCCCATCGTTCTTGTTGCCCGGCCTCTCCGGAGGTGCTCGTGTCCTGCTTGTCGAGCGGTACTGGGCCGGTCTGGCGATGATCGACCTTGTAACCAATCGTCTTGAGGGCAATTTGCGGCGGCTGCGCAGGTGTTCGTAACAACTGTGCAGAATTCACGCCAGAGGGGACAGGGCAGGGGACAGGGGTGCGGCGGGTTTTCGCCACAGTGCGGCCCGGACGACCTGCGCCCAGTGGCATGGCCACGACCGCGCAAGTCTTTTCCGGCTCACTGATACTGGTGCGCAGAACCCCTGCAAGGAGAACAACATGGATTTGGGACTGTCGGGCCGCTGGGCTCTGGTGTGTGCGGCGTCGAAGGGCCTGGGGGCCGGCTGCGCCCAGGCGCTGGTGGCCGAAGGCGTGAATGTGGTGATCACCGCGCGTGGCGAAGAGGCTCTGCAGACGCAGGCGACCCGGCTGCGCGGGATCAATCCGAAGGTGCAGGTGGTGGCCGTCGTGGGGGACATCACCACGGAAGCCGGTCGTGCCAGCGCGCTGCAAGCCTGCCCGCAGGTCGACATTCTGGTCAACAACGCCGGGGGACCGCCGCCGGGAGATTTCCGGCAGTGGGGCCGCGAGCAATGGCTCTCGGCGCTGGAGGCCAACATGCTGACCCCCATCGAGCTGATCAAGGCGACAGTCGACGGCATGGCCGACCGCGGTTTTGGCCGCATCGTCAACATCACCTCCGGTGCGGTGAAGGCACCGATTGATGTGCTGGGCCTGTCCAACGGGGCGCGCAGCGGCCTGACCGGATTCGTGGCGGGCCTGGCCCGGCAGCCGCAACTGGCCAGCCGCAATGTGACGATCAACAACCTGCTGCCCGGCGCCTTCGACACCGAACGTCTGCAGAAGACCCTCGCGGCAGGCGCAGAGAAGTCCGGCCGTCCGCTGGAGCAGGTGCGCGACCAGCGCGCCGCCGGCATCCCGGCCCGTCGCTTCGGCACCGCCGAGGAATTCGGCGCCCTCTGCGCCATGTTGTGCAGCGCGCATGCGGGTTACCTGACCGGCCAGAACATCCTGCTGGATGGCGGCTCGTACCCCGGCACCTTCTGATGGCCCTTCCGATTCCCGTTTGAGTTCTGACCCAAGAGGAGAGATTCATGAGCGAACGCGCAGTCCGTCTGACCCAGGCTGGTGGCCCGGAGGTCATGCAGGTCCAGACGGTGGAGGTGGGCGACCCGGGGCCGGGAGAGATCCGACTCCGGCAAAAGGCGGCGGGACTGAACTACATCGACATCTACCAGCGCAGCGGCGTCTACGACATCCCGATGCCCAGCGGACTCGGCCTGGAAGGGGCGGGCGTGGTGGAAGCGGTGGGGGAGGGCGTGACCCACCTGAAGGTCGGGGACCGGGTGGCCTATGCCAGCCAGCCGATCGGCGCCTATGCGACAGCACGTGTGATGCCGGCGCGTTGCGTCGTGCGGCTCCCTGATGGCCTGAGCTTCGAGCAGGGCGCTGCGATGATGCTCAAGGGCCTGACGGTGCAGTACCTGCTGCGCAAGACCCTGCCGCCCGGTGGTCTGCAGGCGGGTGATGCGATCGTGTTCCATGCCGCCGCAGGGGGCGTCGGGCTGATCGCCTGCCAATGGGCCAAGGCACTCGGCCTGCGCCTGATCGCGACCGCGGGCAGTGATGCCAAGTGCGAACTGGCGCTGGCCCACGGTGCGGCCGTGGCCATCAACTATCAGCGCGAGAACTTCGCCGAGCGGGTGAAGGAGATCACTGGCGGAGAGGGCGTCAAGGTCGTCTACGACTCGGTCGGGGCCAGCACCTTCGAGGGCTCACTCGCCTGCCTGCGTCCCTTCGGCCTGATGGTCAGCTTCGGCAATGCCTCGGGCAAAGTCCCCCCGGTGCCCATCACGGCGCTGGCGGCCAAGGGGTTGTACCTGACCCGTCCGTCGATCTTCCACCACCTCAGCTCCCGCGAAGCCACCCAGGCGATGGCGGACGATCTCTTCCAGGTCGTGAGCAGCGGCCAGGTGAAGATCTCGGTGGAGCAGCGGTATGCGCTGGAGGATGTGCAGCGGGCGCATCGAGAGATGGAAAGCCGCAGCACCACGGGCGCCGGCGTCTTGATGCTCGACTGAACGGTGGCGGGCAATGCGCCGATCCACTGATGCACTGCTCCGCTGATCGGCTGCTCCGCTGATCCGCTGATCCGCAAGAGGCCGCGGCGGCATCTCGCGATCAGACAAGCCCTGGCGCGTTTCGCTATGCGGGTCTGACCGCCGAGACGGTCCCGGCCCGGCTTTGCCTCAGGCCGTATGCTGCCGCCCGATCACCGGCGGCAGGTCGTCAAAGTCCGCCGCCACCGTATCGGCCGACAGCGGATCCTCCACCGCGGAGGGCGGCGTGCTGATTCGGGTGATGCCGGCGGTGGACGGCAATTCATCCAGCGCGGCTGGCACCGTGGGCGCCAGGCCATCGCTGTCGGTGTCGTCCTCGGCATCCTGCGCTTCGACCGGCACATCGACCGTCTCGGTGCGCAGCACCTCATCCAGCACCACCGGCTGCGCCAGACGCAGTTCAAAGCTGAAGCAGGAGCCCGCACCGACGCGGCTCTCCACCTTCACCTCACCGCCCATCAACTCCACCAGACGTTTGACGATGGTCAGGCCCAGGCCCGTGCCGCCGTAACGCCTGGTGATGCTGCCATCCGCCTGGGTAAACGGGCTGAAGATCTGTGCGATCTGCTCCGGCGTCATGCCGATGCCGGTGTCGTGCACCGCGATGCGCAAGCGCAGCGGTCCGCCCAGGCCTTCGTCGGCGGCCTCGGCGCGGCTGATTTCCACCCGCACCTCGCCTTTCTCGGTGAACTTCAGGGCATTGCCCACCAGATTCACCAGGATCTGCCGCAGACGCAGCGCATCGCCCAGCAGATGCTGCGGCACACCCGGCTGGATGCGGGCATGCAGTTGCAGGCCCTTCTCATGCGCCTGCAGCAGCAGCGGATGCAGCGCTTCGCGCAGGCAGTCGTGCAGGCTGAAGGGGGCCTGGTCGATGATCACCCGGCCGGCTTCGATCTTGGCGATGTCCAGCAGGTCGTTGATGATGACCATCAGCCCCTTGGCCGAGCTGTGGGCCAGCTCGATGAACTTGCGCTGACGTTCATTGAGCTCGGTCTGCAGCACCAGCTCGGTCAGGCCCAGCACGCCGTTCATCGGGGTGCGGATCTCATGGCTCATGTTGGCCAGGAAGGAGCTCTTGGCCTGGCTGGCCGCTTCCGCCGCTTCACGCGCTGCTTCGAGCTGCGCCTGGGTGGCCTTGAAGTCACCGATGTCGCGCGCATTGAGCTGCAACACGACGTCCCCGCTGACCGGGTCGCGCATCGGGCGGGCATCCACGGCATGCCAGCGGCGGCCGTTGGCGGTGTGCAGTTCCAGCTCGGCGCTGAAGGTCTGTCCGCCGCGCACCTGCGCCAGGATGCGTTTGGCCAGATCAGCATCCGGGAACATCGCGCTGAAGTCGGTCGCGCCAATGGTCTTGCGCAGACCGTTGAAACACATGGCCGCGGCGGGATTGCGCATCAGCACGCTGCCATCCCGCAGCGAAAACACGGCGATCCGCACGGAGGTGTGCTGCAGCGCTTCCACGCCGCGCAGCAGGCTCTTGTCGACGCCGCTCACCAGCGAGTCGGCGGCAAACAGCATCACCTGCCGCTTGTCAGGCGTGCGGATGCCGCGGGAGACCAGCATCACCGTGGTGGGCTGGCCTTTGGGATAAAGGGTCCATTGCTCCCGCACCACTTTGTTCTGCGCATGGTCGGCCGCATTGACGGCCAGGCGTTGCACCACGGCTGCGCTGGTATCGGTCAGGTCGCGGGAGAGGAATTCTTCGGCGCTGTCGGCGCGCCAGAATTGCAGGGCGGCGGCATTGGCCCAAAGGTTGCGTTGCCGTTCCTGGTCATAGACCCACATTGGCACATCGAGCCAGTCGTAGTGGGTCAGACAGGAGAAATCGAGCATGGGAGCGGTGGGGTCGTAGCCGCGTGGTTACATTCAGACGCAGGCATTGTCGCCGCCCCGGCCTGCCTGTGCATCCTGCGTGATGCCTATTCCGTCACGGCGCTGCTCGTGCCATGGATGAGTGTGGCAAACAACGCGACGAGCGTCACGATGCGGGCTGCCTCTGTCACCGGTCCCACCGGCGGCAATCGCCCGCAAGCCCCTGGGAATCGCCCTTGTGGGACTTCCGGGCCGCGCCTGCTATCGATATGACAGACGCGTTTTTAGCTTCTTTGTCAGTTCCGTTTCACGCGCCGCAGCTCATCCCACACCAGCAGCACCGCGCCGACGGTGATGGCGCTGTCGGCCACGTTGAACGAGGGGTAGTACCACTGGTTCCAGTGGAACTGCAGGAAGTCGACGACGTACCCGTGCAGCAGGCGGTCCACGACGTTGCCGACGGCGCCACCCAGGATCAGGCTCAGGGCGGTGGCGAAGAGAGTCTGATGACCATGCCGGCGCAGCAGCCACACGATGAAGATGGTTGCGGCCACGCCCAGGCCGACGAAGAACCACCGCTGCCAGCCCGAAGCACCGGCCAGGAAGCTGAAGGCCGCGCCGGTGTTGTGGGCCCGCACCAGGTTGAAGAAGCTGGTGACGTAACGGCTGTCCCCGTACTGGAAGGTGTTGAGGATCAGCACCTTGGTGAACTGGTCCGCGATGATGATCAGCAGGGCCAGGCCCAGCCATTGGATCAACCGGGCGGAGGAAGGGGCAGCAGACGAGGACTTGGCCATGGGGGCAGACAGCGGATCAAACCCGCAACTGTACCGCCAGCGCGGCAGGCGCCAGCCGCTACAGTGCGACTGCCATGAGACTCCGCCTCAAAATCCTGTTGCTGGCCATCCTCCCGCTGGTGGCCTCCCTGCTGCTGATCGCGGTGGCGGTGCGCCAGCAGGAGCGGCAACTGCTCGCCCAGGAGCATGCGGCGATGGAGCGCACCTACATGGACGCCCGCCGCGACGAACTGCGCCATTACGTCGAACTGGCCGTCAGCACGCTGCAGCCGCTGTATGCCCATGCCGGCAGTCCCGATCAGGTGGAGGCGGACAAGCGCGAGGCGCTGCGCCTGCTCTCGGCGCTCGACTACGGCGAGGATGGCTACTTCTTCGTCTACGACCTGCAGGGCCACGTGCTGATGCACTCGCGTCAGCCGGAGCTGATCGGCCGCAATCTGTGGGAACTGCGGGACCCGCTCGGTCGGCCGACCATCCAGCAGTTGATCGGACAAGCCAAGGCAGGCGGGGGCTATGTGGAGTATCTCTGGCGCAAGCCATCCTCGCGCGACATGGCGCCCAAGCTTGGCTATGTGGTGGCGATGGACCGCTGGAACTGGATGGTGGGCACCGGGCTCTACCTGGACGGCATGCGCGCCACGCTGCGTCAGTTGGACAAGGAAGCCCAGGCCAATATCGCGCAGACGATGTGGTGGATCGCCGCCATCGCCGTGTTTGGTGTGGCGCTCATCAGCGCCAGCGCACTGGCCCTGAACCTCAGCGAGCACCGACTGGCCGAAGCCAAGCTGCGGGCGCTGGCACATCAGGTGGTGCGTTCGCAGGAGGATGAGCGGGCCCACTTGTCGCGAGAGCTGCATGACGGCGTGAGCCAGACGCTGGTCTCGACCAAGCTGCTGATCGAATCCGTGCAGCAAAGCGGCGACACGACCCTGCTGCCGCGCGCGCTGGAGCGGCTCAACCACAGTCTGGTGGAAGTGCGGCGGCTGTCGCATCACCTGCGCCCCGCGCTGCTGGACACGCTGGGCCTGGCCGCCGCCCTGGAGCATCTGGCCCGGGAGCTGGACGAAGCCGGTCCGCCCCAGGTCGACCTGCATGTGGTGGGCCCGGCGCGTGAACTGCCCGAGCTGCTCAATACGGTGCTGTTCCGGGTGGCTCAGGAGGCCCTGACCAATGTCGCCAAACATGCGGCCGCCCGCCGGGTGGAGATGACGCTGGACTTCGCCCCGGACGACGGGGACCGGTCCGACCCTGGCGGCGTGCTGCTGCGCATCCAGGACGACGGCGCCGGCTTCGACCCTGATGCCGCCGAGCGCGGCGACCCCGGGCAGGGGATCGGCCTGCGCAACATGCGGGAGCGGCTGGCGTCCGTGGGCGGCAGCCTGGAGCTGCAATCCAGCCCGGGTCACGGCACCCAGCTGGAAGCGCTGGTGGGGGCGGCTGCGATCCGGCGTCTGCCGCGCGAGAATCCGGTTCCATGACTTCCCCGATTTCCGTTCCCGATCCGACGGCCGCCAGCGGTCCGGTGCGCATCCTGCTGGTGGACGACCATCCGCTGGTGCGCGAAGGGGTGCGTTCGCGGTTGCAGGGCGAGGCCCGGTATCTGGTGGTGGGGGAGGCCGGGTCGGCGGAAGAGGCCATGGTGATGCTGGTCTCCACCCAGCCCCAGGTGGTCCTGCTGGATGTGGGCCTGCGCGGCCAGAGCGGCATCCAGCTGGCGCAGACGATGCTCGAGCGGCGCGACGACCTGCGGGTGCTGATGTACAGCATGTACGACAACCCCGAGTATGTGCAGCGAGCGCTGCAGGCGGGCGCCCGCGGCTATGTGCTGAAGGATGCGCCGGCCGGAGAGATCGTCGCAGCCATTGATGCGGTCGCTGCGGGCGGCACGTTCCTGAGCCCTGGCGTCTCACGCCGCATGTTCCGCAACCAGCAGCCGCGGCCGCTGCTGTCTCCGCGCGAGAGCGAGATTCTCACTGCCCTGGGGCGCGGCGAATCCAGCAAGCAGATCGCCAAGGCCCTGGACCTGTCGGTGCGCACGGTGGAGACCCATCGCCAGAACATCAAGCGCAAGCTGGAGCTGGACGGGCAGGCGGACCTCATCCGCTATGCCGTTGAGCATGCACGCGGGCTGCACCGCGACGACTGACCCGGGTTATTCCCTACGTGGTCCTACGTCGTCCCACTAGTCCAAGAGACGGATGTTCCAAACCAGTCGGGCACCGAAACTGCCCGCCTGACATACAGCGTGTGCGCCGGTCCGGCCACACCGAATAAGGAGACATCATGTCCAACTGGAGTCGCCACCTCGCCTGGGCGGGCGTGGCCGTTCTCGGGGCGGTGGCATTGGCCACCGTGGCACTGGCGCGCGGCGAAGCAGTCAGTGCTCTCTGGGTCGTTGTGGCCGCCTTGTGCGTCTACCTCATCGGCTACCGCTACTACAGCCTGTTCCTGGCCACCAAGGTGATGGGGCTGGACCCCACCCGCCAGACGCCAGCCTGGAAATACAACGATGGTCTGGACTATGTGCCCACCCATCGCTACGTGCTGTATGGCCACCACTTTGCTGCCATCGCAGGGGCCGGGCCTCTGGTCGGACCGGTGCTGGCCGCGCAGATGGGCTATCTGCCCGGGCTGCTGTGGATCCTGGCCGGCGTGATCTTCGCCGGTGCGGTGCAGGACTTCATCGTGCTGTTCATCTCCACCCGTCGCGACGGCCGCTCGCTGGGCGACCTGGTGAAGCAGGAGATGGGCACCGTGCCAGGCGTGATTGCGCTGTTCGGCGCCTTCATGATCATGATCATCATCCTGGCGGTGCTGGCCCTGATCGTGGTGAAGGCCCTGGCTGACTCGCCCTGGGGCACCTTCACCGTGGCAGCGACGATTCCGGTGGCGCTGTTCATGGGTGTGTACCTGCGCTACATCCGCCCGGGCCGCATCGGGGAGGTCTCCATCATCGGCTTTGTGCTGCTGATGCTGGCCATCATGGGCGGTCAGTGGGTGCATGAGAGCCCGACCTGGGCGCCGCTGTTCACCTATGACGGTAAGGCGCTGACCTGGATGCTGATCGGCTACGGGTTCGTGGCGGCCTCCATCCCGGTGTGGCTGCTGCTGGCCCCGCGCGATTACCTCTCCACCTTCCTGAAGATCGGCACCATCATCGCGCTGGCCATCGGCATCGTTGTCGTGGCGCCGCCGCTGCAGATGCCGGCCTTCACCAAGTTTGCGGCAGGCAACGGTCCGGTGTGGGCGGGCAATCTGTTCCCCTTCCTGTTCATCACCATCGCCTGCGGCGCGGTGTCCGGCTTCCATGCGCTGATCTCTTCGGGCACCACGCCGAAGATGCTGGACAACGAGGTCAATGCCCGCTTCATCGGTTATGGCGGCATGCTGGCCGAGTCGTTCGTGGCGGTGATGGCGCTGGTGGCGGCATCCTGCATCGAGCCGGGCGTGTACTTTGCGATGAACAGCCCGGCGGCCCTGGTGGGCAAGACGCCGGATGCGGTGGCGGCGACGCTGTCCACCTGGGGCTTCGTGATCACGCCCGAGATGCTGGTGCAAACGGCCAAGGACGTGGGTGAGAACACCATCCTGGCTCGCGCCGGCGGCGCGCCGACCCTGGCGGTGGGCATGGCCCACATCCTGCATCAGGTGGTGGGCGGCAAGGCGATGATGGCCTTCTGGTATCACTTCGCCATCCTGTTCGAGGCGCTCTTCATCCTGACCGCCGTGGATGCGGGCACGCGTGCCGGCCGCTTCATGCTGCAGGACCTGCTGGGCACCTTCGTGCCGGCGCTCAAGCGGACGGATTCGCTGCCGGCCAACCTGATCGCCACCGGCCTGTGCGTGGCGGCGTGGGGCTACTTCCTCTATCAGGGCGTGGTCGATCCGCTGGGCGGCATCAACACGCTGTGGCCGCTGTTTGGCATTGCCAACCAGATGCTGGCGGCCGTGGCGCTGCTGCTGGGCACGGTGGTGCTCTACAAGATGAAGAAGGACCGCTACGCCTGGACCACCATCGTGCCGGCCGGATGGCTGCTGATCTGCACGATGACGGCGGGCTGGCTGAAGATCTTCAGTGACGATCCGAAGGTGGGCTTCCTGGCCCATGCGCAGAAATACGCGGATTCGCTGGCGGCGGGTCAGGTGCTGGCACCGGCCAAGAGCCTGGAGGCGATGGAGCGGGTGATCTTCAATGACCGGCTGGATGCCGCGCTGTGCGCCGTGTTCATGTTCGTGGTGGTCAGCGTGCTGGTCTACAGCGTGAAGGCCATCCTCAAGGCACGCGCCGAGCGTCGGCCGACGGTGCAGGAAACGCCGTTCGAGCCGCTGCCCGCGGGCGCCACGGCCACGGGCCACGCCTGATCATGCTCCGGCAGGCCGCTGCTCATTTGTTGCAAGCCGGGCGCTACATGGCGCGCGGGGTGCATCAGCAGATGGTGGGGGCCGACTACGGCGCCTACCTGGCGCACATGGCGCGCACCCATCCGGATCAGGCGCCGCTGAACTACGAGGACTTCTTCCGGCAGCGGCAGGAGGCTCGGTTCAACAGTGGCACCGGCAGGTGCTGCTGATGTGACAACGGCGGGGGTTCCCCGCCGTTTTTTTTGGTCAAAGATCCTTGTTCCGCAGTTCGGGGAACGGGCCGAGGCTGCCGGACACGGCGGCAAACTCAGCCGGGGACGGCGCAGTGTTCCAGGGCGGTGCGCTTTCCATGCGGAGCGTGTTGAAAACAATCTTCCCGGAGGATGTCGGGGGAGCCGCGTCGCGCGCCTTGCGCATCTGCTTGAGCAGAGTCGCAACAGGGGTCTTGAATGTCAGCATGCGGATGCTTCCTTCATTTGCGTTTTTGCAAGCAGTGTCTGAACCGAAACGGTTTTGTCACTTGAGAGATCGAAGGTCATGAACCACCCGTCCCCCGCGAGACGCCAAAACAGGGCGCCGTCCGGCTTCGCAAGTACGTCACGTACAGTGTAGCAACGGGTGAGGTCAGCGGGGTGGTGCGGGAAATGGTGGATAAGGTCTTGGGTTTCGGCGAGAAGGGGCATGTTGAAACCGTAGCTCGGCCACGCAGCGTACCCCTTCCATCGTTCAGTGCCATTCCAGTTCGGCCAGTTCCTTCCTCCAGCGGCAAGCAGCCTCAATTCTTGAACCCCGAGCGTTGCCCCGGCGCGGGCCATTCGGATCAACATGCGACCCGCTGCGCCCGCAGGCATGGCTTTCATTCAGCATGATGTCCTTGAGGTACAGGCCCGCCGCGCCGTGCTGATTGCGGTACAAGCCAACGACGTTCTGCGCATGGGGGACCAGGCAAGGGCCCCTGACAAAAAAATAGAGACCCGGCGGTGGCTGGTCAGCGCCGGTGGGGTGACGCGCCCAGTCGGCAGCACTGCGATATTCGAGCGTCACGGTCGAGTCGGACGGAGCGCCGGAAAGCAGTTTGATCTGCTCGTCGTCCAGGTCGATCCCTACGTAGCTTTGGACGTTCACGCCCTGCCGTTGCACCTGGATCGTCGTGCTGTCGAACCATCGGCGCTCAAGGGGTGAGGGGAGCCACAGGCGAGCGTCGTTGAAACCCGGGATGAAGGCCACGCGACTCCGTAGCGCCAGACGGTAACCAAAGCAGCCCGCGAGCGCAGCAGTGGCCATGCATACCGTCAGACTCACAAGCCAGGTCGCTATTGTCGGTAGATCCACACTGCACTCCTGAAGGCTCCGGCAGCTGTCATCGGCCGGCACAGGCATGAGTGCGCGCATCCGGGGCGTCAGTAACGCGGGTTCCATCGCGATCTGCACTTGAAAATCGAAGATTTGATCTTGTGCAAAAAGTCGATTCATCCCCCACCAAAGGGCGCTTGATCCGATGCCAATTCGCGGTCCCACCGTTCCCTGCAGCGCCCCACGCCAAGATGTCGGAAACTGAAGTCCGCCCAGACGCCACACAGAGGCTTCATCGCCCCTGTTGACGTTCAACGGACGCCATTGCCATGCCTCAGTTCGCCGCCAACATCTCCTGGCTGTATCCCGACCTGCCGTTCCTGGATCGCATCGCCGCTGCCGCGCGCGATGGCTTCTCGGCCGTCGAATGCACCTTCCCCTACGACCGCCCCTTGCGGGCGCTGCAGGACCGCCTCAATGAAGCCCTGATGCATCTGGTGCTCATGAATGCCCCCTGCGGCGACTGGGCCGCCGGTGAACGCGGCCTGGCCGCATTGCCGGAGCGCGAGGCGGACTTCCGCCGTTCCGTCCAGCTGGGCGCCGATTGGGCCCAAGCGCTGGACTGCCCACGGCTGCACATCCTGGCCGGATGCCCCGCACCCGGTGCCAACCTGGCCACCGCCTGGGCGCTCTACGAAGAGCGACTGCGCTGGGCCCTGGAGGCCACACAGGGCAGCGGCCTCACCCTGATGATCGAGCCCATCAATGCGCATGACATACCCGGCTACCTGCTGACCGAACAGGTGCAGGCGCATGCGGTGGCGGCCCGCATCGGCTCGCCGCGCCTGAAGGTGCAGATGGACCTCTATCACTGCCAGCGCACCGAAGGTGATGTGCTGGCACAAATCCGGCATTGGCTGCCCACCGGGCAGGTGGGACACTTCCAGATCGCAGGCGTGCCGGACCGCAGCGAACCCGATCAAGGCGCGCTGCCCACGGCCGAGGCCCTGGCCTTGATCGATGAACTCAGCGCGGACACCGGCTGGTCCGGCTGGATCGGCTGTGAATACCGGCCACGGCGGGACGCGGCTTCCGGCGGCACGTCGGCGGGGCTCGACTGGCTGCGGCCCTGGATGGCGGATTCATCACTGCTCACCTGATTCCGGGCGCCTGGGACCCGCAACCCGCGACCGGAAGGCCCGTCGCAAGCGGCCGCAGTACGCCTAGGGCCCACGCCCGGCCCGTAGTCGGGATGCCGTCCGCCCAATGACAAAGGGGCGTGCCCGGCACGCCCCTTTTCCACCTCGGCTTGATCGGCCGGTTCTGCACCAGGCCTTTCCCGGCCGTTCAGCCTCAGGCCACCCGACGCGTCTCCCCGTCACCATACAGGTTGCTTTCGCAACGACCGCACAGCGTCGGATGCGCCGGGTTCACGCCCACATCTTCCCGGTAATGCCAGCAGCGCTCGCACTTCTGGTGGGTGGAAGGCGTCACCGTGACCGTCAGCGACTCCGCCGGCACCACCGACGCGGCCGAGGTGATCAGCACGAACTTCAGATCGTCGCCCAGGCTTTGCAGCAGGGCCAGATCGTCCGGATTCGCCCCCAGCGTCACTTCCGCCTGCAACGAAGCGCCGATGGCGCCAGTGCTGCGTACGTCCTCGATGGCCTTGTTCACTGCATCCCGGATTTCATGGATGCGGTTCCACTTGGCGATCAGCTCGGTGGCCGGCGCATCGAAACGCCAGAAGGTTTCGGTGAAGATCGTCTCGCCCGGCTGCTTGCCGGCAAACACCTTCCATGCTTCTTCCGCGGTGAAGCTGAGGAAGGGCGCCATCCAGCGCAGCATCGCATTCGTGATGTGCCACAGCGCCGTCTGCGCCGAGCGACGCGCGAGGCTCCCCGGGGCAGTGGTGTAGAGCCGGTCCTTCAGGACGTCCAGATAAAACGCCCCCAGGTCCTCCGAGCAATACACCTGCAGCTTGGCCACCACCGGATGGAACTCGTAGCGCTGGTAGTGGGCCAGCAAGTCCTCCTGGAACTGCGCCGCACGGGCCAGCGCATACCGGTCGGCTTCCAGCAACTGGTCCAGCGGCACCGCATCGCGCCCCGCATCGAAGTCCGACACGTTGGCGAGCAGGAAACGCAGCGTGTTGCGGATGCGGCGATAGCCGTCCACCACCCGGTCCAGGATCTTCTTGTCGCCGGCGATGTCCCCCGAATAGTCGGAAGCCGCCACCCACAGACGGATGATCTCGGCGCCCAGCTGCTTGCTGGTCTCCTGCGGATCCACGCCGTTGCCCAGCGACTTGCTCATCTTGCGACCCTTGCTGTCCACGGTGAAGCCGTGGGTCAGCAGGCCCTTGTAGGGCGCGCGGTCGTTCAGGGCACAGCTGATCAGCAGCGACGAATGGAACCAGCCCCGATGCTGGTCATGGCCTTCCAGATACAGGTCGGCTTCCGGACCGGTCTCATGCGCCGCGCCGGCATGGCTGCCCTTGAGCACATGCTGGAAGGTGGAGCCGGAGTCGAACCACACGTCGAGGATGTCCTGCCCCTTGGAGTAGACCTCGGCTTCGGCACCCAGCCATTCGGCCGGATCCAGCTTCGACCAGGCCTCGATGCCGCCGGCTTCCACCAGCTGCGCCGCACGTTCAATGAACTCCAGCGTCTTCGGATGCGGCTGGCCGCTGTCCTTGTGCAGGAAGATCGGCAGCGGCACGCCCCAGCTGCGCTGACGCGAGATGCACCAGTCGGGTCGGCCGGCGATCATGTCGTGCAGGCGGGCGCGACCGTTTTCCGGATAGAAACTGGTCACGTCGATCGCATCCAGCGCCAGTTGACGCAGCGTCTTGGGCGCCTTGTCGACGGTGAACACGCCTTCGCCTTCGTCCATGCGCACGAACCACTGGGCCGCCGCGCGGTAGATCACCGGCGACTTGTGGCGCCAGCAGTGCGGATAGCTGTGGGTGATCTTGCTGTGGGCCATCAGTCGGCCAGCGTTCTGCAGCGCTTCGGCGATGACCGGATTGGCCTTCCAGATGTGCTGACCGCCAAACAGCGGCAGCTCCGCTTCATAGACGCCGTTGCCCTGCACCGGATTCTGGATGTCCTTGAAGGCCATGCCGTGAGCGATGCAGGAGTTGAAGTCGTCCAGACCGTAGGCCGGTGCGGAGTGCACCACGCCGGTACCGTCGTCGGCGGTGGCGTAGTCGGCCAGATAGACCGGGCTTTCGCGGTCGAAGCCAGGGTGCACATGGGCCAGGGGATGCTTGAATTTCAGCATCTCCAGCGACCGACCCTGAGTCACGGCCACCACCTGGCCCTCGATGCCCCAGCGCGCCAGACACTTCTCGACCAGCGCCTCGGCCACCACGAAGTAACCGCGCTCGGTGTTGACCAATGCGTAGGGCAGGTCGGGGTTGAGGTTCAGCGCCTGGTTGGCCGGGATCGTCCACGGCGTGGTCGTCCAGATGACGGTGAAGGCGTCCTTGTCCAGCGACGGCAGGCCGAAGGCGGTGGCCAGCTTCTGCGGCTCGGCGCTGAGGAAGGCCACATCCACCGCGGGGGACTGCTTGTCGGCGTATTCGATCTCGAACTCGGCCAGCGACGAGCCGCAGTCGAAGCACCAGTACAC
>CBIHOT010000007.1:0-132122 GCA_966211495.1 uncultured Roseateles sp. | reverse complement strand
GCGCCGAAGGCGCCGTGCGTGCTGGTGTGGCTGTCGCCGCAGACCACCGTCATGCCGGGCAGCGTGGCGCCCTGCTCCGGGCCGATCACATGGACGATACCCTGGCGGCGGTCGCTCATCTTGAACTGGGTGATGCCGAAGCGGTCGCAATTGGCATCCAGCGTGTCGACCTGCAGGCGCGACACCGGATCGGCAATCCCCTCGCTGCGGTCGGTGGTCGGCACGTTGTGGTCGCTGACCGCGAGGTTGGCGGACAGGCGCCAGACCTTGCGTCCTGCGATGTCCAGCCCCTCAAAGGCCTGCGGGCTGGTCACTTCATGGACCAGATGGCGGTCGATGTACAGCACCGCGGTGCCGTCTTCTTCGGTGTGCACCACATGCTCATCCCAGAGCTTGTCGTAGAGGGTGCGGGAGGTCGCGTGAGGGTGAGTCATGATTTCTTCCATCACTTGGCAGGTGGCGGGCACAGCGCATCCACAAAGCGCTGCACGACGGTGGGCAGGCGCTCCTGACGGGCCACACCCAGAACATAGTCGCGGCGGGCCCAGGCTTCATCCAGATCCAGCCGCTGGACATCAAACACCTGGGCAAATCGCCGGGCGGGGGCATCGGGCAACACCGCCACGCCCATGCCGGCTTCCACCAGCTGGGCGATGGCATCAAAACCACGCACCTGCAGGCGGGCCTTGAGGGTGCGGCCCCGGGCCATGGCTTCCTGCAGCATCAGCTCCTGGGCGGCGGCGCCGCTGTGCAGGCCCACCAGATCGTGGTCCAGCAGGTCGTCGAAGCTGACCGAGCTGCGGTCGGCCAGCGCATGGCGATGGGGGACCAGCACCGACAGGCGCCCCTGGCGGTAGGACCAGGTCTGCAGCCGGTTGTCCAGCAGCGGCGTGGTGAACACACCGACATCGGCGCGACCTTCGGCCACGGCGGCCTGGACTTCGGCGCTGGTCTGGTCTTCCAGACTGATGCGGATCTGGGGATGGGCCTGTGAGAACGCCGCCAGATCGGGCGGCAGCGCTTCGGCAATGGCGCCGGCATTGGCGGCAATGCGCAGATGGCCCTTGATGCCGCGGGCGAATTCCACCACTTCGCTTTCCAGCGCGTGCAGCGACGCATGCAGCGAGCGGATGTGGCGGACCAGCGCCCGGCAGGCTTCCGTCGGCTCCACGCCCCGGGCCCGGCGCTCGAAGAGCTGCACGCCCAGGCGCGTTTCCAGATCGGAAATCCGCTTGCTGGCGGCGGCCAGCGCCAGGTGCTCGCGCTCGGCGCCCCGGGTGATCGACCGGGTCTGTTCGATGGCCAAAACGAGGTTGAGCGTGGTGAGATCGAGGCGCATGGTGGGCTTCTGGCTAGGTTGAACTGTAGCCTTCGCCTCAAGGGCTGGGACTACCCACATGCATGATAGTCCCTTCGCAGACAACGAAGCCTAGGGATTGTGCGCCCCATGTCGCAACCGGCCGCGGGCCCAAAGTGACTTTAGGCAATGTCGCGCCGGAGATCGGGCCAGTAGGCTGCGTGCCAAGGTAGACCTCAGGTAGATCCGTTCCAGCCACATGTCCATCATCCAACCCTTCAGTCTCAAGACGTCCCTCCCCGACGACACGCTGCGCGTACACAGTTGCAGCTCCCACGAAGCGCTGAGCGAGCTGGGCGAATGCACGCTCACCCTGCTGAGCGAACGCAAGGACATCCAGGCCAAGGACCTGCTGGGCAAGCCGGCCACGCTGCGCATGGCGCTGCGGGCCGAAGCGCCCCGGCATGTCAGCGGCTATGTGACGCGATTTGCGCGCACCGGTTTCGAAGGCAAGCACTGCATCTATCAGATGACGGTCCGGCCGTGGCTGTGGCTGCTGACGCGCACCTCGGACTGCCGCATCTTCCAGGACATGAGCGTGCCGGAGATCGTCAAGACGGTCTTCGAGGACCATCCGGTCGCCAAGTACGAACTCAAGCTGCTGCGCCCCTACCGCACCTGGCGGTATTGCGTGCAGTACCGGGAGACGGACTACAACTTCGTGGCCCGGCTGCTGGAGCACGAAGGCATCTACTGGTACTTCACCCACGACGAGAGCGGCCACAAGCTGGTGCTGTGCGACTCGGCCAGCGGCCATGACGCCGCGCCGGGCTGCGAGGCCCTGCCCTTCTATGCCAGCGGCTCCCAGGTGCCGCCGCAGCTCGAATATGTGGGCGACCTGACCAGCGTGCAGTGCGTGCAGCCCGGCAAGGTGGTGCTGACCGACTACGACTTCAAGCGCCCCGGCACCGACCTGCTGCAGAACCAGGCCCGCAAGCGGGACTACGACCTGTCGGATGGGGAAATCTTCGACTTCCCCGGAGGTTACCGCCAGGGCGGCGACGGTGCGCACTATGCGGAAGACCGGCTGGATGAACTGCAGAGCGGCGTGGAGACCTTCGAGGGCAGCACCAATGCCCAAGGGGTGCGCACCGGCCATCTGCTGAGCCTGGACCGCCATCCGCTGGACGACCTCAATGCCCAATATCTGGTCACCGGCACGACGCTGCGGATGCGGCAGGCCTCCAATGAATCCGGCGCCGGCAGCACCGAGCTGAACTGCAACTTCCAATGCATGCCCGCCGCCCAGCAGTTCCGCCCGACCCGCCGCACCCCCAAGCCGCTGGTGGGGGGCCCGCAGACCGCCATCGTCACCGGACCGGCCGGGGAAGAAATCCACACCGACGCCTACGGGCGGGTGAAGGTGCAGTTCCACTGGGACCGCCGCGGCAAGCGTGACGAGCGCAGCTCCTGCTGGGTCAGCGTCTCCAACCCGTGGGCCGGCTCCAACTTCGGCGGCATCCACATTCCCCGCATCGGCCAGGAGGTGATCGTCGGCTTCATGGAAGGCGATCCGGACCAGCCGATCATCCTGGGCCGAGCCTACAACGGCGACAACATGCCGCCGTGGGAACTGCCCGCCAATGCCACCCAGAGTGGCATCCTGACCCGCTCCACCAAGGGCGGCAGCTATGGCAATGCCAACGCGATCCGCTTCGAGGACAAAAAGGGCGAGGAACAGCTCTGGCTGCATGCCGAGAAGAACCAGGACATCGAGGTCGAAAACGACGAGACCCACTGGGTGGGCCGCGACCGCACCAAGACCATCGACCGCCATGAGACGGTGTTCGTCAAGGGCAACCGGACCGAGACGGTGGACCTGGACGAGACCATCACCGTTCATCAGAACCGCACCGAGCGGGTCGACCTGGACGAGAAGATCTCCATCGGCATGAACCGCACCGAAGACGTCGGCATCGATGAAACCATCACCATCGGCTCGAACCGGTCGGTGACCATCGGCGGCATGAAGAGTGAAACGGTGGCGCTGGCCAAGACCGAGACGATTGGTCTGGCCAAGGCGCTCACCATCGGTCTGGGCTATCAGACGACGGTCGGCGCCATGATGAACACCTCGGTGGTCGCCTACCAGACCGCGCAGATCGGCCTGTACAAGCACACGACGGTGGGCAAGGACTACAAGATCACCAGCGGTGCGGTGTATTCGGTGGAAGCCAAGGACGAGATCAGCATCAAGGTGGGCAAGTCGTCCCTGACGATGAAGTCTGACGGCACCATCATGCTCAACGGCCATTCGCTGAGCGTGGGCACCACCGGCGAGCAAGTGTTCAAGGCCGACGGTGAAGTCACCATGAAGGCCAAGAAGATTCTGGAGAACTGAGGATGAGCGTGGCCAATCCCACTTCAAACGGCGGCTCATTGAACCCGTTCACCGAGGAGACCTCGACGGCTTCTTCGACCCCTTCAACGGCAGCGGCCTCGGCTGCGCCGGACGCATCGACCGTGGGCGTGTCGCCGCTGGCGCAACTGCTGGCGCAAACCCGTTCACCCGAGATGACCACCGCCGCGCCGGTGGGCGCCGGTCAGGTCGTGCTGGGCGTGCTGGAATCGCTGCCTGGCCCTGCGGGGCTGGGCAGCGTGCGGGTCGATCGCATCGGCCGCCTGCCGCTGATCCACAGCGTGGTGCCCCTGTCTCCGGACCATGTGGGGCAACGCCTGGCGCTGACGATGGTGGACGGAGGCGGTCTGCTGGCCCTGGGCGTGTTGTGGACCGGGGACGCTGCACAGGCAGAGTCAGCCGCGAGTGGCGCAGGCCTGTCCACGGTGAATGTCTCGCCCGCCCATGCCGATTCGGACGCCGACGCCCTGTCCATCACCATCGACGGCCAGCGCGAAGTGCTTCAGGGCGCCCGCGAACTGGAGCTGCGCTGCGGCGAGGCCTGCATCCTGATGACCGCCGACGGCCGTATCCAGCTGCGCGGCACCTACATCACCAGTCACGCGTCCGCGACGCAGCGCATTGTGGGCGGCTCCGTCCACGTCAATTGAATCCAGATGCCCAAGTTTGATCCCTGGAGCGACGCCCGCGCGCTCGCCACCCAGCTGCAACATCCGAACGCCGAATTGCTGGTGCTGATCGGCGCGGAGTCCTGGTGCCAGAAGTGCCAGAGCCTGAAGCCGCGCTTCGAAGCGCTCAGCGCCGCTGCGACCGGTGCCCATGTGGCCTGGATGTGGCTGGACCTGGAAGACCACGCCGAATTCCTCGGCGGCTTTGTGCCTCCTGACCTGCCGCTGCTGGTGCGCTGGCGCGCCGGCACGCGGGCTCAGGTGGCGGTGGTGGAGGACATCCTGGCGGAAGGCGCCGCTCAGGATGCGGCCGGCATGGGCCGGGTGGTCCTGCGCCCGGTGACGTCCGGGCTGGACGGTGAGACGCTGGACGTGCCGGATCTGTGGCGGGAATTCACCGCTCAGGCCTGGGCGCAGGCCGGAGCCTGAGCCTGGGCGACTTCAGCGCTCAGCCAGCACCGCCTGGCCCAGCGCCTCGGCCACCTCGATGCCGTCCACGCCGGCGGACATGATGCCGCCCGCATAACCGGCGCCCTCGCCTGCGGGATACAGACCCCGCACGTTCAGGCTCTGATAGTCCTTGCCGCGGGTGATGCGCAGCGGAGACGAGGTGCGGGTCTCGACGCCCGTCAGCACCGCATCATTCATCGAGAAGCCGCGGATCTGCCGCTCGAAGGCCGGCAGCGCTTCGCGGATCGCATCGAGCGCGTACTCGGGCAGGCTGCCGCGACCTTTCTGCTGCAGATCTGTCATCGTCACGCCGGGCTTGTAGCTCGGCTCGACGGCGCCCAGCATCGTGCTGCGCTGCCGCTTGATGAAGTCACCCACCAACGCGGCCGGAGCGCGGTAATCCCCCTCCCCCAGCTCGAAGGCACGCGACTCCCAAAAACGCTGGAAGGCCAGCCCGTCCAGCGGATTGACGGTGCTGCCGTCCTTCTTGCCGTCCTGACGGTAATCCTCCGGGGACAGGCCCACCACGATGCCGGCATTGGCATTGCGCTCCGCGCGGGAGTACTGGCTCATGCCGTTGGTGACCACGCGGTTCGGTTCCGAGGTCGCTGCCACCACGGTGCCGCCCGGGCACATGCAGAAGCTGTAGACGGATCGGCCGTTGGAGGCGTGATGGACCAGCTTGTAGTCCGCCGCACCGAGGATCGGATGGCCGGCATTGGGACCGAAGCGGGCCTTGTCGATGATGGACTGCGGATGCTCGATCCGATAGCCGATGGAGAACGGCTTGGCTTCCATGTAGACGCCGCGCTCATGCAGCATCTGGAAGGTGTCCCGCGCGCTGTGGCCAAGGGCGACCACCACATGGTCCGCCCGCAGCTCCTCGCCGGACGCCAGCTTCACGCCCCGCACATGGCGAACGCCTTGCGCATCCGGCTCGATCAGCACATCGGTCACCTTCTGCTGGAAGCGGATCTCGCCGCCCAGCCGCTCGATCTCGGCGCGGATCTTGATGACCATGCTCACCAGTCGGAAGGTGCCGATGTGGGGCTTGCTCACGTAGAGGATTTCCTCCGGTGCGCCGGCCTTGACGAATTCCGTCAGCACCTTGCGGGTGAGATAACGCGGATCGGAAATCTGGCTGTAGAGCTTGCCATCCGAGAAGGTGCCGGCGCCGCCCTCGCCGAACTGCACATTCGATTCGGGATCCAGCTCGCTCTGGCGCCACAGGCCCCAGGTGTCCTTGGTGCGCTCGCGCACCTGCTTGCCGCGCTCCAGCACGATGGGCCGCAGACCCATCTGCGCCAGGATCAGCGCGGCAAAGATGCCGCAGGGACCGAAGCCGATGACCACCGGCCGTGGGCGCTGCTCGGCGAAGAAATCCGCCGGTGCATGGCCGACGAACTTGTAGCTGGTGTCGGGGGACGGTTTGACGTGTGCATCGCCCTGCAGGCGCTGCAGCACCGCCGCTTCGTTGTCCACCACGCAATCGACGCTGTAGATCAGCACCATGGCGGTCTTCTTGCGCGCGTCATAGCTGCGCTTGAAGACGGTGAAGGATTGCAGGTGGGCATCCGGAATCCCCAGGCGGGAGACGATGGCGGGGCGAAGCGCCTCTTCCGGGTGGTTGAGCGGCAGGCGAAGTTCGTTGATGCGGATCATGGCGATTGATCGAGCAAAGGAGCTGTGGAGCGGCGCCCTGCAGTCTTGCAGAGCCTTGCAGAAATGAAAACAGGCCCCGCCGGAGGGCGTGGGCCTGTTGAGGGGCAGCGAGGGGAGTGAGTGGTCCGAGGGGCCGACTCACTTCAACCCGAGCTCAGCCCGGAATCAACCCGAATGAGGACGCTTGCCCGGGTTCTTCTTGCTGCGGGTATGCGAACCACGCTCCAGGCTGCTCTTTTGACCACGCACGGTGGTGATGGTCACGCCCTTGGGGGGCACGGGACGGGGGGTAGCGCGGCGATCGGCTTCCGTGATGATCTTGTTGCCCATGTTGGCTCCGGTAATGAATTGAACAGACACCCAACCGAAGTCACAACTCGCCAGCCGTGACGCTGACGGGACCCCTGGCCTTGCCTGGCACCCCGCCGGTCAGAACGTGCTTCGAGCAGCGTCGGAAATTCGGTGAAGCCGGCGAGTTTACATCAGCTCAGCCCTTCCTTTGGCGGCTGACCACCACAAGGGGGGGGCCAGGTCAACCGCGCCGACTGTGACACGTTGTGCACCATGCGCACCTGCGGGCGACTGCAGCGTGACGGGCAGGACTTCATTCATGCAGCACAACCGGCGCCGAGCGTCGCCACAGGGAGAGCAAGAGCATGCGCGATCGAATCGATGGGAAGAGCGATGGGAAGAGCGATGGGAAGAGCGATTGGAAAAGCGATGGGACCGCCACGGCAGCGCCGCTGATGGCGAGCCTGCTGACGGCGGCGGCCGTGGCGCTGCTGGCAGGCTGCGCCAATGGCGAGAACCCTTCCCAGTCCGGGCAGGACGCCAAAGCACCTCCCGAAGTGCTGCTCCCGAGCACGCCGCCCAGCACGACTCCCCCTCCCCCGCCACCACTGATCGAACCGCTCATGAGGCCGGGGCCGACCATGAGGGAAATGGTCGAGGGACCTCCGACTGCCGCACCCTTGTCGGTGGCGCCCCCCGTGACCGGGGACACCAGCCGCAGCCGAATCCTGTCGCCATCCCAGCGGCCCCAATGGCAGGCGCCGCCGGACACGGCCAAGTACGAGTCCTACACTGAGAATCCGTGGCAGCGGGTCGCGGAGCAGCCGGTCTCCACCTTCAGCGCCAGCGTGGACACCGGCAGCTACGCCAATGTGCGCCGCTTCATCAACCGGGGGCAGTTGCCGCCGAAGGACGCGGTGCGGGTCGAAGAACTGGTGAACTACTTCGGCTTTGATGACGCCGGCCCGGCGCCGGATGCGAAGGATCCTTTCAAGGTCCGCACCCAGGTCCTGGCATCGCCCTGGCACCTGGACCGCGGGCTGATCCGCATCACCGTCAAGGGCAAGGACGTGGCCAAGTCCACCCTGCCGGCGGCGAACCTGGTGTTCCTGGTGGATGTCTCCGGCTCGATGGGACCGCAGGATCGTCTGCCGCTGGTGCAATCCGGCCTGAAGCTGCTGACGGCCCAATTGCGGCCCCAGGACCGGGTGAGCCTGGTGACCTATGCCAGCGGCTCCCAGGTGGTGCTGCCACCGACACCCGGTGACCAGAAGGAGCGGATCAACCAGGCCATCGACCAATTGCGCGCGGGAGGCGGCACCTATGGCGAAGGCGGCATCCGCCTGGCCTATGCACAGGCCCGCGAAGCGCTGATCAAGGACGGTATCAATCGGGTGCTGCTGGCCACCGACGGCGACCTCAACATCGGCGTGACCGACCCGCTGATTCTGAAGGCCCTGGTGGAGGAGCAGCGCAAGGCCGGCATCAGCCTGACGACGCTGGGTGTGGGCGACAGCAACTACAACGAGGCTCTGATGAAGCGCCTGGCCGATGTGGGCAATGGCAGCTATCACTATCTCGATTCGCTGCAGGAAGCGCACAAGGTGCTGGTGAATGAGATGACGTCCACGCTGGCCATCATTGCCCAGGACCTGAAGCTGCAAGTGGAATTCAATCCGGCCGCGGTGCAGGAATACCGTCTGATCGGCTATGAGCTGCATGCCCTGAAGCGCGAGGACTTCAACAACGACAAGGTGGATGCGGGCGACATCGGTGCCGGCCATCAGGTGACTGCGCTGTACGAGTTCATTCCTCGCGGTGCCAAGGGGACGGTGGATCCCTTGCGGTATGGCACGGAAGGTGACGCAGCGGCTGACGGCGGCAAGGACGACAGGGGCAGCAAGAGCGCAGGGGGCCAGGCGACTTCGGGTCACGCCAAGTCGAATGAACTGGCCTGGGTCAAGCTGCGCTACAAACAGCCCGGCGAGACCCAGAGCCGGTTGACCGAACTGCCGGTCGCCCGTCCGGCCGCGCTGCCAGGCGTGGCGAGTCTGGATGCCGACACCCGGTTTGCGGTGGCGGTGGCCGCCTGGGGCCAGTGGCTGCGAGGCAGTTCCCTGATCGGCGATTACGGTCCGGCGCAGTTCGTCAAGCTGGCCCGTGACTCACGCGGCGAGGATCGCTATGGCCACCGGGCCGAGTTTGCTCGCCTGGCGGAACTGTCGGCGACGCTGAAGCAATAAGGTCACGCGGCGGCCCTCCTGACGCCAGTGGGCGGCCGCCGTACAACGTCTTCCAAAGAGAAGGGACAGCCCGCTCACAGGGTGTCACGACCTTTCCCCTTGCCGACCGCTACGATCGCGGCCGTCAGGGAGAAACAATGACCAATTCAAAGGGCCGCATTGCCGGTCTGGACGGCGTCCGCGCGCTGTGTGTGCTGCTGGTGTTCGTGGAGCACTTCGTCCTTCACGGATACAACCTGGGCGGCCTGGGCGTGAAGATCTTTTTCGCGCTCAGCGGATTTCTGATCGTCGGCATCCTGCATGCGCAGCGGGCCAAGGTGGACGCAGGCCGCAGCGAGCCGATGGCGGAGCTCAAGAGCTTCTGGAAGAGCCGTTCCCTGCGGATCTTCCCGATCTATTACCTGGCGCTGGCCTGGGCCCTGCTGATGTTCGCGGTGCATGGACAGAGTCTGCGCAGCGACGGCCTGCCCTACTACGCCCTGTTCCTCGGCAACCTCTACGTGCAGTTCAAGTCGCATTCGTGGAGCAGCATCTCGCACCTGTGGAGCCTGTCGATCGAGCAGCATTTCTACATGCTGGCCTCGCCGCTGCTGCTGTGGGTGGCGGCGTCCCGGCATCGCAGCATCACGCTGGCCTTGCTCGGGCTGTCCATCGCGGCCGCCGTCTACGACTTCTCGCATTTTGAGCGGGTGCCGCAGCCTTATCTGCCCGACCTGCCCTTCTTCGCCTTCATGGCCTGCGGCGGTCTGGTCGCGCTGGCACGGGCGGCGGGGCGCCGGCCGATGGCTTCTTTGGGGTTGCTGGTGGTGTTCGCTGTCGGACTCGCGCTGTTCCTGGACGCGGCACTGGCGCTGACCTCCATCACGTCGCCGGGGCCGCTGCGGGGTCTGCGGGAACTGGGCGCGCTGATGATGTGTTTTGCCATTCTCAGCTACATCCCGGCGGCGCAGGACGGATGGATGGTGCGGGCGCTGGAGATCCAGCCGCTGCGGTATCTGGGCACCATCAGCTACGGCTTCTACATCTACCACTACTTCATGCCGGCGTTTGCCGACTACGCGGGAAGCTTTGGCTGGCTGCCCTATGCACCGGCGCTGCTGATCCTGGCGCAATTCGCCTTCACCTGTCTGGTGGCGGCCTTGTCCTGGGAACTGCTGGAAAAGCGGATTCTGAAATTTAAGGGGAGCAGTGGTGCCACCAAGGTGACAGCGAGCGTGACAGCGCCGGACGTGGTGCCCGGGTCGCCTCAGCGCCCGCCGCAAGCGGCTTCCTGAGAGCCGCAGACCTGCTTCACGCCGTTGCAGACGTACCCGGGAGGCCGATGGCGGCCTCGCCCCCGGGCAGCAGACTGCGACGAGCAGTTGTCGCGGGGCTTGCGCACTTGAGGGCCTGAATCTCCTGGAGGAAGATCGGGTCGTCGCTGCTGGCATTTTCTCGACCAGCCCCCGCCTCAATGGCCCACTGCTCCGCCTCCGAGCGAGACAGAGGCCGCGTCAGTCTCAGCAATAGTGCGAGGTGTTGATTCATTGGGTCACCTTGATTTTGCGGTCGTCGATGTAGGCGCGAAGGCGCTTCCAGCTTCGCGACGACGGGTTCAGATCGAACTCGGTCCATATCGTTTCTCCATGCTCAAACCAGAATGCCTGACCTTCCGCTGTATCCAGAAGGTCCAGCAACGAAGTCTGCTTGTTGGCATCCAGCGGGAAGCCGTGTTGATAGCGTAGATGAAGGGGAACAGGCGCGTCAAAGCCCATCATCGGCCAGACGTAGTAGCCGCGAAGAGGTTGTTCGGACTCAAAGGTGGCACGGTTTCCGACAGCCCATGTCCGCACACGACGAATGAACTTCAATTGCAGTGCTTCATGCAACTGGATCGCCACACCGCGGGGGCCGATTCCCCGGGAGAGCAGCCAGTCATTGATCACGAATGCGGAATTGAGGATGTGGAAGGCGTAGCCATCCTCCTCTTGGACGAGCTGCCGAACCATGTCTTCGCGAAGAACGTCGGGATTCTGAACCCTCAACTCAATACCGCGTTCGTGCACAACGCCAACCCGAAGCACACTGTTCTTGGGCGCCCCGGAGAGCCGCACCAGCACTTCATCGCTCAGCCAGCCTTCTAGCGACGGGTCCCGGTGCACGGTGACCGTTGAATGATCAAACCAGGCTTTTGTCGTGTCGTCCATACTGCCCACTACTTCATCACGCAGCCCTACCAGCTGCCCGATGAAACCGGGCTGAAGCGTCAAGACTGCTTGGAAGCTTCACCACAACCGCTCGAATTGGATGTGGAGCGGTGTGAAGTCTCCCGCGGAGCCATGGAACAGACCATTGCCAACTTATGTGTCCGGCATCGTCATTTCACTGACTCAAGTAGTTCAGTGCCCGGAACCCGCGGGTCAGGCGTCATCGGCACTGTCGAGGTTCGAGCCCAAGCCAAAGCGCGAGCCCCGGCTCCTCACCCCAGCGCCGAAATCACATCCGGCGGCGCCTGCACCAGCTCAATCAGCACGCCCTCCCCCGCAATCGGAAACTCGTCATTGCTCTTGGGGTGAATGAAGCAGATGTCAAACCCCGCAGCCCCGCGGCGGATGCCACCGGGGGCGAAGCGCACGCCGTGGGCGGTCATCCATTCCACCGCCTTGGGCAGATCATCCACCCACAGTCCCACGTGATTCAGCGGGGTCGTGTGCACCGCCGGTTTCTTCTCGGCATCCAGCGGCTGCATCAGGTCCACCTCCACCCGATGCGGACCGCTGCCGATGGTGCAGATGTCCTCATCCACATTCTCGCGCTCGGAGGTGAACTGCCCGGTGACCTGCAGCCCCAGCACCTCCACCCACAGCCGCCGCAGCGCCTGCTTGTCCGGCCCGCCGATGGCGATCTGCTGGATGCCCAGAATGCGATAGGGTTTGTCGCTCATCGCTCGCTCCTCATTCGAAGCGCAGGATCGGCTGATCCACCGCCAGACTCTCGCCGGTCTTGGCCAGCACTTCGGCCACCTTCACGTCCTGGCTGGCGGTGAGGATGTTCTCCATCTTCATTGCTTCGATCACCGCCAGACGCTCGCCCGCCTGCACCGTCTGCCCCGGCTGCACGGCGATGTGCACCAGCAGCCCCGGCATCGGCGACAGCAATTGCTTGCTGGTGTCGGGCGGCGCCTTGTAGGGCATCAGCTGATGCAGCTCCGCCGCGCGCGGCGACAACACCGTCACCTCAATGGCGCGTCCGTTGTGCTGGATGCGATAGGCCAGCGGCGCCTTGGGCGTGCCCCGCTCGGCCTGCGCGGTGAAGGCCCGGCCGTTGACCGTGCCGCTGATGCGGATGTCATTGAGCCGCGACTGGCTCACGATGCGGTAGGAGGCCCCTGCACCGCCCTCGCCCACCGTGACCAGCGCCTCGCCCAGGCTGCCCACATATTCGGTGATGCTGATCGGATGCCGACTGAAGCGGCCGGCGCCTTCGTTCACCACCGCCACATAGTCGGTCTCGACCTTCACCTCATGGCCGGGCAATTGACCGCTGATGCCCGCTTCACGCTCCCGCGCCTTGCGGCGAATGAAGCCGGCCAGCGCCACCAGGAAGCCCGGATCTTCATGCGGCACATCCTCCGCATGGAAACCGCCTGCGTAGTGCTGTGCGATGAAGCCGGTATTGAAATGTCCTGCCTGGAAATCCGGATGCGCCAGCAGCGCCGACTGGAACGGGATGTTGCTGGAGATGCCACGAATCACGAAGCCGTTGAGGGCCTCGCGCATCTTGGCGATGGCATCGGCGCGGTCGGTGCCATGCACGATGAGCTTGGCGATCATCGAGTCATAGAACATCGGGATCTCGCCGCCTTCATAGACGCCGGTATCCACCCGCACGCCGAAACGCTCCGGCTGCGCCGCCACCATCGAGGTTTCCGGCGGCTGGTACTTCACCAGACGGCCGGTGGAGGGCAGGAAGTTGCGGAACGGATCTTCCGCATTGATTCGGCATTCGATCGCCCAGCCCTCGCGCTTGAGGTCTTCCTGGCGGAAGGACAGCCGCTCGCCGGCGGCCACCCGGATCATCTGCTCCACCAGGTCCAGCCCGGTGATGCATTCGGTGACGGGATGCTCCACCTGCAGGCGGGTGTTCATCTCCAGGAAGTAGAAGCTCTGGTCCTTGCCGACCACGAATTCCACCGTGCCCGCGCTTTGGTACTTCACTGCCTTGGCCAGGGCCACCGCCTGCTCGCCCATGGCGCGCCGGGTGGCCTCGCTGATGAAGGGGGACGGCGCTTCCTCGATCACCTTCTGGTGCCGGCGCTGGATGGAGCATTCACGCTCCCACAGGTAGACGACTTCGCCATGGCTGTCGCCCAGCACCTGGATCTCGATGTGGCGCGGCTCTTCGACGAACTTCTCCATGAAGACCCGGTCGTCGCCGAAGCTGTTGCGGGCTTCATTGCGGCAACTGGTGAAGCCTTCGAAGCATTCCTTTTCGTTGAAGGCGACGCGCAGGCCTTTGCCGCCGCCCCCTGCGCTGGCCTTGATCATCACCGGATAGCCGACGCGCTGCGCGATCTGCACCGCCTCTTCGGCCGATTCGATCGGCTCGTTGTGGCCGGGGATGGTGTTGACGCGGGCCTCGCCGGCGAGTTTCTTCGAAGCGATCTTGTCGCCCATCGCCGCGATGGAATAGTGCTTGGGCCCGATGAACACGAGGCCTTCCTCTTCCACGCGGCGGGCGAAGTCTTCGTTCTCCGACAGAAAGCCGTAGCCCGGATGAATGGCTTCGGCACCGGTCTGCCGTGCGGCGGCCAGGATCTTGTCCGCCACCAGATACGACTCGCGCGACGGTGCGGGCCCGAGCAGCACGGCCTCATCGGCCAGTTCCACATGGCGCGCTTCCTTGTCCGCCTCCGAATACACCGCCACCGTCGCAATGCCCATGCGGCGGGCCGTCTGGATCACGCGGCAGGCAATCTCGCCACGGTTGGCAATCAGAATCTTCTTGAACATGGCTTTCCCTGTTCCTCAGTGCCTCGCGGCACACACAAAACCAAACAACGCACAGCTCCCCCAAGCAACGGCCGCGGATCTGGCTTTGCCAGGCCGCTGGCCGGCGCCCCTTGGGGGCAGGAGCGCAGCGACTGGGGGGCCCATGATCACAAGGGGATGTTGCCGTGCTTGCGCCAAGGGTTGTCGAGCTGCTTGTCTTTGAGCATGACCAGGGAGCGGCAGATCCGCTTGCGCGTTTCATGCGGCTGGATCACGTCGTCGATGAAGCCCCGCGCCCCCGCCACAAACGGATTCGCAAACCGCGCCTTGTATTCCGCCTCCCGCGCCGCGAGCTTGGCCGGATCGTTCTTGTCCTCGCGGAAGATGATTTCCACCGCGCCCTTCGCCCCCATCACCGCAATCTCGGCATTCGGCCAGGCGAAGTTCACATCCCCCCGCAGGTGCTTGGAGCTCATCACGTCATACGCGCCGCCATAGGCCTTGCGGGTGATCACCGTCACCTTCGGCACGGTGCACTCGGCGTAGGCATACAGCAGCTTCGCCCCATGCTTGATGATGCCGCCGTACTCCTGGCTGGTGCCCGGCATGAAGCCCGGCACATCGACGAAGGTGATCACCGGAATGTTGAAGGCATCGCAGAAGCGCACAAAACGCGCCGCCTTGATGCTGCTGCGGATGTCCAGGCAACCGGCCAGCACCAGCGGCTGGTTGGCCACGATGCCCACCGTCTGCCCCTCCATGCGGCCAAAGCCGGTGATGATGTTCTTGGCGTTCTCCGGCTGCAGCTCGAAGAAGTCGCCATCGTCCACCACCTTCAGGATCAGCTCCTTCATGTCGTAGGGCTTGTTGGGGTTGTCCGGCACCAGCGTGTCCAGCGAATGGTCCAGACGGCTGCCCGGGTCGCCGCTGGGGCGGCACGGCGCCTTCTCGCGGTTGTTCAGCGGCAGGTAGTTGAAGAAGCGCCGCAGCATCAGGATGGCTTCGACATCATTCTCCAGCGCCAGATCCGCCACGCCGCTGCGGCTGGTGTGGGTGGTGGCGCCGCCCAGCTCTTCCGCGGTGACTTCCTCATGGGTCACCGTCTTGACCACTTCCGGCCCGGTGACAAACATGTAGCTGGAGTCCTTCACCATGAAGATGAAGTCGGTCATGGCCGGCGAATAGACCGCGCCGCCGGCGCATGGCCCCATGATCATGCTGATCTGCGGAATCACGCCGGAGGCCATCACATTGCGCTGGAACACCTCGGCATAACCGCCCAGGGAGGCCACCCCCTCCTGGATGCGGGCGCCGCCGGAATCGTTCAGGCCGATCACCGGCGCGCCGACCTTCATCGCCTGGTCCATCACCTTGCAGATCTTCTCCGCATGGGCCTCGGACAACGCACCGCCGAAGACGGTGAAGTCCTGGCTGAAGGCAAAGGCCAGCCGGCCGTTGATCATGCCGTAGCCGGTGACGACACCGTCGCCGGGGATGCGCTGGTCGGCCATGCCGAAGTCGACGCAGCGATGCTCGACAAACATGTCCCACTCTTCGAAGGTGCCGTCGTCAAACAGCAGGTCCAGCCGCTCGCGGGCGGTCAGCTTGCCCTTGGCATGCTGGGCCGCGATCCGGCGTTCACCCCCGCCCTGGCGCGCCTGTTCGCGCTTGTTTTCCAGCATCTGTTGAATGTCATGCATCTGCGTTGTCTCCGGAGAATCGTGCGAGCAGCTGACGTGCCGCCGTCGAGGCGGCCAGCCGGCCCTCCAGCACTTGGGCCAGGGTCTCGTCCATCACCTGCCGGACGGCCGGGGCGGACAGGAACTGTTGTTGCAGGCCGGCCTGGATGCGTTCCCACATCCACGCCCGGGCCTGCTGGCGACGCTTGTGATCGAGCGCGCCATTGCGGGTTTGAAGGGTTCGGAATTCGCTGACGGCGGACCAGAACTCGGCCAGCCCCTGCCCCTTCAAGGCAGACAGCCGCATCACCCGCGGCTGCCAGCTTGCGGCAGCCACCTCATGCGGCGTGCGCCGATGCATGCCGTAGAGCCGCAGCGATGAGGTGATCTGCGACTGCGCCCGCGTGGCGGCGGCATCATCCAGATCGGCTTTGTTGATCACCACCAGGTCGGCCAGCTCCATCACGCCCTTCTTGATCGCCTGCAGATCGTCGCCCGCATTGGGCAGCTGGAGCAGGCAATACATGTCGGTCATGCCGGCGACGGCGGTCTCGCTCTGGCCGACACCGACGGTTTCCACGATGACCACGTCATAACCCGCTGCCTCGCAGACCAGCATCGCCTCGCGGGTTTTCTCCGCCACGCCGCCGAGCGTGCCGCTGGACGGGCTGGGTCGGATGTAGGCGCGCTCGTCCATCGAGAGACGCTCCATACGCGTCTTGTCGCCGAGGATGGAGCCGCCGGACACGCTGCTGGACGGATCGATCGCCAGCACCGCCACGCGGTGACCCTGGTCGATCAACGACAGGCCCAGCGCTTCAATAAAGGTGCTCTTGCCGACCCCCGGCACGCCGGAGATGCCCAGCCGAAAGGACGTGCCGGTGCGCGGCAGCAATTCGGTGAGCAGCGCATCGGCCTGCAGGCGGTGCTCGGCCCTGGTGGATTCCAGCAGCGTGATGGCCTTGGCCATGGCCCGGCGCTGGCGCGGGCCGGGACCGGCCAGCACGCCGTCCACCAGTGCGGTGACCGCGGGTGTGAGCCCGGGAGGCAGTTCGGCGCGCATCGCCGTCAGACCGCTGCGGTGGCCTTGCGGATCTGTTCCAGCACGTCCTTGGCGCTGGCGGGGATGGGCGTGCCCGGGCCGTAGATGCCCTTCACGCCGGCCTCGTAGAGGAAGTCATAGTCCTGCGCTGGAATCACGCCGCCAACGAAAACGATGATGTCGTCCGCGCCCTGGTCCCGAAGCGCCTGGATGATGGCCGGCACCAGCGTCTTGTGGCCGGCAGCCAGGGTCGAGACGCCCACCGCATGCACGTCGTTCTCGATGGCCTGACGGGCACATTCTTCGGGGGTCTGGAACAGCGGGCCCATGTCCACATCGAAGCCCAGGTCCGCATACGCGGTGGCCACGACCTTGGCGCCACGGTCATGTCCGTCCTGTCCCAGCTTGGCGATCATCACCCGCGGCCGGCGGCCCTGTGCTTCGGCGAAGTCGCGGATTTCGCCTTGCAGACGTTCCCAGCCTTCCGCGGAGTCATAGGCGGCGGCATACACGCCGCTGACCTTCTGGGTGTCCGCGCGGTGACGGCCGAAGACCGCTTCCAGCGCGTCGGACACCTCGCCCACCGTCGCCCGCAGGCGGATGGCGCGGATGCTCAGATCCAGCAGATTGCCTTGCCCGCTGCGGGCGGCGTCGGTCAGCGCCTGGAGCGCCGCCGTCACCGCGGCGCCATCACGCGTGGCGCGCAGTTGCTGCAGCCGGGCGATCTGGCTGTCGCGGACCTTGACGTTGTCCACTTCGAGGATCTGCACCGGATCTTCCTTGGCCAGCCGGTACTTGTTGACGCCGACGATCACATCCTTGCCGGCATCGATGCGGGCCTGCTTCTCGGCCGCGCTGGCTTCGATCTTGAGCTTGGCCCAGCCGGAATCCACCGCCTGGGTCATGCCGCCCATCGCATCCACTTCCTGGATGATGGCCCAGGCCTTGTCCGCCATGTCCTGGGTGAGCGACTCCATCATGTAGCTGCCGGCCCAGGGGTCGATCACGCTGGTGATGTGGGTCTCTTCCTGGATGATCAGCTGCGTGTTGCGGGCGATGCGGGCGCTGAATTCGGTGGGCAGGGCAATCGCCTCGTCCAGCGAATTGGTGTGCAGCGACTGGGTGCCGCCAAACACCGCAGCCATCGCCTCGATGGTGGTGCGCACCACGTTGTTGTAGGGATCCTGCTCGGTCAGGCTCCAGCCGGAGGTCTGGCTGTGGGTGCGCAGCATCAGGCTCTTGGGGTTCTTCGCATCGAAGCCCTTCATGATCCGGCACCAGAGCAGGCGCGCCGCCCGCATCTTGGCAATCTCCAGATAGAAGTTCATGCCCACGGCCCAGAAGAAGGACAGCCGCCCGGCGAAGTCGTCCACATCCATGCCCTTGGCGATGGCGGTCTTCACATACTCCTTGCCGTCGGCCAGCGTGAAGGCCAGCTCCAGCGCCTGATTGGCACCGGCTTCCTGCATGTGATAGCCGCTGATCGAGATCGAGTTGAACTTCGGCATGTGCCGGGCGGTGTACTCGATGATGTCGCCGATGATGCGCATCGACGGCTCCGGCGGGTAGATGTAGGTGTTGCGGACCATGAACTCCTTGAGGATGTCGTTCTGGATGGTGCCGCTGAGCTGCGCCTGGGACACGCCCTGCTCCTCCGCCGCCACCACATAGCCCGCCAGCACCGGCAGCACCGCGCCGTTCATGGTCATGGAGACGGAGACCCGGTCGAGCGGAATACCGTCGAACAGGATCTTCATGTCCTCCACCGAGTCGATGGCCACGCCCGCCTTGCCGACATCGCCGGTCACCCGCGGATGGTCGGAGTCATAGCCGCGGTGGGTGGCCAGATCGAACGCCACCGACACACCCTGCCCGCCCGCCGCCAGCGCCTTGCGATAGAAGGCGTTGCTTTCTTCGGCGGTGGAAAAGCCGGCGTACTGACGGATGGTCCAGGGGCGCACCGCATACATGGTGGCCTGCGGTCCGCGCAGGAAGGGCTCGAATCCGGGCAGCGTGTTGGCATGCGGCAGGCCCTGCACGTCTTCCGCCGTGTAGAGCGGCTTGACGACCAGGCCTTCCGGCGTGTGCCAGTTCAGCGCCTCCACGTCTCCGCCCGGGGCCGATTTGGCCGCGGCCTTGCGCCACTGGTCCAGCGAGACGGACGCGAACTCGGGAGCCCCGGCCGGGGCGGCGGAAAGCCTGGATTCGTCAGACATGAAAGCTATCTCCTAGGGCGCAGGCGATCATAGCGCCCCGCTTATTCATAATTATGAATTCAGGATTTGACTACACTCTGACGGCGACAGAAACAAATGGACCTGCGCTTGCGCAAAAACAGTGCGGCCGTCGCCCGTCGTAGCCGCTTCCCGTCGTCGCCCCCGTGGGTGCGTCCCGTCCCCTCTTCTCTATATATGTCATCCGTTCCCTCGTCGCAGTCGCCGCCCCTGGCCCCGCGCGCTCTTTACGAAGAGGTGGCGGAGCGGCTGCGTCAGCGCATCTTCAACCGCGAGCTGGAGCCGGGCAGCTGGATCGACGAGCTGAAGCTGTGCGCCGAGCTGGGCATCAGCCGCACGCCCCTGCGGGAAGCGCTGAAGGTGCTGGCCAGCGAAGGCCTGGTGACGATGCGGGTGCGCCGCGGCGCCTATGTCACCGAGATGTCGGAGCGGGATGTGCGGGAGGCCTATCAACTACTCTCCCTGCTGGAAAGCGACGCCGCAGCCCAGGTGGCCCGCCACGGATCGGACGCGGCCCTGGCCGAACTGCAGGCACTGCATGACGTCCTGGAAGCCTCGCTGCCCGACCGCGAGCAGTTTTTCGCCGCCAACGAGCGCTTCCATCTGCGCATCATTGAACTGGACGGCAACCGCTGGCGGCTGCAGTTCATCACCGACCTGCGCCGGGTGATGAAACTCAACCGGCACCATTCCCTCTTTATGCAGGGTCGGCTGCAGGACTCCCTGCAGGAACACCGCGACATTCTTCACGCTTTGTTGCAACGAGACCCCGACACCGTGGCCCGTTTGATGCGTCTGCATTTCGAGCACGGCCTCCAGGCGACCGGCCATACCCCCCAGCCACCCACTTCGCCTGCGCAATAACGCACGGAATCCGCCGCTTCCGAATCCTTCCGGAAAGCGCGCTGCCAAAGGTCGCTGAAACCCTGTCAGCGGCGACACAAAACCCGCGGGATATATATCGGGCGTCAGCAACATTCCTGATATGAGACTTTTGTCACGCCGCCACCGCCGCGGCGTGGTCCCGCGCTCCTGCATCGCCCGGGAAGGCCGATGAACACGGGCCGGGCGCAAGATCCCCACCCCCCGCATTCACGGGCTGTACGCAGCCTCGGTAACCGTGAACTGAGGCCGACAAGACCGCCTTTTGTTTGCTTCATCGTAAAGACAAGCGCCATACCATTTCTGAGCTGGCTCAAGTTTGTCAATTCGTGTCCGAAAACCGAATGACGGGAGCCGGTCGCTCGACCACCCCTGCAGTTTGAGATCGACAACGAGCGCCTATGGGCGCAACGGCCCATAGTCCCACGGAGCTTCAAAGATGGCATCGCTCATTACCAACCTGTCCACCGACCAGATTCAGACGCTGACGTCGACCACGCTCGCGCGTCTGACCAGCGAGGACTGGGCGGCGTTCACCACCGATCAGTTCCAGGCCCTGACCACCGAGCAGTTTGCGTCGCTGGGCACCAAGGCCGTGTCGTTCTTCACGACGACCAATATTGCCGCCATCCAGTCGGAAGACCTGCAGGTGCTGAGCACCGCGGCCATCCGCACCCTGACCACCGAGCAGCTCAATGCGCTGGGGTCGGACCAGTTCGGCGCCATGACCACCCGTCAGGTGGGCTCGCTGACGACGCAGCAGGTGCGCAACCTGGAGTCGGACGACCTGAACGCGCTGGCGTCGGACCAGATCCGCTCGCTCAGCAGCCAGCAGGTGGCCGCCATCTCCACCTCGCTGATCAGCACGCTGACCTCCGAAGATCTGCAGGCCCTGAAGACCGACCAGATCCGCGCCCTGAGCTCCTCCCAGGTCGCCGCCATTTCCACCGACGGCGTCGCGGCCCTCGGCACCCAGCAGGCCGCTGCGATCTCCAGCACGCAGGCCGCTGCCCTGAATTCCGACCAGACCGCCGCGCTGACCTCGGACGCCGTCAAGGCCCTGAGCACCGCCGCCGTCCACGCCCTGGGCACCGACCAGGTCGGCGCCCTCAATTCCAGCCAGGTGGCCGCCCTGACCACCCAGCAGATCGCGGCGCTGACCACAGGCCAGATCCGCCAGCTCAGCAGCGAAGACATTTCGGCGCTGGACACCACCCAGATCCGCGCCATCACCACCCAGCAGATCGCCGCCCTGTCCACCGACCAGATCGGCGGCCTGGCCAGCGATGATGTGCAGGCCCTGTCGACCGCCCAGGTCCGCGCCTTGAGCTCCAGCCAGCTCGGCGCCCTGACCTCCGACTCGATCGAGGCGATGAGCTCCGGCCAGATCGGCGCGCTCACCTCCACCCAGGCCAAGGGTCTGACGACCGACCAGATCGCTGCCATCGGCACCGACGACATCAAGGCGATCTCCACCACCACGCTGCGCTCGCTGAGCACCGATCAGGTCCAGGCCCTGGGCTCCGACCAGGTGGCCGCGATGAGCTCCACCCAGGTCGGCTCGCTGACGACCGCCCAGGTGCAGGTGCTCTCCACCGACGAGCTCAATGCGCTCGACAGCAGCCAGATCCGCGCGCTGGGCACGGCCCAGATCGCCGCCCTCTCCACCGACCAGGTGCAGGGCATGGAAAGCGCTGACGTGCAGGCGCTGACCACCGGTCAGATCAACGCCCTGAGCTCGGCCCAGATCGCCGCGCTCTCCACCGAAGCCATCGTGGCGCTGACCTCGGGTCAGGTCGCCTCGCTGACCAGCAAGCAGCTGCTCGGCCTCTCCACCGACCAGGTGGCCGCGATCGAATCCGGCGACCTGCGCGCGATGTCGACCAACGCCCTGCGTTCGTTGACCACTGCCCAGTTTGACGCTCTGAATTCCGACCAGGTCGGCGCGCTGACCACCCAGCAGGTGGCCGCCCTGACGACCGGCCAAGTGGCCGCCATGGCCACTGATGACCTCAATGCCCTGGGCACCGGCCAGATCCGTGCCCTGAGCACCGCGCAGGTCGCCGCGCTGACGACCGACCAGGTGCACGGCATGGAAAGTGCCGACCTGCAGGCCCTGTCCACCGGCCAGGTGCAGGCGCTGAGCTCCGGCCAGATCGCCGCCCTGACCAGCGACAACGTCGCCGCCCTGACCTCCGCGCAGGTGGCCACCCTCAGCACCCGCCAGATCGCCGGCATGAGCACCGACCAGGTCGCCGCCATCGAGACCGGTGACCTGCGGGCCATGTCCACCGCCGCCATCCGCTCGCTGACCACCGACCAGTTCAATGCCCTGGGCACCGACCAGGTCCAGGCGCTGAGCACCGGCCAGGTCGCCGCGCTGACCACCGGCCAGGTCGCGGCGATGTCCAGCGATGACCTCAATGCCATGGGCTCGGCCCAGATCCGTGCCCTGGGCACCGCCCAGATCGCCGCGCTGACGACCGACCAGGTCCACGGCATGGAAAGCGCCGATGTGCAGGCGCTGACCACCAATCAGGTCGCTGCCCTGAGCTCCGCCCAGATGGGCGCGCTGTCCACCGACAACGTGGCCGCCCTGAGCTCGACGCAAGTCGCCGCCCTGAGCACCAAGCAGATTTCCGGCCTGACGACCGACCAGATCGCCGCCATCGAGACGGGCGATCTGCGGGCGATGTCCACCGCCGCGATCCGCTCGCTGACGACCGACCAGTTCGACGCCCTCGGCTCCGACCAGGTCGCCGCCCTGAGCACCGGCCAGGTGGCCGCGCTGACCACCGGCCAGGTGGCCGCCATGTCCAGCGACGACCTGAATGCGATGGGCTCGGCGCAGATCCGCGCCCTGGGCACCGCCCAGATCGCCGCGCTGACGACGGACCAGATCCACAACATGACCAGCGAGGACGTGCAGGCCCTGACCACCGCGCAGGTGCAGGCCCTGAGCTCGTCGCAGATCGCCGCGCTGGCGACCGACAACGTCGCCGCCCTGTCCTCCTCGCAAGTGGCGGCCCTCGGCACCAAGCAGGCCGCCGGCCTGTCCACCGACCAGATCGCCGCCATTGAAACCGGCGACCTGAAGGCCCTGACCACCGCCGTCATCCGTTCGCTGGACTCCAGCCAGCTGGATGCCCTGAGCTCCGACCAGGTCGCCGCGCTGAACACCGCCCAGGTGGCCGCGCTCAGCACGACGCAGGTCAGCAACCTCTCCAGCGATGACCTGAACGCCCTGACCAGCGGCCAGATCCGTTCGCTGTCCACCGCCCAGGTCGCTGCGCTGACCACCGCGCAGGTCAACACCATGACCAGCGAGGATGTGCAGGCGCTGACCACCAACCAGATCGCCGCGCTGAGCTCGGCGCAGGTGGGTGCGCTCTCGACCGAGAACATCGCCGCCCTGAGCTCCTCGCAGATCGCGCCGCTGAACACCAAGCAGGTGGGTGGCCTGACGACCGACCAGGTCGGCGCCATCGAAACCGTGGATGTGAAGGCCCTGTCCACCCAGGCCCTGCGTGGCCTGACCACCGACCAGGTGGCTGCCCTCACCTCCGACCAGGTGGCCGCGCTGACCACCGCGCAGGTCGCTGCCCTGAGCACCCAGCAAGTGGTGGCGCTCGGCAGTGAAGACCTGAATGCGCTGGGCACCGCCCAGATCCGCGCGCTGGGCACCGCCCAGATCGCCGCGCTGACGACCGACCAGGTCCGCGGCATGGAAAGCGCCGATGTGCAGGCCCTGACCAGCGGTCAGGTGGCTGCGCTCAGCTCCACCCAGATCGGCGCCCTGTCCACCGACAACGTCGCGGCCCTGACCTCGACCCAGGTCGGCGCGCTGACCAGCAAGCAGGCCCTGGGCCTGACGACCGACCAGATCGCCGCCATCGAGACCGGCGACATCAAGGCCCTGTCCACCACCGCCCTGCGCGCCCTGGACAGCAGCCAGCTGGATGCCCTGGGCTCCGACCAGATCGCCGCCCTGAGCACCACGCAGGTGGCGTCGCTGAGCACCGGCCAGATCTCCACCCTCGCCAGCGATGACCTGAACGCGCTGACCAGCGCCCAGATCAAGGCCCTGAGCACCGCCCAGGTGGCCGCACTGACAACCGGTCAGGTCTCGACCATGACCAGCGACGATGTCGCCGCGCTGACGACCTCACAGCTGCAGGCCCTGGGTTCCGCCCAGGTCGGCGCCCTGACGACTGACGCGATCGAAGCCCTGAGCTCGACCCAGATCGGCTCGCTGACCACCAAGCAGGTGGCTGGCCTCACGACCGACCAGATGGCCGCCATCGAAACCGGTGACCTTCGCGCCCTGAACACGGCCGCCCTGCGCTCGCTGACCTCCGACCAGCTCAATGCCCTGGGCTCCGACCAGGTCCAGGCGCTGACGACCACCCAGGTGGCCTCGCTGAGCACCGGCCAGGTCTCCGCACTGACCAGTGACGACCTCAATGCCCTGACCAGCGGCCAGATCCGCGCCCTGGGCACCGCCCAGGTGGCGGCGCTGACGACCGGTCAGGTCAACACCATGGAATCGGCCGATGTGGCGGCCCTCGCCACCAACCAGGTCGCCGCGCTGAGTTCGGGCCAGGTGGGTGCCCTGAGCACCGACGCCATCGAAGCCCTGAGCTCCACGCAAGTGGCCGCCCTGAGCTCGAAGCAGGCGGCAGGCCTTTCCACAGACCAGATCGCCGCGCTGGAATCGGCCGACGTGAAGGCCATCACCACCAACACGCTGGCGTCGCTGACCTCCGCGCAGCTGGAGGCGATGAACTCCGACCAGATCGCCGCGCTGAGCACCCAGCAGGTCGCCGCGCTGACGACCGGCCAGGTGAGCAACCTCACCAGCGACGACCTGAACGCGCTGACCAGCGGCCAGATCCGGGCGCTGACGACCCAGCAGGTCGCGGCCCTGACCACCGGCCAGATCAGCACCATGACCAGCGACGACGTCCAGGCGCTGGCGACCCACCAGGTCGCTGCCCTGAGCTCGGCGCAGGTGGGTGCACTCGCCACCGATGCGATCGAGGCATTGACCTCCAACCAGGTCGCTGCGCTGACCAGCCGTCAGGTCGCCGGCCTGACGACCGACCAGATGGCCGCCTTTGAAACGGCCGACCTGCGCGCCCTGAACACCGTCGCCCTGCGTGCCCTGACCAGCGACCAGCTGCAGGCCCTCGGCACCGACCAGGTGCAGGCGCTGACGACCGCCCAGGTGGCCTCGCTGACGACCGCCCAGGTCAGCCAGCTGGCGACCGACGACTTCGCCGCCCTGACCACCGGCCAGCTGCGCGCCCTGACGACCGCCCAGGTGGCGGCCCTCAGCAGCGCCGAGCTGGACGCCCTGGGCAGCGACCAGATCGCCGCTCTCGCGACCAACCAGGTGGCTGCGCTGACAACGGCCCAGATCTCCACCCTGGCCAGCGACGACCTGAATGCGCTGACCAGCGGCCAGATCAAGGCCCTGACCACCGCCCAGGTAGCCGCGCTGACCACCGGTCAGATCAACACGATGGAATCGGCCGATGTGGCCGCCCTCGCCACCAACCAGATCGCCGCGCTGAGCTCGGCCCAGGTCGGTGCGCTGGCCACGGACGCCATCGTCGCGCTGAGCTCGCTGCAGGTCGCCGCCCTGACCACCAAGCAGGTGGCCGGCCTGACGACCGACCAGATCGCCGCCATCGAAACCGGTGACCTGAAGGCGCTGACGAGCACCGCCCTGCGCGCCCTGGACAGCACCCAGCTCGATGCCCTGGGCTCCGACCAGGTGCAGGCGCTGACCACCGCCCAGGTGGCCGCCCTGACGACCGGCCAGGTGAGCACCCTCTCCAGCGATGACCTGAACGCCCTGACCAGCGCCCAGATCAAGGCCCTGACCACCGCCCAGGTGGCCGCGATCACGACCGGCCAGGTCTCGACCATGACCAGCGACGACGTCGCCGCCCTGACGACCAACCAGGTCGCCGCCCTGAGCTCCGGCCAGGTGGGTGCGCTCACGACCGATGCGGTCGAGGCGCTGACGTCCAGCCAGGTCGCGGCCATGACCAGCAAGCAGGTCGCCGGCCTGACGACCGACCAGATCGCCGCCATTGAGACCGGCGACCTGAAGGCGCTGTCCACGACCGCCCTGCGTTCGCTGACCACCGACCAGATCGACGCCCTGGGCTCCGACCAGATCGCCGCGCTGACGACCGCCCAGGTGGCGGCTCTGAGCACCGGCCAGGTCAGCAGCCTGTCCAGCGACGACCTGAATGCGCTGACCAGCGCCCAGATCAAGGCGCTGAGCACCCAGCAGGTGGCCGCACTGACGACGGCGCAGGTCTCCACCATGACCAGCGATGACGTCGCCGCGCTGACCTCGCAACAGGTCGCCGCGCTGAGCTCCGGCCAGGTGGGTGCCCTGAGCACTGAAGCCGTGGTCGCACTGAGCTCCGGCCAGATCGCCGCGCTGACCAGCCGCCAGGCCGCCGGCCTGACGACGGACCAGATCGCCGCGATCGAGACCGGTGACATCAAGGCCCTGACGACCAACACGCTGCAGTCGCTGACCTCCACCCAGCTGGATGCCCTCGGCTCCGACCAGGTGGCGGCACTGAGCACCCAGCAGGTGGTCGCCCTGACGACCGGCCAGGTGAGCAGCCTCTCCAGCGACGACCTGAATGCGCTGACCAGCGCCCAGATCCGGGCCCTGACCACCCAGCAGGTCGCGTCCCTGACCACCGCGCAGGTCGCCAACATGACCAGCGACGATGTCCAGGCCCTGGGCACCAACCAGATCACCGCCCTGAGCTCGGCCCAGGTGGGTGCGCTGGCCACGGACTCGATCGAGGCCCTGACGTCCGGCCAGGTGGCCGCGCTGACGAGCCGTCAGGTGGCCGGTCTCACGACCGACCAGATGGCGGCCATCGAATCGGCCGACCTGAAGTCGCTGAACACCGTCGCCCTGCGTGCCCTGACCAGCGACCAGCTGCAGGCCCTGAGCACCGATCAGGTCCAGGCACTGACGACCACCCAGGTGGCCTCGCTGACGACCGGTCAGGTCAGCCAGCTGGCGACCGATGACTTCGCGGCCCTGACCACTGGCCAGCTGCGTGCGCTGACCACCGCCCAGGTGGCCTCGCTGACCAGCGCCGAGCTGGAGGCCCTGGGCAGCGACCAGATCGCCGCCCTGGCCACCAACCAGGTCGCTGCACTGACCACCGGCCAGATCAGCAACCTGACCAGCGACGATCTGAACGCCCTGACCAGCGCCCAGATCAAGGCCCTGAGCACCGCCCAGGTGGCGGCGCTGACCACCGGCCAGATCAACACGATGGAAACGGCCGATGTCGCCGCCCTCGCGACCAACCAGGTGGCAGCGCTCAGCTCCGCCCAGGTGGGTGCGCTGGCGACAGACGCCATCGAAGCGCTCAGCTCCCTGCAGGTGGCCGCCCTCGGCACCAAGCAGGTGGCGGGCCTGACGACCGACCAGATCGCCGCCATCGAAACCGGCGACCTCAAGGCGCTGACGACCACGGCCCTGCGCAGCCTGACCAGTGACCAGGTCAATGCCCTGGGCACCGACCAGGTCCAGGCGCTGACCACCGCCCAGGTGGCCGCGCTGACCACCGGTCAGATGAGCAACCTGGCCAGCGACGACCTGAATGCCCTGACCAGCGCGCAGATCCGTGCGCTGACCACGGCCCAGGTGGCTTCGCTGACCACGGCGCAGGTCTCCAGCATGACCAGCGAGGACGTCGCCGCCCTGGCCTCCAACCAGATCCAGGCGCTGAATTCGGCGCAGGTCGGCGCGCTGGCCACCGATGCGGTGGTGGCGCTGACCTCCACCCAGGTGGCGGCTCTGACTTCCGCCCAGGTGCTGGGTCTGACGACCGACCAGGTGGCGGTGATCGAAAGCGGTGATCTGAAGTCGCTCTCGACCGTGGCCCTGCGTGCCCTGACCAGCGACCAGCTCGAAGCCCTGGGCAGCGACCAGATCGCTGCTCTGACGACGAACCAGGTCAATTCGTTGACCACCGCGCAGATCGCCAACCTGACCAGCGACGACCTGAATGCGCTGACCAGCGGCCAGATCCGTGCCCTGACCAACAGCCAGCTGCAGGCGCTGACCACCGCGCAGGTATCGACGATGACCAGCGACGACGTGGCCGCGCTGACCAGCACCCAGCTGCAGGCCCTGAGCTCGGCCCAGATCGGCGCCCTCAGCACCGAAGCGATCGTGGCGCTGAGCTCGGTCCAGGCGGCGGCGCTGAGCTCGGCGCAGGTCGATGGTCTGACCACCGACCAGATGGCCGCCTTCGAGACGGTGGACCTGCGCGCCCTGAGCACGCTGGCGATCCGCTCGCTGGACAGTGCGCAGCTCGAGGCGCTGGACTCCAACCAGATCGCCGCGCTGAGCACCCAGCAGGTGGCGGCGTTCTCGACCCTGCAGGTGAGCCAGCTCGCGACCGATGACGTCGCGGCGCTGACCTCGGCGCAGGTCGTGGCCTTCAACTCGGCCCAGCTCCACGCCTTCACCACCGATCAGGTGGCGGCGCTGGACACCGGTGACCTGGCAGCGATCAGCAGCAGCAACATGGTGGCCTTCGGCTCGTCCGACTTCGAAGCCTTCAGCTCGGATCAGATCCATGCGCTGACGGCCTCGCAGTGGGGCGCGGTGAGCAGCACGCAGATCGTGGGCATCGAGACCGCCGACATCGGCGCGATCACCACCGCCGGCATCCATGCCCTGAGCACCGCCGCGATCCACGCCTTCAGCACCGACCAGATCGCTGCGCTGACGACGGAACAGATCCATGAGTTCTCGACCGCACAGATCCGCGCCCTGGGCACCGACCAGATCGCGTCGCTGACGACCGACGACATCACGGCCCTGACCAGCCAGCACTTCGCGACGATGACCTCGGCGCAGATCCATGCCCTGACGACGGACCAGATCGTGGCCTTCGGTTCCGAAGACATCCACGCGCTGACCTCGATCCAGGTGCAGGGCCTGACCACCGACCAGATCATGGCGATGAGCTCCGACCAGTTCATTGGTTGGGACACGCAGGACCTGGCCTCGATGAGCATGGCGCAATCGCTGGTCATCACCTCCGAGCAACAAGCGGCCTGGTCGGATGAACAGCGCAATGCGCTCTTCCTGTCCACGCCGATCATGCTCGACCTGGACGGCAACGGCATCCAGACGCTGTCGGCCAGCCAGGGCGTGCACTTCGACCTGAACAACTCCGGCCACAACGACAAGTGGGGCTGGGTGGGCGGCAACGACGGCCTGCTGGTGATGGATCTGAACGGTGACGGGAAGATCAACAACGGCGGTGAGCTCTTCGGGGCGGGCACGGTGGTGAACGGTCATAAGGGCGCCGACGGCTTCACGGCCCTCGCCACGCTGGACGGCAACCACGACGGCCACATCAATGCGCTGGACGGCAACTTCAGCAAGCTGCAGGTGTGGGTGGATGCCAACCATGACGGCAAGACCGACGCGGGTGAGCTCAAGACGCTGGCGGAACTGGGCATCACCGACCTGAACCTGAACGCGGCCAAGGGCACGGACGTGCAGAACGGCAACGTGATGGGTCTGGTGTCGAGCTTCACCAAGTCCGATGGCACGACCCACGAGATGACCGACGTCTGGCTGGCCAAGGACGGCAGCCCGCAGAACGCTTCGAGCACGGCGCATGCGCCGGCCCTGGGCGACCTGCTGGCGGCACCGAGCACCAACCTGCTGGGTGACCCCGCTACCTCGGCCACCTCGGCAACAGGTACCCCGGCCACCACCTCGGTCACCACGGCCACCACCGGCACGGTCCACCATGACCTGCTGGCGGCGCTGTCCAAGCCGAAGCTGGATGACGAGAACGGCAACGGCCCGCTGATCTGAGCGGTTTGAAGCCCGGGGGGCTGCAATTCCCCCGGCCCGGGTCGCGAAAGCGCCCGGGCCGTGAAGAATTCAGCCCTTCGGGGCGCCGGCCGCCGCGAGCGGCCGTTTGTGTATTCATTGGCATCTGACAATTGCTTTGACCTCGGTATTCCGCACCGCCCGACCCTGGATCGCTTGACCGCATGGCCACCTTCGACGTCTCCGCCCTGACACCGGAACAGATCGGCGCCCTGACCACCACCCAGCTCAACACGCTGACCGGTGAGGAATGGGCGCTGCTGACCGCTGCCCAGGTCGTCGGGCTGACGACGTATCAGGTGCACGCGCTGACGGCGCGGCAGCTGACCTCGCTGGCGTCGGGCCAGCTGTCGGCGATGGAGTTGACCGATGTTCAGGCCATCAACACCGCGGCCATCCGCACGCTCGGCACCCTGACGGTCCAGGCCCTGACCTCGGACCAGGTGCATGCGCTGACCACCGACCAGATTCCGGCCCTCACCATCGACCGGCTGCGGCGGCTGGACAGTGCGCAGTTCAGCGCGCTTGACAGCACCCAGATCCAGGCGCTGACCTCCGTGCAGGTGCGCGGCCTGAGCAGCACCCAGATCGGCCTGCTGGCCACCGATGAAGTGGCCGCACTGACCTCCCTGCAGGTCAAGGCCCTCAGCACCGTCCAGCTGGGCACGCTCAGCACCGATCAGCTCAACGCGATGGACACCGCCCAGATCAACACGATCAGCGGCAACCAGAGCAAGGGCCTGACGGCGGACCAGCTCAACAGCCTGAACAGCGACGCGCTGCATGCGCTCAACACCCAGGCGGTCCGGTATCTGACCACCACCGCCGTCTCGCACCTGAGCTCGGACGCGCTGGTGTCGCTGGATTCCCGCCAGATCGGCGCCCTGACCAGCCAGCAGTTCCGCACCCTCAGCACCGACAACCTCGCCGCGCTGACCACCGAGCAGATGAGCGCGGTGGGCACGCTGCAGATCAAGGCGCTGAACACCGCCCAGGTGGCGGCGCTGGAAGCCGAAGACCTGGGCGTGATCGGCACCAAGGGTCTGCGGGCGATGGATTCGACCCAGCTCGCCGCCCTGAGTTCCGACCAGCTCAATGGCCTGACGGGCCAGCAGGTGGCCAGCCTGACCTCGCTGCAACTGGTCGGGCTGCGCACCGATCAGCTCCCGTCCTTCAGCACCGACGAACTGCGCTCCCTGAGCAGTGCCGCCCTGGCGGGCCTGCGTCCGGACGTGATGGCGGCGATGACGCCGGAGCAACTCGCGGCGCTCAAGACCTCGCAGATCCAGTCGATCAGCACCCGGCAACTAGCCGCCTTTGATACGGACGATCTGGCCGCGCTCACCACCAGCCAGATCCACGCCCTGAGTTCCAGCCAGTTGGCCGCCCTGTCCGGCAGCCAGCTGCATTCGCTGAGTACGGAAGACCTGGCGGCCCTGAGCAGCACCGCGCTCAAGGGCCTGAGCGGCGCCCAGCTGGCCGCCCTGGACCCCGGTCAACTCGCGGCGCTGAGCAGCAGTCAGGCCGGAGCCATCGGCACCCGGCAGCTCAGCGACCTCACCTCCGACCAGTTGGTGGCCCTCAGCACCGGCGCCATCCAGGCACTGTCCACCCGGGTGGTGGCCACACTGACGACCGACCAGCTGGACCTGCTCAGCACCGATCAGCTTGTGGCGCTGACCTCCGCCCAGGTGCGGGCGCTGACCACGGCCCAGCTCTCCGCCCTGACGCCGGACGACCTCAACAGCCTGACGACGAACCAGTTCTCCGCCTTCAGCTCCCAGCAGTTCCGCGGGCTGACGACGGAGCAGGTCTCGCTGTTGCAGTCGGAAGACTTCGGCGCCCTCTCGGGCACGGTGATCCGCTCGCTGAGCACTGCTCAGATCAGCGCGCTGGATGTGTCGCTGGTGGGCGGCATCACCACCGCCCAGTCGCAGGTCCTGAACTCCGGCCAGATCGCCGCGCTGCGCCTGGACCAGATCACGGCGCTGAGCACCGAAGCGCTGGCCGCCATCAACACGCTGGCGATCAAGGGGCTGACCTCCGACCAGTTCGATGCGCTGGGCGTCAATGCCCTGACCTCCCTGCGCACCGGCCAGTTGGCCGCCCTGAGCACCGCCCAGGTGCGGGACCTGGATCACGATCAGCTCAATGCGCTGGGCACCAGCCACTTCCAGGCGCTGACCTCCTTCCAGATTGCGGCCATCAGCAGCAATGAAATCGGCCAGCTCGCGCCGGAGATGCTGGCCGCCATCAAGCCGACCTACCTGGCCGTCCTGGGCGCCACCCAGATCGGCCAGATGACGCGGGAGCAGTTTGGCGCCTTCGGCAGCAGCCAGACCGCGCAGCTCAGCACGACGCAGGTCGCGGCGATGACGCCGGACCAGATCGACGCGCTCTCCAGCCAGGGCGTGATCGGCCTGAGCGTGACAGCGGTCCAGGCCCTGAGCACGACCCAGCTCAATGCCTTGGTGGATTCGCAGATCGATGCGATGCGCACCAACCAGATCGCCGCACTGACCACCGCCCAGTTGGCGGCCTGGTCGCAAGCGGATCTAAATGCGATGAACACGGCGCAGTATGCGGTGCTGTCGTCCCGCCAGATCGGCGCCCTGACCACCGACCAGATCGCCAATCTGGAACTGGCGGACGTGGCGGCCATCAGCACCCGGGCGCTGGCCGGATGGAATTCCGCGCAGATCGCGGCCCTGAGCGGCGACAGTGTTGCCAGCATGACCGATGCGCAACTGGCGACCCTCACCTCTCGGCAGATGATGGGCATGACGGTGGACCAGCTGGACCACCTCACGCCGGCGCAACTGGCCAAGATTTCGAGCACCGCGCTGCTGGGCCTGGGCAGTGACCAGTTCGCATCGCTGGACGGCGCGCAGATGGCCACGCTATCGGCCAAGCAGATCGCGGCACTGACCTCGCTGCAGATCGCGGCGATGCCGACCGATGTGCTGCAGGCCCTGACCACGGTGCAGTTTGCCGCGCTGCGCTCGGCGCAACTGGCCGCGCTGGATGCCAGCCAGATCGCCGCCCTCGAAACCCAGGATCTGGCCCAGTTGCACACCACCGCGCTGCGAGCCCTCTCCACCGACCAGATCGGCTGGCTGACCCTGGATCAGATCCAGGCCTTGAACACCGGCCAGGTGGCGGCGCTGACCTTCCAGCAGGCAGCGGCGATGCACACCGACCAGATCGCCGCGCTGGACACGCATCAGGTCGCCGCGCTGACCAACGTGCAGGTGCTCGCCTGGACGAGTGACCAGATTGCCGCACTCGATCCGCAGGACATCGCCCTGCTGCCGGGCCGCGCCATCCGGGTGATGGACGCCGGCGACTTCGCTGCGCTCAACACCGACCAGATGCACCTGCTGACCAGTGCGCAGGTGGCCGAGCTGACGTTGAACCAGCTCTCCGGCTTCGCGACCGAAGATTTCGCGGCGCTGGGCTCTGCCGCCATGCGCGGCTTCAGCTCCGCCACGCTCAATGGCCTGGGCACCGACATGATTGCGGCGCTCGGCTCCGACCAGATCAACGGCCTGAGCACCCAGGTGCTGCGGGCTCTGCACACCGAACAGATTGCGGCGCTGAACACCGATGCCATCCAGGCGCTGGACAGCCGGGACATCGTCGCCATGACCAGCCAGCAGATCGCGGCGATCTCGTCGGATGGCTTTGCGGTGATGTCCAGTGAAGACCTGACCGCCCTCACCCGCGACCAGGCCAAGGCGCTGACACTGGACCAGATCCACGCAATCACCAGCGACGCCGTCATCGGCCTGGAAACCCGTGATCTGGCCGCCCTGAACATGGACCAGGTGCTGGCCTTCAGCACCGATGCGCTGCACGCCATGACCGGCAAGCAGCTGGACGCGCTGTTCCTGGCCACCCCCATCATGCTGAACCTGGACGGCACGGGGCTCTCGACCGTGTCCGCGGAGCATGGGGTGCTCTTTGACATGAACGGCACGGGCCAGCAGCAGCAATGGGGCTGGATGGCCAGCGGCAACGGCCTGCTGGCGCGCGACCTCAACGGGGACGGGGTGATCAACTCCGGCGCGGAGCTGTTTGGCTCCGGCACGGTGCTGGCCAATGGGCAACATGCCGCCAATGGCTACCAGGCCATGATGGCGATGGACAGCAACCACGACCACAAGCTGACCGCCGCGGATGCGGGCTTCGGCGAACTGCGGATCTGGGCGGATGCCAATGGGAACGGCAAGACGGACGCGGGGGAACTCAAGACCCTGGCGCAGCTCGGCATCGTGGAGCTGGACCTGAATGCCCAGAGCGGCACGGCGCAGGACCATGGCAATGTGATGGGGCTGATCTCCGGCTACAAGACCGCCGACGGCGTGACCCATCAGATGGCGGACGTCTGGTTCGCCAAGAGTGGCACGACGGTGCAGGCCGCTGATGTGCTGGCCGCCCCGGCGCATCAGGGACTGGATGCGGGTGGGCTGTTGTCGAGTGCGGTCACTTCTGCCGCCACGGCCGCTACCGCCGCCACGTCTGCGTCGGTCGTAGCGGCCGCGAGCCCCACCAGCGCGGTGCCCGCCGATGACGGCTCTCACGTCTCCCTGGGCCACACCCTGTTGATGCGCAAGCACCCGGAAGATGAGACGGGCATCTCCCCACTGATCTGAAGTCCCGCGCCCCGTCCGGCTCGCACCCGTCGGCGTCCTGCTCCCCTGTCCGCGCCTGATCCTTCCGCGACGAGAGATGCGCGGAGGGAATCCGGCTTTTCGCCGCTTGCCGTGGTTCACCATCGCGACACAATGGGCCTGAAGATGCCCCTCTCCGCCCCGGCCCTGGCCGGTCCGGACGCCAGGGGCCAACCGGAAGGACGACGCGTTGAAAACTCTGTGCATCGAGGGCTGGCGGGGGGTGAATCACTCCATCGCCATGGTCAACCAGAACCAGATCCTGGAGATGGCCAAAGACCCGCGCTTCCAGCTGTTCCACCGGGATGCGCCGTTTTTCATGCCGCACTGGGACCGCAGCAAGCTGGACTCCGGCTTCTCGGCCGAGGAGCGCGCCGTGATCGACGGTCTGCCCGACCCTGGCGACCAGGTGATGGACACTGTGCTTCGCATCGCCTCGCCCGTGCGCCTGAGCCATCCGGAACTGGCGCGCCGCCACCTGACCTTCGTCGTCACCGAATTCGGCCTGAGCGGCAAGAGCTTTGATCCGCCCGATCTGGCGCCCGCCGCCTTCACCCAGGGGGAGGACCAGGTGATCACCCCCACCCGCTGGTCCAAGGCCCGGCTGGTCGAATATGGCTTCGACCCGGACAAGGTGCAGGTGGTGCCGCACGGTTACAAGACGGACACCTTCTTCCCGATGACCGAGGAGCAGCGTCAGCAGGCCCGTGCCGCCCTGAACATCCGCCCCGAAGAGACCGTGTTCACCAATGTGGGCGTGGCCACCTGGAACAAGGGCATCGACCTGCTGCTGCTGGCCTTTGCGGAACTGCGGCTGTCCGGTCTGCCGGTGCGCCTGATCCTGAAGGACCACCAGGGGCTGTATGGCATTTCGGTGGAACGGGTCTTCGCCGAAATGACCGCCCGCGCGCCGCAACTGGGACTGCCGGTCGTGCGAGATGGCATCGCGGTACTGTCCACCAGTCTGAATCTGCCGCAGATCCGCTCGCTGTATGCGCTGTCGGACGCGTATGTCTCGCCGTATCGCGCCGAAGGTTTCAACCTGCCGGTGCTCGAAGCCATGGGCTGCGGTACCCACGTGATCGTCAGCGGCGGAGGCGCCACCGACGACTTCACGCCCCCCGAGCTGTGCCACCGCCTGTTCACCCGCCCCGGCACCCCAGCCGACGCGCCGCAGCCGGTGGGCGGTGCCTTTGTGGTGCCGGATCTGGAAGACCTGCGCGAATCCATGCTGCAGGTGGTCGAGAAGCGCCTGCCGCCCCCGGCCCGCCGGGAAGCGGCTCGCCAGCGGCTGTCCCAGCGCTTCTCCTGGGCCCAGGTGACCCGGCAGTTGCTGGATCTCTGCTGAGCCGCCCGGCCCCGCCCGCCTCCTGCCCCACCTTTGCTGATAAGGCGCCTCATGACTGTCTCCCCTCCCAGCGCCCCCGACACGGCGGCGAACGACGCCTCCGTCCTGCCCAAGCCCGCCTCGGGCCCGAGCCTGGCGGTGGCCATCATCGACACCGACCTGCATCAGCTGGCCCGCCAGGCCCTGCTGCACAGCATGCAGGCGATGGAGCGCCAAGGCCTGCCCTTCTCCCAGGTACTGATCTATTCGGACAAGCCGGAGCTGTGGGGCGGGCTGCCGGTGATCCGGATTCCGACGCTGCGGTCGATCCAGGAGTACAACCTGCTGGTGACGAAGGAGCTGGCGCGCCATCTGACTGCGGACTTCGTGCTGGTGATCCAGTACGACGGCTTTGTGCTGAATGCCGACCAGTTCTCGCCGCACTTCCTGCATTACGACTACATCGGCGCACCCTGGCCCAATTACGACCGTCATGACGTGGGCAATGGCGGCTTCTCCTGGCGTTCCCGCCGGCTGGTGCAGGCGGTGGCGCAGCTGGATTACGACGATCCGAGCGAAGCGGAAGACCTGTTCATCTGCCGCCGCATGCGGGAGACGCTGGAGCGCATGGGCTGCCGGTTTGCACCCAAGGCGATTGCACAGCATTTCTCGGTGGAATTCCCGGCCGTGCCCTTCCCCACTTTCGGCTTTCACGGGATCTTCCACTTGCCGTCGGTGTACCGCGAAAGCCCGGACTTTCTGGTCGAGCATCTCTCGGACCGCATCATCAAAAGCCGCAGCAACTATCTGCTGCCCGGACTGCAGGTGATCTCGCCGGCCGCCGCACAGCGTCTGCAGCAGCGGCTGGATGCGCTCAATGCGATGAAGGGAGCCGCGTCATGAAACGGATCATCATCCTGATTCCGCATGGGGTGCAGACCGGCGGGCCGGAGGCGCTGCATCAGCTCTCCGACGCGCTTCTCCGACAGGGCCACGATGCCCGCGTCTGGTATGTGCTGCCGAGCGACCTCGCCGCCATCGATCAATTGCATCGGGGCAATGGCCTGGGGCCGGACACGGCACTGCGGCTGCAGCCGCGGCCCAATACGGTGGCCGATTACGAGAAGTACCAGGTGCGGCTGGCCGAGCAGATCGTCATGAATGCCGACACCTGTGTGGTGCTGGCCGAGACCTATGTGCACTGGCTGCGCTACTTCCAGCCCTGCACGCCGATGGTGTGGTGGCTGAGCATCGACAACGCGTTTGAATATCTGTCGGTGCAGAAGGTCAACCTGAATGCGCTGCGCACCGAGCGGGTGCTGCACACCTACCAATCGGGTTACGCGCATCAGGTGATCCGCGCGCTGGGCTGTCACCGGACCTTGCCGCTGTCGGACTACACCCCCGGCGTGACGGATGCGGCTTCCTGGCCGAAGACGGACATCGCCATCAATGCCAATCACAAGGTGCTGTATGACGTGGGCGCGATTGCCGCCCGGCTGGAGCAGGAGAACGGCTGCCGGGTGCATCTGATCCGCGGCATGAGCCGGGCGCAGGTGTATGAAGCCCTGGGCCGCAGCAAGCTGTTCATCGATCTGGGCACCTTCCCCGGCAAGGACCGGCTGGCCCGGGAGGCATTGAGCCGCCAGTGCTGCGTGTTTGCGCTGGATGTTGGCGCGGCGAGGGACTACCTTCTTCCAGAAGAGTGCTACTTCAAGCCGGACCAGGTGGACCAGGTGTTCGCCGGCGCCCGTCAGCTGATGCAGCACTATGAGCTGTACCTGGAACTGAGCCTGCCCGCGCGGCAGGCGGTCCTGAGGGAGCGGATGATCTTCGAGCGGGAAGTGGCGGGGCTGGCGCACACATTGGGCGCTTGAGGCAACAGAAGCCGCCGGCCAGACCCAGGGTAATCCCTGTCGGTAAAACACTGACAGCCGAATCAGCGGCTTCCCGGGGGAGGCCATCGCCAGTGCACTCTTCTGCTGATCCGGTCGCTGTTCGAAGATTCATTCGTTCTGTTGACATTCTTGTTCTGAAAGCAGAGGCATCCCACATGAAGCTGCTGTCCTTGAAAGTGAAGACAAAGCTCTGGGCCGGTTTCGGCCTGATGGCCTTGATCGTGGCCTTGGTCGCTGGCGCGGCATTGATCTGGTTGAGCCATGCCAATGCGCGCTTCCAGGAGTATCTGGACGGGGTGGGCTATCGACAGCGACTCGTCTCGGAGCTGGAAACGGCGACCAAGTCCCGGGCGATTGCAGCGCGCAATCTGGTGCTGGTGACGACCGCCGAAGATCGCAAGGCCGAATATGCGGCGGTCACCGACGCGCACAAGGCGGTCGGGGACAGCCTGTCCAAGCTGAAGAAGGACATTGCCGAGCCGAATGCCACCGCCAAAGACCGGGAGATGTTTGCGCAGGTGGAATCGGTGGAGTCCAAATATGGCCCGGTGGCCCTGGCCATCGTGGCGCTGGCCCAGCAAGGGCAGCGGGATGAGGCCATCACCAAGATGAACAATGAGTGCCGTCCGCTACTGGCGGCGCTGCTCAAGGCGACGCAGGAATTCATCCTGTATGAAGACGCCCGAGGCGCTGCGGAGACCGCGGAGGCAGCGGCCCGTCTGTCGCAGGACCGGTGGCTGCTGTCGGGCATCGCTGTGGTGGCCGCACTGACGGCTGGCCTGCTGGGCTGGCTCATCAGCCGTGCCGTGACGCGGCCGCTGGTGAATGCGATTCGGCTGGCCGAATCGGTGGCGCAAGGCGATTTGCGGCAGGAAATTGAAGTGCGGGGGCAGGATGAAATGGCGCAGTTGCTGGCCGCGCTGCGGGCCATGAGCGAGAACCTGTCCGGCATGGTGACCAATGTGCGGGAAGCCGCGGACGGCATTGCGACGGCGTCGTCGCAGATTGCCATTGGCAATCAGGATCTGTCGGCGCGGACCGAATCCCAGGCCAGTGCGCTGCAGCAGACGGCCTCTTCCATGGCCCACATGACTTCCACGGTGCAACACAGCGCGGCCACTTCCCGCAAGGCGACGGACCTGGCCAGCGAAGCGGCCAAGGTGGCGGGTCAAGGCGGTGAAGTGGTCGGCCGGGTGATCAGCACGATGGAGGCGATCAACGGCTCCAGCCGGCGGATTCACGACATCATCGGCGTGATTGACGGGATTGCCTTCCAGACCAACATCCTGGCGCTGAATGCCGCGGTGGAAGCGGCCCGGGCGGGTGAGCAGGGGCGCGGCTTTGCGGTGGTGGCGGGCGAAGTGCGGTCACTGGCCCAGCGTTCGGCGCAGGCGGCCAAGGAAATCAAGACGCTGATTTCGGACAGCGTGGAGAAGGTGGATGCAGGCGGTGCGCTGGTCAATGAAGCGGGCCGGACGATGGATGACATCGTGCGTCAGGTGCGGACGGTGACGAGCCTGATGAGCGAGATCAATCAATCCACCGAGCAGCAAAGCACCGGCATCGGTGAAGTGAATGCGGCAGTGACGGCGATTGACCAGGGGACGCAGCAGAATGCGGCGCTGGTCGAGGAAAGCGCGGCGGCTGCGGAGAGTCTGCGGCAGCAGGCGCAGGCGCTGACCGAGATGATCTCGCGGTTCAAGCTGCGGGACGGCATGCGGATGGCCTGAGGCGCGGGTCGCAGAAGTGGTTGGAGAGGTAGGGAGGGATCTGCAGCGCAATGCGGGGGACCGAGCGGCATCCCGTGCCAGGGGTACCCTGACCCGCGATGCTCGTGGCACCGAACGGTGTCGCCCCGGTGACGGGGCCAGGTCACGGCGCCAGCAGCGACCACACGTATTTCACCGGCACCGCATAACTGATGCCACTCGGCGCACTCAACGCCGACTCGCGCGTGCTCTTGAGGGCCACCATGTTCACCACCCCCACCACCTTGCCGGTGCGGATGTCCAGCAGCGGTCCGCCACTGTTGCCTGGATAGGCGGTGATGTCGAGTTGCAGGAACTCCATGTCACCCGAGCGCAGCTGGCGTATCGCGCGCTCCGACAGGTTGCCTGAGGTCGGCGCCGGCAATGCCGCCTTGGTGATCGCCGCCACAATGCCTCGGTGCGTCACCAGTTGCACGCCCAGCGACGTGCCCAGCGGATAGCCCATCAGCGCCACCGCCACCCCTTCCCTCACCGCGGTGGCCGTGTCGTCCACCGTCGCCAGCGTCAAGGGCGTGGGCAATGGCGGGCCGCCATCGGTCAGCTCCAGCAGCGCCAGATCGCGGGTGGCGTCGCGGCGCAGCAGCCGCACCGACCGCTGGGCCGGCCCGCCCGACGCATTGCCTGCGGCGGGCACCAGAATCGACAGGTCTTTTTCGACCGGATTCGGAATCACATGGGCGCAGGTGACGATGGTTTTGCCGTCGCCCACCACAAAGCCGGTGCCGCGAAATCCGAAGCGCGGGTTGTCCGTCGCGCTGAAGGTGCCCACCGCCACCACCGCCTGCCGGCTCTTGTCGATCAGGTCCGGCAGTGTGTTGGACATCTCCTGCGCCTGGGCCTGGCCCGGCGTGAGCAAGGTGGCACCCGCCACACCCACACCGCTCACCCCGCCGGTCAACAGTCCCGGTACCAGCCCGTGATTCAGCAGCGTCGCGCCAGCGAGCGCAAACAGCGAGCGCCGCTGAATGGGCGCGGCCCCGGCTCGCTCTGAATGGGCGTCCCCCGCCCTCGTGTCATGCTTCATGTCGTCGCTCTCACCCGTCAAGCCGCCAGATCCCGCGCCGTCTGCCCCATCTCCAGCTCGGAGACGAAGCTGCGCCAGTTCCGGTCCGGATCGTCAATGCGGAAACCGAAGAAGGTGCCCTGCTCCGTCACCCGTTTGCGCACCGCATGGGCCAGCAGTCGCGAGCGGGTGTTGTGCCCCAGTTCGATCTCCACCTGCCCTTCCACATTCAGTGGCAGGTCGTGTTTGCATTCGGCCTGGAAACCCTGCGCAGAGACTTCAATGACATCCAGCGGCACCCGCCCGATGGCGGGCAATCCGTTGCTGGCCGGCAGATTGATCTGGCCCGGGCAGCGCATTGAATAACGCGGGTACTGCCGCAACGCCTTGCCCAGATCCTCACCACCGCCGGTGAGCATCGGCAGCACCGGCCGGAACTCCGGCTGGCGATAGACCGACCACAACAACGCCTTCTTGCGGTCCGGCAACTGTGCAAAGACCTGCACCCGTTGATTGAAGAAGTGATCCAGCAGCGCCGGCGTCATCACCGGATCATTCGTCGTGTGATAGCGCCGCTCCGGCAGCTTGATGTTGGGCAGCGATTGCCGGAAGAAGTACTCGTGAAGGTTCTTGCGGGCCGGACGGCCCTGATAGCCCTTGGCAAAGACCTCTTCCGCTTCGTACAGGTCCAGCGTCGCCCCCACCGCCGGGGCGCCATTGGCGAAGTCGTAGTTGTCCACCGTCTGCTCCTTCAATCGCTTGAAGAACAGCAGCGCTTCGTAGAGCTCGATCTTGTCGGGGTTCACCGCAATCACCAGATGCCGGGTGTCAAAGAACTCGGTGCAGTACTGGTGCATGAACTTCATCAGCGGGAACAGGATCGCCCCGCCGGTCTTGCGAAAAGCGGGCGCCACCGCCAGGGCCGAGATTTCCGCGACCTTGCCGCCTTTGGCCCGCACGCCTTCCAGATCAAAGACCGACTGCAACGGGAAACCGAAGACACCTTCCCGCACCATGGAAATGGTGCCCACCACTTCACCGTCGTATTTGGCGCAGAGCGTGGTGGTGGTCGGCAGCGAGTGGTAGATGGTGACCCGCAATCCGCTGGGGTCGGGCTTCATGAAACCGCTGCCCACATAGGCGTCATGCAGGATGTGGAAGCAGGCCTCCAGTTCCTCCTGCGTTTCCGCTACCTTCAACTCCAGCCGCTCGCTGGGGGCCGGGTCGCAGTCCACCATGCGACGGTAGACCGCAAAGCGCCAGGGCTTTGGCAGGCTCGAAAACAGTTTGCGCAGCGCCTGATGGAAGCGCTTGCGCAAACCGGAGCGACGAATCTGGCTCATATGACCGTCTCCCTTGCGGTGCGGTCCGCTGCCGGCCTTCGGCTTATTGGATCCTGGCCTGCAGCTTCTGCACCTCGGCTTGTTGCTCGAATTTTGATCCCAGGTCAGCCAGGCGCTTGAGTTCTGTTTGCGCCTCGGCCTTCTTGCCGCCCGTCACATACAACTGCGCCAGACGCAAACGGTAGGCTGGCACGTTCGGTGCCTGGGTCACCGCCTGCTGCTGGACCTCGATCGCCTTGTCGGTCTGACCCTTGGCCCCCAGCACCTCGGCCCAGGTGTCCATGTAGGCCGCCACCTTGGGTCGCAACTGGTTGGCCTTCTCGGCGTACTTCAAGGCTTCGTCGGTGCGCCCGCCCCGCAGCTTCAGCCATGCGATGTTGTTGGCCGCCGCCGCGTTGTCCGGGCTGTCTGCAAGTACGCCCTGATAGTACTGCTCCGCCAAGTCGTACTGACCCTTGGTGAGCGCCACATCGCCCAGGTGGTACCTGAAAAGAGCGTCCTGCTTGTGTTGACTGACCCAGTTGTTCGCGAACTGCTTGGCTTCTTCGGCCTTGCCGGACTCAACCAGCACACTGTGCATCGCCACGGCCAGCGCGGTGTTGGGCACCGATGCCCCCGCGTCCTTGGACAGCTGGTCCGCGCGGCGATACGCCGCCAGCGCGGCGGGCCAGTCCTTGCGTGCGCGGGCGGCATCGCCTTCCAGCTTCCAGCCCAGGCCAAAGGTCGGACGCGCCGACTGCAACGCCTTGGCCGCCTGCAACGCCAGTTCAGGGCGGCCGATCAGCAGGGCCTTGCCCGCCACCTTTTCCGCCAGTTCCGCATCGCCGGGAGCGATCGCCTGCGCGCGCTTGAGCGCACCCGCAGCCAGATCCCGGTCCGCAGCGGTCCCGCCGGCCATGTAGAGGTCCGCCAGGCGCATCTGTCCCAGTGGCGAGCGCGGCGACAAGGCGGCCACCTTGTTGAAGCTGTTGATGGCCGATTGCCGCTCGCCTTGCGCCAGTTGCACCTGTCCCAGCGCGTCCACCAGCTCGGCGGAGTCGGGATTGGCGGCCACGCCTTCCTGCGCCACCGTCGCCGCCTGCTTCAGATCCTGCTTGTTGACCAGCAGGCTGACCAGCGCCAGACGCGGCGCGGTGTCCGACGGGAAACGGCGGACGATGTCCCCCATCTGCTGGATGGCCTCCTCCGGCTTGATCAGCTGATGCGTCACCCGCACGCCCATCTGCGCCATGACCGGCCGCACATTCTTCGGATCGGCCTTGATGGCCGCGTCGTAGCGCTTGGCGGCGTCCTCCGGCTTGTTGTTCTGCAGGTCCATGGCCGCGAGGTTGTTGGCGGGCGCCAGGGCTTTGGGATCGCGCCGGATGGCTTCCTCGAACTGCTCACGCGCTTTCGCACGGTCGCCGCGGAACAGCGCCACACGGCCACGCAATTCGGGTGCCGCCGCGCTGCCCGGCGTCTTGCGGTCAATGCCGGCAATCACCTCCTCGGCATGAGACCAGTCCTTCTTGCGCAGATACAGGCTCACCAGCGCCAGGTCGGCGGTGATGCCCTTGTCCTCGCCCGCGAGCTTGCGCAGCGCCTCGATGGCCTGCGGCTCTTGCCCCTTGCGGGCCCGCGTCAGCGCCAGGCCTACGCGGCTGGTGATGTCGGCGGGATTCTGCTCCGCGGCGCGGGCCAGCAGGCGCTCGGCGTCGTCGGCCTGCCCTTGCTTGAGCTTGATCTCGGCGCCCAAAGCAAGCGCTTCGCCGCTGGGGCCGGGCTTGGCCTCGAGCAGGGGCTGCAGCGTGGTCCAGGCCTGGTCCGCATCGCCACCGCGCAACTGCACCTGCGCCAGCGCGATGCGGGACTGCGACGCGTCCGGCGAGGTGCTGACCACCTTGGCGAAATTGCTCTCGGCCTGACGCAGATCCCCCGAGGCCTGCGCCACACGGCCGGCCAGATACAGCGCGCGGTCATTGCCCGGCGCGATCTTGAGCAGCGCCTGGCTGAGGTCCGCCGCCTCCTTCACGTTGCCCTCTTCCAGCGCGAAGATGGAGGCGTAGTAGAAGGTCTGCGCATGGCTGGGCAGCGCTGCTTTCATCGCCGTCACCGCCTCCTTCGCACCAGCCTTGTCGCCCTTGCGCATCAGTGCGGTGATCAGCCCTGAATAGGCCGCCGGCAGTTTCTTGTCCAGCGCCAGCGCCTTGCGATAGGCATCGATGCGCTCATCCAGCGGCGCCTCGGCCAGCTCCAGCAGATCACCCTTGGCCTGCCAGATCTCTGCGGCATTGGGCGACTTGATGGCCATCGCATCCAGCTGGGCCAGCGCTTCCTTGAGCTTGCCTTCGCTGGTCATCAGACGCACGTTCATCAACTGCACCGGCAGGCTGTCCGGCTGGGCCTTGAGCGCTGCATTCGCAGCGGTCCGCGCCTCGGGCAGCTCACGCTTGGCGCCGTAGGCGCCCACCAGGGTGCTCTGCAGATCGGCCTCGTCCGCAGGCGTGCTGAGATGAAGCGTGCCGTACTGACTCACCACCTCATCGGGCCGTCCCTGCAGCAGCAGCAGCCGCGCCTGCAAGGCCGTCAGGCCGTCGCTGGTGAAGCCCTGGGCCTTGGCCTTGTCCGCCTCGATCACCGCCCCCGGCAGGTCGCCTGCGTCCAGCAGCGCGCGGGCCAGCAGGAACCGCGCTTCACCGAGCGAGCCGTCCTTCTGCAGCGCATTCTTGAGCTGGATGATGGCGGCCTTCGGATCCTTCTTGTCCAGATGCTCACGGGCCGACTTGACCATGTCCTGGGCCGAATCGCCGAAGCAGCCGGTCAGCAGCAGGGCAGAGCCCAGCGCCAGGATGCCGGCGTAGCTGGCCAGGCTGCGGCCCAGGGGGCGGCTCATGGCGCGGGCCAGCGGGCGGCCCACAGCGGGCGTCGATTCGGGGGCTTGGGCAATGCGGTGCTTGGCGTCTCGGGACATTCGTGTCTCTCTTGGATGCAATCTCGGATGCAGACTGGCGTTCAGAGGAGCCGGCGACTGAAGACCCGGATCAGGTCTTGAGTCCCAGCCGGGCCATCAGGTCGTACAGGGTCGGCCGGCTCACTCCCAGCAGGTCGGCCGCCTTGGCAATGTTGTTGTCGGTGCGGGCCAGCGCTGCCACCACCGCCTGCCGCTCGGCGCGCTCGCGCACGCTGCGCAGGTCAAGTTCGGCGTCGTCATGAGCGGGGGCGTCGGGCACGGCCAGGCCGAGGTCATCCGCAGTGATGCGCTCGCCGTCCGCCATGATCGAAGCCCGCTTCATCAGGTTCTGCAGCTCCCGCACATTGCCGGGCCAGCGGTGATGCTCCACCGCGCGGATGGCTTCGTCGCTCAGGCGCAGAATGGGCCGGCGCTGCTCGGAGGAGAAGCGGCGCAGGAAGGCATGGGCCAGCAGCACCGCATCCCCCACCCGATCTCGCAGCGGCGGAATGTCCACCACGATCTCGGCGAGGCGGTAGTAGAGGTCTTCGCGGAAGAGCCCCTGCTCGATCTTGGATTTCAGGTCCTGATGCGTCGCACCGACGATGCGCACATCCACCGCAATCTCCTGACGCCCGCCCAGCCGCTCGATGCTGCGCTCCTGCAGGAAGCGCAGCAGCTTGGCCTGCAGCGGCATCGGCAGGTCGCCGATTTCATCGAGCATCAGCGTGCCGCCGTTGGCCGTCTCGATCTTGCCGACGGTGGTCTTGGTGGCGCCGGTGAACGCGCCGCGCTCATAGCCGAACAGCTCGCTTTCCAGCAGCGCTTCGGGAATGGCGGCGCAGTTGATGGCCACAAAGCGGCCCTTGCGGCGGGACGCGTCATGCAGGGCCTGCGCCAGCAGTTCCTTGCCGGTGCCGCTCTCGCCGAGCAGCAGGACGGTGGCATCGCTGGCCGACACCCGTTCGATGGTGCGGCACAGGCGCTGCATCTGCGGGTCGCGCGTCAGCAGCTTGCCGGTGGGCTCGCCCTCCTGCTGCGTCAGCAGGCGCTGGTTCTCCTGCTGCAGTTCATGCAGGCGCATCGCGCGCTCCACCGTCAGCACCAGCACGTCCGGGTCGACCGGCTTGGAGAGGAAATCGTAGGCGCCCATGCGGATCGCCCGCAGCGCATTGGTCTGGTCGTTCTGGCCGGTCAGCACGATCACCTTGGTGCCGGGCTCCAGCTCGATCAGCTTTTCCAGCAGACGGAAACCTTCGGAGACCGAGTCCTGATCGGGCGGCAGGCCGAGGTCCATGGTGACCACGGCGGGCTTATGGCGGCGGAACTGCAGCACCGCACTGGCGACATCGTCCGCGGTGACGGACTCAAAGCGGTCCATCGACCACTTCAGCTGTTTCTGCAGGGCCAGATCGTCCTCGACGATCAGCAGGGAGGGGGGCTGGGCGCTCATCGGGCTTTCACGATCGCATCATGGTCGCATCACGGTGGCATCACGGCCGGTGTCAGGTTCGCCATGGCGGCGACCCTCACCCGCCTTCACACCGGCTTCCACATCAGCGAAGAACAGCGGCAGCAGGATGCTCACCTGCGTGCCGCGACCGGGGGCGCTCACCACGTTGATCTTTCCTCCAAGTTCCTGCAGGTACTGAAAGCTCTCGTACGCGCCGATGCCCATGCCAGCAGTCTTGGTGGTCTGGAAGGGCTTGAACAGGCGCTGGTCGATGAACTCCTGCGTCATGCCGCAACCAGTATCCTCCACTTCCACCTGGGCATGGCTGCCCATCCGTTGTAAGCGGAGTAAAACCCTCCCCTCAATCGGGGTGGCATCCAGGGCGTTCTGGACCACATGGCCGAGCACCCGTTCGATGCGTTCCTCATGGCCGCGGGCGCTGACCTCGTCGCGCAGCTCCAGCTCCAGCGCGCGACCTTTGCGCACGGCGGCGGCCGCCAGCCGCCGCGCAATCGGCGCCAGGGCCACGCCGCCGGTGCTGCCGTGATGCGGCTTGTCCCCTTCGCGCAGTTGCAGCATGAGCTGCCGCATCTTCTCGAGTGAGTTTTCCACCGTGTCCAGCATGTCCTGCTGAAACTCGGGGTTGTCGCGCAGGCGCTTGGCGTTTTTCATCATCAGCGAGAGCTGGGTGATGATGTTCTTCAGGTCGTGCACCACGAAGGCGGACATGCGGTTGAAGGCCTCGAACTTGCGGGCCTCCAGCAGCGCCTCGGTCGCCTGCATCTGGGCCAGATAGCTGGCGGCCTGCTGGGCTGCAGTGCGCAGCAGGTCCCGCACTTCCCAGTTCAGCTCCAGCCGCGTGCGGGGCTGGCCCAGGACCACCCAGCCGATCAGCCCGCCGGCCTGGATGAGCGGCACGATCAGCCAGTGGCGCTCGTCGTCCGCCAGCGCGGGCGGCAGGGCCACGCGTTCGTAGGCATCGGGATGCTTGCGCCATTCCTGGATGTCGATGATCCAGGCGCGGGCCTGCAGCCAGCGCAGCAGGGCTTCGTCCGGCACCAGGCTGTCGCGGTGTTCGTGCAGGTTCCAGCGGGCGGTCTGGACAAAGTCGTCGGCGGTGGGGCCGCGTCGCAGCCACAGCGAGCCGGACGGCCCTTCCACCAGATTGGCCATGCCATGGATGACTGATTCACCGAGCTGCGCCGGCGAGGCACTGGCCGACAGCATGCCGGTGAAGCGCAGCCATTCCTGCCGGTAGTCGTAGCGGTAGCTGAAGAAATTCTTGCTGATGTAGACCCGCAGCTTGGCGCGCATGGCGCCGGAGAGGCCGATCAGCAGCAGCGCCAGCACGCCCACGGCCAGCAGCACCTGCTGCAGCGCCCTGCCCCATTCGCCGCCGGTATACCGCACGTAGTAGCCCAGGCCGGAGACCACCAGCAGATAGACGCCCACGATCAGCAGCGTCAGCGACTGGAAGGCCGCCGCACGGGAGACATGCAGCTTGTCCAGCCATTTGCGGTGGCGACGGCTGGCCAGCCAGATCAGCGGCACCGCCATGCTGTGCACCAGCGCGCGCACGCTCAGGGCATCGCCATCGAACTGCTGGAACAGCGAGGCCTGTGAAAACACGAAGACATCGAAGACGAACACGGCGCCCAGGCCCAGGCAGACCGGCTTGGCGTTCCAGCGGGCGTCCCGGTCGATGTTGCGCAGCATCTGCTCCAGCAGCACGAGCCCGAGCACCCCCAGCCCCAGCCAGGCCAGCGCCACGGGGCGCTGCATCAGGATCACGGGGGTGTCGCCCCAGAGGCGCCAGGCGGGCAGCACGACCGCCACCGCCACCGCCGACCAAGCGAGCGCCTGCAGGGATTGCGGCACGCCGGAGGTGCGCCGGCCGTCCGGCTGCAGCGGCAGTTCCACCAGGGCGAGGATGAAGGCGAACCACGCGCCGTAACGCAGGGCATCGGCCACCGGCAGGGCGAGCTGGACGATCCAGCCGCGCTCGCTGACCCAGCCGAGTGCTTCCGCGGTGTCGAGGCCGGCCCAGACGGCAGTCAGCAGCAGCGCCGCCTGCAGGCGCAGTGCGCGGCGCGGGTGGCGCTGGAATTGCGGCCAGACGACGACCGCCAGCGCCAGATGCGCGAGCAGGCACAGCAGGCCGGAGGCGGCGGCCAGGAGGGAGGGAGAAGAGAGGTCGCTCAGCATCGCGCCTGGCGCGCCGCGGGTCCGACGGCAACCGGGGGCATGCCGGGCGGCCGCCCCGCAGCGGCGCTCAGCGGGCGCCCCGGCCGGTCAGCACCACGGCCACGGTCTCCAGCATGATCAGGAGGTCGAGGAACAGGGTGTGATTCTTGACGTAGTAGAGGTCGTACTGGAGCTTTTCCAGCGAATCCTCGATCGTCGAGCCGTATTCATAACGGACCTGGGCCCAGCCGGTCACGCCCGGCTTCACGCTGTGGCGCACGGCGTAGTAGGGAATGTTGGCGACCAGCTCATCAACGAAGAACGGACGCTCGGGCCGGGGGCCGACCATGCTCATTTCACCGCGCAGCACGTTGAACAGCTGCGGCAGCTCGTCGATGCGGACCTTGCGGATGATGTTGCCGACGCGGGTGACGCGGCTGTCGTTCTTGGTCGCCCATTGCGGCCGGCCGTCCTTTTCAGCGTCCTGGCGCATGCTGCGGAACTTGATGACCTTGAAGGTGCGGCCATTCAGGCCGACGCGCTCCTGGGTGTAGAACAGCGGCCCCGGAGATTCGAGCTTGATCAGCAGCGCGGTGACCAGCATCACCGGGAGGGTGGCGATCAGCAGGAAGACCGACGAGACCAGGTCAAAGGCGCGCTTGACGGCGCTGCGCATCATGCCTTGGTTGAAGCCGTCGCCGAAGATGAGCCAGCCGGCATGGACGTGGCTGATCTTGATCTGGGCGAGGGTCTTTTCGAAATAGGTGGCCAGGTCCACGACGCGGATGCCGTAGAGCTTGCAGTCGAGCAACTGGCGCAGCGGCATGCTGCCGCCGCGACGCTCGGTGAGGGCCACGACGATCTCATCGACACCCAGGCGCAGCGCGGCCTCGGTGAGGGACTCGTGGGTGGTGATCAGCTCATGGGTGGGCACCAGCGGGTCCACTTCATTGGGACCGGGCAGGAAACCGACGATCTGGGCATGCGGGTCGGCGGCACGCAGACTCTCGCTGACGGCCAGCGCCGGAGCGCCGCTGCCGAAAATCAGGATCTTGGCGCGACCGCTGGTCTGGGTGCCGGCGTGGGCGGCGTAGACGCGGTGAATCATGACCATGCCGACGGCCAGCATGGCGGTGGTGGTGATGACTTCGCGGTGGGAGGCGGTGGCCGGCATCAGGCTGAAGAGGCCGTAGGCGAGCGGCAGGCCGATGAGCAGCGCGAAGAGTGCGCGGGCGCAGGACTGGGTGAGCGAGCGCTTGTGGGACTGCTGGTAGAGGCCGGAAGCCGAGTTGATGACGAACATGCCGCCGGCCAGCGAGATCCCGTAGGACGCGGCGAAGGTCACCATGTGTTCGTTGCTGCTCTGGCTGAGCGCCACAGCGAAGACGGCCGCCACGATGAGTCCCAAGTCGAAGCACACCTGGATGAGGGTGCGACGATGGAGGTAGTGATTAAAAATTCGAATCATGCCAGTCCCCACAGCAGGTCAAGGCACCTCTTGGATGCTGGATCGACCGCATGGTTTTCTCCCCTGCGCCGCCCGCTTCAGCCGTTGCCAGATCGTTACATCTGGCTACGTTTGCTGCGGGCGGATCATGCCTCCCACCTCTGGCCTTGAAAGCCCCCCGTTTGGAGGGGCCCGAAGACGTCGGTTTTTTCGGAGAAATCCACCGCGGATGCCCATGACGCCCAAGTGCCCGAAATGCCTCGGACGCCACATGACGGGGGCCATTGTCGACGGGGGGAGAACGGCGCAAACCCCCTGACTGAATGCTTTGCGGGCGCGACGTGCGGGAATGCACGCGAGTGGGGGGGATGACCCCGCGTCCGGGGGCCCTGCGGTCCGCTCTGGGGGGGGGTGGTGGGGTGGCGTTCGTGTTGAGCGCTTGTTGGGGCGGTTGGGGTGGGTGGTGGTGTGGTTTCCTGCGGGCGCTTTCTTGCGGGCGTCTTCCTGCGGGGCGTTGGCGCGGTCCGGCACCAGACCCAGGGGGCATTCACTTCATGTCCCTTCTGCCCAGCTCCGCTGGTCATTCATTCCTAATACTTCCGTGAATGCCCCCTGGGTCCGGCGCCTCCCCAATGCGCTCGCTGTCTGGCACGAAGACCTGCGGTTTGCGATGGTCTGCGCATCTCTCATCACCTTCTCATCCGTGGCGCGTCGCACCCCTCCTCTATCGAGACCCGACAGACTGCCTGCCTGCCTGCTTGCGCGCGAGAGGGGCTCGATACGTTGAGGGGGCGGCGGACTGGCTCGACGAAAAAAAACGCCACCCGAAGGTGGCGTTTTTGATTGGCGGAGCCTGATCAGCGGACGACGGCGAGTTGCTCGCGGTTGCCACCCTTGTAGGTGTACAGGGTCAGCGCGCCGTTCTTGATGTCGCCCTTTTCGTCGAAGGCGATGGTGCCGGTCACACCCTTGTAGCCTTCGGTCTTGGCCAGCACGGGCAGGTACTTGGCAGGCTCGGCAGAGCCGGCCTTGACCATGGCGGCGACCATCACGTTCACAGCGTCATAGACGTAAGGAGCGTAGATCTGGACGTCAACCTTGTACTTTTCCTTGAACTTGACCTTGAAGGCGTCCAGCGACTTCTTGCTTTCGCCTTCCACACCACCGGCTTCAGCGCAGACGACCTGGTTGTCAGCCATCGTGCCAGCCGACAGCTTGGGCAGCTCGGCCGTGCAGATGCCGTCACCACCCATGAACTTGGCTTCAATGCCCAGCTGCTTCATCTGACGCAGCATCGGACCCGCAACAGCGTCCATGCCACCGAAGAACACCACGTCGGGCTTCTTGCCCTTCAAGGAGGTCAGGATGGCGGTGAAGTCCGTGGCCTTGTCGTTGGTGAATTCACGACCGACGACCTTGCCGCCCGCTGCCTTCACGCCCTTTTCGAACTCGTCAGCCACACCCTGGCCATAGGCCGTGCGGTCATCGATGACGGCGATGGACTTGCCCTTGACCGTGGTCACGGCGTACTTGCCCAGCGTGCCACCCAGATGCACGTCGTCAGCCACGACGCGGAATGCCGTCTTGTAGCCGTTGCGGGTGTACTTGGGGTTGGTGGCGGACGGCGAGATCTGGGGAATGCCCGCGTCGCTGTAGATCTTCGAGGCGGGAATCGTGGTGCCGGAGTTCAGGTGGCCCACCACGCCGTTGACCTTCGAGTCCACCAGCTTCTGAGCCGCAGCAGTGCCCTGCTTCGGATCACCAGCATCGTCTTCAGCCAGCAGCTCGAACTTGACCTTCTTGCCGCCGATGGTCACGCCCTTGGCGTTCAGCTCATCAACCGCCATGCGGGCGCCCAGCTCGTTGTCCTTGCCCAGGTGGGCAATGCCGCCGCTGGTCGGGCCCACGTGGCCGATCTTCACCACTTCCTGCGACATGGCGACACCGCTCAGGGTCATGGCGATCGCGCCCACGATCACATTCAGCTTGGTTTGCATCTAAGAACCTCCGACTCGAGATATGTGGAATGACGTTGAGTTCTCAACGCGGCAGAACATACTCCCTTTCCCCTGTCGGAACCATAGTGAAAATGCTGTGAACCCACTCGTGCCACCGACGTTGTCGCGCCCCGTTCACCTGGGCATTCCCCAATGGGCATCTCCCCCATGCGCAACGCCCGTGCACACAAGCCCCCATCCAGTGCAAACCCCGACCACATCGGGGCAAAACGGCGAGTGCGGATTCCCGCACAACACCCCAAAAGGCAGTGCGACTGACCACACACAGGCTTCAATGTGAGAGCCCGAAAGCCGATCTTGATGGGGCCGTACCGGACCAGAACTTGGCAGGTAGGCGTCCTTAGCAGACAACGCTACAGAAAGGACCGACCTGGGGCCTGTTTGCGTAAGTATTAGAAGGGAATGGCCGGCGTAAGCCGGACAGGAATGACATGGAGCAAACAGGCCCCAGGTCGGGCCTTTCGGCCCGCAGTCAAAGAATCTTCAACCGCCGCCCGCCGCGAGGTTGAAGTGATTCACCGCCAGCCCCATCGACTTGTAGGTCTTGAACCTCACCCGCCCCGCAGCCACCTGCTCCGGCTCGGTCGACACCAGTTCCAGCACCCGCTGAAACCGTTCCAGCTCCGGCGGCGGCTCCGGCTCGAAGTTGAGCAGCGCCTGGCATCCCACCAGGTCTTCCAGGCGATCCGACAGCAACACCGGCGTGCGCTCCCGCAGCACCTCCGGCGTGTCCGGCTTCACCAGCAGATGCGGCAGGAACTCCTGCGGATCAAACGTCCACAGCGTCTGATCCAGCCGTTCCAACAGCCGCCTCGGCCCCCAGACCCCGGTCTTCAAACCGGCGCCCAGGGTCTTTCGCAGCAGACGGCAGGCGTAAGCCTGGCGGTCGGGCACCCCGGTGTAGAAATTGACTTCGGTCACCAGGACCCTCCCACCCGCTCAGCGCACCTGCGACAGCACGAAGTGGGTCAGCAGACCCACCGGACGACCGGTGCCACCCTTGGCAGCGCCGCCCTTCCAGGCCGTTCCCGCGATGTCCAGATGACCCCAGCGGTACTTCGAGGCGAAGCGTTGCAGGAACTTGGCCGCGGTGATCGAGCCGCCTTCACGACCCGCCACGTTCGCCACATCCGCGAAGTTGGACTTCAGACCTTCCGCATAGTCGTCGTCCAGCGGCAGACGCCAGCACGGATCCAGCGCTGCTTCACCCGCTGCGCTCAGCGAGGCTGCCAGCTCATCGTCGCTGGCGTACATGCCGCTGCGCACGCCACCCAGGGCAATCACGCAGGCGCCCGTCAGCGTCGCCACATCCACCACCACCGCCGGCTTGAACCGCTCGGCATAGGTCAGTGCGTCACACAGGATCAGACGGCCTTCGGCATCCGTGTTCAGGATCTCGATGGTCTGACCCGACATCGAGGTCACCACGTCGCCCGGCTTCACCGCATTGCCGCTCGGCATGTTCTCGCAGGCCGCCACGATCACCACCAGGTTGATCTTCGGCTTGAGCTCGGCCACCGCACGCAGGGTGCCCAGCACGCTCGCCGCGCCGCCCATGTCGAACTTCATCTCGTCCATGCCGGCGCCCGGCTTGATCGAAATGCCGCCCGAGTCGAAGGTGATGCCCTTGCCCACCAGCACCACCGGTGCCTGGGTCTTCGCAGCGCCTTCATAACGCGCCACGATGAAGCGCGGCGCTTCCACCGAACCCTTGGCCACCGACAGGAACGAACCCATGCCCAGCTTCTCGATGGCCTTCTGGTCCATCACCTCGACCTTCAGCCCGTGGCTGCGGCCCAGAGCCTTGGCCTGCTCGCCCAGGTAGGTCGGCGTGGCGACATTCGGCGGCAGGTTGGCGCATTCACGTGCCAGCGCGATGCCGTTGGCCACCGCCTGACCGCGGGTCAGACCGGCCTTCACCACCTTGGCATCTTCCTTGCCCACCAGCAGCGTGATCTTGTCCAGCTTCGAGGCCGCCGGGGCGCTCGGCTTGGTGGCACGGTACACATACACCGCTTCATGCGCGGCCAGCACCGTCTGCTCCACCAGCGATTCGGTCAGCGCCGCATCAAAACCCACAAAGGTCAGCGCCGCATGCACCACGCCACGTCCCTTGACCTGACCCAGCGCCGCAGCCACCGCTGCACGAGCCGCCTTCAGCGAGCTGCCGCTGGCCGCCACCACCAGGCGTGCGGCCTTCAGACCAGCCGGACGCGTCAGCGTCACGACCTGACCCGCCTTCAGCTCGAAATCACCCAGCTTGATGGCGTCCTTGACCAGACCCGCAACGGTCTTGTCCAGCCCCACAGGCAGCGTGTCACCGGCAACCACAACCACCAGAGCGTCTGCTGTTTGCGACGCCAGCGCGTCCTGCGACGCGGACAGAGTGCGAAAGTCCATAATACCGAGAAGTAGATAAAGTGCCCGGATGTTATTCGATTCAACCGTACGCAAGGAAACGGCCCGCAGTTTCGGCCTCGCTTTCGTGGTCATCCTCACCATTGTGGTGACGATGCTGCTGGTGCGCTCGCTCGGCATGGCCGCCAAAGGCTCCGTCGCGCCCCAGCACGTGCTGCTGTCCCTCGGCTACCTCACCCTCGCCCAACTGCCCGTCATGCTCAGCCTCTCGCTGTTCGTGGCGGTGGTCATGTCCCTGGGCCGGATGTACAAGGAGTCCGAGATGACCATCTGGTTCGCCAGCGGCCTGGGGCTCTCCCGCTTCATCCGCCCGGTGCTGGCGACCGCCTGGCCGGTGATCCTGGTCGTGGCCGTGCTCATGACCATCGTCTGGCCCTGGAGCAACAACAGTAGCACCCAGTTGCGCCAGCAATTCGAGCAGCGCAGCGACCTCTCCCGCGTCGCCCCCGGCCAGTTCCAAACTTCGAATGACGGCAGCCGCGTCTTCTTCATCGAACGCGACCCCACCAATGAAGCCGCCGCCCGCAATGTGTTCATCATGAGCAACAGCGAGCATCTGGAATCTGTGACGACGTCGGCCCAGGGCGCCCTGGTCACCCGGGACAACCAGCGGCTGCTGGTGCTCGACCACGGCCAGCGCAACGACATCGACACCCGCAACGGCGACAAGTCCGTGGCCCGCTTCGAGCGTTATCTGGTGACGGTGGACGATGCCGTCATGCGCACCTCGGACACCCGTCCGCCCAAGACGCTCTCCACCTTCGAGCTGATGGCCAACCGCAGCAAACCCAATGACGGCGAGCTGGCCTACCGCTTCGGCATGATCCTGGGCTGCGTCAACCTGGTGCTGCTGGGCATTGGCATCTCCGCCACCAATCCGCGTCGGGCCAGCAACTGGAATCTGCTATTCGCCCTGCTGGCTTTCATCGTCTACTTCAACCTGATCAACCTCACCCAAAGCTGGGTGGTCAACGGCAAGTATTCGCTGGGCAGCAGCCTGCTGGCCCTGCATGGCCTGGCCCTGGTCGTCAACCTGCTGCTGCTCGCCTGGCGTGACATGGGCAACCGGATCAGCCTGCCTTGGAAGCGCCCGCCGCCGAGCCCGCCCGCGCCCCCACCCGCTCCCCCGCCTGCGCCGTCCACCCTCGTGGCGCCGGTGCTGGGCGTGCCGCTGTCGATGCAGAACCCCACCACCCCGGGAGTGCCGGTATGAAGACCGTCCGCCGACTGCTCTACCGGGACATCCTCAGCTCCTTCGCGCTGGTGATGGCGGGCTTCCTGGCCCTGTTCTTCTTCGTGGATTTCATCGACGACCTGGACCGCTTCCAGCGCCTGGGCCTGGGCGTGGGCTGGGCCCTGTGGTCCTGTCTGCTCAAGATGCCGGGCCGGTTCTATGAGCTGATGCCGATTGCGGTGCTGATCGGCACCATCTTCAGCCTGGCGCGGCTGGCGCAGTCCAGCGAATTCACCATTCTGCGCACCGGTGGCCTGAGCCCGGCACGGGCGCTGGGGCTGCTCAGCATCATTGCCCTGTTCTTCGCGCTGACCGCCTTCGTGGTGGGCGACTACCTCACCCCCTGGGCGGACAAGGAAGCCCAGCTGCTGAAGTCGCGTGGCAACGGCGGCGTGACCAATGCGTCCGGCGCCTGGATGAAGGACCGTGACGGCGACTACACCTATGCAGTGCACGTGGGCCGGGCCAAGGCCAACGGCGTGATGGAAGACGTGCTGATCATGGAATTCGACCCCAAGGGCGCCATGACCACCCGCCTGACCGGCAAGCAGGGCACGGTCGACAGCTCCGGCCGCTGGCAGCTGCAGGACGTGAAGCTGATGCAATGGACCCGCGCCCTGACGCCGCTCAACCGTGCCGCCGGCAGCGTGGCCGACCCGAAGGACCCCCAGGCGCCGCAGGACAAGCTCAGCGACAACCCCACGGTGCGCGAACTGCTGCTGCCGACCTACAGCTGGCAGAGCCAGTTGCCCTCGGGCGTGGTGGCCGCCGCGGTGCAGCCCACCTGGAACATGTCGACGCTGGAGCTGTACCGCTACACCCGCCACCTGTCGTCGCAGGAGCAGGCGTCCCAGCAGCCGGAGATCCAGTTCTGGCGCAAGGCGTTTTATCCCTTTGCCTGCATGGTGATGGTGGCCCTGGCGCTGCCGTTCGCCTATCTTCACTTCCGTTCCGGCGGCATCAGCGTGAAGGTGTTCGGCGGCATCATGCTGGGCATCAGCTTCGTGGTGCTCAATGCCATCACCGGCCACGTCGGCCTGCTGCGGGACTGGACGCCCTGGCTGGTGGCGTCTGCACCCAGCCTCTTCTACCTGGGCATTTCGATGGCCGCCTTCGGCTGGCTGGTACGTTACCGATGAAGGATGTTTCGGACATGACCGTGTCGCCCCACCCCGCCCCGACGCCTGCCGGCGCCCACCCGGAGAGCGACGCTGCCAATGGCGATGGCCTGCTGCTGTTTGCTCACGGCGCTCGGGACCCGGCCTGGGCCGCCCCGTTCCAGGCCATCGCCGCTGAATTGCAGACCCGTCGTCCGGGCCTTCCGCTGGCCCTGGCCTATCTGGAACTGATGACGCCAGACCTGGCCACCGCCGCCGGCGCGCTGGTGGCCCGGGGCTGCAAACGCATCCAGATCGTGCCGATGTTCCTCGGCTCCAGCGGCCATGTGCGCCGTGACGTGCCGCCGCAGGTGGAAGCGCTGCGCGCCCAGCATCCCGGCGTGCTGTTCCTGCTGCATGACGCCATTGGCGAGCAGCCCTCCGTCATCCGCGCGATGGCCGCGGCCACGCTGGACGTGGTGTCCGCCGTCGCCAGCCTGCCCGGCGCGATGCTGACGGCTCCTCATGCCGCACCCGGCCACGGACAGCCATGAACCTGCATCAGTTCCGGTTCGTGCAGGAAGCGGCGCGCCGCAACCTCAACCTGACCGAAACCGCCAAAGCCCTCTACACCTCCCAGCCCGGCGTCTCCAAGGCCATCCTGGAGCTGGAAGAAGAACTGGGCGTGGACATCTTCTCCCGCCACGGCAAGCGGCTGCGCAGCATCACCGAGCCGGGCCAGCAGGTGCTCAAGTCCATCGAGATCATCATGCGCGAGGTGGGCAATCTCAAGCGCATCGGTGAGGAATACTCCAAGCAGGACGCGGGCACCCTGTCCATTGCCACCACCCACACCCAGGCGCGCTATGTGCTGCCCGGTCCGGTGACCCAGTTGCGCCGTCAGTTCCCGCAGGTCAACATCGGCCTGCATCAGGGCAGCCCGGATCAGGTCGCCCGGATGCTGATCGACGAGACGGCCGATGTGGGCCTGGCCACCGAGTCGCTCTCCCAGTTCGATGAACTGGTGACGCTGCCGGCCTATGAATGGCAGCACGTGCTGGTGATGCGGGCCGAGCACCCGCTCGCGCAGGTGGAACGGGTGGACCTGGAGCAGATCGCCAACGAGCCGCTGGTGTCCTACCACCCCAGCTTCACCGGCCGCACCCGGATCGACCGTGCCTTTGCGCAGCGTCATCTCACGCCGAACATCGTGCTGGAAGCGATCGACTCGGACGTCATCAAGACCTATGTGCGCCTGGGCCTGGGCATCGGCATCGTGGCGGAAATGGCGGTGCGGGAAGACCCGCCGGGCGGCGAACTGGTGTCGCGTCCGCTGGGCCATCTGCTCGGACAGAACATCGCACGCATCGCCTTCAAGAAAGGCGCCTACCTGCGCAACTACGTCTACAGCTTCGCCGAGCTGCTGTCGGACCGCCTCAATCGCAGCCTGCTGCAGCGGGCGATGAGCGGAGACTCCAACGACTACGGGCTGTGAAACCCGGCTGTGACATCCTCATGACCGCCACCCATTCGTCCCCACCTGCCTCTTCCACGCCCTACACCCCGGTCCCGCCGAGCCGGCTGCCGCAACTGGGCACCACCGTCTTCAGCGTGATGTCTGCGCTCGCGCAGCAGCATGGGGCGGTCAATCTGGGCCAGGGGTTTCCGGACTTCGAGGGGGACCCGGCGCTGCTGGACGCGGTGGACCAGGCCATGCGCAGCGGCCACAACCAGTATCCGCCGATGCCGGGGGTGCCCGCGCTGCGGCAGGCCATCGCGGACAAGATCGAGACGCTGCATCGCCACCGTTATGACGCGGACCGCGAGATCACCATCACCGCCGGCGCCACCCAGGCCATCCTGACGACCCTGCTGGCCGTCGTGCATCCCGGCGATGAAGTCATCGTGCTGGAACCGGCCTACGACAGCTATGCGCCCAACATCGCCCTGGCCGGCGGCGTGATGGTGCCGGTGCCGCTGGATCCGCACACCTTCCGCCCGGACTTCGACCGCCTGCGGGCCGCGCTGTCGCCGCGCACCCGGGTGCTGATGATCAACACGCCGCACAACCCCAGTGGCAACGTCTGGACGGCGGACGAGATGCGGCAGCTCGCCGCCCTGCTGGAAGGCACCGAGGTGCTGGTGCTCAGCGACGAGGTCTACGAGCACATGGTCTATGACGGGCAGCAGCATGAGAGCGTCTCCCGCCTGCCTTCCCTGGCGGCGCGCAGCTTCGTGGTGTCCAGCTTCGGCAAGACCTATCACGTGACCGGCTGGAAGGTCGGCTTCGTGGCCGCGCCGGCGCCGTTGATGGCCGAGTTCCGCAAGGTCCATCAGTACAACGTGTTCACCGTCAACTCGCCGATGCAGGTGGGCTTGGCCACCTACATGGCAGACCCTGCCCCCTACCTGGGCCTGGCCGACTTCTACCAGCGCAAGCGGGACCGGTTCCGCGCCGGACTGGCGGACACGCCCTTCCGGCTGCTGCCCTGCCCGGGCAGCTATTTCCAGTGCGTGGATTACAGCGGCCTGCCCGCGCCGCTGGCCGCAATGGATGACATGGCCCTGTGCCAGTGGCTCACCCGGGAGGTGGGTGTGGCCGCCATTCCGATGTCGGCGTTCTACAGCACGAAGGCGGAGCGTCCGCGCATCATCCGGTTCTGCTTCGCGAAGAAGGATGAGACGCTGAATCTGGCGCTGGAGCGCTTGCGCCAGATTCAGCATCGGCCCGGTCGATAAGCGCTCAAAAAGCGCTCAATAGGCTTTGGGCTTCTTGGGCGGTTCGTCGTCTTCCGCCAGCGTGAGGTCCAGGTCCACATCCAGCGACTGACCCACACCGGGCCGGGCCGGACGGGCCGCGCCGTCTGCAGCGGTTGGCGGCGTCTGCCAGGTCATGGTGGCCATCATGTCCGCCGGCGCGGTGGCATCCAGCGGCAGGAAGACGTCAATGTCCTGAGCGCGGGATTCATGCTCGGCCCGGTCCCGGGCCACCGCATAGAGCAGCAGCAGATCGCGATAGGCCGGCAGGCCCAGCTCGCCGCTGTATTCCTGATGATGGGAAAACAGGTCCTGCAGCAGGCTCATGCTGCCGGCGGCATCCACCCAGGCGCTCTGCAGACGCTCCACCAGCTCGGGATGCGACTCCAGACCGGCCCCTTCGTTGAGGTCGTCGCTCCAGGAAGGCGCCCGCGCGCGGAATTGGTCGCTGAATCGCGTGGCGACGCGGTCGAAGGACGTCCGGTCGCCGCGGCGCTGGTAGAGCTCCAGCAGCTTGAGATACGGCAGTCCACTGGCCGCGTCCCGCTCGCCCAGACGGCTGGACAGCAGTTCGATGGCGGCATCGTCCTGGCCGAGCACCAGGAAGAAGTCCACCTGCTGCTCCAGGTCGATCAGCTCTTCCACCGTCACCGCGCCCAGGCCGTTGAGATCGCGCAGCAGCGGGGCGGGACGGGTATCGCCCGGCGGGGCACGCATCTCGAAGCTCAACGGCTCCATGGCCTCCAGGCTGGCCAGAGCGTCCAGCGCATCGTCCGCGGCGGCGGTGGCCGCACTGCGTCCGGGGCGGCTGGGCATCAGCCCACTGGCGGATGCGCCGGCCGTCGGCGACGGCTCAGGCGCCGGTGCACCACGCGGCGGCAACTGCATCGTGCGCTCGGGATCGGTGATGTTCAGCGGCATCGGCATGGTCGTCGGCGCCGGGCCCCCACCACGGAGTTCCTGCCGGTCCATGGCCACCAGCGCGGCGGCGGCAGCGCCCGGGGCGCTGTGCATGGAATCGGCGTGGGTGTCCACGTGGACGGCGCTGGCGGCGTTGCCTGCGCCTGCACCCGCGGAGGGTCCCGCAGCACCCTCCCCTGGAGCCACCGCCTGCGGATCCCCCCACCAGGTCTGCGGCCCCGCACCGCGGCCGGCGCCGCGGCTGCGCCAGAGCAGCAGGCTGCTGGCGGCCAGACCCAGGCTGACCAGCGTCAGCACCAGCATCCAGACCGGCGTGCCGGCCGTCCCGCGCTGCTCACGTGCAGCCTTCAGTTCTTCACGCAGGGCTTGCAGGACCTCATTGGTGCGGCGCTGTTCCGCCTGCAGGTCGGCCACCCGTTTTTCCATGACGGCCAGTTGGGCCCGCGCCTCGGCCGCGGCGCTGGCAGCACTGGCCGCTTCGGCGATCAACGGGGCGGTGCTCGGTGCAGCGAGCACTTCAGCTGGCTCCATCGACAGCCGGGCGCCACCGCTGGCGCGTTGCTCGGTGTCCGGCCGGGCTGCGGTCGTTGTCCGCGCACCGGTGGCCCGACGCTTGCGCGGCGGTGCACTGGCAGCGGAGGCTGCGGCGGGAGGCCCGTCGGGTCCGGCCACCGCCTCCGGCAATGCGGACGCGCGGGTCCGGGCGGTGGAGGCATCTCGCGGGGCGGTGCGGCCCGCGCCGCTGGTGGCGGCCTGGAAAGCAGGCGCGGTGTCCGGGCGAGGCGCCGCCTCGCCATCGGCCAGTGGCTCATTGCCATGGCCGGGCGGATCGATGAAGGCGGTGTACTGACGTGTAAAGGAACTGCTGCAACCGAGGGTCAGGTTGACGGTCACCAGCGGCTCATTGATGGCCTGGCTGCTGCGCACACGCACCCCGCGCACGCCCTGCTGGGCGTCCGTCTCGAGTTGCCAGCGCAGGGTGGACGGCAGCAGTTGCGATTCGCCAGCGGTGACTTCACCACGGATGCATTCGGAGGTGACCTGCTCGCCGGGCGCGACCTGGACCGGAAAGAAGAGGTTCAGCGGCTGGCCCAGGGCGGAGGCCGTCTGCGGCCGACCGACTCCCAGGCTCCATGCGGAGGTGGACATCACCGCCAGACAAGCGAGCATCAGCGCGCTGGGAGCGGGGAACCGGCCCCGCTGGCTGTGATGGTGTCTGTTCATCCCACGTTGAAAAGGCTTGTTGGGTGCGTTTCACTCTAGCACGGCCTTTTACATCCGAGACCGGGTTTCCCCCGGGCTTCCTTCGTCGGGACGAGGTAAGCGGGGACCGTCCCCCGTACGGAGGAGCATGTCCCGACCCCGTGATGATCGGGCACCTGCCAAGCCAACACGATCCGAGCACCTCGCAGGCGCGCCCTCACGGGCGGGCGGATGACGGCCTTGTCGTACACATCACGGGACATAAGCGGAACTGCACACCACAGCCACTCAGTCAAGCCATAAGCTTGCTCCGTCTCCTTCTTTGCCGGGATCCCACCTGCGAGGCAGGCTGCCAGTTTTTCAACGTCCAGCCCATACGCTCATGCTGCCGCTCCCGTTCGCTCCCACTCGTCTGGCCCTTGTCACCGCCTCGTTGCTGCCCCTGTCCCTCGCTGCCCCCACGATCGCGATGGCAGCGACAGACGCTGCGGAGCCGCAGACCGTGACCGGCGTCCCAACGGGCGCCGCCGAAGGCGCTTTGCAAGCCGTCGTGGTGACCGGTACCCGGCGGACGGACCGATCACGAGCTGAATCGGAGTCCCCGGTCGACGTCATTGACGCTGCTGAACTGCGTCGCGGCGGCAACACGGAGCTGGCGACGGTCCTCGCTCAACTGCTGCCGTCGCTCAATTTCCCCCGCCCGTCGCTGACCGATGCGTCCGACGCCGTCCGACCCGCTCAATTGCGGGGTTTGTCTCCCGATCAGACGCTGGTGTTGATCGATGGCAAACGCCGCCACAGCGGCGGCGTGGTCAACATCAATGGCACCCAAGGACGCGGCTCGGCACCTGTGGATCTGAACGCCATCCCCATCGCGGCCATTGATCGTATTGAAGTGCTGAGGGACGGTGCGGCCGCTCAATATGGGTCTGACGCCATTGCAGGCGTGATCAACATCGTCCTGAAGAAGGGCGCAGCGGGTGGCAGCCTCGCAGGCGAATGGGGACAGACCGATGCGGGGGATGGCGGCAGAGCCAGCGGCGCGGTCAGTGCAGGTCTGGCGCTCGGCAACGCGGGCTGGGTGCGACTGGCTGCCGAGACGCGCCATCAGCAGCGCACCAATCGTGCTGGCGTTGACACCCGGGATGCGGCCAGCGAGCCTCGCCGGGGTCAGGTCAACAATCGCCTCGGAGATCCCGACAGCACCCAGCAATCGCTGATCCTCAACGGGCAGTGGGACACCGATGGCCTGCAGTTCTACGGCACGGGAACCTACAGCCACCGCGACACCACGTCTGCCGCGTTCTGGCGTACCCAGGCGACCGCGGTGGCCAACAATGTGGCAACTCTGTATCCCGAAGGCTTTCTGCCGCTGGAGGCGTCCACCAGCCGGGATGTGAGCCTGGTGTTGGGCGTGCGAGGCCAGGCCGGGGCGTGGCAATGGGATGCCAGCGTGAATCACGGGCGCAACGACTTCGACATCGGGGTGTCCAACACCGCCAACTATTCCCTCGGCACTGCCAGCCCCACCCGTTTTGATGCGGGCCGCTTGAGCAACCGCCAGACCGTTGCCAATCTGGATGCCACCCGCGAGCTGGTGTGGGGAGGCCCGAGCCCTGCCGTGCTGTCACTGGGGGCGGAATGGCGGCAGGAGCGCTACGCCATCCGCGCCGGAGAGCCTGGCAGCTACACCAATGGCGGCGCCTCCGGCTTCCCTGGATTCCAGCCGACGAATGCCGGGCAGCATCAGCGTCACGACGTGGCGGTCTATGCGGGTCTGGAAGGATCGTTGACCCCCAAGCTCAGTGCCTCCGCCGCCGCTCGTCTGGAGGATTACAGCGACTTCGGCCGCGCATCCGCCCTGAAGCTTTCCGGACGCTACGTGGTGGCGGATGCGCTGTCCGTCCGAGGCACCCTGTCCACCGGCTTTCGGGCCCCTTCTCTGGCCCAGCAGTATTTCGCCACCACTTCCACCAACCTGATCAACGGTGCACTGGTCGAGGCCGGCACGTTTCCGGTCGATTCCGCTGCTGCGAAGGCGCTGGGCGCCCAACCGCTGCGGGCTGAAAAGTCACGTCAGGCCAGCGTGGGCCTGCAATGGCAACCCATCCGCGACTGGCAGACGACGCTGGATGTCTATCAGATCGACATCGACCACCGAATCCTGCTGTCCGGCAATTTGAGCTTGCCCGCGGCGCTTCGCAGCCAGCTCGCGGCCAGCGGGGTGCTGGTGAGCGCCGGTCGATATTTCACCAATGCGCTGGACACCCGCACCCGAGGTGTCGATCTCGTCAGCACCTGGAACCAGGCGTGGGGCAGCGCGGGTCGGGGCCAGTACACCCTGGCGTTCAACCACAACAAGAACAGCGTTCGCGGCGTCGAAGCCAATCCGCAGCTGCTCACCGATAACAACCTCGTGCTGATCGATCGGGTGACGCTGGCCCGCGCCACCGTCAGCAGCCCGACCTCCAAACTGCTGCTGGCGGCACAGCATCAGTGGGGGGCCTGGTCGGCCCGACTCGCGGCCACGCGTTACGGCAGCTATGAAGTTCGTCAAAGCAGCGCGGTGAATGATCAGACCTTTTCTGCCGCCTGGCTGCTGGACGTGTCTGCAGGCTGGACGCAGGGTCCCTGGGAGGTTCAGGTCGGCGTGGACAACCTGACCGATCGATACCCGGATACGGTGCTGTCAGCCAATTCGGTCGGCGGGATTCTGCGCTACAGCAGCTTTTCGCCGTTCGGTTTCAATGGACGCCAGTATTCGGCCAAACTGGCTTATCGTTGGTGATCTCTGCCCCTGGGACAATTCGTCCACCCCCGCCAAGGCGAACGACGGCCGGGCGACTCCTACAATGCCGGCATGCTCGCTTCCCGGGTCCTCGTTGTGCGTCTGGCATGGATCGTGTCCTTCACGCTCCTGATGTCCGCCTGGATGCCGAGCCTGGCCCATGTCTTCGTCACCCCGAAGGCCGGTGAATTCGTCGAGATCTGCTCGGCCACCGGCACGATCTTCATGCGGGTGCAGACGGAAGGTGGGATGCCGCGAGGGACGCAGCGACAGGCGGCGACCGGCATCGGCGCCGCCGATGCGTCCAGCGAGCGCAGCACCTCTGGCGACGCGTCGTCGTCGATGAACTGCCCCTGCTGCTCCCTGCATCACGGGGCGCCCTCGCTCCCCCCCTCCGAACTGCTGTGGACTCCGCCCGATGCCTTGCGCTTCGAGCGGCCCACGCTGTTCCTGCAGGCCCCCCGCCCGCTGTTTGCCTGGGCGCCCGCCCTGGCGCGGGGTCCCCCTGCCCTGAGTTGAAGCGCCTCTCTTCGTGAGGGTGCTCGGCGTCTTCCCTCGCGGGAGCGACGCCGAGCCGCCCCGAGCCTGTGCGTCGCCCGCGGCCTTCGGTCGCCGGTTGGCGGCGCCTGCGCCCGCAGCCTTCTTCTCAGTGTTCTCCAGGTGTTTTCATGCATCGATTCTTTGTGGTGACCCCGCTCGCGTGGGCCTGTGTCGCCGTGTCCAGCTTCGCCCAGACGGTCCCTTCCGCCACCACCTCTTCGGCCGCTCAGCCCACTCAGCCCGCTCCGCCCGCCGCGGACGCCACCCTCACCCTCGGTGCCGTCCGCATCGACGGGCGCTCCACCGGTGCGCTGGATGTGCGCCGGGTGTTCAGCTCGGTAGACATCCTGGGCGCCAGCCTGCTGGAGGACCAGCATGTCGACTACAGCTGGGAACTGCTCACGCGTGCGCCCGGCGTGCAGGTCACCCAGTTCAAACAAGGCACCGACGCCGGACGCTTCAGCTTCCGCGGTTTCAATGGCGAAGGCCGTGTGAATGCGGTCAAGCTGCTCATCGATGGCATTCCCAGCAATGACAATGCGGGCGGCATGCCGTATCTGGATGCCGTTTTCCCGCTGGAGATCGAACGCATCGCCATCGTGCGGGGCACGAATGACGCACGTCATGGACTCCACAACATCGCCGGCAATGCCGACGTCATCACCCGTCAGGGCGGTGATGAAGGACACGCCAGCCTGACCGTCGGCAGCTTCGGAACCCGGGAAGTGCAGATCGCCAAGGCCTGGACGGTCGGCGACTGGCAGCAAAACTACTTCATCGGCTGGCGGGACTCGGACGGCTACCGAGATCACGCCCATGCCCGCAAGCTGGCGCTGTCCGGCAAATGGTTCTACACCCGGCCCGATCTGGGCTGGCGGGCCGGCCTCACGGCGCGCTACTTCCACAACGATGCCCAGGAGTCCGGCTACCTCACCCGCGAGCAGGCGGAGCAGACCCCGCGTCTCTCGCCCGCTTATGCCGATACCGACGGCGGCGAGCGCAGCATCCGGCAGGTCGCGCTGCATCTGGATGGCACGCTCAGCCCCGCGACCACCTGGGCCGTCAAGCTTTATGGCAACGACTACGAGAATCAGCGTTTCGTCCGCTTCTCGGCAACCGGCGTGCAGCAGGAACGGGACAACCACGAACAGCACACCGGCCTGCTGGCGCACACCAGCTGGCGACCCAGCGTCTCCTGGGCGCATGAGTTCGCGCTGGAAGGCGGCATTGAACTCCAGTGGCAGCAGAACGAGGCCCAGCGGTATCGCACGGTCGAGCGCGTGCGCAGCTCGCAGTTCCGCGACTGGGATTTCAATCAGCAGACGCAGGGGGCCTATCTTCAGGCGCTGATCCGGCCGGTGCCGGCCTTGACGCTGATCCCTGCCCTGCGCGTGGAGCATCTGGACGGCACGATGCGCGACCGCTTCGCCGGCAGGACCTACGCGATGTATGACTACGGCCTGGTGCGGCAGCCCAAGCTCAGCGTCATCTATGCCCTCACCCCGGACGCCAGCGTTTATGCCAACTGGGGCCGGACCTTCCAGGTCGGCAGCGGTATCGATGCCTACCGCACGCAGGAGCGCAATCTCCGTCCCTCCCTCAACACCGGATGGGAAAGCGGACTGAAGTGGCGGCCCTTGCAGCAGCTCGAAGGGCGCCTGGCCTATTGGGAACAGCGCGCTTCCGGAGAGGTCGCTCGGGTGCTCGGGGTGGACGGCCTGCCGGATGCTGGCGGCAATGGCAATGTCGGGCGCACCTTGCGTCGTGGCGTGGACCTGCAACTGAGCGCGCAGCTGACATCAGCGTCACGGGTTTGGGTGACGTATTCCAGGCAGAAAGCCACCATTGAGGCCCCCGACCCCAGCGCACCGCAGACGGCCGGCAAGGAGATCGAGAACGTTCCCCACTACCTCGTGAGCGGCGGATGGGATTGGCAATGGACGGACGCCACCCGGTTCTCGCTGTGGGCGTATGGGCAAGGCGGCTATTTCCTGGAGCGGACCAACACCATACCGCCCGCCGGACAGGCCTTCATCGTCAACAGCAGTCTGCAGGTTCGCGTCACGCCGCAATGGACCCTGCAGGTGCAGGTGAAGAATCTGGCGAACCGGCACACCCTGTATGGGTGGTATGACAGCGGCTCGTCCGGTTATTCGCCAGCGGATGGTCGCAGCCTCTATCTGAGCGCTGACGCGCGGTTCTGAACGCATCCATCTGATCCCGTTCGCGTGCGTGAGCCGCGAGCGGGTCCATGCGTCGTTCTGGCCATGTCGTTCTGGCCATGTCGTTCTGGCCATGTCGTTCTGGTTTACCCAGGATCGCCCCATCGCCGCCCGCGGGTCCCCTCCCCGTCATACACAATAGGCGCGACGAATCTGGAGACGACTGGCGCTGTCACGCCAGCGACAAAGCATGAACAGCTCGGTTCTTACAATTTCCGAACGCAACAACATCGAGTCGGGGCCTTGGTTTTCCAAACTGTCTCTGCCCTTGCGCAGCGACATCCTGGCGCGCGCATTTGTCCGCCGCCTGCCCGACGGCGCGCTGATGTCCGTGCGCGGCGAGCCCGCGGTGGAATGGGTCGGTGTGGCCAAGGGCGCCGTGCGGGTGAGCTCGGTCTCGCTCTCCGGCAAGCAGGTGACGCTCACCTATGTCGAGCCCGGCACCTGGTTTGGCGACATCGCGCTGTTCGACGGCCTGCCCCGCACCCACGATGCCAGCGCCCATGGCGAGACCACGCTGCTGGTCGTCCGCAAGGCCGACTTCAAGGACCTGCTCTCCCGCCACACCGAGCTCTACGAGGCCCTGCTGCGCCTGAACTGCCGCCGGCTGCGCCTGATGTTCGACGTGGTGGAAGACCTCAACACCCGGCCGCTGGCCTCGCGTCTGGCCAAGCAGATTCTGCTGCTCGCCCGCAGCTACGGCGTGACGCAGGGCGCCCAGGGCACCGAAGAGATCCGCATCGGCCTGCAGCTCGCCCAGGAAGACCTGGCGCAGTTGCTCGGTGCGTCGCGCCAGCGCGTGAATCAGGAGCTCAAGGGCTTCGAGCGCGAAGGCGCCGTGCGGGTGGAGCCCACCCGGCTGGTGCTGCTGAGCAAGGACAAGCTGCTGGCCATCGCCAATCGCTGACCGCCATCCGTCGCCCTGCGCTGCAGGGGCCGCGGTGGCGTCACCCGACCCCTTTCAGAGAACAGGAGACATCGTGGACGACGTATTCACCGGCACCCGGGCGCTGGCCCAGCCCATGGACCTCAGCGCCCTGCAGGACTGGCTGACCCGCGAGATTCCCGGCTTTGCCGGTCCGCTCTCCATCGAGCAGTTCAAGGGCGGGCAGTCCAATCCCACTTACAAGCTGATCACGCCTGGCGCGCAGTATGTGGTGCGCTCCAAGCCCGCGCCGGTGGCCAAGCTGCTGCCGTCGGCCCACGCCATCGAACGCGAATTCACCGTGATGCGGGCGCTGGCGGGCTCCGACGTGCCGGTGCCGCAGATGCTGGCGCTGTGCGAGGACGAATCCATCATCGGCCGCGCCTTCTACATCATGGAGTTCGTCCAGGGTCGGGTGATGTGGGACCAGTCCCTCCCCGGCGCCTCCAATGCTGAACGCACCGCGATCTATGACGAGATGAATCGCGTCATCGCCGCCTTGCACCAGGTGGATGTGAAAGCCGTCGGGCTCGAGCAGTACGGCAAGCCGGGTAATTACTTCGAGCGGCAGATCGGTCGCTGGAGCAAGCAGTACCAGGCCTCCGTCACCGGCCCGAATGAAGCGATGGACCGGCTGATCGACTGGTTGCCGCAGCACATTCCCGCCTCGGCGCGGGACGAGCGGGAGGTGTCGATCGTCCATGGCGACTACCGGCTGGACAACCTCGTCTTCCATCCCACCGAGCCGCGGGTGCTGGCGGTGCTGGACTGGGAGCTGTCCACCCTGGGCCATCCGCTGGCGGACTTCAGCTATCACTGCATGTCCTGGCATATCCGGCAAAGCGGTGCGGCGCGCGGTCTGGGTGGTGTGGATCTGGCCGGCCTGGGCATCCCGGACGAGCTCAGCTATGTGCGCCGCTACTGCGAACGCACCGGCCGCGGCGATGCGCAGACGGTGATGAAGGACTGGAACTTCTATCTGGCCTACAACCTGTTCCGCATTGCGGCGATTCTGCAGGGCATTGCCAAACGGGTGGAAGACGGCACGGCCTCCAGCGCCCGCGCCAAGGAGGCTGCAGCGGGCGCCGTGCCGATGGCAGCTCTGGGGTGGCAGTTCGCCGAGAAGGCCTGAGCGCCCTCGCCGCTTCAGGCCGACGCGCCGTCCTCGCTCTCCGCGGGGCGGTTGTGCCAGGCAGCCGAGGTGGTGGTGGGCCACATCGCATCCCCGCCATTGCGACGGCTGAGGTCCTGCGCGCTCATCGCGGCGGCCTCCAGCACACTGACCAGCCCCTGCACTTCATTGAGCGTGGGGTCGGCCATGGCGGTGCGCAGGTAGATGTTGCCGCGCAGGCTCAGCAGCACGAAAGGCCGGCCCTCCACCAGAATGTCCTGGCTGGCCTGGGCCAATCGGCTGCAGAGCTCCGGAGACAGCCAGGTGCTGGACAACTCCCGGCTGACGCTGACCGAGCCGAAGCGTTGCTTGACCAGCTTGGATTCCTGCACCGGCTGTTTGGGGAACATCACCAGCCAGCGCATTTCTTCGGGGGTGTCGGTGTCCACGCGGGTGCGCAGTGTGTCGGTGTAGGCTTCGAAGACGCTGCGCTCGAGCTCATCCATCAACTGCCGCTCGATGATCATCATCTGCAGGTCGGGATGCAGCTTCAGCTCGCAGCGCATGCGCAGCTCCGGGCCCTTGATGTAGCTGCGCTGGGACGGGCCCCATTCGATGCGGGTCAAACCCGGCAGGGTACGGGGAAGGTCGATGACAAAGCCGCGGCCGTCGCGGGTGTGCCGCAGCACGCCCCCACGTTCCTGGGCCCACTCGGCCAGCGGACGCCACCGCGCAGCATTGGCACGAACGGTGAACCACTGTCTGATTTGTTTGATTACCATGAGGCTGGGGAAGCGCGACGGCCCGGTTCCGAAGGGTTGGATTGTGGCCCCGCGCCCCAACGGAGAACGCAAGATGATCGAAGTGTATTCATGGCCCACGCCCAATGGGCACAAGGTGCACATCATGCTGGAGGAATGTGGCCTCCCTTACCGGGTGATTCCCGTGGATATCGGGGCCGGGGAGCAGTTCGACCCCAAGTTCCTCGACATCAGCCCGAACAACAAGATTCCGGCCATCGTCGATCCCGACGGGCCGGACGGCGCGCCGATGTCGATGTTCGAATCCGGCGCCATTTTGCTGTACCTGGCGGGCAAGACGGGGCAGTTCCTGCCAGCGGACACCCGTGGCCGCTATGAGGTGCTGCAGTGGCTGATGTTCCAGATGGGCGGCGTCGGCCCGATGCTGGGCCAGACGCACCACTTCCGCATCTACGCCCCCGAGAAGATCGAATACGCCATCGACCGCTACACCAATGAGGCGCAGCGCCTGTACCGGGTGATGGACAAGCGGCTGGCGCACAGCCGTTATATCGCCGGAGACACCTACACCATTGCCGACATGGCCATCTTCCCGTGGCTGCGCAGCTGGAAGAACCAGGGGGTGACGCTCGGCGACTTCACGCACCTCAAGGGCTGGTTCGACGAGATCGCCGCGCGCCCGGCGGTGCAGCGGGCGGTGGAGGTGCTGGCGGACCGGCGCAAACCGCTGGTCGACGACAAGGCGCGCGAGAACCTGTTCGGAGCGGGTCAGTACAAGCAGCGCTGAGGCTTCAGCGCGTCACAGCTTGCCCAGCCGCACCCGGTCGCCGAGTTCGGTCAGCCAGCGGCGGCCGTCCTCCCGGATGCCGGTGGCCAGGCCTTTGTCCTGCAGGCGCTGCTGCATCTCTTCACTGACGATCATGCCGCCCGGCGCCTGGGGAATGAAGTACAGGGCCGCGCGCTCTTCGGGGGTGATGACCAGGGTCTCCTGGGAGGGCGTGGACGGATTGGAAGCCATGGGAACGTGACTGCGGGTCTGAATGAAACGGCCAGAAGTATGCCAAGACTGGCTGCCCGCAACAGACCTCCCGGTCGTGCGTTGTGCCACACCCTGATCGGGGCCCCCTCATCCCTGGGGCGCGGAGCGAACGCAGATGGGCCGAGAATGCGCGCTCGGGCGAAAAAGCTGCGCCACAGCAGCGTTCACGAGGGTGGGATGAATCCAACAACAGAACCGGGGCCATTGAGCTCCGAGCCGCAGCCGTCGGGATGGCTGGACGGCGTCACGCGCAAGTTGCTGGTGGCCGGCATGGCCGCATTGGCGGTACTGGCCCTGGTGTATCCGGAGTCGCGACGGCGCGACGCGGCAGCCGCCGTTGAGGCCGTTCATCACTGCGATCTGGCGGCCGCACGGGCCGAGCTGACGGAGGAGGCCCGTGCGGTGGCGCTGGCGCATTGCCGCACGCTGCGAGCGGCCTATCGGGACCAGTTCGGGCAGGAGCTGTGACGCCGTGAGAGCGTCGCTCACGACTCACTGAACAGCGCCCGGGACGCACGCCTCAGCAGGCCAGGGCTTCCATTTCTCGCTCGTCCTGGGCGGTATCGTCTTCGCCGCCGTGGTCGTCGTCCGCCCATGTGCCAGCGGTCTCCCGGATGCCGCCGTACGGATGGCCGGCATCCAGCCCCACTTCCTGCGCCAGCTGCTCATCATGCGAGGGCGGCACCTGGATGACTTCGGCCGCAGCGCGCCGCAGTTCAGCTTCGCGCATCAGCACGGCGGTGCGCGGGTTGGCCCGGATCATCTGCGACGCCAGGGCAATGGCGCCACGCACTTCCGGACGCCGCTGCGCCCAGTGGGCCAGCAACGGACCATGACGTTCAGGGAAGACTTCCCACCACGCGACGATGCTTTTGGGGTCGTTCAGGTCGAGCAGCATGTTCGTTCCTTTGTTCCCATTCACGGGAGCCATGCGACAACTGTATACGCATACAGTGGTTTTGCCAATCACACTTCCGGCGTAGGGAGATCCCTCACAAGGGGCGGCGTCAATGCCTCACGGCAGGACGGCTTTCATCCGGACTGACGCTGGTTGCGGTACCACCTAGAGTCGCGGCTCATTACAAACGCCATTGCGACCCCGCACCTCCTCCATGCTCGCCATTGACAACATCAAGATTGGGAAACGACTGCTGCTGGCCTTTGCCGGTGTGTGTGCCTTGCTGATGGCGGTGGGGGCCCTGGCCTACGTCGGTCTGGTGGGTGTTGGCGCGCAGCTGGACACCATCACTGACGACGTCTATCCCAAGGTCAAGCAGGCGGCGGTGATGACCCGGGCGGTCAATCAGCAGGCCCGTTCCGCGCGCAACCTGATGTTGATCGACACCCCGGCGCAGCGCGCCGACGAGCTGCGCAAGATCACCGAACAGACGCCGGTGGTGGACGAAGCCTTCCGCCAATTGACGCCGATGATGACCAGTGACGCCGGCAAGGCGATGCTGGCCGGGCTCATGGACAAGCGCAAGGTGTACCGGGAGGAGCTCTACGTCTTCGTCGCCAAGGTGCAGGCCAACGACATGGACGGTGCCAAGGTCGCGCTGCTGGAAAAGGTGCGCGGCCCGCAGCTGGACTACATGAAGGCCCTGGAAACCTTCACGACGCACGAAGAAGAACGCATGGACCATGCCGGTGATGACGCCGACCGGGCCATGGCCACCGCCGCCCGCTACATCGTCGGCGGCAGCCTGCTGGCGGTACTGTTTGCCGTCGCGGCCGGCGTGCTGATCAGCCGCTCGATCACCCGCCCGGTGCAGACGGCCGTGTCCGCGCTCAAGCGCCTGGCCGCTGGCGATCTCACGGCCGATGCCGACAGCACGGCAGTGATCGAACGTCAGGATGAAATGGGCGAGTTGCTGCGTGCCGTGGACGCGACCACCCATTCCCTGCGGCAGGTGGTGAGCTCGGTCCGTCAGGGGGTGGATTCGGTGTCCACCGCGGCCGGCCAGATCGCCGCCGGCAACATGGACCTTTCCGGGCGGACCGAACAGCAGGCCAGCGCCTTGCAGCAGACGGCGTCGTCGATGGAGCAACTCACCAGCACCGTGTCGGACAGCGCCACTTCCGCCCGTCTGGCGGCTGATCTGGCCGAGGCGGCCAGTGCGTCCGCCGGCAAGGGGGGCACGGTGGTGGCGGATGTGGTCACCACGATGAATGACATCACCGAGGCCAGCCGCAAGATCGGCAGCATCACCAGCGTGATTGACGGCATTGCCTTCCAGACCAACATCCTCGCGCTGAATGCCGCCGTGGAAGCGGCGCGTGCCGGGGAGCATGGCCGCGGCTTTGCGGTGGTGGCCGCCGAAGTGCGCACCCTGGCGCAGCGCTCGGCGCAGGCTGCGAAGGAGATCAATGGCCTGATCGGCAATTCGATCGAGCGTGTGGAAGCCGGCGCCCATCATGCGTCTCTGGCCGGCACGACGATGAAGGAGATCGTGTCGCAGGTGGATCGCGTCTCGCAATTGATCCGCGACATCTCCTCTGCGGCGAGCGAACAGAGCGCCGGCATCGGGCAGGTCAACACCGCCGTCGGCCACATGGACCAGGCGACGCAGCAGAATGCCGCGCTGGTCGAGGAGAGTGCCGCCGCCGCGCAGAGTCTGGATGATCAGGCGCGAAGCCTGCTCAAGACGGTTGAGGCCTTCCGGCTGTGAGCGGATGGCCGCCACTGGCCGTGGCGGCAGTCACTTCAGGCCGAGGCGTCCCAGCTTTTTGATCAGACCCACCCGCGAGACGCCCAGCCGCCGCGCGGCTTCGGACTGATTGCCACCGCTGGCCTGCATCGCTTCGCTGATGAGGCGTCGTTCCAGCTCGGTCAGCGCCGTCTCCAGCACCCCGCCCTGCTCGCCGCCCACATGCCCTCCATACCCGGCATGCCCTGGCAGGACTGAGGCGGAGCCAAGGTCCACCCCGGCCGCCAGCGACAAGGCTTCCGCATCCAGCTCGGTCTGACCGGGTAGCAGCAAGGCCGCCGCGGCTTCGACGACGGCTTTGAGTTCCCGCACATTGCCCGGCCAGTCGCAGGCGCCGAGCCAGGCCATGGCACCGGTCGAAATGCCGACGCCGCGCATCTGCGCAAATCGTGCCGCCAGCAGCGGCACATCCGCACGACGCTCGGCGAGCGCAGGCGTGCGCAGCACCACGCCCTTCAAGCGGTAGTAGAGATCTTCGCGGAAGTCACCCGTGCGGACCATCGCTTCCAGGTCACGATGGGTGGCGGCCACCACGCGGACCTCGCTGGTGCGCAGGCTGCGCCCACCGACCGGCATGAAACTCCCTTCCTGCAGGAAGCGAAGGAGTTTGACCTGCATCGCTGCGGGCATCTCGCCCACTTCATCCAGGAAGAGCGTGCCGCCGCGAGCCACTTCGACCAGACCCGGCTGGTCGCGATAGGCGCCGGTGAAGCTGCCCTTGAGATGGCCGAAGAGCTCGCTCTCCAGTAGCTCGGCCGACAGTGCGCCGCAGTGCACCGGCACAAACGGGGCCGTGGGCTGCCTGCCGTGCTCATGCAGCGCCCGCGCCACCAGCTCCTTGCCGGTTCCGGTCGGGCCGAGCACCAGCACGTTGACCTGGGTCGGCGCCACACGGCGGATCATCGCGCGCAGCGATTGCATGACGGGCGCCTGCCCCAGCAGACCCATCGCCTCCTCGCCCTGCTGCTGCCGGAGCTGCTGCAACTCCTGATCGAGCCGATGCTTGCGCAGCCCGCGGGTGACGACGAAGCGGAGCAAATCCGGATCGATCGGTTTGGGGAGGAAGTCCCAGGCGCCCAGGTCGGCGGCGCGCAGGGCACGTTCATGGTCGGCGTGGCCGGTGAGCACCACCACCGGCACGCCGGCAAAGCGCGGAATGAGCGCCAGACCTTGCTCCGGATCCATGCTGGGTGGCATGGCGAGGTCCAGCAGGACCAGCTCCGGGCGGACCGTGGCGAAGGCTTCGAGGGCCTGATCGGCGTCTCCCGCCACGGTGACCTCCTGACCCAGGTTGCGCAGGAAGGCGCCGCCCAGCCGCTGGAAGGCCGGCTCATCGTCGACCAGCAGGACGCGGCCAGGCGCTTCCGCGGTGAGCGCAGACCGGGTCGAGGTGCTGATCGAGACAGTTGGCGGAACAATCATCGCGGTAACTCCAGCGAAAAACAGGTGCGCCACGGCGCGCGATCGGTCAGGGCCACCCTGCCCTGGTGGGCCTGGGCGACGCGTGCGACGATGGCCAGTCCCAGGCCGGTGCCACCGGTGCTGCGGGACGCAAAGGGTTCAAAAAGGCGATCACGCAGATCCTGCGGCACGCCGCTGCCGTTGTCACAGACGTGCAGGTGAAGGTGGGTGGGGTCCACATCAATGTCGATGACACAGCCCTCCGACGAGGCCCCGCGAGCGTTCTCGATCAGGTTGACCAGCGCCTGTTCAAGCCGTCGCGGGTCAAGGCGGTCCACCCACAGGCTGTCCGGCCACGCCGACGAGAGGCGCACGCCCGGTTCTCTGCGCGCGAGGGTGCGAACCAGCGCGGCGACATCGAATCGTTCGGGCTGCAGCTTCCAGGGCTTGGCGTAGTCCAGCAGATCGCTGGCCAGATGGGCAATGCGGGCCACCTGGGTGCCGACTTCCTGGCGGGTGTCTGCAGGCGCCATCGCCACGGCCATGCCGATGATGTTCAGCGGGTTGCGGATGTCATGCGCGACGGTGGCGGCCAACGCGCCCAGTTCCGCGAGCCGCGCCTGCACCTGACGTTCACGCTCACGGCTGGCGGCGGCCTGCGCCTGGGCCACGTCCCGGGCGGCATCGATGAGGGCACTGGCGAACAGCGCCGCGGCCTGGCGAGGCCCGGGGGGAGCGGCGTCCCAACCGGTCCAGGTGGACGTCCAGAGGCCGTTGTCGCGGTGAATTCGCAGCTCGGGTGACTGTGCGCCGGTGGGGGGCGACGGGGTGGGCGCAGTGCTGGCCGGCTCGGAGTCATCGATCCACACGCGGGTGGGCACCCCGACACGGGCCGTCAGCAATTGACTCGCGTTGGTGGCCAGCGTCTCCAGGGTGTCGCTTCCGGCCAGTGCGGCGCGCCATGCGGCGATGTCCTGGGCACTGACTTCGCCGCCCGGGTAAATCAGTCGCTGAACAAATCGTCGGACCGGGCCATTCAGGGCCAGACACCCGGCGGCCACGGCCACGCCATTCAGCCAGCGCGATTCGAACGGCAGCAGCAATGGCATCAGGCCGACAATCGCCACGCCCACCGCAAGCAGCAAGGTCCACACCAGCGCGCGACCGGCCCAGGCATTGGCCACAAAGACGCCATATCGCAAGATGCCGTAGACCAGCATCAAGGGATAGAGCGGCAGCGCCAGCAGTGGGAACGGATAGATCGGCCAGCGCAGCAGCGCAATGGCATAGCCGCCGATGCACACCAGTCCCCACAGGCAGGACGCCGTCACCGCCGCCACCTGGGCCCGTGCTGGCGCACGCTCGACGCCGCGTCTGCGCATCAGCGCATGGATCAGGACGGCCACGCCCGCCGTGCCCAGAATGACCCATGACGCACTCGCAATGATGGCGGCGGGCTCGGCGACTGCGAGGCGACCGACGTCGGGATGGTCGACGAATCGTGCAGGCAGGAGGATCTGCGAAGCCGCGACCGCCACAGCCCCCAACGCATACCCGGCGCCAATCCAGCGTCGGTCCAGCGGTGCGCGGCAAAAGACAACGCAGAAATGGAAAAAGACCGCCGAGGTCAGTGGCGCCGTCGCGAGCAGGTGCAGCGCCAGCGTCTCGGAGGACGGTCCCCACCAATTGGGCAGCTCATTGCCCACCACCCACACGCCAAACGCCGCGAGAAAGGCTGCGAGCAGCCGTCCGCCCGCCACGCGGTCCGCCCAGGCCAGCAACACCCCCACCAGGAGCAGCGTCTCCAGCAGCGATACCCCCATCGTGATGCGCAGCAGCATGTGTATCCGTCGTTGACAGTTCCCCGGGGCGCGACTGTATACGAGAGGAACAGCACGGCACAGGTGTTTCGACTTTATGCAGTGAAATCAACGACTTGCGAACGAGGCTCGACCTGGCCCGCTTCTCGCAATAGAGGAGGCATGACGATCCTCCCCCTCTCATCCCGCACTGCCGCGCCGCCCGCGTCGGCGGACTGCCCTGCCCCCGTCCTCGATCTGGCGGCGCTGATGGGCGCCCCGGCCTGGGGTCGCCTGCATCCCGACGTCCAGCGGCGTTTTGGCACCCATGCGCAGCCGGTCCGATATCAGGGGCTGCTGGACCTGCGCTGCTCCCGCCTGGGACGGCTGCTGGCCTGGCTCAGCTGGGCATTTCGCGGCCCGCTGCTGGCGCAGCGCGCGACCGGCGTGCCGGTGGCGGTGGAGGTATCGCCGGATGGCGCAGGCGGCGTGATGTGGACCCGCCACCTGGGTCGTCACATCGTCCGGTCGGTGAAGCAGGCACATCCCGATCACGGCGTGCTGGAGCGGACTGCCGGCGGGCTCGCCATGGCGCTGGATGTCCTGGAGGACGAGGGCGCGCTGGTGTTTCAGAGCCGCCACTACCTGTGGTGCATCGGCCCGTGGCGGCTGCGCTTGCCGCACTGGCTGACCCCCGGGACCTGCCGGGTGGAGCACCGCGATCTGGGCCAGGGCCGCTTCCGCTTCACCCTGTCGATGACGCACCCCCGTTGGGGCCAGACCTTTGAACAGACCGGTGTCTTCGAGGACCCGGCGCAGGAGAGATGACATGCTGATGATCGATACCGTGCTGATCGCGCAGGCCCTGCTGGGCGCCTTCGACAATCTGTGGCACCACGAATGGGCCGCGCGTTTGCCGCAGCAGCGGGGAGCTCGTCGGGAGCTGGCTTTGCACGCGGCCCGCGAGGCGCTCTATGGCGCCCTCTTCCTGGGTCTGGGATGGTGGGCATGGCACGGCGCCTGGGCCGCGCTGGTGGCCGCGGTGCTCGGGGTGGAGGTGGTGATCACCCTCAGCGATTTTTTGGAAGAAGACCGTACCCGCACCCTGCCCCCGTTTGAGCGCTGGCTGCATACGGTGCTGACGGTCTCCTATGGATGCTTCCTCGGACTCTTCGGCCCGGTGCTGTGGGCGTGGTGGCACCAGCCGACGGGCCTCGTGCCCGCCGGGCGGGGCTGGGTGTCGGTGCTCTACACGCTGTTTGCGGTGGGGGTCTGGCTCTGGAGCGCTCGAAATCTCCTGGCGGTACTGCGCCTGGGACGCGAGACGCCGGAACCCACCCCGCCGCTGCCCAGGGGCGCGGAGACCGTGCTCGTCACCGGTGGCACCGGCTTCGTCGGGAGAACCCTGGTGCGCCGGCTCCGCGCGCAAGGGCATCGCGTGCTGGTGCTGAGCCGCGATGTGAAGCAGGCCCGTGCGCAACTGGGGGATGGGGTGACCGTGATTCACACCCTGGACGAGATCCTCCCGGAGACCCGTCTCCACGCCATCGTGCATCTGGCAGGCGCCCGGGTGCTGGGCCGGCCCTGGACGCTGGGGCGGCGCGAAGTGCTGCAAAACAGCCGCACCCGGTTGACCGAATCGCTACGCGCGCTGGTGCAACGTCTGGAGCATCGGCCGGCGGTGCTCGTGGCAGCTTCCGCAGTGGGCTTCTACGGCACGCCACCGGAGGACGTCCTGTGTTGCGAGCAGCAGGGGCCGATGCCGGGCACCTACCAATCCGACCTGTGTGCCGCCATTGAACACGAGGCCATGCGATTGGAAGCGCTGGGCCTGCGGGTGGTCCGCATGCGCTTCGGCGTGATCCTGGGACGCGATGACGGCGCACTGCCGATGCAGGCCCTGGCCGCTCGATGGGGATTCGCTGCCAGGCTCGGCAGTGGACGCCAGGCTCTGCCGTGGATCCATCTGGACGATGCCGTGGGCATGGTGTTGTGGGCCCTGCGGCGCAGCGACGTTCGGGGCGCCGTCAATGGCGTGGCACCGGACCTGCACAGCCAATGGAGTTTCACGCAGGCGCTCGCCACTTCGGTGGGACGGCGTGCGCGGCTGTGGATGCCTGCAGCGCCCTTGCGTGCCCTGGCCGGGGAGATGAGCACCCTGCTGCTCGATGGGCAACGGGTGTGGCCGGCGCGCGCATTGGCGGGTGGCTACCGTTTCCGGTGGCATCAGTTGGATGCAGCCCTGCTGGATCTCATGCAAGCGCCTCGCGCGGAGGATTCGGCGGATGAACCTGCGCACCACCCCACACGCCCCACGTCCGCCACAACCGCTACGGCGACCGGGGACGTCGCGACGCGCGTGAATCAGGCCTGACGGGCCCGGCCCAGCGCTTCATCCGTGGCGATGGCGTCGGACGGATCAAACACCTCCGCTGCCGAAGGCTGGAGCAGCGCCTGCGCCTCACTCACCGAGCCGGACAACCAGGTGGCCCAATGCTCCGGCGTGACGTGAATGACAGCCCGCTTGTCCTGCGCATCGGCCGGCATTGATGGATCGGGCTTGTGCAGTCGACCCAGCAAGGGGTGGCCGTCGCAATTGCAGGTGAGCATCGAGTAATTGGGCACCACCTCGCCAGTGGCCGGGTCCACCCATTCATTCCAGATGCCGGCCAGCATCCAGGGGTCGCCATCTGCGCGACGCAGTTGCCACCAGATGTTCTTGCCGGTTTCCCAATTAGGTTCCTGATACCAGCTCGCAGGAATCAGGCAGCGCCGCCCTTCGTTCCAGGCGGCGCGAAACGTCGGCGTGGTGGCGACGGTCTCGATCCGCGCATTGTTGGTGGTGCGCGGGCGTGGTGCCGCTGGCTTGCGCCCGGGCGTGGTGCGGGGCTGCATCATGTCTTTGCGGCCGGGAGATCCGGGACGGATCAGCCCCCATTGCCCATAACAGCCCTCCAATCCGACGCCCCTGGATTGAGTCTCTTCGCCCCGGTTCGCGCGCAGGAACAACCCCGTGTCAAACGGACCTACAAATGGCTTGGGCGGCTCCCATTCCGGCAGCCACAGCCGAGCCAGATGGCGCCGCACATAGACCTCCAGGTCATTCTTGGGGGTCATGTGATAGAGATTGCACATCGGAGCACTCCGCCGGATGGTTCATGCAAGGCCACAGAAGTCGGGCCCTTGCGCATTATTTCCGGGCCTTGCGTTTGAACTGCCGGGCCAAACTCATTATGGTCGTGGGCAAAGGATCGTCGGGATATCGATCCATTCAACAGGGAAGGAAGAGCAACATGAAGAATCTTCGGGTGGCCTGGAAACTCGCGCTGGGTTTTGGCGGCGTGGGCCTGCTACTGCTGCTGCTGGCGGTGTCGGCATGGATGTCGCTGGTCAAGGTCGACACCATGGTCGATCTGATCGTCGAGGACCGCTACGTGAAGGTGATGATGGTCCGGGACATCGATGGCGAACTGAATCAACAGGCGCGGCTCACACGCAACATCGTCATCTTTGACGATGCGCAGCAGCGCAAGACGGCACTCGGGCAGTTGGCCGAATCCCGCAAAGAGGCGCGCGAGCTCTACGACAAGCTCGCGGAGATGATCAAGAGCGAAGACGGCAAGGCGCTGATGGCGCAGGCGCTGACTGCGCGCGAGGGCTACAAGAAGGCGCTGGACAAGTTTGTGGCACAGGCCGAGGCCAACGACGCCACGCTGCGCGACACGCTTCTGACGGACGTTCGCCCGGCGCAATTGGCGTATGAGAAGGACCTGCTCGCCCTCTCCAAGTTCCAGACGCATCTGATGGAGACGGATGCCAAGGCCAGCCAGGCCTCGGTGGACCGCGCGCAATGGACCATCGGCGTGACGGCCACTCTCGGACTGGCGCTGGCTGTGTTTGCAGCGTTGCTGGTGACCGGCAGCATCGTCAAGCCGATCCGGCGCCTGGTGGCTTCTCTGGACACGCTGGCCAGCGGCGACCTGTCCGCCGAAGTCGTGACGGACCGGGAAGATGAGATCGGGCAATTGCAGAAAGGCCTGCATCGACTGCGCGAGGCGCTGGTCGCCACCGTGCGGATCGTCCGCGCCAATTCGGAAAGCGTCGCCACGGCCAGTGCCCAGATTGCCCAAGGCAATCAGGATCTGAGTCAGCGCACCGAGGAGCAGGCCAGCGCGCTGGAGCAGACGGCCGCCACGATGGAAGAACTGGGCGGCACCGTGCAAAGCAATGCGGACAATGCCCGCCAGGCGGATGGCCTGTCCCGCAATGCGGCCGAGATTGCCTCCCGCGGTGGTGAGATGGTCGGCCAGGTGGTGTCCACCATGCAGGGCATCAGCGACAGCAGCCGCAAGATCGGCGACATCATCGGGGTGATCGACGGCATCGCCTTCCAGACCAACATCCTCGCGCTGAATGCAGCCGTGGAAGCCGCACGCGCGGGTGAACAGGGTCGGGGATTTGCTGTCGTCGCCGGCGAGGTGCGCACCCTGGCCCAGCGCAGCGCACAGGCAGCGAGGGAGATCAAGACGCTGATCACCAGCAATGTGGAACAGGTCGAGCAAGGCAATGCACTGGTGGACGGTGCAGGCAAAACGATGGAAGAGATCGTCGGCGCCATCAAGCGTGTCAGCGACATCGTGAGCGAGATCACTGCCGCCACGGTGGAGCAAAGCAATGGCATTCACCAGGTCGGAGAGGCGGTGGGCCAGATGGACCTGGTGACCCAGCAAAATGCCGCACTGGTGGAGGAAAGCGCCGCAGCGGCTGAGAGCCTGAAGACCCAGGCGCAGCAGCTGCTCGAAGCGGTGGACTTCTTCAAGCTGTCCCGTACCTCCCATGGACCGGCGACAGCCTCGTTCTGATCGACGCACGGACCTGGGCTGACAGGTCCGCCCCAAGACGACACCCAGCCGGGAGGCTGGGGTCTCCATTGCACGCTTCGCTTGCCGGAGCGCTTCTTCGCCTGCACGCACCAGTGGCTGCTGGACGCGCATCGCCCCGCCCTGCCATAGTCATTCCGGCGGGGGAATGAATCGGCGTTCAGGGTGTGCATCACTGCGTCGGGGTGGTTGTGCAGGATCGACAACCGCGCTGCATCTGCAATTGCGTATGCCTCGATTGATGCTTTGGTATCGATGCCGTCGCTTCGGCGTCAAGACCATCAATTCGACACACATTAAGACTTGCCGCCCGGCGAACCGAACGCTGACACTGCGCGCCATTCACCCCTGATCAAGGGGATTGATGAACTCATCGCACCCATACAGGCACGGGAGGTTGGCACCATGGAATTGAAGCAACTGGGACATTGGATGGGCAGGGCCTTCGCCCCCGCCCTGCTGGGCAGCGCCCTGCTCGCGGCCTGCGGCGGCGGCGGTGGCAGCGCCGGCCCTTCGACCGAGGCGCAGATCGCTTCAGGCGAAGGCGGAATCGCGGATAGCGCCGCCCGTGCCAAGCGGCTCTCCGGCGACAGCGGCACCGAGACGGCCCTCACGCCCGTTTCCGCCACCGCCAGTTCCATGGAGCGCGGCGACCTCAGCGGCGCCAAGGCCATCGACAAGGACGACACCAGCCGCTGGGGCTCGGGCTTCACCGACAACGAATGGCTGACGCTGGATTACGGCAGCAGCGTGGCTATCTCCCGCGTGCGCATCCATTGGGAAAACGCCCACGCCACCAAGTATCTGCTGCAGACCTCCGAAGACAACAAGACCTGGACCACGATCAGGACGGTGGACAACAGCACCGGTGGCGTCGAGGATCTGACGGGCCTGGGCGGCCAGGGCCGCTACCTGCGCGTGCAGGGCGTGACGCGATCGACCGGCTATGGCTATTCGATCTTCGAGATCCAGGCATTCACCGGCGCCGAGGTTCCGCCCATCACGCCCACTGATCCGACGACCCCCACCCAGCCGCAGGACCCGGTCGGAGACACCAGCAAACCCGGCGTGGCCATCAAGCCGGCGTCCGCCATCTCGTCGGCGCCGGAAAACGACGGCATGTCGGCCAAGAACACGATTGACGGCAATCTCAGCACCCGCTGGGCATCCAAGCCTGAGGACGGCGCCTGGATCCAGTACGACTTCGGCACCGCGCAGCCGCTGGGCTATATGAAGCTCGTCTGGGAGAACGCCTATGGCAAGGCGTATGAGATCCAGGTCTCGGACAATGGCCAGGACTGGAAACGACTGCGCAGCCAGGTGGCTGGCAAAGGCGGCACCGAGGAGTATTTCAACCTTGGCGTGAAGACACGCTTTGTCCGCATCCAGGGCGTGACCCGGGCAACGACGTACGGTTACTCGCTTTTCGAAGTCGAGTTCAAGACGGTGGGCAGCGACAACAGCATTCCCCCGACCGCCACGACGCCCTTCCCCTTCCCTGTCAATGGCGCCGCGCTGGGTGCCCTCTATCAGCCGCAGGCGCCGATCGAGCAGATCCAGTTCACGCTGCCGGACGGCACCCTGGTCACCCGCTTCGGTCAGCGCGGCATCGGCCGCCACGGCCGCGAGCGCGGTGAGGACTGGAATGAAATCGGATTCGGTCCCAATGAAACGGTGGATGCCAATGGCAATCCGCAGGACAAAGGCCCGGGCAACTACCTGAACTTCGTCGAGAACTACTTCAGGAATCGCGTCTGGGGCGTTGAGTTCATCGACAACAGCCGCGTGCCTGGAGTGACCAAGCCGCGTCTGATCGTGAACCAGTATTTCCCGCAGGCGCAGCGCGGCGGCGGTCATTCGTTCTTCCGCCGCATTGATGATCCCAAGGTCACCGGCTATGGCTGGATGTCGCCGGGTCAACTGCTGGATCCGACCACCTATACCGATGGGTTCGTCGACAAGACCTCCTGCCCGGTGATCCCGAAGCCGCCTCAGAACGCACTGGCTCGGCCCAATTCCGGCTACAACAACGTGATCGGCGCCAATGACGGCTGTTCCGTGGTGCTGGACAACATGCCGGGCCATCAGGATCTGTCGCCCAATGCCAATGGCGTGCTGGTGCCCAATGGCGTCAATGTGCCGGCGCGCGCGCTGCAACTGGGCGAGGCCATTGAATTCACCGGCTCGTTCTTCTCCAGCCGCGCTGCCATGGATGCGATTGGCGATCCGGGGGCGTATCGGTACTACACGACCGAAGTGGTTTACGTCATGGGCACCGGCCTGCGGCCCTGGTATGGCATTCAGCCTCGGCTGAACAGCGCGCCGCTGCCGGATTCGGTGCTGTCGGGCGGCCTGGGGTCGGTGTCGTACAACTACACGGACGAAGGCTGGCGCATGTTCCAGCAGCCCTTCAACAATACCGGCATGCAGAACCTGCAGCGCTTTGTGGAGGGTCGCCGCACGGTGCACAGCAGCTTCGTGACCGGCGTGCATGCCGAGCCGGGCAATGATCCGATGACCTCCATTCAGGGCCTGGTGGGACCGCGATTCAATGCGACCTCCTGCGTCCAGTGCCACACCAACAATGGCCGCAGTCCGGCGCCATTCGCGGTGGGTCAGCGCCTGGACCGGATGGCCTTCCATGTGGCGATGAAGGCGGCGGATGGGTCGATCCGGCCGGATCCTCGTTATGGATCCACCATCCAGATGAACTCGACATCGGCGACCGGCGCGCCCCAGGATTGGGGCAATGCGGTGAAGGTGACGGGCTTCGAGACGTCCAGCGTGACGCTGGGGGACGGCACCAAGGTGGAACTGCGCAAGCCCACCTTCGGATTTGACGGCCCTACGCCGCAACTATGGTCGGCCCGCGCTGCGCTGCCGCTGCTGGGCGTGGGTCTGCTCGAAGCAGTGCCAGAAGCCGACATCCTCGCGCGCGTGCGCACCACGCCGGACCAGGACGGGGTGCTGGGCAAAGCCAACTTCGCCTTCGATCCGGAGACGGGTGCGACGCGTCTGGGCCGATTCGGCGCCAAGGGCAGCAAGGTCAGCATCCGGCATCAGGTAGCCAATGCGCTGCTCAATGACATGTCGGTGACCTCGCCGGTGTATCCGAACCGCAGTTGCGCGACCGACCCGCAGGGGTGCCGCACGGCGACGGCGCAAAAGGGCATCCAGGAGAGTGATCTGACGGCGCTGACGCAGTACATGCAGCTGCTGGCGGTGCCCGCCCAGCGGAGCATCCCGAGCGGATTCCCCAAGGGGGTGACGCCGCTGGATGAGCATCGAGTGGACGCCGCTCAAGTGGCCAATGGCCGGAAGGTGTTTGATGCGCTGCGCTGCGCAGCCTGCCATACGGCGGAGATGAAGACGGGCAAGACCCATCCGTTTGCAGAATTGCGTGACCAGACGATCCGTCCCTTCACCGACCTGCTGCTCCACGACATGGGTGCTGCGCTGGCGGATACGCTGCCGGAAGGCCAGGCGACTGGCGCGATGTGGCGGACGACGCCGCTGTGGGGCATTGGGTATACCGAGAAGGTGGCCCAGGGTCAGGCAGTGGGCTACCTGCACGACGGCCGCGCGCGTACGCTGACGGAAGCCATCCTGTGGCACGGCGGCGAGGGGGAGAAGTCACGTCAGCGGTTTGTGCAGCTGTCCAAAACGGACCGGGATGCGCTGCTGGCGTGGTTGAGAACCTTGTAATGAAGTGAACAGGGGCGCGTGGCGCCCCTTTTTTTCGTCTGCGCTTCTGCGCGTCTGCGCATCGGTCAGGCGCGCAGGGAGGCCATCACCTCATTCCGAATGGCCAGCAGGAATTCGCGGGTGCTGGGCCGGAATCCTGTCGGGATGATGCAGGGCTCGAAATAGTCCTGGAAGCGGGCTTCGACATCGCCCTGGCTGGTGGCCAGGAACCGGTCAATATCCGCGATGAGGAGACGGCGCAATGAATCGCCGCAATCGGCCACAAAGACCGCGACCACCGCTTCAAGGGTGTCACCGTTGATGTCGAAATCCTGGTGGAAATAGCCACCCATGAAAGCAGCGAGGTCGGGGTACTGCTGTTCCCCTTTGGTGCGAAAGACTGGCATGGTCAGGTCAAGGGTGACAGGTGTTGAAGCCGGCTGCACTCATTGATGAGCGAGCACGCCCCACATCGCACATGCCGTGGCATAGCTAGAGCGTATGGACCTGGATCGTCACGTCGGGAAAGGACGCGACCAACTTGAGTTCTCCGCCCAGTGCCCGCACGTAGTCTCTCAGCGTACTCAAGTACATGTCTTCTCGCCGCTCCAGCTTGGAGACAGCGGCCTGCTCGATGTTCATTGCACGTGCCACATCCACCTGCGTCACCTGCCGCGACTTGCGAAGTTCCTGAAGCTGCATCTCGACAAGAATGGCTTCAGCCTTTGCGGCGGAGCGGGCTTGAACCTCAGGGGGTAGTTTGGCCCGCAGCTCATCGAACTTTTTGGTCATGCGCTTGCTCCTTCTCGGTTGATCGCTTCAAGGTGCATGTCGAATAGAGCGTCGGCTCGAACAACATGAGTGGTGTACCAACGGGCGTTCCCTCCTTTGTCCCCGCCGAGCAGCAAGACTGCACCTCCCGGGCACCACATCACTCCCCACCTGGAGATATTCCATCAAGTGAATATTTTCCCCGACCTCGGGCGAGCCGAAATTGCCTATGCGTGTGCCACTGCGGGGGGAAACCGACTTGTTCAAGTCGCTTTGCGCGCCTTGCGCTTCGCGGCGTTTTCCAGACATCTGGGGATAACTGGCCTGCCCGGAGGGACTCGAACCCCCGACCTGCTGCTTAGAAGGCAGCTGCTCTATCCAGTTGAGCTACGGGCAGACAAACGAAAAACACCCCGCAAAAGCAGCGGGCCCTCTGCCGACATTCCCATGTCCACAGAGGGCCCGAATTGTGCCACGCCGCCGCAGGGGCGGCCGGACATCAGATCAGCACATTGACGATCGCGTTGCCGATGCCCATCAGCGCTGCGCCCGAGATCAGGCCCGCGCAGATCGGCTCACAGCCATCCACCCACCGGCGCCAGCCGGCCGAACCGGGGGTCTTGTAGACCTTGGCGGCCACGAAGAAGATCATCGCGCCGATCCACATCGCAAAGGTCGACTCCGGCGGCAGCACCACGCCTAGGCCGATCGACACCGACGACAGCGGGAACTTGCCACGCGTCACCAGACGCAGCACCTCGATGATCACCGCAGCCGCAGCCGCCAGACCCATCGTGATCAGCGCCGACGCCGGCAGGCTGTGCAGACCGTTCGCAATGATCTCCGCCACACCCTTCCACTGCACCGCCGCCGGCATGGCGAACTGGTCGGAAATGATGCTGGCCGTCGTGCGCACGCCGTCAGCGTTCTTCGGCACGAACAGCAGGAAGAACAGCGGCACGCAAGCCAGCACGCCCGCCAGAATCCCGATCACATGGCCCACAGCCTGGTGACGGGGCTTGCCGCCCAGCATGTAGCCCGGCTTGATGTCCGACAGCAGGTTGGCCGCATTCGAGGCAATCTCCGCCGTCATGCCCGCGGGCACCAGGTTCGACGCCGGGTTGCTGCGATCAATCGCGCCCATCGTGAACTGCGTGATCTTGGACAGCGCACCCGTCGGCGTCCACGAGGTCAGCGCCATCGAGTTGGTGCAGATCACCGTCAGCACAAAGATCAGCGGCAGCGACACCAGGGCCAGCATCATCGGCACGCCGAAGAACAGGTGGCCCGTCCAGGCCGACAGGAAACCAAACACCGGCACGCCGATGTAGGACACCCACAGCGGCACTTCAATGTGCGCCAGCAGGTCCGGACCCGTGTCCTTGTTCTTCTTGCGATTGGTGATCGACTTGAACGCACTGGTGAAGATGTCCGGCTTGGCCAGCAGGCTGGTCACCGAACCGGCCACCATCATCGCAACGCCCCACCACATCGACCACTGGTTCACGATCTCCACCCGCGAGATCGGAATCATGTTGCCATTCGGACCCACGCGCTGAACGATGTCGCCCGCGTTGATCATGATCGGCGCGAGCACTGCGAAGTTCACAAACGCACCCAGCAGGCAGCTGGTGGCCACGGCGATGCCCATCAGGCCGCCCACGCCCAGCATGGCCACGTCCAGCGTCAGGCGCAGGCCCAGCACGCGGAAGTCCACGCCCATGATCTTCGGAATCCAGGCGTCGGCCTTCACCGCCCAGCTGTAGTAGTACTCGTCCAGCCGGTCATGGAAGACCCAGGGCTCGGTCATGCCGGCCCACTTGTCCATGCGCAGCAGCTTGAACTGGATCAGCTTCATCCACCCATCACTCACGATGGCCTGGTAGAACGCAGCAAACCCTGCCACCTTGGCCAGCAGCGCCGCCTTGTACAGACCCTCGCCGCCCTGCCCGGTGTAGAGCGAATCCAGCACCACGCCGCAGGCTCGGCCTTCGGGGAACGGCAACTGGTCTTCATTGATGAAGCGGCGCTTCATCGGGAAGGCCACCAGCACGCCGGTGATCGAGATCAGGATCATCCAGATCATCATCTGCCACCACGGGATGATGCGGTCCACCACCAGCATGTAGGCCACCAGGCTGGAGATCAGCGGGGTGACCACATAACCGGCCGCCGTGGCGATCGACTGCGTGCAGTTGTTTTCCAGAATGGTGTAGTCATCCGCCCAGCCCATCTGGTTGAGCAGACGGAACATCGCAAAGGCCAGGATCACCGAGGTGAGGCCCACGCCGACGCTGATGCCGGTCTTGGCGCCGATGTAGAGCGAAGTGGCCGCCAGAATGCCGCCGAGGATGAAACCGGTGAGGCCGGACCGCAGCGTCAGCTGTGCCATGTCCCCCCGGAAGACGTTCTTGAACCACCACTCGTCTTTTTGGGCCCGCGTCCAGGTGCGAACCTGCTCGTCGGTCAAGTGCTGTAGCGCCATGCTGCTGGATCCTTGGTTGCGCCCCACTGTCAGGCTCGTGGCCGGAGAGGACGCGCTTTCGAAACAAAAAAACAGCGCGCATTGTCCCAGTCTGTCATCAGCCTGACATCGCCCCACAGCAAGGGTTTCCCCTTAAAAACAGCCCGTTCCGAGCGCCGCTGTGCGAGGACAAGGGCCCGCCTCACCGGTCGACATCGGTCGGCCACCTTTGTTCACACATGACCCCCGATGGCGCTGGACCCCATCCACAAAATGCACGACACTTTCTCGAAACGCTGTTTCGAAAACGAATCGTCATGTCATCTGCGAACGAGGCCCCGGTGGTGGACACCTTGCTGCTGACCGGCGCCGCCGGCACCGTTGGGCGCATGCTGCGGGGGCCGCTGGGCAGCATCTGCCGCCGGTTGATCCTGAGCGATCGGAACGCGATGGACGGCCCGTTGGCGGCCCACGAGGAAGACCGGCCCTGCGACCTCACCAACCGCAGCGCGGTGCAGCAGCTGCTCGAAGGCGTCGATGCGGTGGTGCATCTGGGCGCCTGGTCGGTCGAAGCGCCGTTTGAGCAGATGGCACGCGCCAATCTGGACGGCGTGTTCCACCTGTATGAAGCCGCGCGGCTCGCCGGCACTCGGCGGGTGGTGTTTGCCAGCTCCAATCACGTGACCGGCTGCTATCCACAAGGCGAATGGCTGGAACCCACCGATCCGGCGCGACCGGACGGCTATTACGGCGTGACCAAGCTGTTCGGCGAGGGCATGGGGCAGCTCTACTGGTATCGCTACGGCGTCGAGTCCGTCTGCCTGCGCATCGGCACCTGCACGCCGGAGCCGCCGGACCGCCGGGCGCTGTCCACCTGGATCAGCCCGCGGGACCTGTTCAGCCTCGTCACCGCGTCCTTGAAGACGCCGGATGTGGGCTGCCTGGTCACCTATGCCGTTTCAGACAACCCGGCACGGTGGTGGAGCGACAGCGGCTGGGCCCAGCTCGGCTACCAGCCGCAGGACAGCGCCGAGCCCTGGCGTGACCAGATCGGTGACCGTGTCTTCCCCGAAGGCAGCCCGATGGCCCGTCTGCAAGGGGGCAGCTTCCTGGGCATCGGCCCCTTCGAGCCACCAGCCTGACCGCGCCGGTCCTCGGCCAGAGGGCTCGATCCCCCATCCCGCATTCCTGACAACTGACAAGACCTGTGGAGACAAGCACGATGCATTCGACTGGAACCGACCGCCGCCCTACCCTGCCGGAATCGCCGCTGGCCCACGTATTGAAGCGCGTGTGGCGCAGCGGACTGGCCTTGACCCTGGCCTGCTCGGCGGCGATGCCGGCACTGGCGGCGGAGTTCCGCTCCGCAGACGTGCACAACAGCGACGACTACCCGACCGTCGCCGCCGTGCGGCACATGAGCGAACTGCTGTCACAGCGCAGTGGCGGCAAATACAAGATCAAGGTCTTCAACAAAAGCGCGCTAGGCACCGAAAAGGAAACCCTGGACCAGCTCAAGATCGGCGCGCTGGAGATGAACCGGGTCAACATCAGCTCGCTGAATTCACTCTGCCCGAAGAGCCTGGTCCCCACCATGCCCTTCCTTTTCAACTCGGTCAGCCACATGCGCAAGGTGCTGGACGGTCCGGTGGGCGAAGAGATTCTCAAGGGCTGCGAGTCTCAGGGCATGATCGGCCTGGCCTTCTACGACAGCGGCTCGCGCTCCATCTATGCGAAGAAGCCGGTGCGGTCGCCGACGGACGCCAAGGGCCTGAAGATCCGGGTGCAGCAGTCGGAGCTGTGGGTGGCGATTGTCTCGGCCATCGGCGCCAACGCCACGCCGATGCCCACCAGCGAGATCTACACCGCCCTCAAGACCGGCCTGATCGACGCCGCGGAGAACAACATCCCGTCCTATGCCGGATTCAAGCACTATGAAGCGGTGAAGGTCTTCTCCCTGACCGAGCATTCGATGGCACCGGAGGTGCTGCTGATGTCCAAGCTCGTCTGGGACAAGCTCTCCAAGGCCGACCAGGACCTGTTCCGCGCTGCGGCGCGCGACTCGGTCGCCTTCCAGCGCAAGAAATGGGACGAGCAGGAGGCCAAGGACCGCGAGCTGGTGGTCAAGGCCGGCTCGCAGATCATCACCGATGTCGACAAGGCGGCCTTCAAGGCCGCGATGTCTCCGGTGTACTCGCGCTTCATCAACACGCCCGACCTGCAGCGCCTGGTGAAGGCCGTGCAGGACACCCAATAAGCGCCGCCATGCAAACCCTTCTGTATACGCGGATCTGCGCCCGGCTCTCGCGCTGGAGCCTGATGGCAGCGGTGGCGATGCTGATTGCCATCATCGTGGCGGTGCAGGTGCAGGTCGTGGGCCGCTACGTCTTCAACGACACACCCACCTGGGCCGAAGGCCTGGCGTTGCAACTGGTGCTGTATGTCACCGCGCTGGGCGTTGCCGTGGGGGTGCGGGACGCCGGCCATATCGGTCTGGAATCGCTTGTGGCCTTGCTGCCAGACGCGTGGCGCCTGAAGCTGGAAGTGCTGATCCACGCGCTGGTGGCTCTTTTCGGCGGACTGATGACCTGGAGCGGCTGGCTGTGGACCCGGCTCAAGTGGGACGAGCGGGATCCGATGCTGGGCCTGCCTGTCGGACTGGACTACCTCGCGCTGGTGATTGCCGGCGTGCTGATCGTGCTGTTCTCGATCGAACACATCGTGGCGCTGATCCGCCATGAGGAAGTGATCCCATCATGGAACTGACCGTCCTGCTGGTGAGTTTTTCGGTGCTGCTGTTGCTGGGCGTGCCGGTGGCCTTCTCCATCGGCCTGTCGTCCATTGCCACCATCCTCTACGCCGGGCTGCCCGTTGCAGTGGTCTTCCAGAAGATGGTCGGCGGCATGCAGATCTTCTCTTTCCTGGCCATTCCGTTTTTTGTCTTTGCGGGCGAGCTGATGCTGTATGGCGGCATCGCCGACCGCATCGTGCGCTTCGCCAACTCGCTGGTCGGCCATGTGCGCGGCGGGCTCGGCATGAGCAACGTGGTGGGCTGCACGCTGTTTGGTGGCGTGGCGGGATCGCCGCTGGCCGATGTGTCGGCGATGGGCTCGGTGATGATTCCGCTGATGAAGAAGGAGGGTTACGACGCGGACTATGCGGTGAACGTCACCACCCATGCCGCGCTGGTGGGGGCGTTGATGCCGACCTCCCACAACCTGATCATCTTCACCCTGGCGACCACCGGCATTGCCTCGGTCAGCGTGTTCAGCCTGATTCTGGCCGGGGTGATTCCGGCCCTGCTGCTGACGATCTGCAATCTGGCCGCAGCCTATTACGTGGCGGTCAAGCGCGGCTACAGCACGCATGGCCGCTTCCCCGGCTGGCGGGAAGTCGCGGCGGCCCTGCTTGGCGCGCTGCCCGGCTTGCTGGTGGTGGTGATCATCCTCGCCGGCATCCTCTCGGGCATCTTCACCGCGACCGAGTCCGCCGCCACCGCGGTGTTCTGGGCGCTGCTGGTGACCGTGCTGGCGTATCGCAGCCTGAACTGGCCGGACTTCCTGAAAGCCTGCGCCAAGGCCTGCAAGACGACCGGCGTGGTGCTGTTCCTGATCGGCATCTCATCGGCCTTCGGCTACTTCATGGCGCTGTATGAGGTGCCGCAGAAAACCGGCGAGCTGATGAAAGCGGTGAGCAGCGAGCCGTGGGTGATCTTCCTGATGATCAACGTGCTGCTGTTCGTGCTGGGCACCTTCCTGGACATGGCCGCCACCATCCTGATCTGCACGCCCATCTTCCTGCCGATTGCGGCGCAGTTCGGCATGGATCCGGTGCAATTCGGCATCGTCATGCTGATCAACTGCGCGCTGGGGCTCAACACGCCGCCGGTCGGCGTCACTCAGTTCGTCGGATGTGCGATCGGCGGGGTGTCTGTCGGCCAGGTGATGCGGTCCATCCTGCCCTTCTACGGCGCACTGGGGGCGACGCTGATGCTGGTGACCTACGTGCCCAGCCTTTCGCTGTGGTTGCCAAGGCTGTTCAATCCGGCATCTTGAAACCGATCAGGGTCTGACAGTGGGCCGACACGGCGCGGGGCCGTGGCAGGGGAATTAGGGGTGGCGGTGCGCTGATCCGCATGGATGATGGCAGCCGCAAGTCCCATCCACTGCTGTGTCCCTGAGCCGGAGGCCCGCTGATGAGTCCGATCTCCTACCTGCAATTCGACGGCCGCTGCGCCGAAGCCTTGAACTTCTACGCCCAGGCGCTGGGCGGCAAAGTCCTGATGATGGCGCTCTACAGCGATGCGCCGCCTACCGCCGGCATGCCAACAGTGCCTGCCCATTGGGTCATGCATGGCCGGCTGGGATTCCCGGACGGCGGGATGCTGATGGGATCGGATGGGGGGCCGGAGCCTTTCCAGGGCTATAAAGGCGTCAGCTTGAGTCTGAGCCCCAAGGACCTAGCTTCCGGCGAAGCCGTCTTCAAGGCCTTGAGCGAAGGTGGCGAGGTGCAAATGCCATTTCAATCGACCTTCTGGAGCCCGGGCTTCGGCACGCTCGTCGACAAGTTCGGCGTCCCGTGGATGGTCAACGTCGACACACCGCAGTGAGCGAATGAGCGGCGGCGCCTCCACGGAGACGCGCCGTCGCCAGACCCTGCGAGGGCCGCTTCACTCGATGCGCGCCAGCGCCTGCTGCGCCGTCACCGCGGCGCCGGCAGCAGCCAGGCGGGACACCTTGCCACTGCGGTGCGCCAGCACCTGCGTTTCCATCTTCATCGCCTCCAGGATGGCGATGAGCTGACCCGCTTCCACCTCGGCGCCCTCCTCCACCTTCCAGGCCTGGAGCAGTCCGCTCATCGGCGACTCGACCGCTGCGGGATCAGCTGCAGGCGTCGCATCGAACACAGCGTTCCCACTGGGCCCCGCCAACGGATCATCCACGCCCTGTGCGCCCCCGGCGGCTCCCGACGCCAGACCACGCAGCAGATCGGTCGGCAGCCCGAGTCGCACGCGTCGACCGTCAAGCTCGATGGTCAGGTGCTGCAGCGCCGGGGCGCTTGCCGGTTCGACGCGTGTGGCGGCTGCCAGGTCCGCCGCGAAGTCGGTTTCAATCCAGCGCGTGTGCACCTTGAAGCCGTTCGACGCGGTGAAATCGGCCTGCCGCAGCACCTCGCGATGGAACGGCAGCACCGTCGGCACGCCCTCGATCCTGAACTCGGCGAGCGCGCGTCGAGCCCGCGCCAAGGCCTGGCCGCGCGTGGTGCCGGTGACGATCAGCTTGGCCATCAGCGAATCAAAGGCCGGCGGGATCACCGAGCCTGACATCACCCCGCTGTCCACCCGCACGCCGGGGCCTAGCGGCGCATCAAACACCTTCACCGGTCCGGGCGCCGGCAGAAAGCCGCGACCCACGTCTTCCGCATTGATGCGGAACTCGATCGCGTGGCCCCGCGGCGCAGGGGTTTCGGTGAGCGTCAGCGGCAGACCATCGGCCACGCGCAGTTGCTCCACCACCAGGTCCAGCCCGCAGGTCTCTTCGGTGACGGGATGCTCTACTTGCAGCCGCGTATTGACCTCCAGGAAGGAGATGGCGCCGGTGCTGCTCAGCAGAAACTCCACCGTGCCCGCGCCGACATAGCCGGCGCGCTTGCAGACATCGCGCGCTGCGCTGTGGATGCGCTCGCGCTGCTCATCGCTGAGGAATGGCGCAGGGGCTTCTTCCACCAGCTTCTGATTGCGCCGCTGCAGCGAGCAGTCCCGGGTGCCCAGCACCACCACCTGCCCGAGGGTGTCGGCCATGACCTGCGCCTCGACATGACGAGGACGGTCCAGGAACTGCTCGACGAAACACTCGCCCCGCCCGAAGGCGGCGGTGGCCTCGCGCACCGCGGAGTCGAAGGATTCCGCCACATCCTCCATCTTCCACACGACCTTCATGCCGCGGCCGCCGCCGCCAAAGGCCGCCTTGATGGCGATCGGCAGCCCATGTTCACGGGCAAAGGCCAGCACGTCTTCCGCACTGCCCACCGGCCCCGGCGTGCCGGCCACCAGCGGTGCACCCGCTTCCATCGCAAGGCGGCGGGCCGACACCTTGTCGCCCAGTTGCTCGATGGCAGACGGCGGCGGGCCGATCCAGACGAGTCCCGCCTCGAGTACAGCGCGCGCAAAGGCCGAGTTTTCCGACAGAAAGCCGTAGCCGGGATGCACCGCGTCGGCACCGCTGCGCCGGGCCGCTTCCAGCAGCTTGTCGATGCAGAGGTAGGTGTCGGCGGGACGCTGACCGTTGAGGCCGTAGGCTTCATCCGCCAGACGGGCATGCAGCGCATCCATATCGGGGTCGGCATATACGGCCACTGAACGTACGCCATAGTCGGCGCAGGCGCGGATGATGCGCACCGCAATCTCGCCACGGTTGGCGATCAGAACCTTCTTCATGGGCATGGACGAGACTCCTGATTCATGTCGACGACCCGCGGCTCAAAACCGCTGACCACCCGAAAACGCAGACGCGTGCCGACTGGCAACTGACCTGCGAGGTCCAGATGCCACGGTGCCACGCAGGCAACGACGGGATATCCGCCGGTGAGCGGATGATCCGCAAGGAACAGCACCGGCTGCCCGTTGGCCGGGACTTGCAGCGCGCCCAGGGACGTGCCTTCGCTGGGCAGCTCCGCGGTGATGAATCGGGACAGGGGCGTGTCCCCGTGCAGACGCAGGCCGACGCGATTGGATTGGGGCGTGACGGTCCACAACTGCGAGGTGAGCGTGGTCAATGCGTCCTGCGTGAACCAGTCGGTGCGCGGACCCAGGCGAAGGTCGAGCACGACCTCGTCGCCCGGCTTCGGCCACTGGGCCTGCGGGGCCTCTGGATGACCGACCACAGCGCCCGCGCGGGCCGGTCGAAGGATGAGGCGATCACCCGCCTTCAGCGGCGCGGGGCCTACTTCGGCGAGGGAATCGTAGGAGCGGCTGCCGAGCACCGGCGCGATGTCCACGCCGCCTCGCAGCGCCACGTAGCTGCGAACGCCGGCCGTGGGCGCGCCGATGCGAAGGCTGTCGCCGGCCGACAGTGCGAGGGGCGTGCCACGGTCTACGGCGTGCGCGCGGCCGTTCGGGTCGATGAGCGTCAGCGGCCCGTCTGCACCGGTCACGGCGACGGTGATGTCTGCGTGGCTGAGGAGTTCGAAGCCGCCAAGGACGACCTCGATGCAGGCCTGCGCTTCATCATTGCCCACCAGCCGATTGGCGGTCTTGAGCGATTGCCGATCCATGGCGCCGGAGGCAGACACGCCCTGCCCCGCCTGACCTGGACGGCCCAGATCCTGAAGCAGCGCCTGAAGGCCGGCCTGACGGATCTCGACGGCGCCCGCGTCGGCGCGTTCAGATCGGGCGGCGAGTGAGTGGCCGTCACCGTTGGCACCCACACCCAATGGCACCGCTGAACCTGTGAATGCGGCTGCCGGTGCCGCTTTCACTGCTGCCGCTGCCGCCGTCACCGCCGTCACCGCCGTCAGCGCTGACGCCTCTGCCACGTCATGGGCAGCCGTCTCCACGCGCGGGCCTGCATCCACAAACCTCACTCGCTGCCCCGGCTGCAGCAGCGCCGGAGGATCGCGCTGCAGATCCCACATCGGCGTCAGCGTCTGGCCCAGCAGTTGCCACCCGCCGGGGCTTGCTTTCGGATAGACGCCGCTGAAGCCGCCCGCTGCAGCCACAGCCCCTGGCGGAATGCGGGTCCTGGGCGCGCTTCGCCTGGGCAGCGTGCGCAGCAACTCATCCCCGCCGGTCAGATACGCAAAGCCCGGCGCGAAGCCGGTGAACGCCACGAACCAGTCGCTGCCTGTATGGCGGCGCACCACTTCATCCGGCGTGATCTTCAGCAGCGCTGCGACCTCGGCGAGGTCCTCGCCATCGTAGTGAACGGGGATCTCCACCCGCGGACCGTCCTCCGCCGGACGCAGCGAGAGCGACCGCGCCGCCAGCGCCTCGGCGAGCGCGTCCCGGGTGAGCTGCTGCTCGTCGATCGTCAGCAGCAGGGTGCGGGCGCCCGGTACGATCTCCTTCACGCCGCCAATGGGGTCGGCCTGCAGAGATGCCAGCAGCGCCAGTGTCTGCGGCAGATCCGCCAGCTCCACCAGCACCGCCTCCCCGGCGGGCAGCAGACGGAGCTGGACCGTGTCCTGCGTCGTCGTCATGCAGCATCCATGAAGGAACGAATGGTGATGCCCTCCGCGGTGAGCCGCTCCCGCACCCGCTGCGCCATGGCGACGGCGCCCGGGCTGTCGCCGTGGACGCAGATCGAATCGGCGGTCACACGGACGACACTGCCGTCCACGGCGGTGACGGTGCCGTCCCGCGCCAGTTGCAGCATGCGGCTGGCCACCGCGTCCGGGTCGTGCAGCACGGCGCCCGGCTGATTGCGCAGCACCAGGCTTCCGTCCGCGCGATAACCCCGGTCCGCAAAGGCTTCCTCGATGGTGTGCAGGCCCGCCTCTCGTGCCCAGCCGGCCAGGGCAGACCCTGCGAGCACCACCAGGCCCAGCGAGGGATCCACTGCCTTCACCGCAGCAATGACATCAGCCGCCTGCCGCGCATCGTGCGCAATGAAGTTGTAGAGCGCCCCATGCGGCTTCACGTAGCGGACCCGCGTCCCGGCCACCGTGGCCAGACCCTGCAGCGCGCCGATCTGATAGATGACGCTGGCCTGCAGATCCGCACTTGCCATGTCCATGTGGCGCCGGCCGAAGCCGACCAGATCCGGGTAGGACACATGCGCGCCGACGCAAACACCCTGCGCTGCAGCGGACCGGAGCGTGGCGAGGATGCCGGCCGGGTCTCCTGCATGGAAGCCGCAAGCCACATTGGCGCTGCTGACAACGGCCAGCATGGCGGCGTCGTCGCCCATGCGCCAGGCGCCGAAGCTTTCGCCGAGATCACTGTTGAGATCGATGTTCATGGGGATGGATGGGAAAGAGGCTCAACGGAACATGAGCAGATTGAGCAGCACGACGTTCACCGCCAGCAGCAATAGCGCGGTGGGCACCTGTGCGCGGATGACCGCATTCTTGTCGGGCAGTTCCAGCAAGGCCGCCGGCACGATGTTGAAGTTGGCCGCCATTGGCGTCATGAGGGTGCCGCAGTAGCCGGACAGCATGCCGATGGCCGCCATCACCGCCGGGTCTCCGTGATAGACGCCCACCAGCACCGGCACGCCGACACCGCCCGTCATCACCGGGAAGGCGGCAAACCCGTTGCCCATGATGACGGTGAACAGTGCCATGCCCACGACATACACGGTGACAGCCACGAAGCGAAGGTCCATGTTGATGGTGCTGGTGGCCACATGCGCCACCGCCTTACCCACGCCGGCATCGGAGAAGACGAGCCCCAGCATGCCCAGCATTTGCGGCAGCACCAGAGCCCAGCCGAGGGCGTCGATCAGGCGGCGCGCTTCGCGCACGCCCTGCACCGGCGTCTCGCGGGTGAGCCAGCAGGCCAGCCCCAGCGCGACGATGCAGGCCAGCCCCAGGCTCACCAGCGTTGCGTTCTTGGGGTCGATCAGCGGCAGGCCGCCGACGATCAGATGTTTGGCGGACAAGGTCCCCACCATGGTGAGCAAGGGGATGGCCAGGGCCGGCACGAATAGCAGGTGGCCCAGCCGCCTGGCGCTGGCGGCGCAGGCTTCGGCGGACGGCAACAGCAGACGGCCCGGCCCGACGCCGCGCAGTCCCACGAGTAGCGCCATCAGCAGCACTCCGGCGCCCACCCATTCAGGCGGCACCAGATGGCCGGCCAGGAACATCACCGCATAAAGGCCCCAGAAGAACCCGGTGGTCCAGCGCTTGGGATGGCTGCGGTCCAGCAGCGTCATCACGGCGATGGCGCCGAGCAGCAGGCCGGCCAGGATGAAGAGAAGGTCCAGGGAGAGCGTCATGTCAGGCCTCCCGGATGTGGGTGCTGGTCGCGGTGCTCTCACCCACCGGACGTGGACGGTCCAGCTCCCGCTTGAGTTCCGCGTCCAGCCGGCGCAGTCGCCACGCGTGGATCAGGAAGGCGGCAATGCCGGTCGGCAGGCCCCAGAGCGCCACATGGATGGGCTCCACGTCGATGCCGGCTTCATGCAGAAAGGTCGTCATCAGCACCACGGCGCCGAATGCGACAAAGATGTCTTCACCGAAGAACAACCCCACGTTGTCGGTCGCCGCCGCGAAGGCGCGCAGTCGATGCCGGATGCGGTCCGGCAGTGGTCCCAGTCGCGCTTCGGTGGCCCCTTCGGCCATCGGGGCCAGCAGCGGACGCACCATCTGCGGATGCCCGCCCAGGCTCGTCAGGCCAATGGCCGCCGTCAACTGGCGCGCGCCCAGATACACGATGAGCAGGCGCCCCGCCGTCGCCGACTGGAAGCGTGCGATCCATTGCTGCGCATGCTGGCGCAGTCCGTGCCGCTCCAGCAGCCCGATGACCGCCAGCGGCAGCAGCAGGATCAGCGGCAGGTTGCGCGTCTTGATGAAGCCCGTGCCCAGGGTCGCCAGCATCTTTTGCACCGGAAAGCCCGCCGCGATGGCAGTCACCACCGCGGTAATGGCCACCACCACCATCGGATTGAAGCGCAGCAAAAAGCCCAGAATGATCACGGCCACGCCGAGCAGCGGCCAGAGGGAGGGGTCGTGGGTCATGACGTCGGCGCTCCTGTGCTGAAGGGCAATCTGAATAGATTGTTGAACAATCCATCTCATCTTGCCCCGTCAGACAGCCCTGCGCCTTGGTGCAAACCCGCATCACTGTCCCACAGAGGCGTAAGCCGGAGACAATCCCGCCCTATGCCTGCTCGACGTTCCACCCCATCCGAAGCGCCCGCCGCCAGCACTGCCCTGCCCGCCGGGACGCAGACCCTCACCGATCGTGTGTCCGAGCAGCTGCGCCAGATGGTCACTGCGGGTGAATTCGGTCCGGGGCAGCGTTTGTCCGAGCAGGCGCTGTCCGAGCAGCTTGGCATCTCAAGAAACACCCTGCGCGAAGTCTTCCGGGTGCTGACCAAGGACGGCCTGCTGCGGCATGAGCCAAATCGCGGCGTGTTTGTGGCGGTGCCCAGCATCGCTGCCATCATCGATATCTACCGGGTGCGGCGGATGATCGAATGCCAGGCACTGGCGCAGGCCTACCCCCGGCATCCCGCCAAGAAGCACATGCGTCAGGCGGTGGAGCGGGCGCTGCAGGCGCGCGAGCGCAGCGACTGGGTCGGCGTGGGTACGGCCAACATGGCCTTCCACATGGGCATCGTGGAGCTGGCCGACAGCGAACGGCTCAACACGCTGTTTGCGCAAGTGCTGGCAGAGCTGCGGCTCGCCTTCGGACTGCTGCGGGATGCGGAGTTCCTGCACGCGCCCTATGTCGACATGAACCGGGAGATTCTCGAGATGGCGGAGGCCGGCGAGTTTGCCAAGGCCTCCGCGCGCCTGAATGACTACCTCGTGCACTCCGAGCGGATCGTGCTGGCGGTCTACGCTCGCAAGCTGGAGGAAGGTGGCGGTCAGCGCTGAGGGACCGCAGTCGAGGCAGTCTGTGTGGCCGGGGCGGCCGGAGCGGCAGTGGCGTTCGTCGATCTGCCGGTCGTGACGGCCGACCGGGCCTGCGCAATCCAGCCATCGAAGAGCGCCTGATGGGCGCGGATCCAGCCGTCGGTGTGGCGCTCGATGTCGCGCTCGGAATTGGCGCCTTCATTCATCCGAAGGTTCTGCGCGTCGATGTCGGAGATCGGCAGACGCATCACCTCGAAAAGCTTGGCTGCCGCCGGATTGCGCTGAATGAAGTCGCGGTTGGCGACGATCTCTTCCTGGTCCGCCGCAAAGCCGTAGTTCTTGCCGTTGGGCTGCCGAGTGTCGGTCGTTCCGTCCTGAGAGGCCGAGAACGGCACCTGCAGCCACACCACGTCCGCGCCCGGGCGCAGCACCGCGCTGACCCAGTACGGCGTCCATGTGTAATAGAGCACCGGCTTGCCCTGCTTGTAGCGGGACATCGTGTCCGCCATCAGCGCGGTGTAGCTACCCTGACGATGGGTGACGGTGCTGCGCAGCTGGTAGGCATCGAGGTGATGCTCAATGGCGCGTTCACAGCCCCAGCCCGGGTTGCAGCCGGTGAGGTCCGCACGGCCGTCCCCGTCGGTGTCGAACAAGCGGGCGATCTTGGGATCGCGCAGTTGGTCCAGACGGGTGATGTGGTGAGCTTCAGCGGTCTTGCGGTCGATCAGGTAGCCCTGCACCGCGCCTTCGGCGTAAGGGCCGAAGCGCACCAGCCGCGCGTCTCCCCCGCTGTTGCGGTAGAACTCCTGGTGCAGCAGGCGCCAGTGGCTGGCCATGAAGGTGGCATCGCCATTGGCAATGGCCAGGTGCTCGGTGGCGGGTTCCAGGTCCTTCATCGGCAGGACGGTGTAACCCAGCTTCTCCAGCGCGCGGGAGACGAGCAGCGTCTGGAAGGCTTCTTCCGCGAGCGAGCTTTTCAGCGGCTGGACGGTGATGCCCTGGCCGGGCAAAGGTTGAGCTTGAGCTTGCGCCTGAACGCTTGCTGGCGCCGCCGAGGCGGACTGCGCGGCCGCAAGGCCGGTGCCCATCATGGCGGGCAACATCATGAGCGCGACAGTGATCGTGCGAATCTGGATCATCCGGGAGACTCCTTTCCACAGAGGTTCGAGGTGTTGTGGGGTGCGGTTCAAGACTGCGAGGCCGTTGGCATCGGCTCCGGCAGGCGCGTCGACAGCGTCTTCCCAGCCTCGGCCGCTGCCGTCTTCGACGACCGCGACACGCCTCCCACGGCACGCACCACCAGACCCACCGGGCCGCCCTGCCACCAACGCTGGCCGGCGATCCGCGCCGGTCGGCCCAGCGCCTGCGTCAGACGGTCCAGCGTGATGGCCAGGATCACGATGCCCACGCCACCAACCGTCGCCAGGCCCATGTCGAGTCGGCCGATGCCGCGCAGCACCATCTGACCCAGACCGCCCACGGCGATCATGGAGGCGATCACCACCATCGACAGCGACAGCATCAGCGCCTGATTGATACCCGCCATGATCGACGGCATGGCCAGCGGCAGCTTCACCTTCCACAGCATCTGCCACGGCGAAGCCCCGTAGGCGCGTGCCGCTTCGATCAGATCCGGACGCACCTGCCGCAGACCCAGGTTGGTGAGGCGGGCCAGCGGTGCCAGCGCAAACACGATGGTGACGATGACCCCCGGCACATTGCCGATGCCGAACAGCATCACCACCGGCACGAGGTACACGAAAGCCGGGGTGGTCTGCATCGCGTCCAGCACCGGGCGCATGATGCGTTCCGCGCGCTCGCTGCTGGCCAGCAGCACTCCCAGAGGCAGCCCCACCAGCAAGCAGAACAACAGGGATGTCAGCACGAGCGACAGCGTGACCATCGCTTCGGGCCAGATGCCCAGCGCCGCGACGATGGCCAGTGCCACCGCAGTGCCGATGGCCAGTCGTCGGCCGGCGAATTGCCAGGCCAGCAGGCCGATGAGCGCGATCATCGCCAGCGCCGGCAGCTGGGTCAGCAGGCTCTGCACCGTGTTGAGCGTGCCGTCGATGGGGAGACGCAGCGCCTGGAAGTACGGGCGACCGTGTTCCACCGCACAGCCCAGTCCGGTGTTGATCCAGGATTCGATCGGCAGCGAGCCGTTGAAGAATCGATGCACGCTCTCGATCAGGCCCTGCAGGCCTGTGGCGGCTGCGTTTGGATCCGCGGACTGTGCGGCCTGTGCCGGGGCATCCAGCCACGCGGACGTGGCGGACGGGTCCGGGGCCTGGGACATCGCTTCCCAGGGATCCATCGGCATCGCGGCGCTGCCGGATGCTGAAGGAGCGGCCGCACTGGCGGCCGGCAGAGAGGTCAACGTGTTGATCGTGTTGTTCGTCATAGTCCCTCCGGAGTGGTCAAGGATGCAGAGGCAGCGATGCCACCGATGCCGCCGATGCCAGCGATGGCGTCGAGGCCGCTGACATCGACGCGGCGGCGCTCGCAGCGGCCGGGTCGATCGGGGGCGTATCGCGGTCCAGGAACTTCAGCAGCGTCGTCTTGGAGATGGCGCCGCGGAAACGTCCGTCCGCATCGACCACCGGCACACCGCACGGCGCCTGCGCCACCTGACCGAACAGGTCGGCCACCGGGGCCTCGGACGGAATCGGCGTCAGTCCGTCGATGAAGGCGTGATGCAGGCCCAGCGGACCCACGTGACCGTCCAGGGCCGCGCGCAGCGAGTCTGCCGACACGGTGCCCAGATAACGCCGCGACGGGCTCACCACATGGGCGAACTCGCGGTCCTGGTCTTCCAGCGTTTTGAGGCCGGCGCGCGCGCCGCGGGTGGTGTGCTCTGCCACCAGGGTGAGCGGCTGGCGGGCAATGTCGGCCGCCTTGAAGACCGCGGCCGTGTCGACGCCGCGGATGAAGCTGCGCACGAAATCATCGGCGGGGGTGCGGAGAATCTCGTCCGGCGTGCCGACCTGCACCACCTGCCCATCCTTCATGATGGCGATGCGGTCGCCGATGCGCATGGCCTCGTCCAGGTCGTGCGAAATGAAGATGATGGTGCGGCGCTTCACCTGCTGCAGGCGCAGCAGTTCCGACTGCATCTCCGTGCGGATGATCGGGTCCAGCGCGGAGAAGGCTTCGTCCATCAGCAGAATGGAAGGATCGGAGGCCAACGCACGCGCGAGACCCACGCGTTGCTGCATGCCGCCAGACAGCTCGTCGGGGTACTTGTCGCCCCAGCCGCTGAGCCCGACCTGCTCCAGCGCCAGATCGGCCTGCGCCAGTCGATGCTGCCGGTCGGCACCGGCCAGTTCCAGCCCAAAGGCGGTGTTGTCCCGCACCGTCATGTGCGGCATCAGCGCGAAGGACTGGAACACCATGCTGATGTCCTTGCGACGCAATGCGCGGAGCTGCTTCGGCGAATGGGTGTTGATGTCTTCCCCGTCGATCACGATGCGGCCGGCGCTGGGTTCGATCAGCCGGTTGAGCAGGCGCACGAGGGTGGACTTGCCGGAGCCGGACAGGCCCATGATGACGAAGATCTCACCGGCCTGAATGTCGAAGCTGGCGTCGAAGACGCCGATGGACTGGCCGGTGCGCGCCAGGATCTCCTGCTTGGAGAGGCCCTCCCGGGCCAGTGCGACCGCCTGCTCCGGCTCGTCGCCGAAGACCTTGAAGACGTGGTCGATGAGGATGCCTTTCGCCATGGCCGAAACTCCTTCTGTGCGGTAGTGAACCTGCGCCAACGCGGGTGGGCGCAGGTGGGATCACGCCAACCGTCAGGGAGAAGCTTGGGGGCGCGCAGCGGCGTCCAGCGGCCTCAACGGCTGCCGACGGGCACTGAGCACAACACGAGACACCAGCACCCGCCGGGGGCTCACGGTGCAGCCTGCGGGCCTGGTCAAGGGGCGCGGACTGGAGGAGCCTGGCGTGGCATGGGGCCGGCCCAAGGCCGGCTGGAGATGCCGGGCCTTGGGCCCGGCGGCGAGAGTTCCTGCACCGCGACGGGATTCGAAGATCCGCGAGTAGTGCGAGGACGTTGCGGGGGCGGCTGAAGCCGCTTGCAAGCCGTAACCTTAACACACACGCTGTACGTGCCCTGTTTGCAGGGTTTTAGGAGCCGATGTGCGCAATTCGCCGCAGGCGGGAGCGGAGCTTGCCAAACGGTGTCCCGTTCAAACTCACTCTGGGACCCGACATGCGGATGCCGCGCCTGACCTCCATCGCACCACGCTCTGTCCAACTCGCTGCTCAACGCGCTGCCCAACGCGCTGCCCAACGCGCTGATGATGGCTCTGCGGAACGCTCTGCCAACGGATCTGTGCCACGCGCTGCGAAGCGCACCGCATTCTCCTCGGCGCTTCCCATCGCCCTGCCCTTGGCGATGGCCGCCGCCATGGTGCCTGCTGCGAGTTGGGCCCAGGTCACGGTCAAGAATGACGGGCAGTGGCGCGCGCTGTTCACTGCAGGCGCCAGCGTGGCGTCGGGCAACAGCAACTCGACCACCATCAATTTGAGCGGCGAAGCGGTCAAGGCCACCACGACCGACAAACTCACGATCAACGGGCGCGGGCTGTATGTGGACAACGAAGAGACCGAGGCGGAGAAGCGCTTGTCGGCGGGGCTGGCGTATCAGCGGGACCTGAACGAGAAGGTCTTCGGCTTTGGACAGCTGGATGCGCTGAGGGATGAGCCGGCCAACCTCTCCTTCCGCGGCTCGGTGGGCGGCGGTCTGGGTTACCACCTGATCCGGCGCGATGACCTGACCTTCGATGTGTCCGCCGGTGTGGGCTATACGCAGGAGCGTTATCTGAATGCGGAGCTGCAGGACGATGGGAGCTATCGGACCCGCTATAGCAACACCGAAGTGCTGCTGGCCGAGGAATCGACCCACAAGTTCTCGGACACGACGACCTTCCGGCAGAAGCTGTCTTACCTGCCGGACCTGCGGGACAGCGGGGAATTCCGCGCGACGTTTGATACCGCGCTGTCGGTGGCGATGACGAAACGGTTGAGCCTGACGGCCACCATTTCGCATCGGTATGACAGCAATCCTGGGCCGGGGTTGAAGAAGGGGGATACGCTGTTTATTACCGGGGTGTCGTTCAGGATTGATTGACGACAGGAACATGGAACCGCAGGTGACGGTCCGGATCTCGTGACCCCCGAATGCTTGCGTGACACCTGCCCACAATGAAAAAAGCGGCCGAAGCCGCTTTTTCTGTTGAATCGGAGCCAGGCCTTTCAGCCCCCTGCCCCGTTCCGTGGGAGGTCAGTGACGCGCGCCACCACCACCGTTACCGGTCGGCGGGCCGCTGCGACGCTCCAGGTGACGGAAGGTGATGCGACCCTTGGACAGGTCGTACACCGACAGTTCGAGCGTCACGGCGTCACCCGCAAGAATGCGGATGTGATGCTTGCGCATCTTGCCGCCGGTATAGGCGATCACTTCATGCCCGTTTTCCAGCTTGACGCGGAAACGGGAGTCCGGCAGCACCTCATTCACGGTGCCGCGCATCTCGATCAGCTCTTCTTTTGCCATTGGGGTCCTTGTTAGTGTGGGCCTGTCACGTCTAGTGGCCCGCAGAACGAATTCCGCTGCACTTCCAGATCAAAACAGGCCAATTCAATGAACGTTGGATCGGCTGGAACCGTCTAACGCGGTTTCAGATGCCGGGGCGATGAACCGCACCCCGCGCGGTGAAGCCGTGCAAGGCTCAGAGCTGGCGGATGTTGGCCGCTTGCAGACCCTTCGGGCCTTCCTTGACTTCGAATTCCACGGTGGCGCCTTCAGCCAGCGTGCGGAAACCGCCATTGTTGCGGATTTCGCTGTGGTGAGCGAAGAGGTCCTTGGTGCCGTTGGCCGGCGTGATGAAGCCGAAACCCTTGCCGTCGTCGAACCACTTCACGGTGCCTTGTTGAGTCGTCATGATGTTTCCTTTATTGATTTGGAATGGATGGGAACACTCCGCCGCGCCACCTGGCGGTAGCGGAGACAGACACACTCAAGAGCAATCAGCAGGGGGTGAAGCTGTAGCGAGCCGCTCGCGATGGGGTCTGGGAAGACCCGGCGGGGCTGCAGATAAGACCTTGGAAGAACGGTCTTGTGCGAATCTATGCGTCTGAATATACCACAATAGGCTATTGCCTACCTAAGGATGACTAGCACATAGCAAAAACGGGCCAGCATCCATCGACACTGTCCCGTTGTGATCGGCCACACGCTTTCAGCGGCAGCCCATCCGCGGTGCTTTCGCCATCAATGGCCGATCGACAAGCGATCGACCACCGATCCGAGACGAATCAAAGACGGATCAAAGACCGATCTCGCCACCGTCCTTCTTCGTGATCACGACCGTTGCCGAACGCGGACGCTTCTTCACGGTGGCATCCGCCTGGTTGGCCGGCCAGTAGCTGCCGAAGGTGATGCCGGCCCAGTCCGGCGCGGTGTCTTCACCGGGGTGCTGGACGTTGAAGAACAGCGTCTTGTGGTCCGGCGTCATGGCGATGCCGGTGATCTCGCACTCCTTCGGTCCGACCAGGAAACGACGGACGGTGTCTGCCGTGGCGCTCGCACCCTTGATGGTGCTGGTGCCGCCCGCTGCAACGGCCACGCCACCGTCACCGACCTTGCCCGGCAAGGCGGCCAGCATCATGCAGTTGGTAACGTCGGTGTAGGCGCCGTCATCGGTCTGGATCCACAGCATGCCGCGCTTGTCGAAGTACAGGCCGTCCGGGCTTGAGAAGTCGTTGACGTCGGTCAGGGCGGACAGGTTGACATCGGAGGCCGCATCGGCCTGGGCGCCAAACAGGTAGATGTCCCAGTTCAGCTTGGTCACGTCCGTGCCGTTTTCGCGCCAGCGGATGATGTGGCCGTTCGGGTTGCCGGTCTGAGCGTTGGTGCCCTTCATGTCCACGTAGGCCCGCGGGTTGGCGGCATCCGTCTTCACCTGGCTGCCAGTCGGCGTGGCGGTGGCCGCCACACGCAGGCTGTTGTTGGTGAGGGTCATGTACACCTCACGGGTGGTCGGGTGCACCGCGCCCCACTCGGGACGGTCCATCTTGGTGGCGCCCAGCTTGTCGGCGGCCAGACGGGCATTGATCAGCACGTCGCCCTGGTCAGCGAACGGATAGGCCGCATTGGTGGCGTCCAGGCCGTTCTTGCCATAGGTCAGCTCCAGCCATTCACCGCTGCCGTCGGCGTTGAAACGCGCCACATACAGCGTGCCTTCGTCCAGGTACTTGGCGCCGGCGGCCATGCCCTTGCCCACGTCGGCAGCGTCCCACAGCGCCTTGGAGACGAACTTGTAGATGTACTCGCTGCGCGAGTCGTCGCCCATGTAGATGACGATCGGCTGACCAGCCACGGCCGGTGCGGGCCAGGCGCCTTCGTGGTTGAAGCGGCCCAGAGCGGTGCGCTTGGCCGGGGTCGAAGCCGGTGCGAACGGATCGATTTCGACCACCCAGCCAAAGGTGTTGATGGTGTTGCGGTAGTCGTCCGCGGTGGTGGCGCCGGTCACCGACGAGTTCCAGCGCACGAACAGGTCAGCGGTGCCTGCGGTGTCCCACAGGTACGGGCTCTTGCGGTTCTGCGGCAGACCGTAGCGGTTGAGGCTGACGATTTCCTTGGCGGTGCGCAGCGCATCATCACCTGCGGCGCGGCCGATGACGTTGAGGTAGTTCTCCTCGCAGGTCAGGTAGGTGCCCCAGGGGGTGTAGCCGTTGGCGCAGTTGTTGTTGGTGCCGCGGGTCTGCTGGCCTGCCGCACTGAACTTGGTGGCGAGCAGCGCATGGCCGCGGGCCGGGCCGGTGATGTCCATCGTGGTGGCGGACGTCACACGGCGGTTATAGCTGGAGCCGCGGACCATGGCGGTCACGCCATTGGTGCGCTTGACTTCCACGATGCTGACGCCGTGCGCGTAGATTTCCTTTTCCACTTCGGTGGCGTTGCGGGCCGCACCGGCGCTGCGGCCGGCCGGATGCATCACGTACGGGGCCACGACGTATTCGTGGTTCACCGCCAGCAGGCCGCGGTCGGAGCGGTCAGCCTGGTAGGTGCCGGTGTCGGACAGGCCGAAGTAGTACATGCCGTCGTGGCCGTCGCCGATGCGGCGGTTGTAGGAGTCGGCGGTCTCGCTGCCGTCGTCCTTCCACGATTCGTCGCCATAGTGCATCGGGTCGCCCAGGGCGTGCAGGATGCTGACGTTGTAGCCTTCCGGCACCGTCACCAGATCGTTCTTGTTCTTGGCAACGGCGGTGAAGCCGATCTTCGGACCCGCGGCCGGTGCGGGCGCAGGGGCCGGTGCGGGCGGGGTGTCGGAACCGCCGTCGCCGTCGCCACCGCAGGCCGTCAGCACCGAGCCGCCCAGCAGGGCCGCCGCCGTGGTGCTGATCCCGCCCTTGAGTGCCACGCGGCGGCTCAGGCGAGCCGCGAGGATGTCATCGAACGACGGGTTGGCAGACGTGTTGACGACGGCATCTTCGTCGTATTCATTCGGGGCTGGGCAGGTACCGGGCAACGAGGTCATGTAAGTCTCCGCAAAGGAACGTTTCCTAAGCGCCGCAGTCTCGAAAGACTTCATGAAGTGGCCGTGACAACGGCTCGTTCGAACCATCGGAATCCCCGCGATGCAACTTCGGAAATTACGATGTACTCAGGAAGCGGGACGGCAGAGGATCTCGATCCAGGGTTTGCGCCAGTGGCGCGCCAGTGACGTCAGCACGGCCGAATGAATGGCGTCCTCAGCGCGCACCGGGCGAGCGGCGGCGCCACCAGCGCAGCAGCCCGGTCACCCACAGCGCGGCCGGCGCCAGCCCGATCAGCGCCACCAGCAGCCGCAGCGGCAACCCGCCGATCGACGCGTCATGCAGCGGATGCAGCCAGTTGTTGATCGAATGCGCAGGGCCGAGGCGCTCGCGATCGTGGACCGCGATGACTTCGCCCGTCATGGGGTGGACCCAGACGTAGCTGTGCGGAAAGCGTCGACTCGGATCGCTGGGCTGTTGCACGCGGACCATGAACGCGCGCCGCTGAAGAAGCGCTTGCCCGGCGCCATTGGCGGACGCCAGCGCTGCCCCTGGTACCTCCATCCAGGCCAGCCGCGCCTGCGGAAGCGCGCCGTGGGCCGCCGCCAGCGCGGCGCCGAGGGTCACCGGGGGACGGTCGCCCTCTTCCGCGGATATCGTGACCACCACCTTCTGCGGCCGGCTCACCGGCCCGACCACCGCCGACAGCGCCGCATCACTGGGCCCTGGCAGCGCCAGCATCACGCCGGTCACCACCAGCATCACCAGCAGCGGCAGGGACAGCAGCCCGGTCCATTTGTGCAGGTCATACAGCCGACGCACCAGCACCGCACCGCGCTTGAACCGCAGCGCAGGTCCGAAGCGCCCTCGCGGCCACCATGCCCAGACGCCGGACAGCAGCAGCACAGCCAGACCCAGCCCGGACCAGCCCACCACCGCCTGCCCGGTGTCGCCGGCCAGCAGCGCCATGTGCAGGTCATAGAGCCAGGTCATGGCATAGCGCCCCCATTCCGCCTCGCGCAGCACCTCGCGGCCATCCGCGGACAGCCACACCATCGTCATGCGACCCGCGTGTTCCTGCGAAGCGGGCAGATAACGAGCGGGAATCGGCCCCGCCTCCCCGGTCGCCTCAAAGCGCCAGGCGCCCTGACGCTCCGGCCAGTGGGCACGAACCGTGGCCAAGGCGCGATCCCAGACCGGATCGCTCCAGCCCGGCCCGCCCTCCGCGGCAGACGCCGGCACCTCCGGATGAAGCCACCGGTCAATGTCCTGATAGAACACCAGCGCGGAGCCCGTCAGGCCCAGCAACACAAACAGCAGGCCCAGGCTCAGGCCGAGCCAGAGATGGCACCGTCGGACCCATGCGCGCAGCATCAGGAGCGGCGTGCAGGTCGCGCCGACCGGACGCGCCCATGGCCCCACAGCATCAGCGCGCCGAGCGCCAGCACCGCCACACCGACCATCGCCCCGGCCTTCACATACACCAGGCTCGACCACAGCACATACGCGCTGCAGCCGCTGAAAACGAGCGGCAGCACCGGATACAGCGGCACACGGAAGGGCCGCACCCGCGTCGGCTCCTTCCGTCGCAGCACGATCACCGCCAGACCGCTGAGGGTGATGAAGAACCAGAAGACCGGCGACAGGTAGTCCACCATCGTCGAAAAGCCACCCCGGGTCAGCGCGCCAAAGGCCACCAGCCCCAGTGCCACCGTGCTGGTCGCGACCACGGCGGTGCTGGGCGTGCCGCGCCGCGCATTCCATCGCGCCAGGTGCCATTCGGTGGCGAGGTCGCGCGCGGCGGCATAAGTGGTCCGCGGTCCGGCGATCAGGATGGCGTTCATCACCGACAGGGCGGTGAGCGTGACCACGCCCACCATCAGCAGTTCCGCACCACGACCGAAGACGATTCGCATCAGATCGGCCGCAGGCGCAGGACTGGCCGCGAGACCGGACAGGCCGAGCACCCGCACATAGGCCCAGTTGGCCACCAGGTACAGACCCATCACCAGACCCAGTCCCAGCAGCAAGGCACGCACGATGCCGCGCTGCTCGTCCTTCATTTCGGCGGAGAGCGTGGCGGCGTCACTCCAGCCGCCATAGGCGAGGAAGACGAACACCATCGCCATGCCCCAGTCTGGCGCCGCAGCGCCGGTGTGCGGCAGCGACGGGGCCACGCCCTGCCACTGCTGCACCCCTGCCCCTGCTCCCAGCAGCAACAGGCCCAGCAGCACAAGACTCGTCAGGCCCAGCTGCGTGCCCAGCCCCACCTGGACGCCCAGCAGGTTGAGTCCGGTCAGCAGCACGATCAGTCCGGCGGCCATCCAGGCGCTGGCGTAGGGTCCGAGCCAGGGAGAGAGATCCACCACCTGCGCCAGATAGTCGCCAAAGACGAAGCCCAGCAGCGCCATCGACCCGGTGTGGATCACCGCGAAGCGAGACCAGGCGAAGAGAAAGCCCAGCCGGTGCCCGTAGGCCCGGCGAAGGAAGTGATAGTCGCCGCCGGCATCCGGAAAGGTGGCTGCCAGTTCTGCAAAGCACAGGCCACCGATCACCGACAACACGCCGCCCAGCGCCCAGGCGATGTAGAGCTCCCAGGGAGTGCTCAGCGCCTGCGCCACCATCGGAGAGGTCTTGAAGATGCCGGCGCCCACCACCATGCCGACGCACAGCGCGACGGCGTGTTTCACATCCAGGATGCGCTGAGGCAGAGGCGGGGCGGATGCGGAGGCGGCGGGATCAGGTGCGGTCATCGGGAACAGGGGGAACTGGGGGAACAGGCTGCCTCGGGTGCGGGCATCCTACGGGCAATCCCCTCCGGCAGATCACGGCAACGTCGCAGCGCCGCCACGGCATGAGCTTATGAGCAAGACATCTGAGACCAAACCCGGGATTTCCTGCGGCGTATGGGTAGGCTAACGACCCTCTTGATTGACGCTTCCACCACCATGCGCCAGCTCCGCCCCATCACCCTCGCCTGCCTGACCCTGCTGCTGGAGGCCGGCCTCATGCATTCGGCCCAGGCCCAGGCCCAGGCCCAGTCGCAAGGATCGGCGCAGGCCCAAACGCCGGGATCAAACGCCGACGCGTCGGCCATCGCCGCGACGCAGGGGCTGAGTCCGGTGCTCGTCACGGGGACCCGAGCCAAGGACCGCACGCTGGCCGACAGTCAGGTGCCGGTGGATGTGCTGAGCCGCGACGAGGTGCTGCGCGCCGCCGGTCCGGACGGCACACTGGCTGCCGCCCTGCAGGCGCTGCTGCCCTCATTCAACTTCCCGCGCCAGTCCAATTCCGGCGGTGCGGACCATGTGCGCGCTGCGCAGCTCCGCGGCCTGTCGCCGGACCAGGTGCTGGTGCTGGTCAATGGCAAGCGGCGGCACACGTCCGCGCTGGTGAATCTGGAATCGAAGACCGGCAAGGGCACCAATCCGGTCGACTTCAACACCATCCCGCTGTCGGCAGTGCAGCGCATCGAGGTGGTGCGAGACGGCGCCGGTGCGCAATACGGCTCAGACGCGATTGCCGGCGTGGTCAACATCATCGTGGATGACCGCCGCAGCGGCACCGAGATCACCACGGAGGCCGGGCTTTTCCATACCGACTTCGCGCCGACCGGTCGCACCCTCAATGACGGCCAGACGCAATCAGCCAGCGTCACCCATGGTCTGGCCTTCGGCGACAAAGGCTTCCTGCGCGCCGGACTGGAAGGCCTGCATCGCAACGCCACCAACCGCAGCGGCCTCGACCAGTTGCCCGACTGGGAGGACCGCACGCCCGACAATCTCGCCACCGTCGGTCAGCGCAACTATGCGGCCGGTGAGCCCGCCACGCGGCAATGGCAGGCGTTCTTCAATGGTGCAGTGGACCTATCCACCGAGCACCAGCTGTATGCCTTCGGCACCTGGCAGGAACGACGTTCGGTGGGCGCGGCGTACTTCCGCTATCCGGACAGCAGTGCCACGCTCAAGAGCGTCTATCCCAATGGCTATCGACCCGAGACCACCGGCCACAACCGGGATCTGCAACTCGCGGCCGGCCTGCGCGGTGCCTGGGGCGAGTGGGATTACGACGCGTCGCTCAATCAGGGCCGCAATGACTTCGACTATGGCGTGCAGCGCTCGCTGAATGTGTCGCTCGGCCCGGCCAGTCCGACTCAATTTCATCTGGGCGATTTCAGCAGCCGCCTGACCAGCGCCAATCTCGACCTGACCCGTCCGATCGCCCTCCCCGGCCTGTCTCGACCCGCCACTGTGGCCGTGGGTCTGGACGCCCGGCAGGAGCGGTTTGCCACCGGGGCCGGTGATGTCGCGTCTTACGCCGTGGGCAGTTTTGACGGTCCCGCTGGCGCCCAGGCTGGACCTGGTCTTCAAGCCGGAGATGCCACTCGCCTGTCGCGTCGCGTCGTGGGGGCCTATGCCGACCTCAGTGCGCAACTCACGCGCGATTGGGAAGCCGAGGCCGCACTGCGTCACGATCACTACAGTGACTTCGGCAATGCCACCACCGCCAAACTGTCCAGCCGTTGGGCGCTGACGCCAGGGTTCGCGCTGCGCGGCGCGATCTCCAGCAACTTCCGCGCGCCTTCGCTGGCACAGCGCGGCTTCAGCTTCACCGTGACCGACCGCGCGGACGGCGGAGAACTCAGCCAGGTGAAAACGGTGCCTGCCGATGGCGACATCGGGCGATATCTCGGCGCCCAGCCGCTGAAGGCCGAGCGGTCTCGCAATGCCAGCCTCGGGTTGAGCTGGCAACCGGCGAAGGCATGGTCGACAGCGCTGGACGCCTACACCATCCGGGTGAAGAACCGCATCACGCTGTCGCAGCGCATCAGCCGGGACACGCTGGCGGATGAGCTGGCATCGCAATTTGGCGTGGTCGGCGTGCAGGGCGTCAACTTCTTCACCAATGCACTGGATACCCACACCCGCGGTGCGGACCTGGTGACGCAATGGAGTGGCGCCGCATTGGCGGGTGAGATGAAGCTGTCGTGGGCCGCGTCCTTCAACAAGACGACGGTGCAGACGCACGGGGATGCCAATGTGGGCCTGGAGGAGATCAACACGCTGACGACGGCCACACCGCGGCAACGTCATATTTTCACCGCCCAGTGGCAACGGGGCGACTGGGCCTTGCAGGCCCGCGCCACACGACACGGCAGCACCACCCGTGTGTTTAATTTCGGGGATGGCTTCGTGCCGACGCAAACCTATTCGGCGGTGTGGCAATTGGACCTGGAAGCGCAGTGGCAAGCGACCCGCAGTTTGACGCTGAGCCTGGGTGCGCTCAATGCCACCGACCGCTATCCCAGCCGGTCGACGGCCGATATCTCGTACTACGGCAACTTTCCGTATGACGTGTTGTCTCCGATTGGATTCAATGGCGCGTATTACTACGCTCGCGCAAAGCTGAGCTTCTGAGCGTGACGGCGCCGCCGCGATCCGGGGCGCCTTGAGTCGCTTCGAGGCAGTGCGCAATCTCAGCACTCGACATTGCGAGCGGTGCAATGTGTTCGGGCCCACATTCATAAGCGCGACACCGAACACAGCGCTCTGCGATTTGCGCGTTCATCGCCGCTGTACGGCTTACGGGTGCGCGTGACGTACCCGATGTCCCCTGCATTACCCGACGGCTTCGGGGAGGGACGACTAGGATGCCAGACGAGTCGGCGGGCCATGTCTTTGGTGCGCCGATCTGTCCTTGCGTGCGTCCCTTTCTTCCCAGGAGCCTTCCTTGTCCAGTGGCCTGTCAATCAACACGCTTCGCGGCTTCGCCTGCCTGTTGCTGGTGGGCTATCACGTCATCGGTGACAGCAGCAATTCCGGGCTGAGATTGCCGGACGAGCATATGGCGAGCCAACTGAATGACTGGCTGGCACTGGTGCGGATGCCGCTGTTCTCATTCCTGTCCGGCATGGTGTATGCACGCCGGCCGCTGACCGGCGAGATCACCCCCTTTGCCATCGGCAAGACGCGGCGCTTGCTGCTGCCGATGCTGGTGGTGGGAACCGGCTTTGCACTGCTCCAGAACCTGACCAATGGCACCAACAACGAGGGTGACTACAACTGGTGGCTGCTGCATACGGTGCCGGTGGCGCATTACTGGTTTCTGGAAGCGCTGTTCATCATCTTCATTGCCACGGCGGTGCTGGAGCGGCTCGGGTGGTTGTCGAGCCCGCGCAGTTTCTGGGCGGTCTGGATGCTGGCAGCGGCATTGCATTGCTGGGGACGCCTGCCGGTGTACTTCGGGCTCAATGGCGCCGCTTATCTGGCGCCCTTCTTCCTGCTGGGCCTGGCGGCGCATCGATTTGAACTGGACCGTGTCGGCCCGCGGTGGACCCCTCTGCTGCTGGCAGCCATCATCGGCAGTCTGATGCTGCTCTGGGCCATGATCGATGCGCCCACAGACAACTACCCGGGCATGCAACGCCTGGTGGTGAGTGTCTGTCTGTGCCTGCTGCTGCTGCGCCTGCAACCCCAGGTGGGCTGGCTGGCGCGGCTGGGCACCTGGTCGTTTGGCATCTACCTGTTCCACCCGGTGTTCACGGCGGGTGCACGCATGATGCTGAAGGCCGCCCAGGTGCAGCACATCGGCGTGTTGCTGGTGGCCGGCGTGGTGGCCGGACTTGCGGGCTCCATCGCTTTGACGGCGGCCTTGCGCCGGGTGCCGTATGGTCACTGGGCGCTGGGGGAGAAACCCGCCCGGCGTGCTTCGGCGGCGTCGGCGGCTGCCACCGTGGCTCGGTAACGCGCAGACGTAGCAACGCAGCGAGACACCGGCGCGTTAAGGCGCCCAGGTGGGCAGAGCCTCCGCATCCTCCACCTGCACCCACAAGGCCCGCTCCAAGCGGTTGTGGCAGTGCAGCCCGAGCGAGTGGGGATCGACCTGGAACTGCACCAGCATGCGGCGCGGCTGCTGAGCAGACAGGCCCAATCGGCTGTCGTCGAGATCCCGCACCTGACCGATATGGCCGATCAGCCGCCAGTAGTCATGGCCAGGCGGTGTGCCATCCGGGGCGCTCACCTCACCATTGAAGCGTCTGAGGATCACCGTTTGATCGAGCGAAAAGCGCTGCTTGTTCTGCATCTCCCACATCCTTCAGTCTGGCGAACCACGGGTGTGAGTCGCGGCTGGCCGCCCCGATAGGCGGTCGGCGAGAGTGTTGGCATGCCACGGCCGCCATGCGGCCACGCCCTGAGAAAGGCTTGCCAACCATGCGCTCTCCCACCGACCCACTTCCACACGCGGTAAAAATCGCCTACCATTGGACCCATAATTTTTATGGGTTGCAGCCATGAGCCTGAACCGGCTCTCGCTGCAGCAATTGCAACGCCACATCCGAAGTCATGCTGCCTGTACCGAGCGCGTCGTGCTGACGGCGCACGCCCGCAAGCGCATGGCCGAAAGAAAGGTCTCCATGGCGGAAGTCTTCGAATGTCTGCGCCGAGGCAGTCTCCGAACTCCGCCGGAACAGGACTTGAAGACCGGTCACCTCGTCTGTCGGATGAACTGGTGGGGGGCGGAGCGAGACCTGACCACCTGCGTGGCGTTATCCGATGATGAACCCGACCTGCTCATCATCACCGTGATTGTCTGAAAGGAAGCGGCTCATGCATCACTACACCGAATGCGGCCTGGACAATGTGTGGCTCGCCAACGGCTACACCACCAAATCAACCGCCTATGGCCCTGGCATTTCCGTCGCGCATGCGGACGAACTGCTGGCGCTGCTGGCTCAGCGGATCGTTGGCAAGCCCGCCCGCCTGTCCGGCAAGGAATTCCGGTTCCTGCGCGTGCAGATGGGCATCTCACAGGCCGCCCTGGCCAAGGCGCAGGGCGTCTCCGAACAGGCGGTGAGCCTCTGGGAGCGCCATGGCAAGGTCCCCAAAGCCAACGACGCACTGATCCGGCTGTGCTATCTGTCCCATGCGCAGGGCGATGAGCCGCTGCGCAAGGCTTTCCATCGTGTCATGGAGGTGGAGCGACTCATCCACCAGAAAATCGTCGCCACCGCAGGTCCGAAGGGATGGAAATCCACGGTGGAAGAAGAAGCCACCGAGCCGGTCGCCTCTTAAGTCGCCATGCCCACCCGGAAGACCGCCACCACATCCGCCAACCGGGCAGCCTGATCCCGCAGGGACGCTGCAGCGGCCGAAGACTCTTCCACCAACGCGGCGTTCTGCTGCGTCATCTGGTCCAGATTGGCCACCGACTGGTTGACCTGATTGATGCCATCCCGCTGCTCGCTGCTGGCCGCGGCGATCTCGCCCATCAGGTCGGTCACGCGGCTGACGCCGTTGACGATCTGGCCCATGGCTTCACCCGCCTTGGCCACTTCGGTCGATCCGGCGCTCACCGTCTGCACGGAATGATCGATCAAACCGCGAATCTCCTTGGCGGCGACCGCGCTGCGCTGGGCGAGCGTGCGCACTTCACTGGCGACCACGGCAAAGCCACGCCCCTGCTCGCCTGCACGGGCTGCCTCGACGGCTGCATTCAATGCAAGGATGTTGGTCTGGAAGGCAATGCTGTCAATGGTGCTGGTGATGTCGCTGATGCGGCGGGAGGCATCGCTGATTTCGCGCATCCGCTCCACCACTTGCCCCACGGCTTCACCGCCCTTTTGCGCAGCCTCGGCGGCACTCGCGGCCATCTGGTTGGCTTGGCGCGCGGTGTCCGCAGATTGGGAGACCGTGCCAGTCAACTGCTCCATGCTGGAGGCCGTCTGCTGCAGATTGGCCGAAGTGCTTTCGGTGCGCGATGAGAGGTCCGAATTGCCCGCGGCAATCTGGCTGGACGCGCCAGAGACGGCGGACACGCCATCCCGCACCTGGGCCACCACGCCCTTGAGACGGTCCACCATGCTCAGCAAGGCGAGCTGGAGGTGAGCCACCTCATCCGTGCCACGCACATTCAGCGTCACGGTCAGGTCGCCACCGGCCACCGTTTCGGCCAGCTTGACCGACTCGGCCAGCGGGCGGGTGATGCCGCGGGTGATGATGAAGGCGCAGCCGCTGCCCACGAAGATCGCCAGCAGGCTGACCACGAGCACGGTGACCTTGCCATTGGCGTAGATCTGCGAGCCCAACTCGGCCGCGCCTTGTGCGCCCTGGCTATTGATGTCGGCCAACTCTTCCATGGCTTTGTTCAGCTGGTCAAACGTTGCCAAGCCATCGACCGTCACCAGCCGCTTGGCGACGCCGAGATCGCCGGACGTTGCGGCCGACTTCAGTTGGTCTGCGCGCTCCAGGTATTTCGCCCACAGCGTCGCGACTTCCTTGTATTTGCGGCCCTCCTCCTCGGAACTCACCATCGGCCCGTAGGCGGTGATGGCTTTGTCGATCGCTTCCTTCGATTCCTGAAGACGGGCCAGCGCGGCCGGCATCTTCTCGGCCTCGGTGACGAGCACGCGGTACTCGCGAATGCGGTAGCGATTGACGTGTTGTGAAATGGCGTTGACCTGGCGCGTGGAAGGAAGCCAGTTGGTGTGCATGTCGTCCGCCACGTCATTGACCCGCGCCAGCTGGATGACGGCAGTGATGCCAAGGCCAATGAGCATCAGCAATACCAGGCCGAAGCTAGCTGCCAGCTTTGCGCCAACACCAAAACGGGTTTTCATAAGCACTCCGAAATGATCAATTTGATTCGATGGCGGATTCTCTATCATTTTTGCCATTGTCATGATCATTTTTAACCATTGTGGCGATGACTTCGCGCTATTGATCACGGATCAGCCCGGGCCGCTAAAAAAAGCACCGGAGGCCCGTTGGAAGCCCCATCCCGCCGTGGGTATGAGCGTACTGCAGCAGTTTTCAGTACGCTTCCGGTGGGGAGCACAGAAGCCGTTTCGTTCCGCTTTTATTGCTTCAAACGTGATACATGTGCGTTTTTTCACATTCTGTCGAAATGATATTTTTGTACATTTCGGTCACCAAGCGCACACCCGGCGTTTCTTCGAACCGTCCGTCCAAGTGCGCCCCACCGGAAGGAAGCAACGATGAAGACACTGACTGTTGGCAAGCGCTTGGCCCTGGGCTTCGGCGTGACGATCACTCTGGGCATCGCGAGCGTGACCTTCGCCGTGATGAAGCTCAACGGACTCAGTGCCGACATTGAGCAACTGGCCACCAACCGCATGGTGAAAGTGGCCCAGTTCAGCGAGCTCAAGGACAACCTGCAATCCATCGGCCGCTTCGTCCGCAATGCCGTCATCAATACGGATCCGGCGTTTGTCGAGGCGGAAAAGAAAAAGATGGCTGAGCTTCGGGCGAGAAACTCCGAACTGCTGGGCACACTGGACAAGACGGTGACGCTCCCACGCGGCAAGGAGCTGCTCAAAATCATCGTGGAGCAGCGTCCTGTTTACAACAAGGCGCTGGATGAAGCGATTGCCCTCGCCGTCAACGGAGACAAGGCAGCGGCCGGCGAGCACTTGTTCAACAAGGTGCGCCCCCTGCAGTCCCAGCTGTTCGAAGCGGTGGACCAATCCAAGGCACTGCAGCAGGAGATCGCCGATGGCCTGGCGAAGAGCGCCAACGAAACCGCCCGATTCGGCGCCCTGGTCCTGTCCGCACTCGCCTTGTTGATGGCGGTCGTGGGCGGATTCGTGGGGTGGTCGCTGTCCCGCAACCTGCGTCGCTCACTGGGCGCGGAACCGGAGGCGCTCAGCCAGGCGGTCGCCCGGGTGGCCGGCGGTGACCTCACCTATCGACTCCAGGCGGAAGCATCCGATTCGTCCAGTGTTCTGGCCAATGTGGCGCGCATGCAGTCCAGCCTGTCCAACGTCGTGTCCGGCGTGCGAGCCAATTCCGAAAGCGTGGCCACGGCCAGCGCGCAGATTGCGCAGGGCAATCAGGACCTGAGCCAGCGCACTGAGGAGCAGGCCAGCGCACTGCAGCAGACGGCGGCCACGATGGAGCAGCTCAACACCACCGTCCGCAACAATGCAGACAATGCACAGCAAGCCAATCAGCTGGCGCAAGCGGCCACGGCCATTGCCACGTCGGGCGGCGAAGTGGTCGGCAAGGTGGTGTCGACGATGCAGGGCATCAGTGAAAGCAGCCGCAAGATCGGCGACATCATCGGCGTGATCGACGGCATTGCCTTCCAGACCAATATCCTGGCGCTGAATGCGGCTGTCGAAGCGGCCCGGGCCGGGGAACAAGGTCGCGGCTTCGCGGTGGTGGCCAGTGAAGTGCGCACGCTGGCACGGCGCAGTGCCGATGCAGCCAAGGAAATCAAGACGCTGATCCATCACAGCGTGTCTCAAGTCGAGCAAGGCACCAGCCTGGTGGACCATGCCGGCGCCACCATGGGACAGATTGTGGAATCCATCCGACGAGTCAATGACATCGTTGCCGAAATCAGCTCGGCCAGTCAGGAGCAAAGCTCAGGCATCTCCCAGGTGGGTGAAGCCGTGAGCCAGATGGACAAGGTCACCCAGCAGAACGCCGCCTTGGTCGAAGAAAGCGCAGCGGCGGCCGAAAGCCTGAAAGTTCAAGCCGAGCAACTGGTGGAGAATGTCGCCGTCTTCAAGCTGCCGTCGGCCGCCCTCGCCTGACGCGACGAATCGTAGCGAGCGATGACACGGCCGCCAACGGCGGCCGCATGCGCGGCCCGCACCGCCTCACAAGTGGAAGCGGGTCCTGAGGGCGGATGACGGCGACGTGGGCCGCAACGCCCGAGCCACCAACCATCCCCCTGCCAGCAGCGCCGCTGCCATGCCCATGGTGGCCACAGGCATGGCTCGGGCGCCATTGACGAGCATTTCACCGGCATGCGGTGCTGCGAGCTGCAGGCGCCGTTTGGTCATCTGCGCGCCGAGCTCGCCCAGGCGGTCCTTCAGAAGCTTTTCTGCGGCGGGCAACATGATCGTTTCTTCGTCGGCCACATGGTGCACGACGTCCCGCATCAATTCCATGAAGGTGTCGTCGTACCCGGCGTCCGTGGGCGCCATGGCTCGCAGCTTCGCAATGAGACGCTTCATCTCATCGTGCTCCGGCTTGGCCTTCTGGAGGGCAGGATTGTTGGCAGCCACCTGCTCCAGGGCGGGATAGAAGATCTCCTCTTCCAGCTGCGCGTGGATCTCCAGCGCCAGCGTCACCGTATTGACGATGGCCTGCTTCTTCGACGGCGAGGCGTCCGGCTGATATTTGTGGAAGGTGACCATCACATGAGAGTGATCCATTCGAATCATCTTCGTGATGCTGGGCGAGACTTTTCCGAGGGTGGCGGTGGCTTCCATCGAGAGCTCCTGGATTGGGGTTGGCTTGGCCTTGATGCGCGGCAAGCTGGACTCCCAACATCAGCCCTCTCCTCCTTACCCCGTTCCCCTTTCCGCCTTCGCCCTTCCCGTTGGGCAGTGGCGCGCATTTGTGGTTCCAACGCCATGGCGGATCGACAGGGTGGCCCACTTGATGCAGAAATTCACGTTGTTATCTGAATCCCGCTGATCCATTCAAATCGCAAAATCGCTATCGCACTATCATTTTTAGCGAATAAACCTTTCGCTGGAGCTGAATGTGCGTTTCAACAATTTATCGATGCGGTCCAAGCTGATCGTCGCCTTCGGGGCTTTGATCATTCTGCTGCTGGCCATCGCACTGTTTGCCTGGAAAGGCCTGCGCCATTCAAACGATCTTTTTGACGCTTTCAGCGAAGGCGTGACGCGCCGCGCCCATGTGGCGAGCGCCGTTCAGCATGCTGTCGAAGCCCGTGCCATCGCAGCGCGCAATCTGGTGCTGGTCAGCGGCGTGGAAGACGTGCGCATTGAAAAGCAGCGGGTGGAAAAGGCGCATGAGCGAGCCAAAACGCAGCTGGCCCTTCTGCTCCAGCTCTCCGAAGCGAATGACGTCAGTCCGGAAGCGCGCGCGAAGATCCAGGAGATCGCCCGGGTGGAAGCTTTGTATGCGCCCGTGGCGCTGGATATCGTGCGCCTTGCGTTGGATGGACAGCATGAAGAGGCCGTGCGGCGAATGAATGAACAGTGCCGTCCGCTGCTGGCCCAGCTGGAGCAAGCCAGCGAGGCTTATGCGGACTACACGGAACGCCGCACTGAGATCCTGATGAAAGCTGCGGACGAAGCCATCGAGAGCGACCTGAGGACTTTTGGCGTTCTCGTGGCCATCGGCTTGATGGTGGCCGTGGCGGCCTGCTGGCTGATCCTGCGATCGGTCTTCCGCGCCCTCGGTGCGGAGCCATCGGACCTTGGCAAGGCGGCTGCGCAGGTGGCCATGGGCAATCTCACGCTGATCAGCGGCGAATCAGGTGCACCCTCGAACAGCGTGCTGGCGTCCTTAGGCCGCATGCGGTCCGACCTGTCCAACATCGTGAGCGTGGTTCGCGATTCATCTGAATCGATTGCCACGGGCACCTCTCAGATTGCGACGGGCAATGCAGACCTCAGTCATCGCACCGAAGAACAGGCCAGCGCCCTTCAGCAAACCGCCGCGACGATGGAAGAGCTGGGCACGACCGTGCGCAACAACGCGGATCATGCGGTCCGCGCCGACGAGGTGGCTCAAGGCGCCTCGCGGGCGGTGAGTGAGGTGGGATCGGTGTTCGACGACATGGTGCGGACGATGCAGGAGATTGATGCCGGCTCAAAGCGCATTTCCGACATCACCAGCACGATCGACAGCATCGCCTTCCAGACCAACATCCTGGCACTGAACGCCGCGGTGGAGGCCGCTCGGGCCGGCGAGCAAGGTCGGGGTTTCGCCGTTGTGGCCAGCGAGGTCCGCGCGCTTGCGCAGCGTAGCGCGACTGCGGCCAAAGAGATCAAGCAGTTGATTCAGGGCAGCGTGGTCCAGGCCGAACAAGGCTCGGCCCTCGTGGATCGCGCGGGCTCCGCCATGCTGGGTGCCGTCCAGGCGATCCAGGATGTGACCGTGATCGTTGGGGAGATTCGCGCATCCAGTCGGGAACAGGCGACCGGCGTGGGGCAGATGGGCACTGCCATGTCGCAGATTGATCTGGTCACGCAGCAGAACGCCGCACTGGTCGAAGAATCTGCGGCCGCCGCCGAGAGCCTGCGCCACCAGGCCAACACGCTGGTGGGTGTGGTCAGCGTGTTCAAGGTGGCTTGAGACGACTCCGCACCGCTGAGCATTTGGCCCGATAGTGACGGATGAGTGAGCAATCAGCGACCCAGCGCGCACTCGAAAGCGACTCGGCGGCCACTTGGATGAATGAACCTCGGACGTTGGGCGAAAGCGACGCCCCGCGGTTGTTCATGGATGGCCCTGAGGGCACCACTGCCGCGAGCCATTAGCATTCGTTCGCCCTGCCCTGCACCGCAAGCAAAGGGCCGCGCAATGCACTCAACCTCGTCGCAGGACCGCTCAATGAAGCAACGTTTGCCCCTCCAGACCCTCGCCGCCGCAATCTCCGTCCTGACGCCTGCCATCGCCTTCGCGGTGGATACCACCAGTGAGGCCTATGCCAAGGGCCGCTCCACCGGCAAGATCTTCGTCTACATCCTGGTCGGCGTTGTTGTGATTGCCGTCTTGCGCAAGATCTTCAAGAAGTAAGCCCGTGGCGCGCCACGGTGGGCGCTGACGCTGCTCCCGGTGCGTCCCGTGTCGCCACGATAGACAGCGGACGCCACAAAAGAATTGAGCCGAGAGGGGAAAAACCCCTTTCGGCTCAATGAGATAAATGGTCGGGGCGGCGGGATTCGAACTCGCGACCCTCTGCTCCCAAAGCAGATGCGCTACCAGACTGCGCTACGCCCCGACGAAGAATTAGATTGTAGCCGGAAATTCAGCTCCCAAAATCGATTCTGTCAGCAACTTGTTCTGTGCAGTCGATCAGCCGTCCTTGCCCGGTGATGAAAGCACAGCGCACCGGCTCCCCGGGCTGCAGCGCGCGCACCGCCTCCCGGTAGCGCCAGAGCTGGTCCACATACTCCGGATTGTTCTGCGGTGCCGGATGCAGCTTGTAGTCCAGCACCCACCAGGTGTCCGGCTGCACGCCCTCCCCGCGCACGCAGACCAGCCGGTCCAGACGCATGTCGAGGTCATGCCAGCTGAGGGGCACTTCGTTGCCCTGCCAGCGCAGTTGTGCCGGGTCGAAGAACGGCGCGCAGGCACTGCTGCCCAGAATTGCCTTGACGCTTCGTTGCAGGCGCTCGTCGCGCCGGGCATCCAGGCCGTACATCTGCGCGGCGGCAGCCATCAATCGCTCCAGCGTGTGCTGGCGACCCTGCGGCCCGCTATGCCATTCCAGCACGCGATGCAGCGCTTCGCCCAGCGCGGCGCTGTCGTCGACCACCTCGGGACCTTGGCCCAGCGCACCGCCGCCAGTCGGCCCCGACATCCCAGCGGCTGAGGAGGCAGCCGCGCCGGCCATGCGGTGGACCGCCGCAGTCCCGACCCCGGCCGCCGCCAGGCCGCTCGCAGCAGGCGATCCCGGAGCCGCTGCAGGCGCACTGGGCAATCTCTTGAGCCACGCCACACCGCCAGTCGCGGAGGGCTGCGCTGGTCCTGCTCCGGTGGCAGACCCCGCCTGATCAGCACCCTCCGCCACTCCAGCGGCCGGGGATCCGCCCGCCTCGGTATCCTCGCCAGCACCCGCCACACGGCACGGCACTCCAAGCCCGCCCCCCGCACGCTTGCTCACGGTCAAAGGTGCTGACAACGGCATCAATCGAGCCCACCATGTCGCCGAGCTGCTGGCCCGTTTGGCCGGCGTGCGACTGATCAGCAAGCGGTGACGCGCGCGCGTCATCGCCACATACAGCGCGTTGAGCTCCTCCCGCTGCCGCTGATCCTTCTCCTCCTCCAGCAGTGGCTGCAAGGACGCAGGAGGCCGGCTTTCCGACACCAGAAAGGCCACCGTCTGCGGCGACTCTTCCTGCACCGGCCACGACACCGCCAGTGCCATCGACTCGGCGCGGGCGGGGCCGGCTTCGGTGTCCATCAGGATCACCACCTTCGCCTCCAACCCCTTGGCGCCGTGAACGGTCAGCAGTTGCACCGCCTCGGGCTCGGCCGGTGCGGCCAGCTTCAGCGCGCGCTGCTTGAGCGACCGGACAAATCCATAAAGGCCTGCATAGCGGCCACCATCCAGATCCAGCGCCAATGACAGCATCGCTTCGACCGCATGCAGACGCGCCCGGCGCTCGCTGGGCGGGACCACGGCGGCGATCCGCGCCATCAGGTCACCTTCGTGCACGATCGCATCCAGCAGATCATGCGGACTGCGCTCAATGGCGTACGGCGCCCACCGGGGCAAGAGATCCCGCGCCCGCGACAGAGCCGGACTGAGCGTCTCCGGAGGGGCCACCATCAGCGCTGCCCACCATCCAGCGGGCTCCTGCTGCGCCTCACTGGCGGACATCGGGTCCGCCACTGCAGCCCCCTCATTCCTGGACGGCTCGAGATCGGGCCCGGGATCGAACTCGTACTCATACTCTGGCCCCGGTCCGCTTTCCGGTCCTTCTGCTGGTTCCGGCTGCGACGCCAGCCCCTCCCTATCGCTGCCGCGCTCCAGGGCCGCAACCTCCTCGTCCGCCATCGGCATGGCGTCATGCCAGTCCGGCGGGAGATCAACCGCTGCGGTTGCGGAGCTCTGCAGCGCCGATGCCTCTGCCGGCATCGCCGTCGCTGTCGCCATCTCCCTGGCGCGCGCCGCCAAATCCAGCAGATCTTCCTCCGTCGCCCCGAAGAGCGGACTGCGCAGCGCATGCGCCATCGACAGGTGATGCCCAGGCGACGCGAGCAGGTCGAGCAAGGCCAGCAGGTCTCGCACATCGGGCGCGTCCAGTAGCGCCATGTCTTCCGGTGCTGCATGCGCGATGCCACGCGACTTGAGCATCTGCGCCAGCACCCGCAACCCATCCCGCTTGCGAGCCAGCACGAAGATATCCCCGGGCTCGGCCTCCCCGCTCTGCAGCAGATCCTCGATGGCATCGGCGATCCGCGCCGCCTCAGCCTCCCGCCGGTGCAACTCTGCCTCACGACGCGGCTCGATCAGGCTCGGCCGCCACGTATCCGGATCACGCGGCCGCTGCCCGGCTCCAGCCATACCGCCCACGCGTTCCACGTTCGCAGTCGCCGCCAGCCCGGCGCCCGCCTCGACTTCATGTGGCACGGGTGCAGCATCGGCCACAGCCACCGCGTCATCCTCTCCCCCGTCCGCGCCCTCATCGACCAGATGGAACACCCCATCCAGCGGATGTCCGTCGCCGGACTCGGTGGTGTGCGCACGGAACCCGCTGTACTGCTGAGCTCGCGTCGCGACGTCAAACACCGCATTCACCGCCGCCAGCACCTGCGGGGAGTTGCGCCGGGTGTGATCACACGCCAGCAGCACGCCGTTCAAGCCCTCGCGCACAAAGTCCCTGGCGGCCGCAAACACCCGGGGCTCGGCCCGTCGGAACCGGTAGATGCTCTGCTTCGGATCACCCACGATGAAGACGGACGGGGGCCGCTGACCACTCGCGCCGCCGCCCGCCCCCACATATCCGGAGAGCCACGCATACAGCGCATGCCATTGCAGCGGACTCGTATCCTGGAATTCGTCGATCAGCAGATGCCGCACTTGCGCGTCAAGCCGCTCCTGCACCCAGCCCGCCAGGCCCGCATCCCCAAGCAGGGCCAGGGCGCCGCGCTCCAGGTCGTTCATGTCGACCAGACCCCGCTCGCGCTTGAGTCTTTCGAACTGATCGAGCAGCACCAGCGCCAGACCGCACATCTGCCGGTGCCACACCCGCGCCTGACGTTGATCCAGCGCCAGTTGCAGCCGGGATAGCTGATCGAGCAGTTGCATCAATTCCGGCGCATCGCCGAGTGCCTTCAGTGGCGTGCCCTTGGCGGTGAACAGCGCCGCCCGAATGGCCGGCAAGGCGGATTCGTCGTCCAGCAGCAAGGCGTGTTCAACCGCAGCGGCCGCCTTCTTGGCGCCTGCGGCCTTCATGCTCCCCAGCGCCACGGCCTGCGCCTGCAGCTCCCGTCGCAGCGACGCCAACGCCTGCATCGGATGCTCGTAGGCCGCGAACTCCGGCGCCACATCCGCGGCATCCGGCATGCTGTCCAGCAGCCGGCCCGATTGATGCGCCAGACGGATCTCCACCCGCTTGGCAAAGGCCGACAGCAGCCAGTCCGTCAGGCGATTGCGCCCTTGCGTCACGCACAGCGATTGATAGTCCGCCAGCAGGGCTGCGTCGGCCAGCACCGCGCTGTGGAAGCGCTGCCACAGCTCCGGCATCAGATCGCTCTCGTCTTCCAGCAGTTGCAGCTCGGGCGACAGCCCTTGCGCCTGCAGAAGCTCCAGCGGCGCCGCCCGCAGCAGCTGCGAGAACCATGCATGGAAGGTGCGGATCTCCACCGCTCGTGCGCCCTGCAGCAGGCGCTGCTGAAGACCGGCGAGCGACAGCGCCAAGGCTTCGGCCTCTGATTCGGACAGCCCGCGCTGACGCAATGCGGCCACACGGCCTGCATCATCGCAATGCGCGAATTCATGCAGCCATTCGTTCAGCCGCTCCCGCATCTCGCCCGCCGCCTTGCGGGTGAAGGTGATGGCGACGATGTCCTGCGGCTGGGTGCCGTCCAGCAGCGCACGCAGGATGCGGGACACCAGCATCCAGGTCTTGCCAGCACCAGCGCAGGCCTCCACCACGACGCTGCGCGCCGGGTCGCAGGCCAGTGCATAAAAGCGCTCGCGGGCGACCGGCGCGCCGTTGAGGGTGTAGGCAGCGACCACGCCCATGTGCTCGTCGCCCCGTTCTTCAGCCGCCGTCATGGTGCGGCTCCTTCCCAATCGTCTCGGCGGCAAAGGCCGCGCATGTCGCAATACTCACAAGCCACGCCCTCCCCCAGTGCCGGCAAGGCGTCACCACGGTGGATGGCCAGCAGGTCCTCTCCCAAGCCCTGCACCAGTTGCGCGGCGGTATGGGCGACCTCGGGATGCTCGACGGCGGCGATGCCCTTGGCGTCGTCCAGGGCCAGGTACTCGGCAAAGAGGCCTGCCGAGGGGCCCCGATCGTCCGTTGCCTCCTCGGCGTCCGCACGCACCAGCGTGGCGTAGACGGCAAGCTGCGTGTCTTCCAGCGGGTCGGCCACCTTGTCCTTGAGACCCTTCAGGCTCCCGGTCTTGTAGTCGATCAGGCGGCGACCGTCCGGGCCGGCGTCGATCCGGTCGATGCGTCCGCGCAGCCGCACCGGCGCCAGCGCAGGATCACCGGCCTGCCAGGGCCGGACTTCGCACTCCACCTCGCCCTCGACAAAGGTGTGCCCCTGCGCGGCTCGCTCAGCCAGCCACGCCAGATAAGCCGGCACGAAGCGCGCAAAGCTCGCCGAAAACGGCAGGAACTCCGCGGCCGACAGGCCCAGCGCCTGCATCTGCGTCTGGGCGGCGCGCTGCAGGCGGGCTTCGTCGCTCAGCTCGGGCTCCACACCATCGCGCCGCTCGGTGTGGAACTGATGCAGCACCGCATGCAGCCAGGTGCCGTAGTCGCGCTTGTCTGCCTGCTGGTCCAGCTCCTGGACCTCGCGCAGGCCCAGCAACACACGGGAAAAGAACTGATATGGGCACTGCCGCAAGGACTCGACTGCGCTCGCACTCAAGGCCGCCGGCAGGGTGCCGGCCGCACGCGCGCTGGCGCGGCCTTGCAGGCGCACCGGCACCGATACGTTCACGCGGGGATCGACCCAGCGCGGCAAAGGCCCCAGCCCGGCAGACTGCCGCGCCAGATCCAGCCGATCCAGCAAGGGACTGGCCGCCAGCGGTTCGCTGCCCCGATGGGCGCAGCGCAGCAGCGTCAGCGCGGGCGACCGGAGCAGCTGGGTGAACTGGCTGGCCAGCGCGGCACGCTTGTCCTCGATCGTGGGCAGCCCCATCTGCCGTGCCAGCGTATCGCTGACCAGCACCGGCCCCGCCGGGACCGGCCCCAGCGTGGCGGCATCCGCGCCCGGCAGCACCACCGCGCCAAACGGGCGCAGCATCGCGCGCGCCAGCGGCGTGATCATCACCTGCAGCTCCCCCTGCAGTGGGGGCACATATTGCGCCGCCTCCAGCGTGGCGGACACCCAGGCCGTGAATTCGGACGCACTGAGCGTCGTCTCCTTCACCACCGCTTCGTGCGCGGAACCCGGCCAGGGCGAGCGCTTGAGCCACAGCGCATCCAGCAACTGAGGCCCGCCGGCGGGTTGAGCCGCCAGTTGCTCATCCGCGCCAAGGCGCTTGAGCACGGTTTTCAGCAGTTCCAGCCAGTCTTCGAGGCTGCGGCTGCCCCCACCCTGGAACGTGGCCAGCACCTCCCGCGAGAGCTTCCAGAGCCGGGCCGACCCCGGCAGCAGCCGGTCCTCCCGCACCGCGGCCGGCGACGACCAGCCGCGTTGACGGCAGCGGGCTTCCAGCGCCGACAAGGCCCCGGTGCCAGCCCGCTCCCGCAGGCTCGTCGCCAGGGGTGTCTTCAGCCAGGCCAGACATTCATCGACGGTCGCATCCCGGCGGGCGGCTCGCAGCAGCGCCATCAATTGCGCAGCCGGTGCGGTGGTGGCGAGCGTCCAGCCGGTCTCGTCCGCGATGCCCACGCCCTGACGCTCCAGCAGGGCGCGGACACGGCGCAGCAGCACCCGGTCCTGCGCGATCAGTGCGACCGGCGTCCGGCCGGCGTTCAAGTGATCCAGCACCGAGGCGGCACTGCACTGCGCCAGGTCTTCGAAGTCGTCGCACAGGGCCTGTGCGACCTGGGCCGGCGGCAGGCCGCGGGCGAAGGCGTCCTCCAGCGGCAGGTCGGCGCTCAGGCGCAGACAGGGCACACCGGCCGCCTGGGCCGAACTCAGCAGCGCCTCGGCCAGCGGATCCGGCCCACCCGCCTGCAGATGCAGCCAGGCGCTGGGGCGAAGGTCAAACAGGGCGTCGGTGGCCGGCGCGCGCGGATCCGCCGCGGCCCATTCCAGTGCGACCAGCAACAGCGCCCGTTCCAGCTGTCCGGCGCCACTTTGCGCCGCCAGCACCTCACGCGCCTCCGACCAGAACGCCAATCGCCCGTCCGGCGACCGCAATTGCGCGGCCCGGGCCAGCGCATGCGCCGCTTCGACCAGACGCAGCACGGCCGCATCAAACGCGCGGGGATCTTCCTGACGCAGGGCCTGGGCCCAGCTCTGGCCGCGCAACAGTTGCCGCGCCGCGAGCGCGTCGATGGCGGCATCAAAGGTCAGCTGAAGGGCCTGCGGCAGCGCGCTCGGGCCCAGCGCGGACGCCAGGCTGTGGGTGGTTTCAATGCGGGGCTGCCATCGGCTGAGCTTCATCCACGCACGGCGGGCCGGCTGCAGATGCTGGGCGAAGGGCAGCAGCAGCACGGCATCCCGCGCCTGCAGCCCCTGGGATTCCAGCCAACGGGCGGCCTGCTCGGCGAGCCGGTCCCAGAAGACGCCATTGGCGTGGGCGCTGTCCAGCGCAAAGGAAAGGTCCGGTGCCTGAGGCGCGGACGCAACACCTGCTGCACCCTCGTCCAGCGGCAACGACGCCGAATCAGGCGGCAAATCGCGCGGTGAAGCGGGCCGTGCACCGGGCGGTGTAGCGGGCGGAAGATCGCTGGGGTGAGTCACAGGCACTGGTGAGCAGAAACGGGTGAACTGAACAGGTGAACTGAAACAGGTAAGCAGAAACAGGCGAGCAGAAACAAGTCGGCAGCTGCCGGCCGGAATGGCCATCTTGTGTTGAGCCCGATCACCCCTATGTAGGTCGAGTACCCACTCGACAAGCGGGCTCAGGGCTTTGTGTAAGAATCATTGTGCCTGGATCCCCGCCTCGGGCCAGCCAACGGGTTTCAGCAAGGACTCCTTCATGAGCGAACAGATCAAACATATTTCCGACGCGTCTTTCGACAGCGACGTCATCCAAGCCGACAAGCCGGTGCTGGTCGATTTCTGGGCCGAATGGTGCGGCCCCTGCAAGATGATTGCGCCGATTCTGGAAGAAGTGGCCCAGTCCTCCGCAGACCGCGTCAGCATCACCAAGCTGAATGTGGACGACAACCGCGAAGTCGCCGCCAAGTACGGCATCCGCAGCATTCCGACGCTGATGCTGTTCAAGGGTGGCCAGCTGGTCGCCTCCAAGGTCGGCGCCCTGAACAAGGCGCAGTTGACGTCCTTCCTGGACGCCCACCTATAATCTCCTCATCCGCAGTGGGCCGAGCGCCCCTGCGGACCTGTTGCCACCACGCCCGCCCCGGGTTGAGCGCCAGACGAATGTGCTTCACCGCACAGCTTTACCGCACCGTTTGGCAAGCACCCCGGATGAGCGCGTGGACTCGGCGCCCAAGCTCCCGCATGTCCCTCAGCTTCCCGTTGAAGCGCGCAGACCCTCCGGCCTGCCCTGCTCCGGCGCATGAAGTCACCAGACCGGCGACCGTCAAGGTTTCATCCCTTGCGATCGCCGGGTCCGGCATGGCAATGGACGCCATGGAGGGCCGCGGGACGCCTGGACTCGCCGTTGTTTGTGTCCCTGGCCTTGGCAGGTCCTGGACGACAGACCGGGTCACCCCATGCATCTTTCTGAACTGAAGGCGCTTCACGTCTCCGCCCTGATCAAAATGGGCGAAGAACTGGAGATCGACAACGTCGCTCGCATGCGCAAGCAGGAGCTGATGTTTGCGATCATGAAAAAACGCGCCAAAGCCGGCGAGCAAGTCTTCGGCGACGGCGTGCTGGAGGTCTTGCCGGACGGCTTCGGCTTCCTGCGCTCCCCCGAGACCAGTTACATGGCCTCGACGGACGACATCTATCTGTCGCCCAGCCAGATCCGCCGGTTCAATCTGCACACCGGCGACATGATCGAAGGCGAAGTGCGCGTGCCGAAGGACGGCGAGCGTTACTTCGCGCTTGTGAAGGTGGACCGCGTCAACGGCCTGACGCCCGAGGAGTCCAAGCACAAGATCATGTTCGAGAACTTGACACCGCTCTTCCCGAAAGAGCAGTTCAAGCTGGAACGTGACATTCGCGGCGATGACAACATCACCAGCCGCATCATCGACCTGATCGCCCCGCTGGGCAAAGGCCAGCGCGCATTGCTCGTCGCCCCGCCCAAGAGCGGCAAGACGGTGATGATGCAGCACCTGGCGCACTCGATCGCAGCCAACTATCCCGACGCTCACCTGATGGTGCTGCTGGTGGACGAGCGCCCCGAAGAAGTGACCGAAATGCAGCGCACGGTGCGCGGCGAAGTGATCAGCTCGACCTTCGACGAGCCGGCCGCCCGCCACGTGCAGGTGGCCGAGATGGTGATCGAACGGGCCAAGCGCCTGGTCGAACTCCGCAAGGACGTGATCATCCTGCTGGACTCGATCACCCGTCTGGCCCGTGCCTACAACAACGTGCTGCCCAGCTCCGGCAAGGTGCTGACCGGTGGTGTGGACGCCAACGCCCTGCAGCGCCCCAAGCGCTTCTTCGGCGCGGCCCGCAACATTGAAGAAGGCGGCTCGCTGACGATCATCGGCACCGCTCTGGTGGACACCGGCTCCAAGATGGACGAAGTGATCTACGAAGAGTTCAAGGGCACCGGCAACTGCGAAATCCATCTGGATCGCCGCATGGCCGA